>NZ_JBFBJW010000018.1:66418-142639 GCF_040686315.1 Micromonospora sp. NPDC085948 | reverse complement strand
CCCCTACAAAAACCACTAATATTAAACACTCCCCCCCCCCACCCGCCCCTACGCTTCCCGGGGCGGGGGGTCGGCCCCCCCCCGCGGGCCCCCCGCCCCCGGGGCCGCGGCCCCCGCCGCTGGCGGTCAGAGGTACTGGCCGGTGTTGCTGGCGGTCTCGATGGACCGGCCGGCCTCGGCGCCCTTGCCACCGGAGACGAGCGTGCGGATGTAGACGATCCGCTCGCCCTTCTTGCCGGAGATGCGCGCCCAGTCGTCGGGGTTTGTGGTGTTGGGGAGGTCTTCGTTCTCGCGGAACTCGTCGACGCAGGCGTCGAGCAGGTGCTGCAGGCGCAGCCCCTTGCGACCGGAGGTGAGGAACTCCTTGATGGCCATCTTCTTGCTCCGGTCGACGATGTTCTGGATCATCGCGCCGGAGTTGAAGTCCTTGAAGTAGAGGACTTCCTTGTCACCGTTGGCGTAGGTGACTTCGAGGAAGCGGTTCTCCTCGGTTTCGGAGTACATCCGCAGCACCACGGCGTCGATCATCGCCGCGACGGTGGCCTGGGGGTCGGTGCCGTGTTCGGCCAGGTCGTCCGGGTGCAGGGGCAGCCCGGCGAGGATGTACTTGGAGAAGATGTCCTTGGCCGCTTCGGCGTCCGGTCGCTCGATCTTGATTTTCACGTCGAGCCGACCGGGGCGCAGGATCGCCGGGTCGATCATGTCTTCCCGGTTGGAGGCGCCGATGACGATGACGTTCTCCAGCCCCTCCACGCCGTCGATCTCGCTGAGCAGCTGCGGGACGATGGTGTTCTCCACATCGGAGGAGACACCGGAGCCACGGGTCCGGAAGATCGAGTCCATCTCGTCGAAGAACACGATCACCGGGGTGCCCTCGCCGGCCTTCTCCCGTGCCCGTTGGAAGATCAGCCGGATGTGCCGCTCGGTCTCGCCGACGTACTTGTTGAGCAGCTCGGGGCCCTTGATGTTGAGGAAGAAGCTGGTGTGCTTCTCCTTGCCCTGCCGTTCGGCGATCTTCTTGGCCAGCGAGTTGGCCACCGCCTTGGCGATGAGCGTCTTGCCACAGCCGGGCGGGCCGTAGAGCAGGATGCCCTTGGGCGGGCGGAGCTGGTGCTCACGGAACAGGTCCGCGTGCAGGAAGGGAAGCTCCACCGCGTCGCGGATCTGCTCGATCTGCGACTGGAGGCCACCGATGTCGCCGTAGTCGACGTCGGGCACCTCCTCCAGGACCAGCTCCTCGACCTCGCTCTTCGGGATCCGCTCGTACGCGTACGCCGAGCGGGGCTCGATCATGAGCGAGTCGCCGGCTCGGATCGCGGAGCCGATGAGGGTCTCGGCGAGGTGCACGATGCGCTCCTCGTCGGAGTGCGAGACCACCAGCGCCCGGTCACCCGGCCCGCCGTTTGGTCCCTCCAGGATCTCCTTGAGCATCACGACCTCGCCGACCCGCTCATAGCCGAACGCGTCGACGATGTTGAGCGCGTCGTTGAGCAGGACCTCCTGGCCACGGCGCAGGTCACCCACATCCAGCGAGGGTGAGACCGCGACCCGTAGTTTGCGACCGCCGGTGAAGACGTCCACCGAGCCGTCGTCGTGCTTGGCCAGGAAGACGCCATAGCCACTCGGCGGTTGCGCGAGCCGGTCGATCTCCTCCTTGAGCGTCACGATCTGCGTGCGAGCCTCCTTGAGGGTGCTCACCAGCCGGTCGTTGTTCTCGGTCAGCCGCGCCAACTGTGCCTGGGTGGCCGCCAGCCGCTCTTCGAGCTGCCGGACGTGTCGGGGGCTTTCGGTCAACTTGCGCCGCACCAGAGCGAGTTCCTCCTGAAGGAACGCGACCTGCGTGGAGAGATCGTGGGCTTCCTTCTCCCACCGTGCGGCGCGCGAGTCCGCGTCGTCGCTGCGTGCTGCCACGTCCCACCTCCCCGGGGGGCTTGAACGTTCTGCCCTAACACTAGCCGCTATGAGGCCGATTCGGTCCCACGCAACACCCTCGTCACCGAACCTTGATCGCCAAGGGTGGCCTGACGGGCGGTTACCGGCGTTCGGGTACCGTCGGAGTGTAGGACGGGAGAACATGGGGGGTGCACCGGTGACCGAGGTCGCGACCGATCAGCTGCAGGTCTGGGTCGACCAGGATCTGTGCACGGGCGATGGGCTCTGCGTGCAGTACGCGCCGGAGGTTTTCGAGTTCGACATCGACGGTCTGGCGTACGTCAAGGGCGCCGACGGTGAGCTGCTGGCGGCGCCGGGCAGCCGTGTCGACGTGCCCGAGCACCTGCGCCTCGAGGTGATCGACTCGGCGAAGGAGTGCCCGGGCGACTGCATCCACGTGGTGCGCGGCGACGGTGTCGAGGTCGCCGGTCCGGACGCCGAGGAAGACTGAGGCACCCACCGGCCGGGCCGCGCGGCCCGGCCGGACCCGGGAGGGGTACGCCTCAGAGCATCGGACGGCCGACCACCGAGGCGACCAGCCGCGCGAATTCCTCCAGCCGGGCGATCTGCCCGGCTCCCCCGTCGTCGAGGGTCTTGCCGAAGCGCAGCGCGTCGTGCCGGGGTGTGCCCACCATCTCCTCGCTCGGTGGCGCCTCGTCCAGTGAGGTGAGCAGCAGGTAGACGTCGATGCTGTCGACCCGGATCTCGCCGCTGTCGGCGCGGTTGAGCCGCCGCCGGCAGCCGACCTCGGTGACGGTGGAGACCGGCACGACCCGCAACGACGAGGTCATCGAGCCGGGAGGGCCCTCCTCCGGCGGCACGTCCTCGCCGTGCCAGAGGATCAGCCGGCTGCCGTCGCAGACGACGACCTCCTGCCACACGCCGTTGACCTCGTTGACGAAGCGTTCCAGGGTGAAGCCGAGCACGGACGCGCCGCGCAGCACGCCGCCGAGCGCCTCCAGGGCGACGTCCGGGTCGCGCAGGTAGGCCCGCGCCGCCGACTCCAGATCCTGGTAGGGCGACCAGTCGGGAAAGACCGCGGGGAGGTCACCGCCGCCGTAGCCCGGTCGGCTCATGCCAGCGCCTCCCCCTGCTCGGCGGTGCCTCCGGCCAGCTCGATGGTCACGGCCTGTCCATCTCCCCCGCACCGTTGGACTGCGCGTCCGCCACCTGGGCGGCGGCCTGTCGGGCCGCCTCCGCCGCGCGGAGGTCCTGGCGGCGCTGCGCGTACGCCTCGGTGCCCTTGCTGGGCTTGCGTCGGCGCGGCGGCGCGGTGACCCCGGGGGCCAGTTTGCGCGCGGACACCAGGAACGCGGTGTGCGCGATCATCCGGTGGTCCGGCCGGACGGCGAGGCCCTCGGCGTGCCAGTCGCGTACCAGGGACTCCCAGGCGCGCGGCTCGGTCCAGCCGCCGCGCTCGCGCAGCGCCTCCACCAGCTCGGACAGCTGCGGCGTGGTGGCGACGTAGCCGATGAACACCCCGCCCGGGACCAGCGCCCGCTCGACCATGTCGAGAGTCTCCCAGGGGGTCAGCATGTCCAGGATGATCCGGTCGAAGCCGGTCTCCTGGCACTGCGCGACGTCACCGACGTGCAGGTGCCACGACGGGTGCGGCCCGTTGAAGAACGCCTCGACGTTGCGCTTGGCGATCTGGGCGAAGTCGTCGCGCAGCTCGAACGAGTGCAACTCACCCTCGGTGCCGACGGCCCGCAGCAGGGAGCAGCTCAGCGCGCCGGAGCCGGCGCCGGCCTCGAGGACCTTGGCGCCGGGGAAGATGTCACCCATCGCGACGATCTGCGCCGAGTCCTTCGGGTAGATCACCTGGGCGCCGCGCGGCATGGACAGCACATAGTCCGACAGGAGGGGCCGCAGCGCGAGGAACGCGGTGCCGCCACCGGCGGTGGTGACCACGCTGCCGTCGGGGAGCCCGATCAGCGTGTCGTGCGCCAGGATGCCGCGGTGGGTGTGGAACTCCTTGCCGGGCTCCAACGTCACGGTGTGCATCCGCCCCTTGGGGTCGGTCAGCTGAACCCGGTCGCCGGGCCGGAACGGCCCACGGTGCACGGGTGTCAGCGCCGGGGTGGTGGGGTCGGCTCCGACGGTGGAGGGAGTTGCGGTCACGGTGTCATCTTCCGGTTGGGTTCGAGGAGCTGTGCAAGGTCCGCGATGTGCAGAATGCCGACGACATCTTCGCCTGACGTCACCACGTACTGCGCGCCCGGGTAGGTCTGTACGGCCTCCATCACCCGCTCGCCGTCCCAGCCGACCGACAGCGCGGGAAGTGTGCCCAGTGCGCGGGCGACGGCGTCCACCGCCAGCCATGGTCGGCGGTCGACGGGCACCGCGTCGGCGGCGGCCGGGTCGACGAGCGCCACCGGCCGCCCGGTGGAGTCGGTGACCAGCAGGGCCGAGGCGGGCTGCCCGCCTTCGGCGCGTCGGCGCTGGGCTTCGGCCAGGGGCGTACCGGTGGTCACCGGCCAGACCGGGCGGGCCAGCCGGGAGAGGTCGATCAGCGGGAACCGGCGGCTGACCCGGGCGGCCCGGATGGCCTGCCCGGCGCCCCGCCAGAGGGTGACGGCGACCAGCAGCATCAGCGGCAGCGCCAGCGGCGACAGGACGTCGGCCACGGTCAGCAGCCCGACCAGGGCGGCGGTGCCGACCGCGACGGCCCGGCCGGCCCAGCCGGCGACCTCGGTGCCGAGGTGCCGGTCGCGGGTCAGCCCCCACACGGCGGCGCGCAGCGCCCGGCCGCCGTCGAGCGGCAGCCCGGGCAGACTGTTGAACACCGCGACGATGACGTTGCTGACCGCGAGTTGGAAGGCGAGTTGGTGCGCCACCGTCCGTTCGGGCAGGGCGAGGGTGGCGGCGACGGCGAGGACTCCGAGCACCGCGGAGACCGCTGGGCCGGCCAGCGAGACCAGCAGGTCGACACGGGGGGACGGGGCGTCCCGGTCCATCTCGGTGTAGCCGCCGAGCAGTTCCAGGGTGATTCCGCGCACACCGATGCCGTACCGGCGGGCGGTGAGGGCGTGGCCCAGCTCGTGCAGCAGCACCGAGCCGAGCAGCGACACCACGAACCCGAAGCCGATCAGGTAGCCGCTGATCTGCGGCAGGTCGAGCTGTCGGCGGGCGAATTCGGCGTACAGGACGGCGATGAGCACCGCGAACAGGACCATGGAGCCGTTGAGGTGCAGCGGCACCCCGAACACCCGGCCGACGTTCAGGCCGAGACGCCGGTCGGGTCGGCGCGGCGGCGGGGATGTCTGCTCCATCGCCACGATGCTACGGACCGTCGCCGCGCGGGGCGGGCGGCGGTCGGTGTCACACCGGTGCCCTAACCTTTGCCGACATGACGGCGGAATCGGTCACCACCCCCCAGCCCTCCCTCGCGGCGCAGGCACCACCGCCGGTGCGGGCCTCGCTGTCGCCGTCGCGGGCGGCGGATTTCAAGACCTGCCCGCTGCTCTACCGGTTCCGCAGCATCGACCGGCTGCCCGAGCGCACCACGATCGAGCAGGCCCGGGGCACGTTGGTGCACGCGGTGCTGGAGCGCCTGTTCGACCTGCCGGCGACCGGCCGCACGCCGGCGGCGGCCGGCGACCTGGTGGCCCCCCAGTGGGACCGGCTGGTCACCGAGCAGCCGGAGCTGGCCGCGATCTTCGACGGCGCGGAGCCGGCCGGTCCGGTGGAGTTCCTGCGCTCGGCCGCCGGGCTGCTGGAGGGCTACTTCGCGGTGGAGGACCCGACCCGGCTGGAGCCGGCCGAGCGGGAGAGCCTGATCTCGGCGGTGGTCGACGACGAGTTGCTGATCCGGGGCTACCTCGACCGGCTCGACGTCGCTCCGGACGGCGCGCTGCGGGTCGTCGACTACAAGACCGGGGGCGCGCCCCGGGAGGCGTTCGAGGCGCGGGCGCTGTTCCAGCTGAAGTTCTACGCCCTGGTGTTGTGGCGTACCCGGGGGGTGGTGCCCCGGGTGCTGCGGTTGCTCTACCTGCGCGACGCCGAGGTGTTGGACTACACGCCGGACGCCGACGAGCTGGTCCGCTTCGAGCGCACGGTGGTGGCGCTGTGGCGCGCGATCGAGCAGGCCACCGCCCGGCAGGATTTCCGGCCGCGGCCGAGCAAGCTGTGCGACTGGTGCAGTCACCAGGCGCTGTGCCCGAGCTTCGGCGGCACCCCGCCGCCGTTCCCGGTGGCGGCGGCGTCCGCTGATCCGCTGCGCGACGCCCGGTCCGCGCCGGTGGTGCCCGGCGCCGACGAGTGACACACCGCCGCGGGCCACTCGTGCGCGCCGCGGTGTGTCCGGCCGGTCGCTGACCGCCCCCGCCGCGGGCACCGTGGCGGGGGCCGACGCGGTGCCGCGTCGGTGACGACACCGCGGCGGGGAGGCCTCTACCGTGGTCCGCGACGCACGTCCGCCGTACGCGAGGATGAGCGGTGCGGGCACGACGTCGGCGGAACGGGAGACGAGATGACGGATCGGGTGGCCTCGGCGCGGCCGGTGCGGATCCTGCTCGCCGACGACCAACCGCTGCTGCGCACCGGCTTCCGGATGGTGCTGGGGGCCGAGAGTGACCTGAATGTGGTGGCCGAGGCCGGCGACGGTGTGGAGGCGGTGGAGCTGTCCCGCCGGCTGCTGCCCGACGTCGTGCTGATGGACATCCGGATGCCCCGGATGGACGGGGTGGCGGCGACCCGGGCCATCGTCGACTCCCGGCTGCCGGTGCGGGTGCTGGTGCTCACCACCTTCGACCTGGACGAGTACGTGGTGGGGGCGCTGCGCGCGGGCGCCAGCGGCTTCCTGGCCAAGGACGTGCCCGCCGAGGAGTTGATCGCGGCGATCCGCACGGTGGCCGGCGGGGACGCGGTGGTCTCGCCGCGGATCCTGCGCCGGCTGCTGGAGCGCTTCGCCGACCTGCTGCCCGATCCGGCGGCGACGCCCGCACCGGTGCTCAACGCGCTCACCGACCGGGAACGCGAGGTGCTGGTGCAGGTGGCTCGGGGGTTGTCCAACGCCGAGATCGCGGCGGTGCTGTCGGTCAGCGAGACCACGGTGAAGACCCACGTCGGGCGCCTGCTGACGAAGCTGCGACTACGCGATCGGGTGCAGGCCGTGGTGCTGGCGTACGAGTCGGGTCTGATCCGCCCCGGGGCGTAGCCGACGTCCGGCGGCTACCCCACTCGGCGTACTCGGAAATCCCTCCGTGGGGGGACGGCCTTGTTGCCGTGCTCACCTACCGTGACCGGAGACGGCTCGGCGCGGTTGACCCTCCTGTGGCGTGAGGGGGCAGTCTCGGGTTCGGCGCTGTCCACCGGTCGCGGGAAACGGGTCGACCGGTCGTCGGGTCAGGGGCAACCCTGATCCGGCATCGGGGGCCACCCGCAGCGGGAAATCCGCGCCGGGTCCCCCCAGGGGCGGACGGAACGGGCGTGAGCAGCGCCGATGATGGAACAGTCACGCCGGACCATCGGGGGGCGGCGTGAGCAGACGGACAGACGGAAGAGGTAGATGACGTGACCGCGACGGTAGGCCAAGCGCAGGCCGCGGCCCGGGCGAACGACGTGTGGAAGGTGTACGGCAGCGGCGAGGCTCAGGTCGTCGCGCTGCGGGGGGTCAGCGCCGAGTTCGAACGTGGCCGGTTCACCGCGATCATGGGGCCGTCGGGTTCGGGCAAGTCGACGCTGATGCACTGCCTGGCCGGTCTGGACTCGGTGACCCGGGGGACGGTGGCGATCGGTGAGACGACAGTCACCGGGCTGGGCGACGCGGGGCTGACGAAGCTGCGCCGCGACAAGGTGGGCTTCATCTTCCAGCAGTTCAACCTGCTGCCCACGCTGACCGCCAAGGAGAACATCCTGCTGCCGTTGTCGATCGCCGGGCGCAAGCCGGATCCGGCCTGGTACGACACGGTGATCACCACGGTTGGTCTGAAGGACCGGCTGGACCACCGGCCGGCGCAGCTCTCCGGCGGGCAGCAGCAGCGGGTGGCGTGCGCGCGTGCCCTGGTCTCCCGCCCCGAAGTGATCTTCGCGGACGAGCCGACCGGCAACCTGGACTCGCGCTCCGGCGCGGAGGTGCTCAACTTCCTGCGTAGCTCGGTCCGCGAGCACGGCCAGACGATCGTGATGGTCACCCACGACCCGACCGCCGCCGCGTACGCCGACCGGGTGGTCTTCCTCGCCGACGGGCAGATCGTCTCGGAGTTGATCGAGCCGACCGCCGAGACGGTGCTGGACACCATGAAGAAGCTGGACACTCCGGCCGAGGTGGGCAACTGATGTTCCGGGCGACACTGAAGAGTCTGCTGGCCCGCAAGGTCCGGCTGATCCTGTCCGGTCTGGCGGTGGTGCTCGGGGTGATGTTCGTCTCCGGTGCCTTCGTGTTGACCGACACGCTGGGGCGTTCGTTCGACTCCGTCTTCGCCGACGGCTTCTCCGAGATCGACGTGAACGTCGCGGCGAAACCGAAGGTGGAGCTCAGCGAGATGGAGGGCGAGCAGACCTCCGCCCCGCTGCCCGCCGCCCTGGTGGAACGGGTCAAGCAGGTGCCGGGGGTGGCCTCGGCGACCGGCATCGTCAACGCCGACGGCGCCCGCGTGGTCGGCAGCAACGGCAAGGTGATCACCTCGTTCGGTCCGCCCCAGCTGGGTGAGAACTGGATCGGCGAGAGCGACCTGATGCAGTTGCGGGAGGGGCGCGCGCCGCAGGCCGAGGACGAGGTCGTGCTCAACAAGGCGCTGGCCACGGCGGCGAAGGTGCAGGTCGGCCAGAAGGTGGGCGTGCTCACCGCGTTCGAGTCGAAGAAGCGGGACTTCACCCTGGTCGGCATCATGGGCTACAGCGGTGACCGGGACTCGATCGGCGGGGTCAACGAGGTCTTCTTCACCACGCCGGTGGCGCAGCGGCTCATGCTCGGCGAGCCGGACACGTTCAGCAGTGTCACCGTCCGCACCGCCGGTGGGGTCTCCGACGAGACGCTGCGCGACGACGTGGCCCGCGCGCTGGGGCCGGACTTCGAGGTGAAGACCGGTGAGCAGGTGGCCGCGGACGCGTCGGCCGGCCTGAAGGAGGGCTTGTCCTTCTTCAACAAGATTCTGCTCGGCTTCGCCGCGGTGGCGTTGCTGGTCGGCACGTTCCTGATCCTCAACACCTTCTCGATCATCGTCGCGCAGCGCACCCGGGAGTTGGCGTTGATGCGCGCCATCGGGGCCAGCGGTCGGCAGATCATCGGCTCGGTGGTGTTGGAGGCCATCGCGGTGGGGCTGATCGCCTCGGTGCTCGGTCTCGCCGCCGGCATCGGGGTGGGGGCGCTGCTGGCGTTCCTGTTCGGCGAGCTGGCCGGTGGGCTCACCCTGGCCGGGATCGGCGTACCGGCGGCCGCGGTGATCGGCTCGTTCGCGGTTGGTCTGGTCATCACCGTGGTGGCGGCGCTGCTGCCGGCGTTGCGGGCGTCGCGGATCCCGCCGATCGCGGCCATGCAGGACGTGGCCACCCCGGACCGACCGTTGACCAAGATCACCGTGACCGGGTCGCTGGTCACCGGGATCGGCGCGGTGCTGCTGTTCCTCGGGCTCAGCGGCAACGCCCGGGGCAGCACGTTGCCCACCATCCTGGGTGGGGTGCTGTTCGCCTTCATCGGTGTGGCGCTGCTGACCCCGCTGATCAGCCGGCCGGTGGTGAACCTGCTCGGCGCGATCTTCTCCTGGTCGGTGCCGGGCAAGCTGGGCCGACTCAACTCCGGGCGCAACCCGCGCCGCACCGCGATCACCGCCGCGGCGCTGATGGTCGGCATCGCGCTGGTCACCGGCGTCACGGTGATCCTCGACTCGGCCAAGGGCAGCATCAGCGCGCTCGCCCAGGACACCATCAAGGCCGAGTTGGTGATCTCCGGTCAGCAGGGCGGTCCGCGTCCGCCGAGCTTCGACCCGGCGGTGCTGGACAAGGCCAAGGCCCTGCCCGGCGTGCAGCTGGTCGACGGCGAGTACGGCGACATGGCGAAGCTCGACGGCGAGAGCACCTGGGTCGCGGCGAGCAGTGACATCGCGTCGCTGCGGCAGATCTTCGGGGCGAAGGCCACGGCCGGTGACATCGACCGGCTCGGGCCGACCCAGATGCTGTCCAGCTCGGACACGGCCACCTCGCGTGGCTGGTCGGTGGGTTCGACGGTCAAGGTGCAGTTGACCCGGGGTGAGGCGCGGACGTACACCGTCAGCGGCATCTACGAGTCGTCCCAGCTGACCAACCCGGTGACGTTGCCGGTGCAGGCCGCGAAGGACTTCACCATCCCGCAGCCCAGCCAGGGCTTCATCCAGCTCGCCCCCGGCGCCCGGGTCGCCGACGTGCAGCCCCAGGTGGAGACGCTGCTGGCGGACAGCCCCGAGGTGTCGGTGGCCGACCGGGACGCGTTCATCAAGCAGCAGACCGGTCAGCTCGACGGGCTGCTCACGATGATCCAGATCCTGCTGGCCCTGGCCATCGTGATCGCCGTGCTCGGCATCATCAACACCCTGGCGCTGTCGGTGCTGGAGCGGACCCGGGAGTTGGGTCTGCTGCGGGCGATCGGTCTGCGCCGGGGCCAGACGATGGGCATGATCACCGTGGAGGCGGTGGTGATCTCCGTGTTCGGCGCGCTGCTGGGCGTGGCGGTCGGCACCGGTCTCGGCGCCGCGGTGGTCGAGGCGCTCAAGGACGAGGGCATCACCGACCTGATCCTGCCCTGGGGGCAGATGGGTGTCTTCCTCGGTCTCGCCGCGATCATCGGTGTGGTGGCGGCCGTGGTGCCGGCCATCCGGGCGGCCCGGATCAACGTCCTGGGCGCGATCGCCCACGACTGATCGGCAACAGCCGACGCCCCCGGTCGCCAGTGCGATCGGGGGCGTCGGCCGTCCCGGGGCGTTTCGTCCCCGATCGACGCTCAGGCGGCGGGGCGCCGGCCTCTCAGCCGGTCGCCGCGGCCCGGTCGGTCAGCAGCGCCGCGAGCAGCCCCAGGTCCACGCCGGTCAGGCTCTCCACCTGATGTACGCCGGCAGTGCGCGCGAGCGCCACCTCCGCCGGTACGGCCAGCACCGCCGCACCCGAGGCGAGCGCGCTGGCCACCCCGGTCGGCGAGTCCTCGATCGCCACGCAACGCTCGATCGGCACACCGAGCTGCCGGGCGGCGGTCAGGTAGGGCTCGGGGTGCGGCTTGGCCGCCACCACCTCGTCGCCGGCGACCACGGTGTCGAAGGTGTCCCGGCCCAGGGTGTCCAGGGCGATCTCGACGAGCGCCCGGGGGCTGGAGGTGACCAACGCGGTGGGGATCCCCGCCGAGCGGACCGCGCGCAGCAACTCGAAGGCGCCGGGCCGCCAGGGCAGTCCGGTGCGGAACAACTCCAGGATCCGGGCGTTGATCCACGCCGCGCTGATCTCCGGATCCCGTTCGGGTTGCCCCAGGTCGTCGTGCAGGATGCGCATCGACTCGGCCATGGCAGTGCCGATGATCGACCGGCGGGCGTCCTCGGACAGCTCCCCGCCGTACTCCCGGGCGAGTTCCTGCAGCGCGACGTCCCACAGCTTCTCGCTGTCGACGAGCGTGCCGTCCATGTCGAAGAGCACGGCGGCAAGGTGGTGGCTGCTCAGCGGATCCTCCAGGGTCGTGGCCGACACCGGCGATCCTGCCAGGCCGGCACCCCGCTGGTGACCGCGATGGGCGCCGACGTGATCCGGGCAACCCGCTCAGCCCAGGTCGCAGGCCTCCAGCGAACGCTCGTAGCCGCGGAAGAACGAGTCGGTGCGCTGCTCGGCGGTGCCGTGCGAGCCCTCCGCGAACCACGGCTGGTCCGGGTCGTCGCCCACGGCCGCCAGCCCCTCACGGAACTCGTCGAGGTCACCGTCGGCCAGGGTCAGGACCTTGGCGCGCACCGAGTCGCCGAGGTACGCGCCGGCCATGCAGTCGGCCTGCAACTCCTGCTGGATGGTGAAGCTGTAGTTGATGCCGAGCCGCACCTGGATGCCGTGGGCGTACTCGTGGCCGAGCAGGTAGAACACGAACGCGTCACCGACCTGGCGGAACGCCGCCACCGACCAGGCGATGTCGTACGCGATGAAGTCGCCCCGGGAGCAGTAGACGGCGTTGTTGCGGGGCAGCGGTTCTCCCCCGCAGGACACCTCGCCCGCCCGCTGGTACGGGGTGATCCGCCGGATCGGTTGGAACCGCTGCCCGGACTCCTTGAACTGGGCCGCCCAGTACCGTTCGGCGATCGTCTGCGCGTCGGCGACGTCCTGCTCGAATTCGGCGACACTTGTGGTGCCGTCGGCCCGGGTGGTGTTCGGCGCCGGGGATCCCTGCGAACGGGCCGGCGCGGGGCGCTCGCCCTCCGGCTCGGCCAGCCCGCCCCCGGCGCAGGCGAGCGACAGCAGGGCGGCGATCAGCAGGGCCGCCAGCGGTCCCCGGGCGGCGCGTCCTGACCGTGTGCCCACTGTGCCTCCCCAGACATCCGTGCTCGCGCTGGTAGTACCCCGACGATACGACCCCACGCCCACGCACCGGATTCACGTGCGGCGGCTGCGGATGGTTCACGGCAACCGTGTCGTACGGCCAGAATGAGCCGGGGCGGGTGCGGCCGTCCGGCGAGGAGGGTCGTCGTGCACGAGCTGGGCAGCCGCCGTCGCCGTCAGCCGGCCCCGCCACACGTCGTGTGGCGTTCGCTGCGCGACCCGTACGAGGTCGGTGCCCGGCCCTGGCTGGAGCTGCGTGACGACGAGGTGGCGCCCCGGGTGCTCGCCAGCTACGCGCCCGTACTGCTGATCTGGTCGTCGCTGTGGCCGCACCGGCCGCTGGACCGGATCCGTTTCGACCTGGCCGCCGACCCACCCGGCCCGGAGTGCGCGCTGCGGTGGACGCTCACCACCGGCGGGGACGTGCCGAGCGAGAGCACACTGGGGTACCTGCGGCACCGGCTCAACTACCTGATCAACGACCGGCTCCGCCGTTCCTACGGTCAGTGAGCCGTCAGCCGCCGGCAGCGCCGCCGCGCTGCCAGGTGTCGCCCTGGTCGCCGTGTCGCTCGGCCTCGTAGCGCTGCTGCCGGCCGAGGGCATCCCGACCGGCCGTGCGTTCGTCGTTCCCGACCTCGCCGGTCCGCCGCCCCCGCCGAACCACAACCCCGAACGCGGCAACAGCCACCGCAGCGAAACCTCCCACCACAGCCCAAACCACCGCCATGGCACCAACCTAGACCACCCCACCCCACCCCTCCCCCGTTGATCATGGAGTTATTGCCACTCGCATCGGCGTGTCGGAGCTATAACCTCATGATCAACGGATCGAATCGGGCGGGGGCCGGGGGTGGGTGTCCGGGTTGGGGGTTGGGCTTCGACGTTTCTGGTGAGCGGCGCCGGAGGCGGTGCCAGCGACACGAGGAGACACCCGTGAAGTACATGATTTTGCTGTACGGCTCCCAGCAGGACTACGACGTGTTGTCGGGGCGGGCTTCCGACCGGCCCGCGATGTCGGCCGAGCAGATCGCGGCGATGCACCAGCACATGGAGACGTTCCACCAGGCGCTGGCCGAGTCCGGGGAGTTGGTGGACGCCCAGGGCCTGAGCGAGCCCGTGCACGCGCGCCGGGTGCAGGTACGCGAGGGCGCACCCGTGGTCACCGACGGCCCGTACCCGGAGACGCAGGAGGTCCTGGCCGGTTACACGATCGTGGAGTGCGCCAGCTTCGACCGGGCCACCGAGATCGCCGCCGGGCTGGTCGACCCGGACGCCCCCGGCGGGTACGTGGACGTGCGGCCGGTGCTGGAGGGCATCGAGGACCTGGCCGGCTGACCGATGCCGCAGACACCCGTCGAGGACCTGCTGCGCGCGCTGGCGCCGCAGGTCCTCGGCGCGCTGGTCCGTCGCTACGGGCACTTCGACACCGCTGAGGACGCCGTGCAGGAGGCGCTGATCGCCGCGGCCGACGGTTGGCCGCGCGACGGCGTACCGGACAACCCGCGCGGCTGGCTGATCACCGTCGCGTCCCGCCGGCTGACCGACCTGCTGCGCCGGGAGCAGGCCCGGATGCGGCGGGAGGACACGGTGGCGCGGTGGGTGCTGCCCGAGCAGTGGCGCGCTCCGGCGGCCGACCAGCAGCCCGCGGACGCCGACGACACACTCATCCTGCTGTTCCTGTGCTGCCACCCGGCGCTGTCGCCGGCGTCGCAGATCGCGCTCACACTGCGGGCGGTCGGCGGGTTGAGCACCGCCGAGGTGGCGCGCGCGTTCCTGGTGCCGGAGGCGACGATGACCCGGCGGATCAGTCGGGGCAAGCAGCGGATCCGCGACAGTGGGCTGCGGTTCGCGCCGCCGACCGGCCCGCAGCGCGCCGACCGGCTCGCCGCCGTGCTGCACGTGCTCTACCTGATCTTCACGGAGGGGTACGCCCGCACGGCCGGGCCCGGGTTGCTGCGCGCCGACCTGACCTCCGAGGCGATCCGGCTGACCCGCCTGGTGCACCGGCTGGTGCCCGAGGATCCCGAGGTGACCGGGCTGCTCGCGTTGATGCTGCTCACCGACGCCCGAGCGCCGGCCCGGATCGGCGCGCACGGCGAGCTGGTGCCGATGGCCGAGCAGGACCGCTCCCGGTGGCGGGCCGACCAGATCGCCGAGGGGGTCGGGTTGATCAGCGCGGCGCTGCCGCGCGGGGTCGTCGGGGCGTACCAGGTGCAGGCGGCCATCGCGGCCGTGCACGATGAGGCACCCAGCGCGGCAGCCACCGACTGGGCGCAGATCACCGCCCTGTACGAGGTGCTCCTCCAGATGTCCGACAATCCGGTGGTGGCGCTCAACCACGCGGTGGCGGTGGCCATGAGTCGGGGCACGCCGGCCGGGTTGGCGCTGCTCGCCGACCTGGCCGACGACCCGCGGCTGGCCGACGACCCGCGGCTGCCGGCCGCCCGCGCCCACCTGTGGGAGCTGCGGGGTGAGCGGGTCGCGGCGCGGGAGGCGTACCGGATGGCGGCGGCGCGCTCGACGAACCTGGCGCAGCAGCGCTACCTGAACGCCCGCGCGGACCGTCTCGGGGGCGACCCGCCGCCCGCCGGCTGAGCCGGGCGGCGGACGGTCAGGGACTCGCGGCCAGGAAGACGAAGGCGGCCAGCAACACCAGGTGTACGCCACCCTGCAGCACGTTGGCCCGGCCCGGCACGACGGTCAGCACCGCGGTCACCGCGGTCAGCGCGAGCAGGGCGAGCTGGGTGCCGCCGAGGCCGAGCAGCAGGGGGCCGTCCAGCCAGATCGAGGCGATGGCGATGGCCGGGATAGTCAGGCCGATGCTGGCCATCGCGGAGCCGAGGGCGAGGTTCAGGCTGATCTGTACGCGGTCGCGGCGGGCGGCGCGCGCGGCGGCGAGGGTCTCCGGCAGCAGCACCAGCAGGGCGATGATCACACCGACGAACGCGTGCGGCAGGTTCGCGGCCGCGACACCGGCCTCGATGGTCGGGGAGACCGTCTTCGCGTCGCCCACCACCGCGATCAACGCCACCAGCAGCAGCCCCAGGCTGATCAGCGCCGCTCGGGTCGTCGGCGGTTTGGCGTGCTCCTCGGCGTCGATCACCCGGCCCTGGCTGTCCACCGGCAGGAAGTAGTCGCGGTGCCGGCCGGTCTGCACGAGCACGAACAGCCCGTACAAGGCCAGCGACGCGACGGCGGCGAAGGTGAGTTGGGCCGGGCTGAACTCCGGGCCGGGCCGGGCCGTGGTGAAGGTCGGGATGACCAGACTCAGCGTGGCCAGGGTGATCACGGTGGCCAGCGCGCCGCCGGTGCCCTCCGGGTTGAACACGGCGACGCGCCGGCGCAGCGCCCCGAGCAGCAGCGACAGGCCGAGGATGCCGTTGCAGGTGATCATGACGGCGGCGAAGACGGTGTCGCGGGCGAGCGACTGGGTCTTCTCCGGGCCGCTGATCATCAGCGTGACGATGAGGGCGACCTCGATCACGGTGACCGCGACGGCGAGCACCAGCGACCCGTACGGCTCCCCCACCCGGTGGGCGACCACCTCCGCGTGGTGCACGGCCGCCAGCACCGCACCTCCCAGCAGCACCGCGACCACCACGATGATCGGAGCCGGCAGGTCCCGCCCCCAGGTGGCGAGCAGCACCAGCACGGCGAGCACGGGTACGGCGACGGTCCAGTCGGTCATCCGGGAGCGAAGCAGGGTGGCCATGGCGTACAGAGTGCCAGGCGACCTGATCATGTGCCCACCATCGACGCAGGCGGGTCACCAAACCCGTAACCCATGGGTTACGCTTCTGGTGTGGACGAGGTGGCCACCGCAATCGCGGACCCGGTGCGACGGCACATCCTGACCATGCTGCGCGCCGAACCCCTCTCTGCCGGCGACATCGCCCAACGGTTCGCGATCAGCCGACCCGCCATCAGCCGCCACCTACGGGTGCTGCGCGAGAGCGGGCTGGTCCGCGACGAGGTCGTGGGCCGACACCGGATCTACCGCCTCGACCCCGGCCCACTCGCCCCGCTGGCCGACTGGCTCGCCGGGCTGGTCGGCACCGACCGGTGGGAGCGACACCTCGACGCGCTGGAGACCGAGATCTATCGCACCCGCCGAGAGCGCCGCAGCAGCGGCCCGGCGGAGCATCGAAGGGAGCACACGGCATGACCCGTACGCCCACCGGACGCCTGTTTCGCACCGACGCCGGCCACGACCTCGTCCTCACCCGGACCTTCCGCGCCCCGGCGGAGGACGTCTGGGCCAGTCTGACCGAGCCGGAGCGCACGGCCCGCTGGTACGGCCCGTGGGAGGGCGACGCCGCGCCCGGACGGACCGTCCGGCTCCAGATGGCCTTCGAGGAGGAACAGCCCTGGTCTGAGGTCCACATCGACGCGTGCGAGCCACCGCGACGCCTCGCCGTCTCGCTGATCGACAGCTACGGCACCTGGCGGCTGGAGCTGGCGCTGACCGAGACCGACGGCACCACCGAGTTGCGGTTCGTCCAGCACCTCACGAGCGTGGAGGGCATCGCCGAGGTCGGTGCCGGCTGGGAGTACTACCTGGACCTGCTCGTCGCCTCCCGGGACGGCTCACCCCGGCCCGAGTTCGACGAGTACCACCCCGCCATGCAGCCCTACTACCAGGGGCTCGCCGGGCAGCTGGTGAACGAGGGCCGGCAGTGAGGGGCAGCAGCTCACCGAGGAGGGGCGCCCGTGCACGCGCGTTGCCCTGAGTGCGGAGGGGCGTTGCCGGCGACCGGCGACTGCTGGACGCGGCTGCACGAGCTGCTGGAGATCGAGACCCGCGTGCTACCCGCTCTCGAACCGGAGGCGGGGATGCGCGCGCACTTCTTCGCGGTGGCCACGTACCAGCTCCAGCATCCGTCCCGGCTCACGACCGAGACGCTCGACCGCCTGCACGCCGCGGTCGACGAGATGACCGGTCCCGGCGCGCCTCCGATCGCGCACCTGCGCCGCGAGATGGGCCGCTTCGCGGCCGGCTCGCGGAAGGTCACCCGGTCGGCGCCGCCCACCGATCGTTCGCACCTCGACAAGCGCTGGCCGGTGTCGTGGTCGGTCACGGCCCAGGACGTCACGGAGCGACCGGAGGCGGAGTATCCCGACGCCGTCGGCCGCTGGGCGGTCGCGACGCTCGCCGACCTCCGTGTCGCGCTGGCCGGCCAGCACTCGCGAGACACGCCCTAGGGGTCGAGCTCCCGCCGCAGCCTGGCGAACTCGGCGGTCAACGTGGGCAGGGGGAAGTGTGCGTTCAGGCCGCTGGGGTTGGGCAGCACCCACACCCGGGCCGGACCCAGCCGATCCGGCTGCGGACCCAGCCCGGCCTTCGGTCGGACAAAGGCGATCCGGTACGCGGTCACCCCGAGGATCGCCACCCACCGCGGCCGGTACCGCTCGGCCTTCACCGCCAACCCCGTCAACCCGGCCACCAGCTCCGCCGAGGTCAGCTCGTCGGCGCGGGCGGTGGCCCGGTTGCTCAGGCTGGTGATGCCCAGTCCCTGGCGAAGCAACTCGTCGTGCTCCCACGGGTGCAGCTCCCGGTCGGTGAACCCGCCACCGTGCAGGGCCGGCCAGAACCGGCTGCCCCGGCGGGCGAAGGGCAACCCCACGGCGGCGGAGTAGAGACCCGGGTTGAAGCCACAGAACAGCACCCGCAGGCCGGGGCCGATCACGTCGGCCAGGCCCCGGCCGGCCGCCGCCGCCACCTCCTGCGGGGTCGGCCGCCGAAACGGCCCCGCCCGCTGCGCGTCCACCCCACCGATCCTGCCGTACGCGCGGGCACCGGACGCGGCGCACGCCGATGATCACGACGTGGCACCATCCACGGATGCAGTCAGCCGACCACCTCGCCGCCAGCCGCCACGCCCGGATGCGCTGGAACACGCCGCTGGCACCGGAGCACGCGGCGTTGCTGCTGCAACGACTCGACGTCCGCCCCGGCGCGCGCGTGCTCGATCTCGGCTGCGGTTGGGGTGAGCTGCTGCTGCGCGCGGTCGCCGCCGGGGGCGTGTCCGGTCCGGTCGCGACGCGCGGCGTCGGCGTCGACACCGACGGCGACGCCCTGGAGCGGGGACGGCGACTGGCCGCGGACCGGTCGCTGAACCGGCACGTCACCTTCGTCGAGGGTGAGGCGGCGGCCTGGCAGGAGCCGGCCGACCGGGTGCTCTGCATCGGATCGGCGCACGCCTTCGGCGGTACCCTGCCCGCGCTCGACGCGCTCACCGCCGTGGTCCGACCCGGTGGCCGACTCCTGCTCGGTGACGCGTACTGGGAGCGCCCTCCGACACCGGAGGTCGAGGAGATCTTCGGCCGGGACGTGGTGACCCTCCCGGGGCTGGTCGAGGCCGCCCGGGAACGCGGCTGGCGGGTGCTGCACCTGAGCACCGCCGACCAACGGGAGTGGGACGACTTCGAGTCCACCTGGCTCGCGGGCCGCCAGGAGTGGCTGCTGACGTACCCGGAGGATCCCCGCGCGGCCGATGTCCGCACGCAGCTCGACGACAGGTTGCGCGAGTACGTCGACGGCTACCGGGGCATCCTCGGGCTCGCCTACCTCGTCCTCGGTCGCTGACGGCCCGTGTTGCCGCCGCTGGCTACGCTGCCGGTGGTGAACGGCAACCCTCGCGTCGCCCTGCCCGGGCGGATCCTCGTCGTCTACGCGGGCGCCGTGCTGGTGTGGCTGGCGCTCGGGGCTCTGCTCGACCGCGAGTACGACCGTCCGACCCATGCCGCCGGGGCGGTCCTCACGACGGCGCTCGTCGTACCCCTGGTCGTGGTTGCCCGCCACCGGCTCGACCGGCGCCCCTGGGCCGGTCTCGGCCTGCCCTCGCTGCGGTCCGGTTGGCGGCGCCTGCTGCTCGGCATGGCCTGCTGGCTGTTGCCCGCCGCCCTCGGGTTCGCGCTCTGCCTCGGTCTCGGCTGGGTCGAGATCAGCATTCGGACGTCCGTCGGGGACGCGCTTCGGGTGGCGGCGTTGCTGGTCGTGCTCGTCGGGCTGAAAGAGGCGCTGCCGGAGGAACTCGTCTTCCGTGGCTACCTGCAGCACAACCTCGCCACCCGGTGGCCGGCCGGGCGGGCGGTGATCGGGCAGGCGGTGTTGTTCACCGTGTTCGGGTTCCTCATCGGGGCCGCCCGGTCCGTCGACCGGATCGCGCTGTTCCTCGTCTTCGCTCTCCTGCTGGGCGCCTTCCGTGCCGCCACCGGCGACGTGTGGGCGAGCATCGGCTTCCACGTGGCCTTCCAGACGGTCGCCCAGTTGTTCGGTGACGTCGGAGCGGTCTTCGACGTCACCGGTTCGGCCGTCCTGGGAGTCGTGGCCATGGGCGCGATCCCGTTCTCGGTCGGCTGGCTGGTCGTCCGTCGTCACTACCGCGACCGCCTGGACTGGCGGGCGGTCGCACCGGACCCGGTGCGCTGAGGGCGCGAGCGTCGGCGTTTCGCCCACCGGCGGGACCGTCCTGGGGAAGAGTGGCAGGCGAGAGCTGTCGTCGACGACCCAGCGGTGGCACGGCGTCGCCCCGCCCGCGGAGGTTTCAGATGAGCGACCAGTCCCCCGCCATGCAGGCGCGCAACGTCGTGCTGGTCCACGGCGCGTACGCCGACGGCTCCTCCTGGTCCGACGTCATCCCCCTGCTCCAGCGCGCCGGGCTGACCGTCACCGCGGTGCAGAATCCGCTGACCTCCCTGGCCGACGACGTCGCCGCCACCAACCGTGCCCTCGACCGCCAGGACGGGCCGACGGTGCTGGTGGGCCACTCCTGGGCCGGCACGGTCATCAGCGACGCCGGTAACCATCCCCGGGTGAGCGCCCTGGTGTACGTGGCAGCCCGCGCGCCGGACGTCGGCGAGGACTTCACCGCGCTGGCGGCAAAGTACCCCACGCCGCCGGCGAACGCCGGTCTCGTGCACCACGACGGGTACGCCCAGCTCAGCGAGAGTGCTTTTCTGACCGATTTCGCCGGCGGGGTGGAGGAGGCTCGCGCCCGCGCCCTCTACGCGGTGCAGGGGCCGATCGCCGGGGACCTGTTCCAGGGCCGCACGACGACGGCCGCCTGGCGGAACCGACCCTGCTACTACTCGATCTCCACGCAGGACCGCACGACCGCGCCGGAGCTGGAACGGTTCCTGGCCGACCGGATGGACGCAACGACGATCGAGGTCGAATCGTCGCATCTTGCCATGGTCACCCACCCGGAGACGATCGCCGACCTCATCCTCATGGCGACCCGGGGCACTCGCGGTGGCGCGTCGGACGAGCGGGGTTAACCGCCCGACGCGCACCGGGGTCGGCGGGTCAAACCGGCAGCGCCGCGCCCTGTTCGACGCGAAGTTCTCGTCTTGGCGGGTGGACCTGCCGCCGACCACGCGCCGCGCCGCAGCGCCCGCGCCGTCCGCGTCGACGGACCCCGGGGCCGGAGCACGTGGGCTTGACGAGGGCCAGACATCGGAGGTTTACTGCGTCAGCGATGCCAGTCGATACAATTGATCGTCCACAGTGTCGGTCGAGTCGGCCGACTGGCGCAGTGACCCGTCCCCCATCACCCCACCACCCCCCGCACCACCTCAGCCGAGCATCGGCGGCCCGGCTTCCGCACCACCGCCACTGCGGCCCCGGCCTGCCCCCGTGCACAGCCTGAGGTCGACGCTCAGCAGAGGAGCAAGACCATGCGTTCCCGTCCCCGTTTGTTGGCTCTCATCACCGGCCTGGCCGTGCTGGTGGCCGGCCTGATAACCCTGCCCACGCAGGCCTCGGCCGCACCGCTGACCAAGGTCCTGGTGTTCAGCAAGACCGCCGGCTTCCGCCACTCGGCCATCCCCAACGGCATCGCCGCGATCCAGCAGCTCGGCTCCGCCAACGGCTTCAGCGTGACCGCGACCGAGGATGCCGGCCAGTTCACCACCTCCAACCTGGCCCAGTACCAGGCGGTGGTCTTCATGTCGACGACCGGTGACGTCCTCAACGCCAGCCAGCAGACGGCGTTCGAGTCGTACATCGCCGGTGGTGGCGGGTACGTCGGCGTGCACGCCGCCGCCGACACCGAGTACAGCTGGCCGTGGTACGGCGCGCTGGTCGGGGCGTGGTTCGACTCGCACCCGGCGATCCAGACGGCGACCGTGAAGATCGAGGACCGCACCAACCCGTCGACCGCGCACCTGCCGAGCACCTGGTCGCGCTCCGACGAGTGGTACAACTACCGCACCAACCCCCGGTCCACCGTGCGGGTCCTCGCCAGCCTCGACGAGTCGTCCTACAGCGGCGGCAACATGCGCGGCGACCACCCGATCACCTGGTGCAAGACGGTCGGCAGCGGACGGGCGTGGTACACGGGCCTCGGGCACACCGAGGCGTCGTACACCGACCCGAACTTCACCCGGATGCTGCTCGGCGGCCTGCAGGTCGCCGCGGGTTCCGTGAGCGCCAACTGCTCGCCGGGGACGTCGCCGACCACCCCGCCGCCGACCACCGCCCCGCCGACCACCGCGCCGCCGACCACCGCGCCGCCGACGACGGCCCCGCCGACCACCCCGCCGCCCGCGGCCGTCGGTTCCACCCTGAAGGCTCGCGCCAACAACCAGTACGTGAGCGCGCCCAACGCCACCACCGCGCTGATCGCCAACAAGACCTCCGTCGGGACCAGCGAGCGGTTCGACGTGGTCAGCCTGGCCAACGGCAACGTCGCGCTGCGCGCCAAGAGCAACGGTCAGTTCGTCGCGGCGGAGAACGCCGGAGCCTCCGCGCTGATCGCCAACCGGGGCAGCGCCGGCGCCTGGGAGACCTTCCAGCTCGTCCGCAACTCCGACGGCACGGTGAGCCTGCGGGCCACGGTGAACAACCGTTACGTCGCGGCCGACAACGGTGGTGGCTCTCCGCTGATCGCCAACCGGACCTCCATCGGTCAGTGGGAGAAGTTCGACCTCGTCACCACCAACTGATCGCGTCTCGACGCGCTCTTCACCACCCCCACCTGGCCGTGGTGCGCCCCCGCACGCCCCGGCCCTGGTCGTCGAGAAAGGACGATCATGCTTTCGAACCCCCGGCGCTGGTCCCGGGCACTCATCGCGGCGGTCACCACCGTCGCGAGCGTGACCCTGGCCGTGGCCGCCGCACCGTCCACCGCGCAGGCGGTGGTCATCCCCGCCTCCGACTATCAGCAGGTCAAACTCGCCACCGGCTCCGCCGAGCTGGGTGAGGCCATGTCCCTGGCCGTGCTGCCCAACCGTTCGGTGCTGCACACCGCCCGCAACGGTGTCCTGCGGGTCACCGACGTGAACGGCAACACCAAGACCTCCGGCACCCTGTCGGTCTACACCCACGACGAGGAGGGGTTGCAGGGCGTCGCCGTCGACCCCAACTTCGCCACCAACCGGTGGATCTACCTGTACTACTCGCCGACGTTGAGCACCCCGTCCGGGGACGCCCCGACCACCGGCTCGCAGTCGGACTGGGACCGGTGGAAGGGGCACCTGCGGCTGTCCCGGTTCACCCTCAACAGCGACGACACGCTCAACCTGAGCACCGAGAAGATCGTGCTCCAGGTCGCCAACGACCGTGGGCAGTGCTGCCACGTCGGTGGTGACCTGGACTTCGACGCCGCGGGCAACCTGTACCTGACCACCGGCGACGACACCAACCCGTTCGAGTCGTCCGGCTACGCGCCCCTGGACGAGCGGACCAACCGCAACCCGCAGTTCGACGCCCAGCGCTCCGCGGGCAACACCAACGACCTGCGGGGCAAGGTGCTGCGGATCAAGCCGCAGGCGGACGGCACGTACACCATCCCGTCGGGCAACCTGTTCGCCCCCGGCACGGCGAACACCCGCCCGGAGATCTACGCGATGGGCCTGCGTAACCCGTTCCGGATGAGCGTCGACAAGGCCACCGGCGTCGTCTACCTCGGCGACTACGGCCCCGACTCCGGGTCCACGAACTCCAGCCGCGGCCCCTCCGGTCAGGTCGAGTTCAACCGCATCGCGGCACCGGGCAACTTCGGTTGGCCGTACTGCACCGGCAGCAACAGCAGCACCGAAACGTACAACGAATACACCTTCCCGTCCGGGCCGTCGCAGTCCAAGTACAACTGCACGGGCGGGCCGACCAACAACTCGTTCCGCAACACCGGCCTCGGCACGCTGCCCGCGGCGAAGCCGGCCTGGATCAAGTACGCCGGCGACTCCGGGTCGCCCTCGGAGTTCGGCAGCGGCTCGGAGTCGCCGATGGGCGGCCCGGTGTACCGGTACAACGCCTCGCTCAACTCCAGCATCAAGTTCCCGCAGTCGCTGGACGGCCAGTTCTTCGCCGGCGAGTACGGCCGCCGGTGGATCAAGCCGATCAAGGTCAACTCCGACGGCTCGCGCGGGGAGATCTCCAGCTTCCCGTGGAGCGGCACCCAGGTCATGGACATGGCCTTCGGCCCGGACGGCGCGCTCTACGTGCTGGACTACGGCACCGGCTCGAACAACCAGGCGCTCTTCCGGATCGAGTACATCGGCGGCGGCAACCGCAACCCGATCGCGGTCGCCTCGGCCAACCCCACCTCGGGGTCGAACCCGCTGACCGTCAACTTCTCGTCGGCCGGCTCCTCCGACCCGGAGGGTGGGGCGCTGAGCTACCTGTGGACGTTCGGCGACGGCACCACGTCGACGGCGGCCAACCCGACGAAGACGTACACCACGAACGGCACCTTCTCCCCCACCCTGAAGGTCACCGACCCGACCGGCCTGTCCGGCACGGCGAGCCTGGTCATCACCGTGGGGAACACCGCGCCGACGGTGACGCTGACCACGCCGGCCGACGGGCAGCTGTTCAGCTTCGGTGACACCGTGTCGTACCAGATCTCGGTGAGCGACCCGCAGGACGGCACGATCGACTGCTCGAAGGTGAGCCTGACCTACGCGCTGGGCCACGACAGCCACGCGCACCAGATCACCTCGAAGACCGGTTGCAGCGGCGCCATCACCGTCCCGACGGACGGGGAGCACGACTCCGCGGCCAACATCTACGGAGTCTTCGACGCCGCCTACACCGACAACGGTGGGCTCACCACGCACAGCATCAAGACCCTGCAGCCGAAGCACCGTCAGGGTGAGCACTTCAGCGCCCAGTCCGGTGTCCAGGCGACCGACCACACCAGCGCCGAGGGTGGCCGCACCGCCGGGTTCATCGAGAACAACGACTGGATCTCGTACCAGCCGTACAACCTGTCCAACGCCAACCGCATCACCGTGCGGGCGTCGTCGGCCGGCGCCGGTGGCACCATCGAGGTCCGGGCCGGGTCGGCCACCGGCACCCTGCTGGGCACCGTCACGGTGCCGGTGACCGGTAACTGGGAGACCTTCGTCGAGTCGTCCGGCACGATCAGCAACCCGCCGAGCGCGTCGACCGCGCTGTACCTGGTGTTCAAGGGCGGGTCCGGCTACCTGTTCGATGTAGACGCGTTCACCTTCACCACCGGCACCACCACCCCCAGCGGAGGTATCACGCTGCGGGCGCAGGTCAACAACCAGTACGTGTCGGCTGTCGGCACCAACCCGCTGATCGCCAACAAGGCCAGCGTCTCGACGACCGAGCAGTTCGACCGGGTGGACGCCGGCAACGGCAACATCGCCCTGCGCTCGCGCGCCAACGGGCTGTACGTGTGCGCTGACAACGCCGGCGCGAGTCCGTTGATCGCGAGCCGTACGACGGTCGGGCCGTGGGAGACCTTCACGATCATCAACAACTCGGACGGCACGGTCGGCCTGCGGGCGCTGGCCAACAACCAGATCGTGGCCGCCGAGAACGCCGGGGCGGGCGCGTTGATCGCCAACCGTACGTCGGTCGGGTCGTGGGAGAGGTTCATCCTGACCAGCTAGCCGGCGGTGCCCGGCCTGGTCGGCGGCCGGGGCTGCCGAACGGCGGGAGTCCGGGGCGGACGGTGTAAACCGTCCGCCCCGGTTCTTTTCTGGGCTAAGAGAGGTGGGTTGAGCGGCTGCTGGGTGGGCGTTCGCCGCGGCGGTGCAGCCGGCGCAACGGACCGGGTGGCCACGGTGGCTTGACAAGCACCCGGCTCCAGAGTGGACGATGCACCGTGCGGATTCTCGTGGTGGGTGGCAGTGGCCTGATCGGCGCTCATGTCGTGGACGTGCTGCGCGAGCGCGGCCATGCCACCACCACGGTGGCGCGGACCGCCCAGCCGGGGGTCGATCACCGCCTCGATGTCGGGTCCGCCTCGATCGAGGACCTGCGGCCGTTGCTCGCCGGTCACGACGGCGTCGTGTACGCCACCCGCACCGACGAGCAGCGGCCGCTGCGCAAGCCGATCTACCCGGAGTTCCGCCGCGACAACGTCGAACCGGTGGTACGCCTGTGCACCGCCGCCCGCCTGGAGGGCCTCACCCGCGGGGTCGTGATGGGCTCCTACTACACCTATTTCGACCGGCTGCATCCGCAGTGGCGGCTCGCCGAGCGGCACACGTACATCCGCTGCCGTGTCGAGCAGGCCCGGGAGGGGCGGGCGGCCGCCGGCCCGGATCTGCCGGTCGCCGTTCTCGAACTGCCCTTCGTCTTCGGTCGGGCCGGTGACCGGCTGCCGAACTGGGCCGGGCCGCTGGACCGGTGGGCGCGGTCGCGTACCCCGCTGGTGGTGCCGACCGGCGGAAGCGCCGCGGTCGCGGTGCGCAGCGTCGCCGAGATCGCGGCGGATGCCTTGGAGCAGGCCAGCGGCGCGGACATTCCAGTCGCCGACGAGAACCTGACCTGGGACGACATGATCGGGCGCATCGCCGAGGCGGTCGGCCGACGTCGCCGGGTGGGCCGACTGCCGGCCGGCGTGGCGAAGGCCGCGTTCCGACTCGGCGGCGCGTTGCAGGGCCTCGGGGGCAAGGAGTCGGGCATCAACGTGACCCACCTCGCGGGCCTTCTGCTCGCCGAGCTGTTCGTCGAGCCGACGACCGGCCGGTCACTGGACCCCGCGCTGCGCGAGACCTTCCCCGTCTAGGGCTGTCTCACCAGCGCGGCCCGCCCGCGCTGGACCGCGCGCCTGGCTCTCGGATGCCGGTGGTCGCGCCAGGTACGCGGTCTTGACGTCGGGCGCGAACCCGCAGGCGCGGTAGAAGGCGTGCGTCGCCGGGGTACGCGACCCCGTCATCAGCATCGCCTTGTAGCAGCCCGCGTCCCAGGCGGCCTGGAGGGTGCCGGCCATGATCTGCCGGCCGAGCCCGGTGCCGCGCCGCGACTCCTCGACGACCACGTTCTCGATCACGGCGTACGGCGACGCCGACCGGCTGAGGTTGGGGATCACGTTGAGGTACGTCGTGGCGACGACGACCCCGTCCAGTTCGAGGACGAACAGACGCAGCCCCGGTGTGTCCACGATCTGGTGGAAGACCTGCTCGTCGGATCCGTCGTCGAGCACCGGATCGTCCGGGTTCAGTTGCCGGTAGAGGCGGATGATCTGCGCGAAGTCATCAGGCCGAGCCGCACGGAACATGCCCCGAGCGTAACGAGGAAGCCGGAAGCCGCCACCGCGCGGGCACGCGCCGCGCCGCTAACGGTCGACGCGTCGGACACCACGGTAGACCGCCGTGATGACCACGAAGAGCGTGCCCACGAGCACGATGGTGATGGCGGCGTTGACCACCACGGGCAGGTCCCGAACCAGGTACTGCTTCACGTAGTTGCCGCCGAGAATGACACACAGGTAGACCCACCAGGGCGCCCACGTGCTCCTCTGCTCTTCGTTCCCGCTCACGTACTGCCCTCTCTCGATGTGGTTGTCCGGACCTCGACCCGTCGACGACGGCCGCGGCCAGCGAGGCGACACTGCGTCCACTCTGGTGCCGACATACGGCCGTGCCATCGACACCGGGAATGAAGAAGACCTCATCAGTTGGTACTACGACCGCCCACCTCGGCGAGTCACTTTCTCGTCATTGGCGGCCGGGTCTGGGCCTGTGGCAGGGTGTGGCGGTGCAGAACGTCGATATCCGCGCCGCCACTCCGTCCGATCTCGCGTTCCTGGTCGACATGCTGGTGGAGGCCGTGAACTGGCTGCCGGAGCGCGACTGGTCTCGCGAACGGATCCTGGCCGACCCCGCGCTGGCGCACTACGTCACCGGGTGGATGCGGCCGGACGACGTCGGGGTGGTCGCGGTGAAGCCGGCCGGTCAGCCCGTCGGCGCGGCCTGGCTGCGGCACCTGACCGCCGCGGACCCGGGCTACGGGTACGTGAGCGACGACGTGCCGGAGCTGACCATCGGCGTGGTGGAGTCGTGGCGGGGTCGGGGGGTGGGCCGGATGCTGCTGCGCGCTGCCCGGGATGCCGCACGCGCGCGCGGCATCCCTCGGGTGTCACTGAGTGTGGAGCGTGCGAACTTCGCGGCGAAGCTCTACGCCGCCGAAGGGTTCCGCACGATCGAGTCGTTCGAGAACGCGGACACGATGGTCACCGACATTCGCGCCTGACCCTCGCGGCGCTGGCCCTCAACCGAGCTGTTCGGCCAGGCCGACGATGATGCCCTCCGGACCACGGACGTAGCAGAGCCGGTAGCTGTTCTCGTACTGCGCCAACTCACCGACGAGTTCGGCCCCGTGCGGACGCAGGCGGGCGATGACGTCCTCGACGTCGTCGACGGCGAACATGATCCGACGAATGCCCAGGGTGTTCGCGGGCGCGTCCGCCGGCTCGGCCCGGACCGCCGCCGGCGTGTGGAACATCGCCAGCTCGACCTTGCCGTGGCCGTCCGGGGTCCGCAGCATCGCGACCTCCTGCCGAACGTCGTCGAGCCCGATCACCCGCTCTACCCAGCGCCCCTCGACCGGACCCCTGCCCTCCAACTCCATGCCGAGTTCGACGAAGAACGCGATGACCGCGTCAAGATCGTCGACAACGATGAGGACGTTGTCCATCCGCTGGATCGCCATGCCGGGCCTGCCTCTCCTTGGTGCGGCCCTGGTGGCCGCTCATCACTGGGACGGAACCGCCCGGCCGTTCTCGACGTCCCGGACCGTCGGGTTATCCGGGCTTCTGCCCAACCGATGACCGGTGCGCGTGTGCCAGCGGCAGGAGCACGGCATCCACGATGGACTCGATCTGC
The DNA here is from genome assembly GCF_040686315.1 of Micromonospora sp. NPDC085948. Lineage (NCBI taxonomy): Bacteria > Bacillati > Actinomycetota > Actinomycetes > Micromonosporales > Micromonosporaceae > Micromonospora > Micromonospora sp. NPDC085948. The sequence continues at coordinate 114,142 of NZ_JBFBJW010000018.1, read as the reverse complement.
TGGTCGGTGCTCCTGTCCTGCCCGTTGACGCAGTTGTACGTCAGCATCGCGGGCCCGACCGTGGCGAACACCCTCGCCTGCGCCTCGTCAATCGTCGACGCGCCGCCGGTCGGCACGTCCCGGCGCAGCAGCGCCAGGATCTGCTCCTGGCACGGGTCGGTCACCCGAGCCTGGAAGAGGGCACGCAGCATCGTCACGTCGTTGCCGCTCCCGGCGGCGACCGCCTGGAACGCGGCGCCCCTGGACCCGAACAGTGCCGAGTCGAAGTACTGCAGCAGCATCAGCAGACCCGCACGCAGGGAGGTCGACTCCGGCACGTCGGGCGGCCCCGGCAGCAGGGTGCCCAGGGCGTCGCGGATGAGTTCGTCCCGGTTGTCCCAGCGGCGGTAGAGGGCGGCCTTGCCGGTGCGGGCCGCCGCCGCCACGCCCTCCATGCTGAGCTTGGCGTAGCCGACGGTGCCGAGCTGGTCGATCACCGCTTCGAAGATCGCGCGCTCGAGATCCGCACCCCGTCGCCGCCCCTGGACCCGGGCCGCCTGGTCCGCCCCTGCGGTCGGAGTCGTCATCGGTCACCTCTCTGCCTCCGCGCGCGGAGACAGCTTGTCACGGTCACACCGCGGCCCATATAGTAGACGGAAGCGTTCACTATTGGCTCACTCGTCTCCACGCTATTCAAGCAGGAGGATCCGTGTCGAGTTCACCGCCCCGCACCGCGGACACCACCCGGTCGTCGGCCCCGAGGACCGGCCGGGCGGCCACGCTGACCCTGACGATCCTGGTGTCCTGCGAGGTCATGCTGATGCTCGACGGCACCGTCATCAACGTCGCGCTTCCGGTGATCAGAGACGGCCTGGGCTTCTCCACCGCCGGCCTCTCCTGGGTGGTCAACGCCTTCCTCCTCGCCTTCGGCGGCCTGTTGCTGCTCGGTGGTCGAGCCGGCGACATCCTCGGTCGACGCCGGGTGTTCCTGGTCGGCATCGCGCTGTTCACCGTGGCGTCCCTGCTCGGCGGCCTGGCCCAGAGCGCGGAGTGGCTGGTCGCCATGCGGACGCTGCAAGGCGTCGGCGCGGCACTCGCCGGGCCGAGCACCCTCGCCCTGCTGGTCATCAGCTTTCGGGGCGCCGCACAGACCAGAGCGCTCGGCATCTACTCGTCGACGACCGCGTCGGCGATGACTCTCGGCCTGATCCTCGGCGGCGTCATCGTCACCCTGGCCTCCTGGCGCTGGGTGCTGTTCGTCAACGTTCCGGTCGGCCTGTTCGTGCTGCTCTTCGCGCGCCGATTCGTCGACGAGTCACCACGGACGGCCGGCCGTCTCGACCTTCCCGGGGCGGCGACCTCCCTGGTCGGCATGGTCGGCGTCGTGTTCGGGCTGGTGCGCACCGCCGAACACGGCTGGAACGACCCGCTCACCCTGGTCGGACTGAGCGTTGGCGTCCTGTCGTTGATCGCGTTCGTCGTGATCGAACGAACGGCACCGCAGCCGATCATGCCGCTCGGCGTGTTCGCCGACCGTTCCCGCGCGGGGGCCTACCTGGGCCTACTGCTGGTGCCCATGGTGACCCTGAGCATGCAGTTCCTCCTCATCCTCTTCGTGCAGGAGGTGTCCGGCTTCAGCCCGCTACAGGCCGGCCTCGCCTTCCTGCCGATGGCGGCCGGGCTGCTGGTCACCGCCCGGAACGCGGCCAGGCCACTGGGCAGATACGGCGCGAAGACGACGGCCGCCACGGGTGTCGTCGTACTCCTGATCGCCACCGCCTGGCTGACCACGATCACCGCCACCACCGGTTACCTCGCCGGCCTGTTCGGGCCACTGCTGCTCGCCGGCGCGGGCCTCGGCCTCGTGGCCGTTGCGCTCAACGTCACCGTCATGTCGACGGTGGACCCCGAGAACGCCGGGGCCGCGTCCGGGCTACTTCAAGCGATCATGATGGCCGGTGCGACACTCGGGGTGGCGGTCCTGTCCACGGTGTACACCTCGGTCGTCGGTGACACCCCGCAGGTCACGGGCGCCGCACCCACCGCGTCGCTCATCGCCGACGGCATGCGCAGCGCATTCCAGGTCAGCACCGGCATCGCGGTCCTGGCCCTGCTCACCGTGCTGTTCACGGTCGCGTCGCCGGCCGGCGGCCGGACCCGGTGACGGCGAGCCGCCCCCATCGACACCGACGCGGGCGACCACGCCGGGCAATCGTCATCGAGCGGCCCGGTCTGACGGGCGGGTTGGACCGACAATGCCAGCGCGGCCAGGCCGGGCAGGGAACAATGGACCCCGCTGCCGGTGCTGCGCGGCGGACACCCGGTGGGCCCGCGCCGACCGCGGTGGGAGGAGGACGCGATGCAGGCCATCCAGAAGATCCGCCACCGACAGGCCGACGTCGACGGCCTGGAGGTGTTCTTCCGCGAGGCGGGGCGGACCGGGCAGCCGGCCGTACTTCTGCTGCACGGGTTCCCGAGCTCGTCGCACACCTTCCGCGAGGTGATGCCCACGCTGGCCGACGTCGCGCACGTGATCGCACCCGATCTCCCCGGCTTCGGCATGTCCTCGTCGCCCACCGTCGACGAGTACGACTACACCTTCGAGAACCTCTCCCGGACGATCGAGAACCTGCTCGACCAGCTCGGCGTCGAGCGCTTCTTCGTCTACCTGCACGACTTCGGCGCACCGGTGGGATACCACCTGGCCACCCGCGCCCCGGATCGCATCCGCGGCCTCATCGTGCAGAGCGGCAACGCGCACGAGGACGGTCTCGGCGAGCAGTGGGACGACGCCAAGGCGTACTGGGCCGACCCGACCGACCAGCGGCGCGCCGCGCTGCCGGACTGGCTGACCTTCGCCGGGACCCGGGACCAGTACCTCGCCGGGCTGCCCGAGGACGTGCGTGCCTGGCAACCTCCCGAGTCGTGGCACCTCGACTGGGAGCGCATGCGACGACCCGGCAACATCGACGCCCAGTTCGCGTTGTTCACCGACTACGCCAACCACGTCGCCCGCTTCGCCGAGCTGGCCGACTACCACAGCGCCCACCAGCCGCCGGCGCTCGTCCTCTGGGGACGGCACGACCCGTTCTTCGACGTCGAGGAGGTCCTCGCCTACCACCGTGCTCTCGAACGGATGGACGCGCACATCTACGACGGTGGGCACTTCCTGTTGGAGACACACGCGGCCGAATGCGCCGAACTCATCCGGACGTTCGTGCTCGACAACGCCTGAGCTGCCGCGTGGTGCGGCGGGATCATCGACGTCTACCGGATGCGCACGGTCGGACCGACCGCGTACCGCAGGTGTTCGCCTGCCAGCACCCGATCGTTGGTCGGGCGTTGCGACAATCGTTCGATGGACGAGCAGTCATCGGTGCCGAACGGACCCGATGACCCGGCAGGTCGGACAGACGCGTCTCGGCGGGACGGGGTTTCCGTACGCGAGGCTCTCCGGCGCTCGTCGGTCGGCCTGGCCATCGGAGCCCTCCTCGTCCTGGCGCTGTCATGGATCTACGATGATGATGGTCTTCTCGCGATTCTCAGCGCGATGGGCTTCCTGCACCACCAGGACGACCGGCACTCGCGCCGGGCCATCGTCATCGCGTGGATCACCGCGGTACCGGTGGCGTTGGCTACCGCGGCGACACTGAAGGGGTGGCTACCCCAGTCCTGGAGCGGCATCCTCTTCGCCGGGCTCGGTTCCCTCGTCGGAGGCGTCAGCTACGCAGCCGTGACCCAGGCTGGCCACAAGAAACAGCAGGCACGCCGCTGACGGGTCGACGGGCCGGGCCGCCGCGGCCGTCCGGGGCGCCGGGTCATGGCGCAGCCGTCCGGCCATCGGGCGGTGTCGCCGTCTTCCATCGAAACTGGTGGTCGGGCTCGTCACGATGGTCCAGAACGCCAGCGCGCACCAACGCGTGCAGCATGTCGTAGAGTGCCGCACCAACCGGACTGTCCGACCAGAACACCCACTTGACCTGCAAGAACGTGTGATCGACAAACAGACCCACAGCCCTGCCCAAGGCGTACTGGGCGCCGTCCACGTCGGTCCAATCAGCGAGAGCGTCCGCCAGGCCCATGGCCACAGATCCTCGCACGCGAAACCGGGCCAGCCCCGGCAGCGCGACGGCGACCAGCCACGGATAACGGCTGTGGCAGCGGCACCCGATGCGGCAAGATCCTCGTGCGTGACACTCGTCCTGCCGCCGCGACTGACCGCATCGGCTCAGCGGTTGCGCGATACCGCCCATCGGCGAGGGCTGCCCACCGTGCAGCTCTCGACCTTCGAGGTGCCCGCCGGTGTGCACGCCGACCACCTGCACGCCGGGCCGACCTTCGCCGACGCCGTCGCCCCGCTGCTCGGGATCGCCCCGCTGGAGGCCCCACACGGTTGGCTCGCCGGGCTGCCCCGGGACGTCACGCTCCGGGAGATCACCCTGGTCCCGATCGACGAAGCGTACGAACTCCGCCGACCCGCATTCGTCAAGTCACCGAACGACAAGACCATCCGGGCCATGATCTATACGGACGGTTCCCGCCTGCCCGGCCCCGACGCCGTCGACCGACAGACTCCCGTACTCGTCAGCGACATCGTCGACTTCACCGCCGAGTACCGGCTGTACCTGCTCGACGGCGCAGTCCATGCCGCCAGTCAGTACGCCGAGCAGGCGCGGCTGCGCCTCGGCCCCGCAACAGCCGGTGCGCTCGCCTTCGGCGCTGACCTGGCGGCCGGATTCGGCCACACACTCCCCACCGCCATCGTGGTCGACGTGGGCGTCATCGACGGCCGTTGGGCCGTGATCGAGCCGAACGCGGCCTGGGCCAGCGGGTCCTACGCCGCCGACCCGGACCTGGTGCTCGACGTCGTCCTGCGTGCTGCCGGCCCCCGGAGCACGGTCAGTGACCATGATCGGCAGTTCATCCGGCCGTCCCAGCCGTAGGGGCGCATGGGGCGGTGACCGGCGAGATCACCTCCAGTGGAGACGACCGCAACCGACCGGTCTCGCCCACCGTCACGAGTGCGTGGAGCACTGGTCATGACACCGGTGTGCTGAGCCAACTCTCGATGCGTGGCATCGCGTCGCCGAGCGTCTTGGTGATGTGGTGTGCGCCGGTGAGCTGGGCGGCGGAGTGGGTGGTGGTCAGTGCGATCACGGTCATCCGCGCCGCGCGAGCTGCTTCGATTCCGGCCGGGGCGTCCTCGATGACCAGGCAACGCTCCGGCGGGGTTCGCAGAAGGTCGGCTGCGCGGAGGTAGCCTTCCGGGTCTGGTTTTCCCAGGGCGACCTGCGTGCTGTCCACAAGGACCGGGGGGTCAGGTAGACCGCCTGCTCGCAGTCGTTGCCGCACGGTAGGGGCTCGGCCCGAGGTCACCACACCCCACCGCCGATCCCGGATGGCCGTCAGCACGCTCGGGGCGTCGGGGTACACCGGGAAGGCGTCACCTTCGTCGGCCATGAAGTCGCGTACCACCTGGTATTCGGCTTCGGTGTCGAGGTGTGGAGCGACGACTGCGATGGTGTCGATCGGGCGGCGGCCGTGGGTGTGAGTCCAGACGGTCTCCGGGTCCAGGCTGTGGTGCAGCGCCCAGCGGTCCCAGATCCGGCGATACGTGGCGTAGGAGTCGACCAGAACGCCGTCGACGTCGAACAACACGGCAGCGCCGCGGTCGGCGTCTGCGCCGACGCGAGCGAGGGAGGTCATGGGTACGAAGTCCCGTCTGCCGCCTGCATCGCGCGGCACATCTGCTCGATGACGTCGACGGTCTGCGCCGTGAGTTCGTGGATGAGCCGGCCTGCTGGCCGGACGTCCCGGACGAGCTCGACCGATTGGCCGGCGTAGAGGGCCATGTCCGCCAGGGCGCCGGTCATGCCGGGTAGGGGCATCAGATCCCCGTACCGGTAATGGGCCTGGCCTGCGGCGTCGACGGCTACGACGTCGCCTTCGCCCGGACGCTCCGGCACTGGGGGTGAACCGGCCAGTTCCCACCGTCGCAGGGTCGGATTCCGCAGTGCGCGGTGCACGGCGTCGGGCCATCCGCCATCGAAGCAGTGGGTGTGGACGGCGTCCTCGGCGGTGGCAGCGAGGAGGTGTTGCCGATACAGCTGATGGGTGAAGGCTTCGGTGGTCGCCAGGAAACGAGTTCCCATCCATGCGCCCTGTGCGCCCAGGGCCAGGACGGCGGCGAGGCCGCGGCCGTCGCTGATTCCGCCGGCGGCCATGACCGGAATCGGGTGCACCGCGTCGACGACGGCTGGCACCAGAACCATGGTGGCGGTCTTCCCACGAACATGACCGCCGGCCTCCCAGCCCTGCGCCACGATGACGTCGACGCCGCAGCCGGCGGCGTGCACAGCCTCCCGCACGCTGCCGACCGTGTGCATGTGCACTGCACCGGCAGCACGGATCCGGTGGCTGACGGGTTCTGGATCACCCCAGAAGGTGGAGATGACCGGCACAGCCTCGTCCAGGCACACCGCCAGCGTGTCGATGACGGGAAAGTCCAGCACCAGATTCACCCCGAACGGCCGCGCCGTCCGCTGCCGAACATTGCGGATGCCGAGGCGCGCGCGTTCGGGACTCTGCCAGGTCGACGCCAGCATGCCGAGGCCACCGGCTTCGGCCACTGCGGCAGCCAGTTCGGGCGCCGCCGCGGAACCTATCGGCGCCTGCACCACCGGCACGTCGATACCCAACCGCTCACACAAAGCGGTACGCAACCTGGACGTCATGTGTGCCCGACCCCCTGCGCTTCGGAAACCGAATCACTGGCGAGGAGGTAGCGTATCGGAAAAAGAAGCACCAGGAGAAGTGGGACGAGCCAATGGCAGTGCCGAGACCGGGAACCCCGGTTCGTGGGTCGAACACCGGGCGCCCCTTGATGGCGGCACTCGACCTCTTCGGACGTCGATGGAGCCTGCGCATCGTCTGGGAGTTGCAGCGCGGCGCACTCGGCTTCCGCGCACTGCAGCACCACTGCGACAACATGTCGTCAAGCGTCCTGCGGCAGCGGCTGACCGAGCTGATCGAGGCACGCCTCGTCACGCAGGAACCGGACGCCGCCTATGCCCTCACCCAGCTCGGACAGGGCGCCTACCGCGCCCTGCGTCCCCTCGTGCGCTGGTCGGACGACTGGGCCGGCGCCCTCGCCGACGGCGACCCGGCCACCGAGGAGGAAACCCCGACATGACCGAAAGCAACGGCAACGACGTGACGATCGTCGACGCCTGCACTCGCCGCCGGGAAGGTGGCAGCCCCACCGCCGTGCTGATCGATGACAGCACGCTCAGCGACAGCAGTCGGCGCGCGATCGTCCGGCGCGCCGGCACCTCGCACGCGGCGTTCGTCGACGCCGACGCGGAAACCACGCCCACGGTACGGTTCTTCACCGCACACGGTGAGCTCACCAACTGCGGGCACGGCACAATCGCCGCCCAGGCGTTCCTGCTGCACCGTCGCCGGATCCGGGAACATCGCGTACGTCAGCGGACCGGTGGCCGCACCTTCGACACCACCGCGATCCAGCGCGACGACGGCATTGAGGTCTGGTTCGACCAGGGCACGGTGGAGCTTCAGGGCGGCACAGCCGCAGGACTCGACAGCATCCTCGGTGCACTGGGCATCACATCGAACGACATGGCCTCCGACGACGCCCCGTGCGTCGCCTCACCGGGAACGCCACGCCTGCTGGTACCGGTCAGAACGCTGCCGACCCTGCTCGCGATGCGCCCTGACCTGCGCCGACTCGCCGCCGACTGCCGTCGTCTCGGCTATCTCGGCTGCTTCGTCTACCTGCTCTCCCCAACCCGCAGGGCGGCGTCCGCGCGCATGTTCGCGCCGGCGATCGGAGTCGGCGAGGACGTCGTCAACGCCAACAGCACCGGATGCCTCGCCGCGCATCTGTTCGCGACCCACGGCCACCGCAGCATCGACGTCGAGCAAGGACACACCGCAGGTCGCCCCTCGTCGGTCTTCGCCACCGCAACCGCCACCACGGAAGGCATTTCCGTCCGGGTCGGCGGAATGGCCACCATCCGATCCGGAGGGGTGGACCATCGAGTGAGTCCGATGAGTTTCGGGTGACGGCGAGAACCCTCCACCACCCGTCGTCGCCTGTGCGACATCCGAAAGACGTAGCCGGCGAGGAAGGTCGCCTGCTGGTCTGCTTCCAGTTCGGCTCGCAACGCCACGATGAGTTCCCGCAGATCGGGATTCAAGGGAGGCGTTGTGTTGATGCCTCTACCAGTCAGGGTCCGCGACCCGCCGTCGTACAGGAGGCGCGGCTATCCACACATCTTTCGTCGGTCCCTCTTGCCTGAGCCATGCCCGCACGGAAGGGTTCCGGAAGTGATCCCCCCAGAACTCGGCGCGTTGTCCCCGACGGAGCAGCGACTGTGGGACGCCTTTCCGCGTGGCACGCGGGTAGTGCTGACCGGTGACACTCCTCGCACGTTACGCGCCACGGTGATCCGGTCTTTGCTCCTCGGCGCTCGTGAAGCCGAACCAGGCCACCGCGCGGCGCTGCACCTGTGTGGCGCCGACGTAGTTGGCTGCCTCGACCTCGCCCAAGCCGAGATCGAGCCTGCGATCGACCTCATCGGCTGCACATTCGATGCGGTGCCGTTGCTGTCATTCGCGCGCCTCCGCGGCGTGTCCTTCGAGGGCAGCACACTGCCGGGTCTCGACGCGTTCGCGGCGACTGTCCAGGGCACCCTCAGCTTCGTGAAATGCACCTTCACCGGCGCGCTCGTCGTCTACGGCCTGCACGTCAGCGGTGACCTGGACCTCGACTGGGCACGACTGGCCGCCGACCGGCGTCCGGAGGAACTCTTCGGCGACCGGACGGCCGCAGTGTTCGGCGACGCGGTCCACGTGGGCCGGCATCTCTATCTGCAGGGCACCGCCGCCACCGGCAATGTTGAACTGGCCGGCATGCGCGTCGGGGGCACAATGCACGGCCACCAAGGGCTGCGGGTCGACGGCGAACTTCGGCTGCGCCGTGCCGAGGTGTCGGGAGAAATCAACCTGACCGACGCGGTCCTGATGAACCCCGGTGGCGTGGCCCTCGGCGCGTGGGGCCTGCGGGCCGGGCAGTTGTCCCTGCTGCCTGAGCGCATCGACGGCGCGGTAGACCTACGGCACGCCCGAGTCGACGTGCTCCGCGACGACCCGGACCGCTGGCCAGCCCAGCTACTGCTGGACGGCGCCACGTACACCGCGCTGGAACCGGCCGGCACAACTGGAGAACGGCTGAACTGGCTGGACCGGGATCCGGCCGGATACCGGCCGCAGCCGTACGAACACCTGGCCAGGTTCCTTCGGCAGATCGGGCACGAGGCCGACGCGCGCACCGTACTGCTGGTCAGGCAGCGACGCCGCCGGCGGCAACTGTCCCCGGCAGGCGCGGCGTGGGGCCTGCTGCAGGACGGATTGGTCGGATACGGCTACCGCCCGACGTGGGCGGCGCTGTGGCTGCTCGTGCTTACCGCGCTCGGTACCACCATCTTCAGCCTGAACCCGCCGGCGAGTGGGGCAGGCGGCACGGCTTTCAACCCACTCGTCTACACCCTGGACCTGCTCATCCCAATCGTCAACTTCGGGCAGGAACGCGCGTTCGGCATCGGCGGGCGGGCGCAATGGCTGGCGTACGTCCTGACGGCGATGGGCTGGATCCTGTTCACCGCAGTGGCCGGAGCCCTGACGCGTACCTTCAACCGCTCGTAGACGAACCGCGTGAGAGTCTGCGCCTTTCAACAGACCGAGCCCACCTGAGGATGCACAAACCCAGCACATCAGCCGCGACCAGCCCGAGCACCGATCCGTGCACGCCGAGCACGCTGTGGGAGGCAGACCATTGACGGCTGCCCGGCAGGACCGCCGGCATGTTGACTCCTGCCGGGCGTCCTGCCTGTCTACCGGCAGCGGACGTTGCTTGACTCAGCGGCATGACATCACTTCGGAAAGCGATCACCCGTACGGTGGTCGTCGGGGCACTGGTCGGCGCGACGTCGCTCACCGGTCCCACCTCCGTGTACGCGGAGTCCGGCCAACCGGGGGCCGCCGGGGCCGCCACGTCCCTCCTGGACATCATCCCGGCACAGACCCTGGACAAGATGGTCGCCCAGGCCCCACTTGTCGACGCGGCCAATGTCATCCGCACCGCTGTGGAACGCTCGCCGGCACGCGGTTACGCGGGCATCGGCCTGGTCGACGACCACGTCACCGTGTGGTGGAAGGGTGCGCCGCCCGCCGACATCGCCGCAGCCGTCACCGCCGCCCGCCGCACCGCGCCGGTCGAGGTGGCCAACGCCACCTACTCCCGCGCCGACCTGCGCAAGGCGGCCGCCAAACTCACACCGGTGGTGGAGGGCGACCCGACGGACGCCAGTCACTCGGTCAGGCTGCGCACCGACGGCACCGGCATCGAGATCGCCGTTGACCACACTCTGAGCGCCAAGCTGCCGAAGCTGCCGGTCACCGGCGTCCGTACCAGCATCGTCGAACGCGACCAGATGGTCGAACGGTCGCGGGCCAACGATGCCGCGCCGTTCGACGGCGGGGCGAGCATCGGGGTCACCGTACCCTGGTGCACCGCAGGCTTCGGCGTACGCGACGCGGACACCAACGCCGGTTACCTCCTCACCGCCGAACACTGCGGTGCCATCGGCTCACCCTGGCACGTCGGCTTGTCCACCGGCACCGGCACTCTGGTCGGCCACGCGGTCGACAGCAATGACGACCACGACACGATGATCATTTCGACGTCGACGCCCGGCGGCCACCTCTACGTCGGCGGTCAGCAGGACGAAGTCCGCGCCCAGGTGATCAGGTGGACCGAGGTCTTCCCCGGCCAACTGCTGTGCCAGTCCGGCAACACCACCGCGGGTGCGATCGGCGGTCCGGTCTGCAACCTGCGGGTCGACTTCCACTACGACGACATCGAGGACCTCGTCGAGGCCACCCAGCTCGACGGCGAGGAGGCCGCACGGGGCGGCGACAGTGGCGGCCCGGTCTACTCCGTCAACGCCGACGGCACCGTGCTCGCCGCCGGCACCACCACCCGGTCTCTGGGCGTGGGCTTCGGCTTCCAGGACTTCGCCACCGCCCGCGACGACTACGGCAACATCGTGCCGGCGACGACGATCGCCAGCACCTGCCGGGTCTCCTTCGTCGTCACCAACTCGTGGGGCACCGGCTACAGCGCCAGCGTCACCGTCTACAACGACGGCCCGGCCACCAACGCCTGGTCGCTGGGCTTCACCTTCCCGGGTGGACAACTCGTCCAGGGCCACTGGAACGGCATCTTCCAGCAGGCCGGCGCGGCGGTGACCGTCACCAACGAGAACCACAACGCCAGCATCCCGACCGGCGGCGCCGTCAACTTCGGCTTCACCGCGAACGGCTCCCCCGCCACCCCGGCACCGTTCACCCTCAACGGCACCACCTGCAACTGACCCCCCTGTCCCTGCACACCGGGCCCCGCCGCACCGTCGGCGGGGCCCGGTCCGTCTTTGGGATCAGGACTCGGCCAGCTCGCGTCGCAGGGTGGCGCGCAGGGTCCGCACCTCCGGGGCGTCCAGTTCGCCGCACCGGTCGAGCGCCCGCTGGCGCAGCAGGCGGGCGTCGGCGGCCCGGCCCGGGGCCGAGCCGGCCAGCGCCGCGAGCGCGGACAGGGTCTGCGCCTCCCACCACGGGCAGCACAGCGCGGCATACAGGGCCAGCGCCGCCCGCAGCGCCTCGGCCGCCGCGTCGACCTCGCCCAACGCCTGAAGCGCGAGCCCGTAGCGATGGATGGCGATGGCCTCGCTGAACGTCGCACCGCACCGGTTGAACACCTGCCGGGCGCGGGCGTACTCGTCGGCAGCGCTGCGCCAACGGCCCATCCCGGCCAGATCCGCGCCGAGACTCATCATCGCGCCGGCCCGGGCCACCGCCGCGCCGGTAGGGCTGAGACCGTTGCCCCGGACGTAGAACCCCAACACGTCTCGGTGCAACTCGGCCGCCTCGGCGAACCGGCCGAGCGCGGCCAACGCTCCGCCCAGCGCGCTCGCCGCGCTGTGCTCGCCGAGGGCGTACCCGATCTCGCGGAACAGGCCCACGGCCCGGCGGCAGTGGTCGACGGCCCACCCGCCACGGCCGGTCCGAATGAAGATCGCGGCGGTGTAGGTAAGCGCCCACGCCTCCTCCCGGCGGTCCCCGATCCGCCGGGCCAGTTCCAGCGCCCGGGACAGGGCGTCCAGCCCGTCGGTGTTGCGGTCCCGGCAGAAGTAGCGGGCCCAGCCCAGGAAGTTCAGCAGTACGGCCTCGTCGCGGGGGCTACCGGCGGCCCGGGCCGCAGCAACTCCCAGCGAGAAGATCTCGTCCCAGGAGTGCCGGTGACTGTTGGCGTCCGAGTACCAGTGCAGAGCCCTGGTGACCGCGACCACGTCGGCGTGCCGACCGCGTCGGGCCGCGTCGCGCAGCGCCGCCAGCCAGTTGCCGGACTCCCGATCCAACCAGGACGCCGCCTCCCGGTCGTCGTCGAACGGGGAGTCGCCCCGACAGGCGACCGGTTCGAACATCAAGCCCGCCTGCCGGGTACGCCGCAGCAGCCAGCCGACCATCTGGTCGTGCGCCGCCGTCCGGCCGGCCTGTGGTTCCTCGGCGTCGAGGCGTTCCTGGGCGTAGAGCCGGACCAGGTCGTGGAACTGGTACCGGTCCCCCATGCTCAGGAGGACACCGGCCTCGACCAGCTCCTCCAGAGCCGCCGCCGCGGTCTCCTCGTCGGTGCCGGCCACGGCGGCGACCAGCGCGGGTTCGAAGTCGGTCCCGGGAATCAGCGAGGCCCGCCGGAACACCCGCGCGGCCATCGGGTCCAGTTGCCGGTAGGAGACCTCGAACGCGGACCGGACACCCAGGTCTCCAGCGGTCAGCACGGTCAGCCGCCGACGCTGGTCGTGGAGCAGGTCCACCAGCCAACCGACCGACCATTGTGGTCGGCTGGCGAGGCGGTTGCCGGCGATCCGGACGGCCAGCGGCAGCCGGCCGCAGAGTTTGACGACCTGGTCGGCCGCGGCCGGCTCGGCGGCGATCCGGTCGGCACCGACGATCGCCGCGAGCAACAGTCGACCGGCAGCCGGGGCGAGCAGGTCGAGCGGCAGGCGGACCGCACCGGCAAGACCCGTCAGTGGACGCCGGCAGGTGACCAGCGCCAGGCATCCCCGCCCGGCCGGCAGCAGCGGACGTACCTGTGCCTCGCTCGCGGCGTTGTCCAGGACCACCAGCAGCTGCCGGTCCCGGGTGAGGGTGCGGAACAAACCACCCCGCTCGGCCGGCGACACCGGCACCCGGCTGTCCGGCACCCCGAGCGACCGCAGCAGCCCGGCCAGCGCCTCGGCCGAGTCGACCGGGCCGTCCGGCGAGGCGCCCTGCAGGTCGACGAAGAGCTGTCCGCCGGCGAAGGCCGGGCTGAGTCGATGCCCGGCGGCGACGGCGAGGCTGGTCTTGCCGATCCCCGGCGGTCCGTGCAGCACCACCACCGAGGCGGCGTCCGGCCGCTCCGCGGTGACGTCGGCGGCCAACGCCGCAAGCCGTTCCAGGATCTCCGCCCGGCCGGCCAGGTCCGGCACGGCGGCGGGCAGTTCCCCGGGTACGACCACCGCCGGGCGCTCGTGCGGCACCGGCGAGCGATCGTGCGGCACCTCCGCGCGGTCGTCCGGCACCGTGAAGCGGTCGTCCGGCACCGGCGTTCGGGCGTGCGGCTGCCGCTCGACCCGGGCCAGGGCGACGAAACGGTCGCGGTCCGCCCCGGCCAGCCGCAGGGCATCGGCGAGCAGCACCACCGTCCGTCGTTGCGGGCTGCGCACCCGGCCGCGCTCCATCTCCCGGATGCCGCGGACACTGGAACCGGCCGCCTCGGCAAGCTCCTCCTGGGTCAGCCGCCGCTCTAAGCGGAGGGTTTTGAGGAGGCCCCCGAACTGGTCACGTCGCACCTGACTCTTGGGCATGATCCCCCAACCACCCAACGCCCACAGTTACGTAACGTGCGTTGATGCTTGCACGTGCGTGACGAGTTACGGACCACTGTGCACCGAGTGTGAGTATCGCCATGACGAATCCTCGACAAGTCACCGGAATCCAGGGTGCGATCGGCCGGCCATGTTTCACGCCAACGGATCTCCCGAGTCAGGGCGCATAGCAATTCCGATCTCAGCCGTCCAACCCTGGTCGGTCCGGAACGTTGGTGCCGGATTTCCTGGTCCGGCGGCCTGTCAGACGACCTCAGGTGTTTGTCAGGGCCAGTGCGGTGCTCGCGCCGGCACTATCGTGACCCGATGACGACCGACAGGTGGGCACAGTGGTTGTTGACGCGCCGAGACGGCGGAAGCGCCACCCTGCGCGCCCGACACGCCCCAGACCTGGCGTGGTTCCGCGACGGCGTCCTCGACCGAGCCGATCTGAAACCCGATGACGTCCTCCTCGACGTCGGATGCGGAACCGGCCTAATCGGCTTTGGCGCGCTCGACCGTCTCGGCCCGGACGGCCGCGTCATCTTCAGCGACGTGTCGCAGGACCTGCTCGAACAGTGCCGGCGGATCGCCGACGGCGATGAGCGGTGCAGCTTCGTACAATCGCCGGCCGAGGACCTTGCCGGCGTTGCGGACGCCTCCGTCGACGTCGTCACCACCCGGTCAGTACTCATCTACTCCGACCGCAAAGCCAGCGCGTTCGCGGAGTTCTTCCGAGTGCTGCGGCCAGGCGGAAGGCTCTCCCTCTTCGAGCCCATCAACCGCTTCCAGCTGCAACACCGCCCCGACGAACTGTTCGGCTCGGGCGGCTCCCCCGTCGACGACCTGGTCGCCAAGGTCTGCGACGTGTACCGGGGACGCATACAACCGATGGTCGACTTCGACGAGCGCGACCTCATGACCTGGGCAGAGACTTCGGGCTTCGAGGCGGTCGAGCTGGACTACCGCGCCCAGCTCGACGTACCCGCCGAGCCGATCAACGACTGGGACGCGCTCAAGCGGGTCGCCCCCAACCCCCTGGTCCCGACGTATGGCGAAGCCATCGCCGCCGCGCTGACCAACGACGAGCGCGAGCGCCTCGACGCACACATGGCTGCCCTGGCAGCTGCCAGGACGCCTACCCGCCGCACTGAAGCCATAGCGTTCCTCCGCGCGCTGCGGCCCTGAGGTCCAGGTGCAGGATTATCCGCTCCGGCTCGCCGGTTTGGCTGCCGGTCGCGCCGCGCAGCCTCGCCCGGCGCTGGCTCGCCCTTTCTCGTCGCCCCCATCCCTGCCAGCTCCTACATCGCGCGGGAGACGGCCTTCACCGATCTCGCACTTCGACAGACAGAGCGGGCACCATGGCCCGATGCGACTACTGACGGCAGATGAGTTCACCGCCACGATTGGGACACCGCCAACACCAGTCGACGTCGATGAGCCGCCTCCCTTCGACTTCTGGCCCTACTACGACGCCATCCCCCATGACCACTTCGCCGACCACGACTTCAGCCGGGAGGAGGTGACGAACGTCTGGCACATGCCCGACGGCATCTACCAGCACGTCCTCATCGCGTCCGGAACCCCGAACGTGTACATGGCGCTCGTGCTCGACCTCCGAGCAGCCTCAGTGCTCGGCCACCATCTGCTCGACCTCAACGAGCTCTACGGGCTCAGCCAGCCGCCCGCGACACCTTGACAAACAATAAGAGCGTCCACACCGCCGGCAGCCGGCTGGCCGGTCTTGGGCCTGCGTGACCCTCCACCGAGTGTTGGTGGCGGCGCCCCGGTCCTTACCGAGATTCCCGGCACCACTCCGCAGGCGGTCGCCCGGTTCAAGGTCCACACCACCACGAACCCGTTAAGGTGCACTCTCAGCCCGTCGGCAGAGGACACACATGGACAACCGAACCGACCCGGTCTTGATCATCGCCGGGGTGTCAGAGCGCGACGGTAAGCAACGCGCCTTGGAGGTATGGCTCTACAAAGCCACCAAGGAAGGCTGGTCCCTGACGGTGCAGTCGACCTCGGTGGACGAGCCAGGTGACGAGTGCGCAGTCGTACACATCGAAGGCCTGAAGTATCGCATCCGCCACGCGAAGCGCGTCCGGCAGCACGTCACCATCGTGCCGGCAGGGCAACACCTGATCGATGCGGCCGTCAACCTGTGCATGGGCGAACTAAACGGCATCACGCACACCTGGGAGTTCGGCCACGCGGCTTGGGCCGAGCCTATCGTCGAGGACGAGCCGGGTGCGGAGGCTACGGCCTTCGCTACGGACCAGGCCGCCGAGGGCGACCCGGACGCCCCTGCGGCATGATCATGGTCCAAGGGCCCTCGGGACGACGTAAATGCAGGTCAGCGACGTTGCCGGTCACTTGGCGTTGAAGTAGCTGGCCTCCGGGTGGTGGACCACGATCGCGTCGGTGGCCTGCTCCGGCATCAACTGGAACTCCTCGGACAACTCCACACCGATCCGCTCCGACCCGAGCAGGTCCACGATCTTCGCCCGCTCCTCCAGATCGGGGCAGGCCGGGTAGCCGAACGCGTACCGGCAGCCCCGGTAGTCGTTGCGCAGGAGCCCCGCCAGGTCCGCCGGGTCGTCGGAGGTCAGCGGACGGCCGTCGGGCAGCGTCAACTCGGACCGGATGCGCCGGTGCCAGTACTCGGCGAGCGCCTCGGTGAGCTGCACGGACAGCCCGTGCACCTCCAGGTAGTCGCGGTACTCGTTGCGGGCGAACAGCTTCGCCGCGTACTCGCTGACCGGCTGACCCACGGTGACCAGTTGCAGCGCGACCACGTCGAGCTGGTCGCCCTTGGGCTTGAAGAAGTCCGCCAGGCAGAGTCGACGCTCCTGGCGCTGCCGGGGGAACGAGAACCGGGCGCGCTCCGCGTGCCCGTTCTCGTCGAGCACCACCAGGTCGTTGCCCTCGGAGTACGCGGGGAAGTAGCCGTACACCACGGCTGCCTCAAGGACCTGGTCGGCGATCAGCCGGTCCAGCCAGTACCGCAGGCGCGGCCGACCCTCGGTCTCCACCAACTCCTCGTAGGACGGACCGTTGCCGCCGCGGGCGCCGTTCAACCCCCACTGCCCGCGGAAGGTGGCCCGCTCGTCGAGCAGCGCCGCGTACTCGGCCATCGGCACGCCCTTGACCACCCGCGTGCCGAAGAACGGCGGGGTGGGCACGACCACGTCGGCGGCCACGTCGGAGCGGGTCGAGGAGTCGTGCAGCTCGGGCAGGGACTCGGTCACCATGGACCGTTGCCGTTCCCGGCGGGCCCGCCGCGCCGCGAGGGCCGCCTCCCGCTCCGGGTCGATGACCGGGGCGCCGCCGCGCTTGGCGGTCATCACCTTGTCCATCAGGGACAGTCCCTCGAAGGCGTCGCGCGCGTAGTGCACCTGCCCGGGGAACATCGCCCGCAGGTCGTCCTCGACGTACGCGCGGGTCAGCGCCGCCCCGCCCAGCAGGACGGGCCAACGCTCCGCGACCCCGCGCGTGGCCATCTCGGCCAGGTTTTCCTTCATGATGACGGTGCTCTTGACCAGCAGCCCGGACATGCCGATCGCGTCGGCGCGGTGCTGCTCGGCGGCGTCCAGGATGGCGTTGATCGGCTGCTTGATGCCGATGTTGACGACCTCGTAGCCGTTGTTGGACAGGATGATGTCGACCAGGTTCTTGCCGATGTCGTGCACGTCGCCGCGCACGGTGGCGAGCACGATGCGACCCTTGCCGCCGTCCTCGATGGTCTCCATGTGCGGCTCCAGGTACGCCACGGCGGTCTTCATCACCTCGGCGGACTGGAGCACGAACGGCAGCTGCATCTGGCCGGAGCCGAACAGCTCACCGACCACCTTCATGCCGTCCAGCAGGATGTCGTTGATGATCGACAGTGGGGACCGGCCGCCGGCCATCGCCTCGTCCAGGTCGGCCTCCAGGCCGTTACGCTCACCGTCGATGATCCGCCGCTTGAGCCGCTCGTCCAACGGCAGCGCCGCCAACTCCTGCGCCCGGCTCGCCCGGGCACTCGTCACGTCGACGCCCTCGAAGAGCTCCAGGAAGCGCTGCAACGGGTCGTACCCCTCGCGGCGCCGGTCGTAGACCATGTCCAGGGCGACCTCGCGCTGCTCGTCGGGGATCTTCGACATCGGCAGGATCTTGCTGGCGTGCACGATCGCCGACGTCAGACCGGCCTGCACGCACTCGTGCAGGAACACCGAGTTGAGCACCTGCCGGGCCGCCGGGTTGAGCCCGAACGAGATGTTCGAGATGCCGAGGGTGAAGTTGATCCCCGCGTAACGCCCGGCGATTTGCCGGATCGCCTCGATGGTCTCCAGACCGTCGCGGCGGGTCTCCTCCTGCCCGGTGGCGATCGGGAAGGTCAGCGTGTCGATGAGGATGTCGGACAGGTCCATCCCCCACCGGCCGGTCAGGTCGTCGATGGTGCGCGAGGCGATGCGGACCTTGTCCGCCGCGGTGCGCGCCTGCCCCTCCTCGTCGATGCACATCACCACCACGGCGGCACCGTGCTCCCGGATCACCGGCATCACCCGCCCGTAGCGGGACTCCGGACCGTCGCCGTCCTCGAAATTCACCGAGTTGACCACGCACCGGCCGCCGAGCATCTCCAGCCCGGCCTCGATCACCGCCGGCTCCGTGGAGTCCAACATGATCGGCAGGGTCGACGCCGTGGCGAACCGGCCGGCCAACTCGCGCATGTCCTGCGTGCCGTCGCGGCCGACGTAGTCCACGCACAGGTCGAGCAGGTGTGAGCCGTCGCGGGCCTGACTGCGGGCGATCTCCACGCAGGCGCGCCAGTCGCCGGCGAGCATCGACTCCCGGAACGCCTTCGAGCCGTTGGCGTTGGTCCGCTCCCCCACCATCAGCACCGACGCGTCCTGGGCGAACGGCACCGGGTGGTAGACCGACGAGACCCCGGCCTCGTGCCGGGGCTCCCGGGGCGGGGCGGAGACGCCGTGCAGCCGCTCGGCCAGCACGCGGATGTGCTCCGGGGTGGTGCCGCAGCAGCCGCCGATCAGCCCCACGCCGTACTCGTTGATGAACCGCTCCAGGGCCTCGGCCAGCTCCACGGGAGTCAACGGGAAGTACGCCCCGTCGGCGGTCAGCACCGGCAGGCCGGCGTTCGGCATCACCGACAGCGGGATGCGGGAGTGCTGCGACAGGTAGCGAAGGTGCTCGCTCATCTCGGCCGGGCCGGTCGAGCAGTTGAGCCCGATCAGGTCCACGCCGAGCGGCTCGATCGCCGCCAGGGCCGCACCGATCTCACTGCCGACAAGCATCGTGCCGGTGGTCTCCACGGCCACGTGACAGATGATCGGTACCGACTGGCCCAGCTCGGCCATCGCCCGCTTGGACCCGACCACGGCGGCCTTGACCTGGAGCAGATCCTGGCAGGTCTCGATGATCAGCGCATCCGCGCCACCGACGATCAGACCGGCGGCGTTCTCCTGGTACGCGTCGCGCAGGGTCGCGTAGGGGGCGTGCCCGAGGGTGGGGAGCTTGGTGCCCGGCCCGATCGAGCCGAGCACGAAGCGGGGCCGCTGCGGAGTGCTGGCCGCGTCGGCGGCCTCCCGCGCGATCCGGGCGCCCGCCTCGGACAGCTCACGAATGCGTTGCGGGATGTCGTACTCGGCGAGGTTGGCGAGGTTGGCGCCGAAGGTGTTGGTCTCCACGCAGTCCGCGCCGGCCGCCAGGTAGGCGTCGTGCACCCCACGCACCACGTCCGGTCGGGTGACGTTGAGGATCTCGTTGCACCCTTCGAGGCCGTCGAAGTCGTCGAGCGTGAGGTCCGCGGCCTGCAGCATCGTGCCCATCGCCCCGTCGGCGATGAGAATCCGGTCGGCCAGCACATCCATCAACGAAGTCCGCACCCGTCCAGGTTAGTGCGGCGTCCGCCCCGCCCACTGGCCGTCAACGGGCGATCCCACATTGTGTCAGCGGGATCACGCTGTCCGGTCCGTTCCTGTCTGACCGGGCCTGGAAGCGGCCGACCGGCGCGGCCGACAGGCCGTACCTCCGCCCGGGACGTAGGCTGACGGACGTGAAGGACAACAGCGACGCCGCCGTGCCCCACGGTCTGACGACCGGGCGCCATCCCGGCGCCGGCCGCGACGAGCAGGGTGAGGTGACGGCGTGACCGAGTTCGACGGACTGCCGGTGCTGCGGTCCCCGGTGGCCATCGCCGCGTTCGAGGGCTGGAATGACGCCGCCGACGCGTCCACCGCCGCCGTCGAACACCTCGAGCAGGTCTGGAACGCCCGGCAGATCGCCGAGTTGGATCCGGAGGACTTCTACGACTTCCAGGTCAGCCGGCCCACCATCACCATGGCCGACGGGGAGACCCGCCGGGTGGAGTGGCCGACGACCCGGTTCATGGTGGCCAGCCCGGAGGGCACCGACCGTGACGTGGTGCTGATCCGCGGCATCGAGCCGAGCATGCGCTGGCGGACGTTCTGCGAGCAGGTGCTGGAGATCTGCCACAGCCTCGAGGTGGAACGGGTGGTGCTGCTCGGCGCGCTGCTGGCCGATGTTCCGTACACCCGGCCGCTGCCGATCAGCGGCAGCGCCTCCGACGCGCAGGCCGCCGAGCGCTACCAGCTCACCCCCACCCGCTACGACGGGCCGACCGGGATCGTCGGCGTGCTGCACGACGCCTGCACCCGCGCCGACGTGGATGCCGTCTCGTTCTGGGTGCACGTGCCGCACTACGCCAACAACCCGCCCTGCCCCAAGGCCACCCTCGCGCTGCTGCACCGGGTGGAGGAGGTCGTCGACCTGCCCGTGCCGATGGCCGACCTGGCCGAGGAGTCCGCCGAGTGGGAGCAGCGGGTGCGGAGCGCCGCCGAGCAGGATGCCGAGCTCGGCGAGTACGTCCGCGAGCTGGAGGAACGGGTCGGCGACGAGGGCATCACCCCGCTGACCGGTGACGAGATCGCCCAGGAGTTCGAGAAGTACCTGCGTCGTCGGGGCGGTTCGGCCGGCCCCACCGCCGGCTCCTGGTAACACTGCTCGCTGCGGACCCTCGGACCTTCGTGGTTCGGGGGTCCGTTTTGGCGTGTCCGGGGTGGCGCCGTCACACCCTCTACGGCATCCTAGGAACCTAGATGTGATCAAGGAGGTTGGGTGTGCAGATCAACCCCGGGGCCGCCGAGTTCCCGCACCGACAGATCGCCGCGCAGCTCAAGGCCCAGGTCCGCCGCGGCGACTGGGGGCCCGGCGAGCGGCTGCCATCCATTCCGGCCATCGCCGAGATGTTCGGCGTCGCCAAGCAGACCGTGCAACGCGCCGTCGACCAGCTGCGGGTCGAGGGCATCCTGATCACCAAACCCGGCTCCGGTACGTACGTCCGGGGCACCCGCCGCCGACTCAACCGGCTCTCCCGAGGCCGGTACGGCGGCTTCCGCGGCTACCACACCGACCTGGCCGCCCGATACCGTCAACAACTCGTCTCCGTCGGGCACGCCCCCGCCCCCGCCGAGGTGGCCGACGCCTTCGGCGTGTCGGACGGCACCAGCCTGCTCTGCCGTCGGCACCTCGTCCGCACCGACGACTCCCCCGTCGAGGTGGGCGCCTCCTGGTTCCTGCCCCGCGACACCGCCGGCACCTCGCTGGAGCGCACCGAGGCGTTCGGCCGCCCGCTCTACCAGGAGGCCGAGGAAGCCACCGGGCGGCGGTACGTCTCGGCCACCGACACGATCAGCGCCCGCCAGCCCAGCCGGGAGGAGGCCGAGACCCTCCAGATCCGGCCGGACACCCCGGTGCTGCACCTGCTGCACGTCGCGTACGACGCGCACCGCAAGCCGATCGAGGTGGCGCAGGCCACCTGGCCCGGCCCGATGACCACCCTGACCGAGGAGTACAAGATTCCTGCCCCCACCCCCGAGGCCGATCCCGACCCTGGCCTGGTCCTGGGCTAGGTTCCGGCTCGCCGCTCAGGTCCGCAGGGCATGGCGCGTAGCCAGTCCAGCGCCACGACGCGGTCGCGGGCGACTCGGTAGTCGGTGGCCACCCCGCCTGTTGAACCCGCGTTCCACCTGGCTTGCGTTCGCAGTAAGCGGCGCGGTCACAGTCGGCACCCGTGAAACACGGTCAGGCTCTCTTGCGCGGATAGATCTGTAATGCAAAGCTGACTGCATGACATACGAGTCTGCTCCTCAGGCGGACGGGCCTCACGAGCTGTTGGCGGCCGTGCGCGACCTGACACACCAGGTCCGTGTCGCCCAGCGCGGCACCTGGTTTCCACTGCTGGTCTTCGCGGTGATCACCCTGGTCGCGATACCCGTCTACCGGTACGCCCCCTACCTCGACCTGTTCGGCACCTGCCGATCCCGCCCGCAGCACACGGCCTGCATGGCTCCCAACCCCGCACAGCTCGGGTACTGGACAGTCGCGCTGGTGCTCGCCTACGCGGCGATCGCAGGCTTCTACGTCAGACAGTCCCGACGGCGTGGCGTGGGCACCCCGATCCGCCCCTACGTCGTCGTCGGCGTCACGTTGGCCGTTCTGATGGCAGCCGTGTCGATCTGGCTGACGTTCCACCCGCTCATTTCCGTCCCCGCCGACCCCTTCTCCACCGACCCCGTCGAGATCGAGGTCGGGCCGGCGGCGTGGCTCGTCAATGGGCTGGCCAGTCCCATAGCGGTCATCGCGTTGGCGCTGCTGGTGCTCGCGTGGGTCGAACGCAACTGGGCGCTGCTGGCGTACAGCCTCGCCTACCTGGCGATCGTGATGGTGCAGGGCGGCCAGGTCATCCATTCGACCTCGCCGTGGTTCTTCCTGCCGTACCTGCTCGTCCCGGCGGCGCTGCTGCTGCTCGGCAGTGCCGCCTTCGCTCTGATCCGGCCGACCGCTGAGGTTCCGGGGCGATGACCGACCATCCCACCAACGGCCTCGACGACGTGGTCCACCAGCGCGTCCGACTGGGCATCCTGGCCATCGCGCACCAGGCCCGCCAGGTCGAGTTCGGCTTCCTGCGCACCACCCTGCAGCTGACCGCGGGAAACCTCGGGCAGCACCTGACCGTCCTGGAGAAGGCCGAGCTGATTGAGGTCGAGAAGGGCTACGAGGGCAAGCGCCCGCGCACCTGGGTGACTCTCACCGCCGCCGGTCAGGCAGCCCTGCGCGATGAGATCACCCATCTCAAGCAACTCATCCAGCAGGTCGAACAAGCGGAGACGGCGCCGACCGCCGACCGGTGACCTGACGGCCAGCCGACGTGCGCGGACCGGATCCGGTGCCGCACGGGGGTCCGTCCCGCCCAGCCACGGGCAGCCCCGGCGTCTCCACCATCGGGGCACCGATGTCTTCACCATCGAAGAGCGCTGACGCCGTTGCAACTACACCCTCGGTGTATACACTGCGAATATATCGATGGCCGGAGCACTCCGTTGCGGCGTCGAGCAACCCAGGGGAGGATCAATGCCAACCGTGAAACCTGGTGGTGCGCGGGGGATCACGCGCCGTGGCCTTGTCGGAGCCGCGCTGGCGGTCGGGGCCGGCGTACCGATGGGCATCGCCGGTCGCGCCACTGCGGCAACCGCCGATTCGGGCCCGGTCCGGCTCACTCTGCCCCGGCCGACCGGGCCGTACCGCGTGGGAACGGTGTCGCTGCACCTGGTCGACCGTTCGCAGCCGGATCCGCTGGCCGGCCCGGGCCGGTACCGGGAGCTGATGGTCAGCGTCTGGTACCCCGCCCGGGACGTGCACCGGTTCCCGCGTGCGCCCTGGATGACCCCCGCCTCGATGCGCGTGCTGCTGGACTCCGCCGGGTTCGACCCCGACGCCGCGCTGGCGCCGTTGACGGCCGGGCACGAGGGCGCCCCGGTGCGGCACCCGGGCCGGCGGTTGCCGGTGGTGCTGTACTCGCACGGCTCGGGCAGCCACCGTTCGGACACCACGATCGTGGTGCAGGAACTCGCCAGCCACGGCTACGCGGTGGTCACGGTGGACCACACGTACGACGGGGTCAGCGAGTTCCCCGACGGCCGGGTCACCGTCCAGGAGGACGACTTCGACTCGACCCCGTGGACCTACACCCGCGACGTTCGATTCGTCCTCGACCAGATCGCCGACCTCGCCGCCGGGCGCAACCCCGACGTGGACCACACTCCGCTGCCGGCCGGGCTGGGCGCCGCCCTCGACCTGAGCCGGATCGGCATGTTCGGCTGGTCGAAGGGCGGTACCGCGACGGCCCTGACCATGGGCACCGACCGGCGGATCCGGGCGGGGCTGAGCCTGGACGGCCCGATGGTGTCGCAGCCGCTGCCCACCGCCGACCTGTACCGGCCGTTCATGCTGATGACGGCCGAGTACAACCGGGCCGCGGAGCCCGCCGTCGCCGAGTTCTTCACCCACCTACGCGGATGGCGACTCAACGTCCAGGCCGCCGAAGCGGTCCACTCGTCCTACGGCGACAACCAGTGGCTCCTACCGCAACTGGCGCGGCTCATCGGGATGAGCGACGAGGAACTCGTGCGCTTGATCGGCAATCTCGACCCCGCCCGCGCGGTCCGCATCGGGCAGGCGTACCCGCTGGCGTTCTTCGACAGGCACCTACGGCACCGGGGCGGCCACCTCCTGAGCGGCCCGAGCCGGTCCTTCCCGGAGGTGACGTTCATTCCGTAGCCCGGCCGTCCGGGCCCGCCCCCGAACCGGTCCTGGGCTGAGCCGCTTGATCGACCCGGCACGCGGCCGTCCGCCCGGAGGCCGGTGCCCCGCCGATCATGGAGTTGTGGTGCCTCGCAAAAGGTGCGTGGCATCGCGTTTCGGGCACCACAAGTCCATGATCGCCGCGGGTGGGGGGTGGGGCGGGGTGGGGTGGGAGGGGGGCTAGAGGCGGATGCCCAGGAGGGCGTCCACCGTCTTCGCGAAGAGGGCCGGGGCGTCCGCGTCGTCGGCGGCGCCCGCCAGGGTCGCGTCGGCCCAGCGGTCGGCTGCGGCCAGGGCTCCCGGGGTGTCCAGGTCGTCGGCGAGGCGCTCGCGTACCCCGGCCAGCAGCTCGGCCCCGGACGGCCCGGCGGGCGCGGCGGCGGCCCGCCGCCAGCGGTCCAGGCGCTCCTGCGCGGCCGTGAGCAGCTCGTCGGTCCAGGTACGGTCGCTGCGGTAGTGCCCGGAGATCAACGCCAGCCGGATCGCCAACGGGTCCACCCTGTCGGCGCGCAGCCGGGACACGAAGACCAGGTTGCCGCGGGACTTGGACATCTTCTCGCCGTCCAGACCGATCATCCCGGCGTGCACGTAGTGCTCGGCGAACGGCGCCTGACCGGTGAGCCGCTCGGCGTGCGCGGCGGACGCCTCGTGGTGCGGGAACAGCAGGTCGTTGCCGCCGCCCTGCACGTCGATCCGGTCACCGAGCAGGTTGAGCGCGATGACCGCGCACTCGATGTGCCAGCCGGGGCGGCCCGGCCCCAGGTCGCCGCCCGGCCAGGACGGCTCGCCCTCGCGGGCGCCGCGCCACAGCAGCGGGTCGAGGGGGTCGCGCTTGCCGGCCCGGTCGGGGTCGCCGCCGCGCTCCGGGAAGATCTCCAGCATCTGCTCGCGGGTCAGGTTGGACTCGTAGCCGAACCGGCCGGTGGCGGAGATGTCGAAGTAGACGTCGCCGGTGCCGTCGTCGAGCCGGTACGCGGCGCCGTCCTTGACCAGCACCTCGACCTTGTCGGCGATGTCCGGGATCGACTCGACCGCGCCCACGTAGTGCGCCGGCGGGATGATCCGCAGCGCCTCCATATCCTCGCGGAACAGCGCCGTCTCGCGCATCGCCAGGACCACCCAGTCCTCGCCGTCGCGGGCGGCGCGTTCCAGCAGCGGGTCGTCGATGTCGGTGACGTTCTGCACGTAGCGCACCGGACGGCCGGCGTCGCGCCACATCCGCTGCACGAGGTCGAACGTGATCATCGTGGCGGCGTGACCGAGGTGCGTGGCGTCGTACGGGGTGATGCCGCAGACGTACATGCTGCCCGCGTCCGCCGGCTCGCTCGGGTGGACACCCTGCCGCGCCGAGTCGTACAACGCCAGTGGCTCGCCCCTGCCCGGCAGCCGTGGCACCTCGTGTCCCGCCCAAGACTCCATGGGATCAGCCTAGCCAGCCCGGCGACGCCGCCGGAGCGCCCCACGGGTGATCAAGATGACAGCGGCTCACATGGGCGGCCAGGGAATCGCCGGCCAGTCCTCCGGTGGCTGCGGGAAGCGGCCGGTCTCGCGCAACCTGTCGACCCGGGCGGCCACCTCGGTCACCTCGCTGATGGTGAGGTGGTCGGCCAACTCCGCGCCGAGCGCCCCGGCGACCTGCCCGGCGAGCCCGTCGAGCATCTCCACGGCATCCGGGGGCAACTGCTTGCCGGCCCAGCCCCAGAGCACCGTGCGCAGCTTGTCCTCCACGTGGAAGCTCACCCCGTGGTCCACGCCGTAGATCCGGTCGTCGGCGCCGACCAGCACGTGAGCGCCCTTACGGTCCGCGTTGTTGATCACCGCGTCGAGCACCGCGAGACGTGCCAGCCGTGGGTCGTCGGCGTGCGCGAGGGCGTACGCCGTGCCGTCGTCGTCACGGGCCGCGGCGATCGGGAACCAGCGTGGCGGCAGCTCCCCGGCCGGCAGGAAACCCACAAGTGGGTCGGCGTCCTCCGGCTCGTCGATCCACAGCTGGCAGGAGCCGGGGCCGAACGGGCCGTCGCGCAGCACCGTGGGCGGCACCAGGCCCCAGCCGGTGGCCCGGGAGACCAGATACGCCGAGACCTCCCGCCCGGCCAGCGTGCCGTCGGGGAAGTCCCAGAGCGGACGCTCACCGCGTACCGGTTTGTAGACGCAGCGCGCGGTGGCCCCGTCCAACGTCAGAATGCCGCGCAACGTGGTGTTCGACGCGTCGACCAGCCGACCCTCCAGGTCGAGCGTGCCGTCTCGCAGCAGCCGCAGCGCCGCGTCGCCGTCCTGGCGAGGCTGGAGGCCGGACGAGGTCACCGGTGATAACCGTTGTGCCGCGGGCAGAGGTGCCCGGCGGGGTCCAACGGTTGGCCGCAGAGTGGGCACGGAGGCCGACCCGCGTTGACCACTCGCCGGGCCCGCTCGATGAACTGACGGGTCGCCTGCGGGGTGAGCCGGACCCGGAGCCGGTCGAGGTCCTCGTCCGGCTCGTCGTCCTCGACATCGTCGTCGTCGGGGTCCTCGTCGTCCTCGTCGCCCAACTCGACCTCGGGCTCCACCTCGCCCGCGGCGATCGCCTCGATCACCACGGTCGCGGTGTCCACGTCGAAGGCCAGCCCGAGGGTGCCGACGCGGAACTCCTCGTCGACGGGCGTGTCCAGTGGCTCGTTGTCGCCGATCACCGGGGCCAGCTCGGGCAGGTCCACCCCGAAGCGACGTTGCGCCTCGGTGAGCAGCTCCTCCAGCTTCTCGGCGAGCAGGGACACCTGAACCTTTTCCAGCGCGACGCTGACCAGCCTGCCGCCGCCGCGGGCCTGCAGGAAGAACGCGCGCTCCCCCGGCGGCCCGACAGTCCCGGCGACGAACCGCTCCGGCGGTTCGAAGGCGTGCACCTGGTGGGTCATACCCACGACCCTATCCGGCCCGCCAGGGCACCGCGCACCCCACCGACCCGAATCGCCCGAGGTGCGGCGCGCCCGGTGTGCCAGGGGTTACACCCGGGCGTGGCGGCCTCTTCGGCGTGCCAGAACGCCCCGACCGGGGGCGGTGTCGTGACGTGCCTCACCGCGACACGCCCGCGCCGCCGCCGACGGCCGCGTCCGAGTCGGCCACGCGGCTCGCGCGCCGACGCCGCTTGGCCGGCGGCGGCACCAGCGCCGCCAGGTCGCCGCCGGTGTCGTTGAGCCGCACCAGAAACGGACGCAGCGGCGTGAACCGGATCGCCGTCACCGACGCCGGGTCGGCCACGATCCGCTGAAAGGCATCCAGGTGTACGCCGAGCGCGTCCGCCACGATGGCCTTGATCACGTCGCCGTGGCTACACGCCAGCCAGACCGCCTCCGGGCCGTGTTCGGCGCTCACCCGGGCGTCCCAGGAGCGCACCGCCGCCACGGCACGCGCCGCCATCGCCGCCATCGCCTCCCCACCCGGGAAGACCGCCGCGCTGGGGTGCTGCTGGACAACCGGCCAGAGTGGCTCCTTGGCGAGCTTCTTCAGCGGCTGCCCCTCCCAACTGCCGTAGTCGCACTCGATCAGCCCGTCCTCGACCACCGGGGTGGCCTGCGGGAGCGCCAACTCCAGGGTCTGCCGGCACCGGATGAGCGGGCTGGTCACCACGGCGGCCAGTGGCACCGCCCGCAGTCGCCCGCCGACCGCGGTGGCCTGGGCGCGTCCGGTGTCGTCCAGTTCGACCGGTTGGCGGCCGGCGAGGCCGCCATCGGCGTTCGCCGTGGTTCGGCCGTGTCGCAAGAGCAGAAGGGTCGCCACGGAGACCACCCTATGACCTGGACCCCGTGCCGGGCCGTCGTGGGCGGCGGGAGGACGACCGCGGCCCCCGACTCCGCGCACGGGCGGGGTCGGGGGCCGTCGTCGGCGGGTCGCTCAGGTGGCGTCGATCGCGCCGGTCAGCAGCAGCGCCAGGACCAGCGTGCCCAGCGCCACCCGGTACAGCACGAAGACGTACAGGGTGTGGTGGGCGACGTAGCGCAGCAACCAGGCGATGGCCGCGTACCCGATGCCGAAGGCGATGAGGGTGGCCACGATCGTCTGGGCCACCGTCGGCACGGAGGTGCCCGGGGCGGACGGCTCGAAGACGTCCCCGAGGCTGAACACGCCGGACATCACCACCGCCGGGATGGCCAGCAGGAACGAGTACCGTGCCGCCGCCTCCCGGGTGAGGTTGAGCAGCAGGCCGGCGGTGAGCGTGCCACCGGAGCGGGACACCCCGGGGACCAGCGCCATCGCCTGGGCGAAGCCCATCACGATGCCGTCCTTCATCCGGAAGTTCTCCAGGGTGCGGGTCTGCCGCCCCCAGTACTCCGCGAACGCCAGCACGAAGGCGAACACGATGAGCGTGGTCGCCACGACCCACAGGTTGCGCCCCGCGGTCTTGATCTGGTCCTTGAACAGGAAACCGAACAACCCGATCGGAATCGAGCCGACGATCACGTACCAGCCCATCCGGTAGTCGAGGCTGGAGCGGACCGACGTGTCCCGGATGCCCACCAGCCAGGTCCGGGTGATCCGCCAGATGTCCTTGGCGAAGTAGATCAGCACGGCCGCCTCGGTGCCGAGCTGGGTGACCGCGGTGAACGACGCGCCGGCGTCCCGGTCGAAGAAGATCGCCGAGGTGATCCGCAGATGCCCCGACGAGCTGACCGGAAGAAACTCGGTCAGTCCCTGGACGATGCCCAGGACGATGGCCTCAACCCAGGTCACTCGCCGACTCCCGAAAGCTCCAGTGCCTCGGCGACGGTACGCAGGGTCTGCACACCGCTGTCCCGGTCGGCGACGAACAGGCTCACCGACAGCGTGGTGACGCCGGCGGCAGCGTACTCCCGCATCCGCTCGGCGACGCGCTCCTTCGGGCCGAGCAGTGAGGTGCGGTCGATGAACTCCATGGGTACGGCCGCGGCGGCGTCGCGCTGCCGCTTGGCCAGGTACAGGTCCTGCACGTCGCGGGCGGCGTCGCCGTACCCCATCCGGGTGGCGAGCTGGTTGTAGAAGTTCTGCTCGCGGCTGCCCATGCCGCCCACGTACAGCGCCGCGTACCAGCGGACCAGCTCGGCGCAGGAGGCCACGTCGTCGCCGATCACCACGGGCACCGAGGGCACCACGTCGAACCCGGCCAACTCCTTGCCGACCTTCGCCCGACCGGCGCGGACCGAGGCGAGCTGCTCCTCGGCGAACTCCGGGGCGTAGAACACGGCCAGCCAGCCGTCGGCGATCTCACCCGCCAGCTCCAGGTTCTTCGGGCCGACCGCCGCCAGGTAGATCGGTATGTGCTCGCGGGGTGGATGGAAACCCAACCGCAGGGCCTTACCCGGGCCGTCCGGCAGCGGCAGCTTGTAGTGCTGCCCGTCGTAGGCCACCTCCTTGCGGGCGATGGCCAGCTTCACGATGTCGACGAACTCGCGGGTCCGCGCCAGGGGCTTGGCGAAGCGCACACCGTGCCAGCCCTCCGACACCTGCGGACCGGAGACACCCAGGCCGAGCCGGAACCGGCCACCGGAGAGCGCGTCGATGGTGGCGGCGGTCATGGCGGTGGCGGCCGGCGTACGGGCGGGGATCTGCATCACCGCGGCGCCGACGTCGATCCGTTCGGTCTGGCCGGCCATCCAGGCGAGCATGCTGGGCGAGTCGGAGCCGTAGGCCTCCGCCGCCCACACCACCGAGTAGCCCAGCCGGTCCGCCTCCTGGGCGAGGGCCAGGTGGTCGGCCGGTGTGCTCCACGCTGTCTGGTATCCGAGACTGAGCCCGAGTCGCACTGGTCCTCCCCCATCCGTGGCACAGGTCGCACCAGGTTACGCAATGCCGAAAACGGACTCGATCACCGGCTCGACACCTTCGCTCCCCCTCCATCGGGGCAGCCCACGGCGGCGGAACCGGCAGAACCGGCAGAGATACGGGAGCGAGGATATCCGTGGCGGCAGGTTCGAAATAAGGTTCACCCATGCAACAGCGACCGCTCGGCCGAAGCGGGCTGGCGGTTTCCCGGCTCGCGCTCGGCACCATGACCTGGGGCCGGGACACCGACGCCGACGACGCGGCCGCCCAGCTGAAGAGTTACCTGGACGCGGGCGGCAACCTGATCGACACCGCCGACGTGTACGGCGACGGCGACGCCGAGTCGGTGATCGGGTCGCTGCTGGGCACCCTCGTGCCCCGCGACGAGCTGCTGATCGCCACCAAGGCGGGGCTGCGCCCGGGCAGTGGTCGACGTCGCGACGGCTCCCGGGGGCACCTGCTGCGGACGTTGGACGCGTCGCTGCGCCGCCTCGGCACCGACCACGTCGACCTGTTCCAGGTGCACGGGTACGACCCGGACACCCCGCTGGAGGAGACCCTCGCGGCGTTGGACCACGCGGTGGCCAGCGGCAAGGTTCGCTACGTCGGCGTGTCGAACTTCTCCGGCTGGCAGACCGCACGCGCCGCCGCCTGGCAGACCGCCTGGCCGGGGCGGGCACCCGTGGTCGCCACCCAGGTGGAGTACTCGCTGCTGGAGCGGGGCGTGGAGCGGGAGGTGCTGCCCGCGTGCGACGCGCTCGGCCTCGGCCTGCTGCCCTGGTCACCGCTGGGTCGGGGCGTGCTGACCGGCAAGTACCGGCACGGCCGTCCCGCGGACTCCCGAGCCGCGTCGCCGCACTTCGAGCGGTTCGTCTCGACGTACCTGGAGCCGCGCTGCTCCAGCATCGTGGAGGCGGTGGCCACCGCGGCCGGCGGCCTGGGGGTGTCACCGCTGGAGGTGGCATTGGCGTGGATCCGGGACCGGCCTGGGGTGACCGCGCCGATCCTCGGCGCACGCACGGTCGGCCAACTGCTCGGCGCGCTGCCCGTGGAACGGATCACCCTGCCGGAGGAGATCACCACCGCGCTGGACGACGTCTCGGCGGTGCCGTTGGGCTACCCCGAACGCGACGGCTGACCGGCGCTGTTCCTCGCCCCCGGTTGCGGCACTCGGCAAGATCGTGCTCGATCCTGGATGCGGTGGCATCCCACGACGACGACGTAGCCACTACATCGTGGATCGAGCGGGATCCTGGGCACGGCGCGATCTTGGGCGCGGCACGGCGGCAGGTGCATGCCGGGGCAGGGCGTCAGGGCGACGGGCGCTGCCCGGGGAGGTCGTGGATCGCGGTCAGGAAGCGCGACTGGTCGTCGCGGACCGCGGGCTGGGTGAGTCGGATCCACGAGTCGTCGTCGAAGACGAACGTGGAGGTCAGCTGCACGAACCCGGCCGCGCCGCGCTCCGAGTCGATCCGGGCCACCCGGTCACGTCGCACACTCCACAGGACCCGCGGTTGGCGCCGGTCGGGGCGGTCGGCGTCCGGGCGGGGACCCATCCGCAGCAGGTGCAGATGGGTGTCGGTCACCGCCAGCGGGGTGCCGTTGTACCGCTCCAGGAAGAGCAGCAGGCTGCCGGCGAGGGTGGCGAGGTCGCCGCTGAAGACGTACCGGCGGCGGTAGGCGATCTCGGCGAGCTGGTCGGCCAGCGGGCGGTACAGGCTGAGCCGGAACAGGGCGCGGAACGCCTCCTGTTCCTCGGTGAGCGGGATGGGATCCCGCTGCGCCCGCTGCGGTGGTGGGACCGGCTCCGGTTCGGCCGCCTCCGGCACACCGGCCGCGACGGCAGCGGCCTTGGCGGGCAGCAGCAGCAGGCCCGCCGCCAGCCGGACCGGCGTCAGCACCGCGTCCACCCAGACCACCGGGTTGACGATGTTGAGCAACCCGAACAGCACCTTCGGGTCGAGCGAGTCGACGAACTCGTCGGCCATCACACCGGCGAGCTGCCGCCCGGCCTTGTGGGTCTGCGGGGCGCGGACCGGGCCGAGCCCCACGTACCGCAGCTCCTGCCCGGGCAGCAGTGGCGCGACGAGGGCCCGTTCGGGTTCGTCGCTCGTGCGGAACTCGTCGCGCAGCTCACGGGCCTTGTCCCGGGCCGCCCGCGCGCCGCCGAGCACCGCGTCGGTGAACCGACCCAGCCGGCCCCGCTCCTCCGACATCACGCGTCCCCTCGCGACCGGCCCGCCGGCGGTTGCCCGAAGACACGCTGGTTGATCCAGTCCGCCTCGACCGCGGCGAGCGAGCTGTCGAGGCGGCGGGCGGCGGTCTCCAGTCGACGGACCGCCCGCACGTCGACGTCGATATCCGGTGGCATGCCGTTCCTCCCCCACGAGTCGAGCGCACCGACGATACGATTCCCGGCCACCCGGCACCACCCCGTGGCACGGACAGCACGCTGCACGGGGCAGGGGCGCACAGGTCGGCACGAACCACCCCACGGCAGCGTCGTTGGTCACCCCCAAGGGGGTGGCGAACAGCCGCTGGGCTGGGCAGCATGGATGGCATGGACTACGAATACGCGCCACTGCGGCTGCCGCCGAACGTCGACCGGTTGACCGCGGCGGCGCAGTTGGCGATCCAGGCGGAGTTCTCCGGATGGGAGTTGGCCCGGGTGCGGTTGTACCGGGACGGCACGCGGCAGGTGGTGCTGCGGCGGCGGCGGGTCAACCAGCCGCAGCCGGGCCTGTCGTACTGACGGCCGGACGCCCGGGGCCACGTGGACCCCGGGCGTCGAACGGCCTTGGTGCGCCCTAGTGCTGGTGCCCGGCGTGGTCGTGATCGTCGTCGAGCTCCACGAACGGGTGCTCGTCGAGCCGGCCGACCAGTCGGTCGTCGACCGCCGGCTGGAACGGACCGACCGCGTCATCGTCGTCGAACGACTCCAGATCGACCGGCGTGCCCACCTCGCTGACCATCACCACCCCGTCGAGGGGCTCCAGCTCGGGGACGTCCAGCGCGCCGAGCGAGCCGTCGCCGCTCTGCAGCAACTCCAGCACCGCCTCGCCGACGCCCTCCACCGGCGCCGGCTCGTCGTCCTCCGGGGTGCCCTCGCGGCGGGCCGCCTCGGCCACCCGCAGCAGCGCGGCGACGCTCGGCACCCGGTAGTCGCGACGCTGCCGCACCGAGATCACCCGGGGGTGCGGGTCGCTGGCCTCGGAACCCTCCGGGCCGCCGAAGCGCTCGTCGGCCTCGTCCGGGTCGATCGAGTCGACATCCCACGGCGTCACCTCGCCGAAGGCGTCGAGCAACCGCTCGTCGTACGCGAAAGAGGCGTTGTTCAACGCCACGTACGCCTGCCAGACGTCGTCGTCGTCGACGCGGCCCTGCGCGGCGCGTACGGCGGCCAGGTGGTGGCGGGCCGCTTCGATCACCCGCTCGAGAGCGGCGTCCAGCTCACCGTGCTGGTCGGTCATGTGGGGCAGTCCCTTCACGTTGGGGAGGTCGCGCGCCGGATGCAGCGCCGGGCGCGGCTAGCAGGTGCGGAGGAACCGGTCGAGAACCCGCACGCCGAACTGTAGTCCGTCGACCGGAACCCGCTCGTCGATGCCGTGGAACAACGCCGAGAAGTTCAGGTCGGCGGGCAGCCGCAGCGGGGCGAACCCGAAGCAGCGGATGCCGAGCTGGGAGAACGCCTTGGCGTCGGTGCCGCCGGAGAGCATGTACGGGACCGGACGCGCCCCCGGGTCCTCGGCGCGCAGCGCCGCCGACATGGCCTCGACGAGGTCGCCGTCGAAGGTGGTCTCCAGCGCGGGCTGCCGCTGGATGTACTCGATCGCGATGTCCGGGCCGACGAGCTCCCGCAGCTGCCGCTCCAGCAGCTCGGACTGGCCGGGCAGGCTGCGGCAGTCGATCGTGGCGGTGGCCCGGCCGGGGATGACGTTGTCCTTGTAGCCGGCGTCGAGCCGGGTCGGGTTGGCGGTGTTGCGGATGGTCGCCCCGATGATGTTGGCGATCGGGCCGAGTTTCGCGATGGCCGTCTCCGGGTCCTCCGGGTCGAGCTCGACGCCGAGCAGGTCGGAGACCTCCTCCAGGAAGGCCCGCACGGTGTCGGTGACCACCACCGGGAAGCGGTGCCGGCCGATCCGGGCGACCGCCTCGGCGAGCGCGGTGACCGCGTTGTCGTCGTGCACCATCGAGCCGTGCCCGGGGCGACCCTTGGCGTGCAGCCGCAGCCAGTCGATGCCCTTCTCGGCGGTCTCGATCAGGTAGAGCCGCTGGCTGTCGTTGACCGAGTAGGAGAAACCGCCGACCTCCCCGATCGCCTCCGTGCAGCCGTCGAAGAGGTCCTGGTGGTTCTCCACCAGGAAACGCGCGCCGTAGTCGCTGCCCGCCTCCTCGTCGGCGGTGTAGGCGAGCACGATGTCCCGCGGTGGCCGTACGCCGGTGCGCTGCCAGTGCCGCACCACGGCGAGCACCATCGCGTCGAAGTCCTTCATGTCGATCGCGCCGCGGCCCCAGAGGTAACCGTCGCGCAGCTCGCCGGAGAACGGGTGCACCGACCACTCGTCGGCGTCGGCGGGCACCACGTCCAGGTGGCCGTGCACCAGCAGCGCGCCCCGGCTCGGGTCGGTGCCGGGGATGCGGGCCACCACGTTCGCCCGGCCCGGCGCGGCCTCGTGCAGGACGGACTCCACGCCCACCTCGGCGAGCTTCTCCGCCACGTACTCGGCGGCGCGGCGCTCGCCGACGCTCGTGTCGTTGTCCCCCGTGTTGGTGGTGTCGATGCGCAGCAGGTCGCGGCAGAGGTCCACGACCTCCGCGCTGGGGTCGGGTCGGGTGGAGGCCGCATCGCTCGTCATCGCCTCTTCATACCAGCCGGCCCCGGTCGGCCGGGCGGCGCACCGGTGCACGCGGGCCGGCACACCGGTGGCCACGCGCCGGCGCATCGACGGGCCCGGTTTCGCCGGGAGCGGGTTCGGGTACCGCCGCCCACGACCGCACAT
This sequence comes from Micromonospora sp. NPDC085948, assembly GCF_040686315.1. NCBI lineage: Bacteria > Bacillati > Actinomycetota > Actinomycetes > Micromonosporales > Micromonosporaceae > Micromonospora > Micromonospora sp. NPDC085948. Next base: position 78,735 of record NZ_JBFBJW010000018.1, on the reverse strand, counting down.
CCCTGCCGGAGCTTCCGCCCGCCAGTCGAGGAGGGCACCATGTCCGCCGTTCCCCTGCCGCCGCTGCCGCCCGCACCCGCACCCGAGGAGGGCTACCGACCCGGTGGCCGCAACATCGCCGACATCGTCGATCGGGAGCACCGTCAACTGGTGGCGCTGCTGGACCAGCTGACCGGCCCGGACGCCACACCGCGGGAAGGGCTGCCGGTGCTCACCGCCGCGTTGTCGCGGCACCTCTCCGCTGAGGAGCAGTACCTGCTGCCGGCGGTACGCGCCGCGCTGCCGGCGGCCGCCGAGCGGGTGGACGCCGAGATCAACGCCGACGCCAGTCTGCTCAGCGCCCTGAAGGGCGCGACCGACGAGGCGTTGGCCGAGATCGCCGAGCGGGTCCGCCACCACGTCGACGGGGTGGGTGCGCTCGTCACCGAGCTGCGCGCGGTCGCGACCCAGGAGGAGCTGATCCGGCTGGGCAACCGGCTGGAGATCGCCGAGGAGGCCGCACCGACCCGGCCGCACCCGGGCACTCCGGCCACCCCTCCGTGGAACCGGATCGTGGAGCCGGCGGTCGGGGTGGTGGACAAGGTGCTCGACGCGGTGACCCGCCGGCCGACGTACCTGGCGGACCTGCCGGAGTCGCCGCGGGACTGACGGCGGCGGCGATCCCAGGTGCATTCATTATCACCGATCCGCTCGGGCTATTCCGCCGACTGACGTGTAGTCCTACCGTCACGGTATGAACCTGGAGCTGCGTCACCTGCGGGTGGTCTGCGCGATCGCGGAGACGGGGAGTGTGACGAAGGCGGCGTCGGCGCTCGGCCTGGCCCAGCCGGCGCTGACCGCCCAGCTCCAGCGCATCGAGCGGACCCTGGGCGGCCCGCTGTTCGACCGGGACCGGCGCGGCGCCCGGCCCACCGCTCTCGGTGAGCTGGTGCTGGCTCGGGCCCGGGTGCTGCTGCCGGCGATGAAGGGGTTGCAGGACGAGGCGGCCCGGCTGGCCGGGGCCGGCGACGCGCCGCCGTGCTACCGGTTCGGTGGGGTGAACAGCCCGATCCTGGGCCGGATGGTGCACCGTCTGGCGGCCGAGCAGCCGCCGGCCCAGATCACCACGCTCGCCTCCTGGTCGGTGGACGAGCTGGCGCAGTTGGTGGCGGGCGGCCGACTGGACTTCGCCCTCACCGGGGTGTGCGGCGACGCCAGCCCGTCGGCGGGGTTCGGGTTGAGCTGGCAGGAGGTGGCCATCGACCCGGTGCTGGTGCTGCTGCCCGAGACGCACCCCCTCGCCGCGCACGACGAGGTGCGCCTGGCGGACCTGCGGCACGAGCAGTGGGTGGCCGCCCCGGGCGACGGCTGCTTCGCCGACTGCTTCGCCACCGCCTGCGCGCGCGCCGGATTCACCCCCCGCAAGGTGTACGAGACCGACATCCGCGGCTGCGTCGACCTGGTGGAGGCCGGGGTGGCGATCGCGCTGTGCCAGGCGACGTTCCGCCCGGTGGCCGGGTTGGTCACCCGCCGTCTCGCCGGCGTACCGCTGCGCTGGCGGCTCCTGCTCGGCTGGCATCCGGACTCCCCCGCCGCCCGGGAGGCCGACCTGATGGTGCAGACGGCGAAGGCGGCGTACGTCGACTCGTTGGCCCCGCATCCCGCGTACCTGGACTGGCTGCTGCGTCACCCGGCGTTCGGCGTCCGGCAGCCCACCGGGGTCCGACCGGGCTGAGCGGGAGGTAACCGGCCGGTGGCGGTGCGAACCGCCGTGGGCCGGGTATCTGGCGGACATGACCGACCTCTACCCGCCCGCCGACGACCGGGAACTGCTCCGCGAGGCGGCCGCCGCGCACACCGCCGCCACCCGTGCGGTGGAGGCGTTCCTGCGCCGCCTGCCGCAGGTGCCCGACCCGGCCGCCGTCACCGAGTACGCCAACCTGCTCACCCGGGAGGACCAGACCCGCACCGACCGCGACGCCGCCGCCGACGCGGCGGGGCTGACCATCGCCAGCCTGGAACCGGACCAGGGCCAGTAGCGCAGACGCGATCGGTGCCGTCCCCGGCCGGGACGGCACCGTTCGCGCGTGGTGTCGTTCAGAGTTCGACGAGCGGGTCGTGTCCGAGGTCGAGCAGCGAGTGCCGCCAGGTGTCGTCGGCGTTGCCGCGCGACGGCTTGGCGTCCATCAGCTCGCGGATCCGCTCGACCGCCTCCCGCATCACCTCGATGTCCTCCGGGGTGAGGTCGACCTTGCGTTTGTTCAGCACCTTGAGGATCTCCCGGCCCGGCTGGGGCAGGTCGAGGTTCGGGTTCGGGCTGAACGACTCCTCCCCGGAACCCCTGGTCAGCAACCACGTCCGCAGTTGCTCCGACGGGACGTTGACCTCGGCGTGGAAGTCCTCCCAGAGGACTTCCACCTCGGGGTCGAGCCGCGCTTCGCGTACCATCAGGTCTCCTCTCCGGGCGGTTTCCCGGACGTCTCCGGGTCGTCCTGGTCGGTCTTGGGATGCAGGCCCTCCGCGGGCACCCGCGTACGGCGGGGGTTCGCGGTGGGCGGCGCCAGGATCGGGTCGGGATGGTCGTCCTCGTCCCGGGCTTTCGTGGGCTCGTGCGGGTCCTCGTGCTCGTCTCGTCGCGCCGGCCCGCTCATCGCGGGTGGGTGGTCGTGGCGGCGGTGTACCCCCGCTCGCCCGCGGTCACGTCGAAGGTGAGCGCCCCGTCGCGGACGTCCACCGTGACCTTCTGCCCCGGTGAGATCGCCGACTCCAGCAGCATCCGGGACAGGTGGTTGTCGACCTCCCGCTGGATGACCCGACGCAGCGGACGGGCGCCGAACTCCGGCTGGTAGCCGTGCTCGGCGAGCCAGTCGATGCCGGCGGTGGTGAACTCCACCTGGAGGTCCTGGGCGTGCATGCGGCGGCGGGTCTCCTCCAACAGCAGCGCGGTGATGTCGCGCAGCTGCTCGGCCTCCAGCCGGCGGAAGATGATGACCTCGTCGATGCGGTTGAGGAACTCCGGGCGGAAGTTCTCCTGCAGGCGGCGCATCAGTCGCTCCCGCAGTTCGTCGTTCTCCTGCTCGCTGCCCACGTCCCCGCTGCCGAAGCCGACCGAGCGCTGGGCGCCGGTGATCAGCTCCGAGCCGAGGTTGCTCGTCATGATCAGCACGGTGTTCTTGAAGTTCACCGTGCGACCCTGACTGTCGGTCAGCCGCCCGTCGTCGAGCACCTGGAGCAGGATGTTGAACACGTCCGGGTGGGCCTTCTCGATCTCGTCTAGCAGCACCACCGCGTACGGGCGGCGGCGCACCGCCTCGGTGAGCTGACCGGCCTCCTCGTAGCCGACGTATCCGGGTGGAGCGCCGACCAGTCGACTGACCGTGTGCCGTTCCTGGAACTCGCTCATGTCCACCCGGACCATCCGGTCCGCCTCGCCGAACAGCGCCTCGGCCAGGGCACGGGCCAGCTCGGTCTTGCCGACACCCGTCGGGCCGAGGAACAGGAAGCTGCCCATCGGTCGTTCCGGGTCGGCCAGCCCGGCCCGGGAGCGACGGACGGCCTCGGCGACGGCGGTGACCGCGTCGTCCTGGCCGACCACCTTCTGGTGCAGGTGCCCCTCCAGGCGCAGCAGCCGGTCGCGTTCCTCCTCGGTGAGCTGGCTGACCGGGATGCCGGTGGCCCGGGAGACCACCTCGGCGATCTCCTGCGGACCCACCTCGGGCACCTGCGAGGTGGACGAGCCGTCGTCACCGTTCGCGCGACGGATGTCCCCCTCCAGCTCGGAGATCCGGTCCCGCAGGGCGGAAGCGCGCTCGTACTGCTCGTCGGTGACGGCCTGTTCCTTGTCCCGGCGTACCTCGTCGAGCTCCTGCTCCAGCTCCCGCACGTCGGAGGCGGGCGTACGGGTCCGCAACCGCACCCGGGCGCCGGCCTGGTCGATCAGGTCGATGGCCTTGTCGGGCAGGAACCGGTCGGTGACGTACCGGTCGGACAGCTCGGCGGCGGCGACGAGCGCCTCGTCGCTGAAGCGCACCTGGTGGTGGGCCTCGTACCTGTCGCGCAGGCCACGCAGGATCGCGATGGTGTCGTCGACGCTGGGCTCGGGCACCAGCACCGGTTGGAAGCGTCGGGCCAGCGCGGCGTCCTTCTCGATGCTCTTGCGGTACTCGTCGAGGGTGGTCGCGCCGATCACCCGCAGCTCGCCGCGGGCGAGGGCGGGTTTGAGCATGTTGGACGCGTCCATGCCGCCCTCGCTGCCGGCGCCGCCCGCCCCGACCAACGTGTGGATCTCGTCCATGAAGATGATCAGCTCGTCCCGGTGCGCCCGGATCTCGTCGATCACCTTCTTCAGCCGTTCCTCGAAGTCGCCCCGGTAGCGGGTGCCGGCGACCAGGCCCGCCAGGTCGAGTTGGACGACCCGCTTGCCGAGCAGGGTCTGCGGCACGTCCCCGTCGCAGATCCGTTCGGCCAGCCCCTCCACGATGGCGGTCTTGCCGACGCCGGCCTCCCCGATCAGCACCGGGTTGTTCTTGGTGCGCCGGGACAGGATCTCGATGGCCTGCTCGATCTCGTCGGCGCGTCCCACCACCGGGTCGATCTGGTCCATCCGCGCCAGCTCGGTGAGGTCCTGCCCGTACTGGTCGAGGGTGGGCGTGCCGCGATCCGGCTTGGGCCCGGTCATCGGTCCACGCTCGGCGTTGGCGGCCTGCAGCGACTCGGGTTGGATCCGGCCGGCGGCCAGCATCCGACCGGCCGGCGACTCCGGGTTGAGCGGCAGCGCCATCAGGATGTGCTCGGGGCCGATGTAGTTGGCGCCCATCGCCCGGGACAGTTGGTGGGCGTCGAGCAGCGCCCGCTTGGCGGCCGGGGTCAGCGACAGGTTGGGCGGCACCTCTCCGCGTGGCGCGCCGTCGCCCTTGCCGCCGAGCGCGTTGAGCAGGGTGTCCGGGTCTGCTCCGGCCCGGCGTACCAGGTCACGTAGCGGTTCGCGTTGCAGCGCCGCCCAGAGCAGGTGGTCGGTGTCCAGGTCGTTGCTGTGGCGTTGCGCGGCCCGTCGGGCCGCGTCGGCCAGCATTTCCCGGGCGTCCGCGGTCATGAGTCGGGTGATGTCGACCCGGTGCGGCGGTCGGCGTCCTCCCTCGCCCCGACCGAAGTACCTGGCCAGGAATTCGTCCCACGGGTCGGAGCCGGTGTCACCGGGTCCCATCATGTCTGTCCTCCGCAGTCGGGCGCGGCACGGTCGGCAGGGGCTACCCGGCGCGCGCCCCGACAAACGCCGCGGGAGACGGCGTACCGGCATCCCGGGAGTGGCGTCGGGTCGGGACAGGCCGTTTGGTGGCAGGCTGGCCGGATGGATGAGACCCCGCTGCTGATCGTGGATGGCGCCAACGTGGTGGGCTCCCGCCCGAACGGGTGGTGGCGTGACCGGGCCGGTGCGGCCGCCCGTCTGCGCGACTCGCTCGCGCCGGTGGCGACCATCGGGTTGCCGGCCCGACTGCCGGCACCGGTGGAGGTGGTGCTGGTGGTCGAGGGTGCCGCGCGGGACGTACCCGGGACCGACGGCGTCCGGGTGGTCTCCGCACCCGGCTCCGGCGACGACAGCGTGGTCGACCTGGTCGCGGGCGCACCGCTTCGGCGTCGGTTGGTGGTCACCGCGGACCGGGAGCTGCGCGAGCGGGTCACGGCCCTGGGCGCGGAGGTGTACGGACCGCGCTGGCTCCGGGAGAACTGAGAAGTTCTCGCACTGGGAGTCCCACACAACGGACTCCCGGCACTTCCAGGTGCCTTCCGGACAGGCGGGCAGGAACACCGACAGGGCGGATGTTCTTTCGCGGCGGCCGATAGGCTCTAATGGAGATCTCCCCGCCCCCAGGAGGTTCCGCCGTGGCGAGCGTCGCCGAGCTGAAGGCTGCCATCGATGTCGCCCTCCAACAGATCGGTGACGGGCAGACAGCCGTGCAGGCGGCCGGCGAGAAACTGGCCGAGGCGCAGCAGACCCTGGCCGGCGCGCTGGAGGGCAGCGGGCACGAGACAGTGGAGGCGGCCCAGGCGTCGCTGACACAGGCCAGCCAGGAGCTGGAGGAGTGTCTCGCCGCGACACTTGTCGCGGTCGAGCAGGCGCAGCTCTACGTCGCGACCCTGTAGGCCGCCATGTCCATCATCGAGGACGTCGGTGGGCAGGTCCGCGCCGCCAGCGAGGAGTTCCCGCTGGCCCTGCTCGGACAGGCGTTGGAGAAGTTCGGCCTGGCCGCGGAGCGACTGCGCTGGGTCCGTCAGGAGTCGGCCAACCCGATGGGGGTGCCGGAGTTGTCCGCCGCGACCGAGCACGCCGAGAGCGCCGGCTACGCGCTACGGGTGGCGCAGGAGCAGCTCTCGGCGTATCTGGCGGCGATCGGGTTGGGCGCGGACGGCGCTCCGGCGCCCCGCCCCGAGCAACGCGCTCCCCGACACGACACGCCGCCGGCGGCCGGTCCCAGCGCGGTCGCCCCGGAGCCGACCGAGCAGGTCCGGATGCGCCGCTGGTGGTCGGTGCGGGTGGCGGAGCTGACCGGCGGGCGCGAGGGCGCCGACGAAGAGCCCGACGAGCGGGTGAACGACTCCCAGGAACTGCTGCGCCGAGTGGTGGGTGGTGTCCGCTCCGGCGACCGGGACCGGCTCCGCACGGAGCTGCGGCGGGCGCCGGCCGACGTGGGGCTGGGGATGGCGGCGCTGGCGCCGCCGCTGCTGCGCGAGCTGGCCGGTGAGCTGCTGGGGCATCCGCCGCGCGCCGCCGACCTCGGTCGGTTGCGCGGGGAGTTGGACGGGCGGGTCCGCGACCTGCTGCCCGGGCTGCCGCCGCCGGTGCTGGAGACGCTGCTGACCCGGGTGTGCCGGATGCCGCCGCCGCGTGCCTCCGGGGAGCCGCCGCACGCCGCCGACTCCGCGGTGACCGCCGGTGTGGCGACCGGGCTGCTGCTCGCCCGTCTCGGCCGGGACCTGCCCTCCGGCGCGGGCCAACCAGCCGGCGCGGGCGACCAACGCGGAGCGGGTCAACCGGGCGGCGCGGGCCAACCGGGCGGCGCGGGCCAGCAACGCGGTGCGGGCCGCGCAGGTCAACACGGCGGAGCGGGTCAGCCAGGCGGCGCGGGTCAGCACGGCGGCGTGGGTGCGCGTCCTGGTGGTGCGGTTCGGCGGCCGGGGGATGCGGGTGGACAGCGCTCCGGTGGGTTGCCGCCGCGTTCGGGCAGCCCGTGGCGGGACGCGCCGACGCGTCGGAGCTCCGATGGCTGACCGGCGTGGTCAGCTGGCCGGGCGAATCCGGGACAGCCTGGCCGAGGCGCTGGGAGCCACCCGTACCCGGCTGTCCGCCGCCCAGGCGGAACTGACCGCCGGGCGGGAACGACTGGCCCGGGTCCAGCGGGCGGCAGCCGCCGTACCGGAGCGGGTGGGCGCCCAGCGGGACCGCCGCATCGCCGAGATCGACGCCCGCTACTCCGCCCGGATCGCCGAGCTGGCCCGGCGCGCCGCCGAGGCGGCCCGGCAGGAGGCGCCCGGCTGCGCGGGGGCCGACTGGGTGGGGTGGGCGCCGACGCCGACGCGGCGCGCGGAGCCGCCCGGCGCGCTGCGGGTCGGCACGGTCCGGATCGACGGCGTCGATCCGGTGCCCGCGCTGGTGCCGCTGCTCGACGCCGGCCACGTCCACCTCTCCGGAGACGATCGGGCCGGCTGCGACGCGGTGGTGTCCGCGTTGCTGCTGCGGGCCGCCGGCCGCGCCGACCCCGGGGCGGTACGGCTGGTCGGGTACGACCCGGAGCAGCTCGGCGGCGGCCTGGCCGGGTTCGCGCCGCTGGGCACGGCGGGGCTGCTCACCTTCGTCGGCCCCGGTGGGCTGGGTCCCCTGCTCGACGACCTGGTGGAGCAGATCCGCCGGATCAACGAGACGGTGCTCGCCGGTGAGTACGCCTCGCTACGGGAACTGGCCGCCGCGACCGGCCGGCGACCCGAACCGTGGCGGGTGGCGGTGCTGCTCGGCGGCGACGAACTCAACCGGCACGAGCGCGGCCAACTGGACCGGGTGGTCCGTGCCGGCGCGGCCTGCGGGGTGCACCTGGTGGTACACGGGGTGCCGGTGCCGGAGGACCCGACGGTGACCCGGGTGGTCGCCGGGGCCGCCGGTGCGCGCATCGGCGGGTCGGCCGGGCTGCCGGTCCGGCTGGATCCGCCGCCACCGGCGACGCTCGTCACCGAGACGTGCCGGGAGATCGCCGTCCAGGTGAACGCCGGCCCGCCGCCGACCCCGTTCGCGGACCTGCTGCCCCCGCCCGAGCTGATGTGGCGGGAGGATTCCGCCGACGGGTTGACCGCCCCGATCGGTGAGGGGCCGCAGGGTCGACCGGTACGGCTGTCGTTGGGCGACTACCCGCCGCACGCGCTTATCGGTGGGCCGTCCGGCACCGGCAAGACCAACCTGATCTTCGCGTGGATCGGCGCGCTCGCCGCCCGCTACTCCCCCGCCGAGCTGGAGTTCTATCTGCTGGACTTCAAGGAGGGGGTGTCCTTCGCGCGGTTCGCGCAGGGCCGCCGTGACCCGAGCTGGTTGCCGCACATGCGCCTGGTCGGCATCAACGTGAACACCGACCGGGAGTTCGGCCTGGCGCTGCTGCGGTTCCTCGCCGAGGAGCTGCGCCGGCGCGCCGACGCGGCCAAGAAGCACGAGGTCACCAAGCTGGCCGAGCTGCGGGCGGTCGACCCGACCGGGCACTGGCCGCGGATCGTCGCGGTGGTCGACGAGTTCCAGATGCTGCTGGCCGGTCGGGACGTGGTCGCCCGGGAGGCGGCCGACCTGCTGGAGGACCTGGCCCGGCGCGGCCGGTCGCAGGGCATCCACCTCGTGCTCGCCTCGCAGGACGTGCGGGGCATCGAGGCGCTGTGGGGGCGGCCCGCGCTCGTCGCCCAGTTCACCCTGCGCATCGCGCTGCCCAAGGCGCTGCGGATCCTCGCCGAACGCAACGACGCGGCACAGTCGCTGCCCCGCTGGCACGCGGTCGTCAACGCCGAGTCGGGGATGGTGGAGGGCAACGAGGTCGCCCGGATCCCGTCGGCCAGCGACTGGGAGACGTGGAGCGGGTTGCAGCACCGGCTGTGGCGGATGCGCCCGCCCGACGCGGCGCCGGCCCGACTCTTCGACGGCGACGCGATCCCCCGGCTGGCGGACGCCCCGGACTTCCGGGCGCTCGCCGCACCCCCGGACGGGAGCGTGCCGCGCAGCCCGGTGGCCCTGCTCGGCGAGATCATCGACGTGCAGTCCCGCTCGGCGGCGCTGCGCCTGCCGCGCGCCCCGGGGCGTAACCTCGCCGTGCTCGGCACCCGGGTGGACGAGGCGTGCGCGGTACTGGACGCGGCGGCCCGGTCACTGGCCCGCCAACATCCGCCCGGCACCGCCCGGTTCTCCATCGCCTGCCTCGACGCGGACGCCGACCCGATGGCCCGCGCCCTCTACGACGACCTGGCCGACGACGCCGCCTGGTACGACGAGGAGACCGTGGGCGAGCTGATGGCCGAGACGGCCGACGGGCTGACCGGGCCGGGAAGCCCGCACTACCTGCTGCTGTTCGCGGTCGACGCGGCGGCCGGCGCGCTGGCCGCCCGCGCTGGCCGGCGCACCGGCCTGGAACAGCTACGCCGGATCCTGCACGACGGGCCGGAACGACGGACGCACGTGCTGGCCTGGTGGCGGGGTGTGGCCCGGATGCGCGCCGACCTCGGTGGTCCGGCCGCCCGCACCGACCAGATCGGCGCCTGGGTGGCGCTGGACGCGCACGGCGGCGAGCTGGGCTCCTCGCTCTACCCCGGCACCGGCGGCCCGGACTGGTATCCCCGCCCGTGGCGCGGGCTCTTCTTCGACCGGGCGGTCCACCGCACCGGACAGGTGATCATCCCTTACGGACCGTCGCGATGAACGAACCAGTGGCCAGCGAGACGTACGCGGCGCAGTTGCGGCGACTGGCCGAGCTGACCGCACGGGTGGGTGAGCAGCGCGCCGAGGCGCACACCTGGTACGAGCGGCAGTGCGCGGCTGCCGAGCGGGCCGTCGCCGACGCCGCCGAGCAGGTCCAGCACGCCGAGGTGGAACTCGTCGAGGCGCGCGAGCAGCAGGAACGCGTCGACGCCGAGGTGGCGCACCTGTGGCAGCAGGTGCGTACCCGCCTCGGCGCCCGTCGTCTCGGCGGCCCGCCCGCTCCGGCGAACAGCGGCGGGGCCACCGACGCGCTGGCGCTCCTCACCCGGGCCCGGGACCTGCTCGACCGGGCCGGCCAGCCGGGTGAGCTGCCGGGTTCGGTCAACCCCCTGCTGGCGCTCTGCGGGGTGGGCGGTGCGGTGTTCGCGTACGCGCTGGGGGCCGGGGCACGGGCGTTGGGCGTCGGGTACGGCGGCGACCTGGCGGTCGGGATGCCGGTGCTGGCGCTGGTGGTGACCCTGTTCGGGCCGTTGGTCGGGCTGGCGCCGGCGCGGGTGCTGGCCGACCGGCGGCACGCGGTGCTCGGACCCCGGCCGATCATCGTGGTGCTCGGCGCGGGGTTGGTCACGACCGCATTGCTGCTGGCGCTCGGCCGCTGAGCGCGGTCGTCCAGCGGGGGTCCGCCGGCCGTCGCCGCGGTCTTCCACGGGGCGCCGCGGCCGGCGATGATGGACTCGGGTCCGGAAAGACGGGCCATCCCCGCCGCCCGGACCCCGCGACTTCAAGAAAGCCGAGTCGATCACCCGCCGCGCCACACCGGACCAGGCCGCGCCACACCAGGCCGCGCCACACCGGTCCGGCGACGGCGGGCCGGGCCGTCAGGCCGGGACCAGGACGGCCTCGCGGAGCAGGCGGCGGGTCAGGGTGACCCGGTCGGCGTCGTCGGGCAGGCCGGGCAGGTCACCGACCCGGGTGACCGCGCCGCTGAGCAGGACACGAGCCGCCGCCTCGCAGTCACCAGGCAGGGTGATCGTGCGGTCGAACAGCCGCAGCGCCACCGTGTCCGAGCCGTGCGGCACCAGTTGCCAGCGCAGGCCGGGCCGCAGGGTGACCCGGGCGTCGGCGTCCAGCGCGGCCACCGCGTCGGCCTGGGCGAGCGGTCGGATGGGTGCCGGGCGGGCAGCCGGCCAGGCCCGCTGGCGCAGTCGCGCGGCGACCGCGCCCGGGTCGGCGCGCAGCAGCCAGTCCCGCAGCGCCTCCACCGTCTCGGTCAGCTCCGGCTCGATGGCGTCCGGGTCGGCGACGTCGGTGCCGAACGGCAGGGTGGCCCGCAGCCGCTGGTCCTCGGCGGCCAGCGCGAGCAGCTCCTCGACCAGGGCGTACCGGGTGAGCGCCCGAATGCCCACGGTCAGGTGCAGGGAGCTGGCGTCCTGTGCCTGCGCGCTGTGCAGCCAACCCCGGGGCAGGTAGAGGGCGTCGCCGGGGGCGAGCACCACGTCCAGCGCGGCGGGGCCCTGCGCGGTCGCGCCGACCTCGTCGGCCCGGCCACCCCACGGCTGCTTCTCCAGCGGGTCGGGCAGCACCGGCGGGTGGATCCGCCAGTGCTTGCGGCCGTCCACCTGGAGGACGAACACGTCGTGCGTGTCGTAGTGGGTGGCGAATCCCTGACTGCCGGCCGGCGTCAGGTAGGCGTTGATCTGCAACGGCTGGTTGAGCGCGAGGCCCAGGTCGCGGGCGAAGTCGACGAGCGGCGGCCAGATCCGGTGCAGACCCTGCAACACAAGGGTGGCGCCAGCGGCGTACTGCTCCAGGACCCGCTCGTCGAGCACCTGGTCGCCGATCTCGGCGCCGGCACCGCCGCCGCCGGTCCAGCGCGCCGCCGGCACCAACTGGCCGTCCCTGGCGACCCGCAGGAACGGGGTACGCAGACCGCGCCGGCTCAGCAGCTCGTCGGCGTCGGCGGGGCTGAGCAGGTCGGTGAAGCCGGCCGGGTCGGGCAGCTCGGCGGCGCGGGACAGCAGCGGCGTGTGTCCCCAGTGCGCGGCGGCGAACTTGGCCGGTTCGACCGAGACGCAACGGGCCAGCGCCGCGGCGGCGGATGCGGACGGAACCGCCGGGCGGCCGTGGCCGCCCGGCGGATCGAGGTGCGTCATGGTGTGCCGCTACCGCGCGCTGCCGTCGGCGCCACCGTCCTGGTGACCCGGCGTCGCACCGCCGTCGGCGGGACCCTCCGCGCCACCATCGGCGCCACCGTCCTGGTGACCGGGGGTCGCGCCACCGTCGGCCGGGCCCTCCGCGCCACCGTCCGCGCCACCGTCCTGGTGACCGGGGGTCGCGCCACCGTCGGCCGGGCCCTCCGCGCCACCGTCCGCGCCACCGTCCTGGTGACCGGGGGTCGCGCCAC
>NZ_JBFBJW010000018.1:0-66320 GCF_040686315.1 Micromonospora sp. NPDC085948 | reverse complement strand
ACCGTCGGCCGGGCCCTCCAGGCCGCCGCCGCCCGTGGTCTGCATGTCGTCGTCGTTGAGTGCCATCGGTACTCCCTCGGGTGTGCCGCCCCGCCGTACGCCGGGGTCCGTCGTGCTGCGGGTGGTACCCCACGCGCGATCTTCTCTAACCCTCACCGTAGACGTCGAAGCGGGACGACACGGGCGGTTCGCGAGCCGTGGCGGAGAGTGTCACGATGGGACGGTGATCCTGGTGGGTACGTCCGGCTGGCAGTATCGGGACTGGCGGGGCCGTTTCTATCCGCAGCAGCTGCCGCAGCGACTCTGGCTGGAACACTTCGCCGAGGGTTTCGCCACGGTGGAGGTCAACAACGCCTTCTACCGGCTGCCGGAGCGGGACACCTTCGCCGCCTGGCGGGCACGGACCCCGGCGGACTTCTGCGTGGCGGTGAAGATGAGCCGCTATCTCACCCACATCAAGCGGCTGCGTGAGCCGGCCGAGCCGGTCGCCCGGTTCCTCGGTCGCGCCACCGCCCTCGGCGACCGGCTCGGCCCGGTGCTGCTGCAACTACCACCGAACCTGCGGGTGGACGTGGCCGCGCTCGACGCCACCCTGCGGCTGTTCCCCGCGGACGTGCGGGTCGCGGTGGAGCCCCGGCACCCCTCCTGGTGGACCGACGCCACCCGGGCGGTGCTGGAACGGCGTCGGGCGGCCCTGGTCTGGGCGGACCGGCTCGGACGACCAGTCGCCCCGCTCTGGCGCACCACCGACTTCGGCTACCTCCGGCTGCACGAGGGCCGGGCGCGGCCCTGGCCCCGGTACGGTCGCGCGGCGCTGCGGTCCTGGGCGCACCGGCTGGCCGACACGTTCGACGCGGACGAGCCGGCGTACGTCTACTTCAACAACGACCCGGGCGGCGCCGCGATCGTGGACGCCGTCGCGTTCGCCGCGTTGGCCCGTCGGGCCGGACATCCGGTGTCCCGGGTGCCGACCGCCGCCGAGGCGGACCCGACAAACGGCTGAGAGCCCGCCCGACAGGTCGTCGGGCGGGCTCTGGCGCGTCAGGTCGTCACGGCATCATCACGGCCAGGTCGGCCGGCATGGTGTCCTTCACGTCCTGCCACTCGCCCTGGGTGACGTGTCGGCGCAGGGTGTCGAGCACCACCTGCGTGACACGCTCCGCGCCGCCCTCCGCGTCGTACGGGAAGCCCTGGCGGACCTCGTAGAGGAAGTCGTCCCGGTTGAGCTTGATCGGCACGTCCGACGGGACCCACCCGTCGAAGTAGATGCCCCGCACCAGCACCGGCAACTGCTGGGCGAACTCCACGCTCTCGTCCACCGGCAGCCGGTCGCGCAACAGGTGCAACACCGTGCGCAGCGCCGCGTACGACTGGTTGCGCCGATCCTTCGGCCAGCCGTAGGCGTTCTCGATGTCCTTCAGGATCAGGTTCGTCTTGTCCAGCGAGGATTCGAACGCTGAGATCATCGCGTCAGCCATCGGAGGCCCCCCGTTCCGTGTTGTCCCACCGTCGGTCGTCGGTACGGCGTGGCGGTCCCACCGGGCCGCGTCGGGCCCGCACCGGGCTGCCCTGCGGGGCGCTCCGGGCGTTGTCGGGCGTGCCGACCACGTGCAGGACGGCTCCCCGCCGTCGATCCGTCACCACTCGAACCGTCATCCCCCGTCACCTCCGTGTCGTCTCCGGCGTCGGCCACCCTGCGGGCGACCGGCACCACCGTGTCCACCCTGCCGGCGGGGCGGGTGAGCCGGCACCACCCCGATCGGGTGATCCGCGACGCCCCGCCGGCGGTCAGTCGGCGCCGAGGAGCCCGGCCAGGGTCGTGGCATTCGTCTGCGCGTAGTCGCGGTAGCAGTTGTTCATCAAAACGTGGGTCTGCCCGGCCTGGTCGGCCAGCTCGCGCAGCTTCGGCGCCCAGTCGGCCAACTCCCGCTTGGAGTAGTGGTAGCCGAACTTCTCGTGGATGTCCTTGCTCGTCCACTTGTCGCTGTGCCCGTGGAAACGCACGACCGCGAGGTCCGCGGTGGCGGCCAGCACCGGGGGCAGCGACGAGCGGTGGCCCTGCGGCATGTCCACGCAGACGTACGGCAGGTCGTGCTCGCGCAGGAAGGCCAGGGTCTCGTCGGCGTTGTCGCCGTCGAACCAGGAGGCGTGCCGGAACTCGTACACCGGGCGCAACGGCGCGCAGCGCTTCGCCACCTCCAGCAGGTACTCCTTGTTGGCCCGCTTGATGGTGAACCAGGGCGGGAACTGGAACAGCAGCGCGCCCAGCTTGCCCGCCTCGACCAGCGGGTCCAGCGCGGACAGGAACCGCGTCCAGACCTCCTCGTACGCCTGCGCGGGCAGGTCGTCGGGGTAGACGTTCTTCTTGTCGGTCTCCGGCCGCAGGTCCTTGTAGAGCGCGCTGACCCGGGTGGGATGTCCGGTCAGCAGGCTGAACGCCTTGATGTTGAAGGTGAAGCCGTCCGGGGTGCGTTCGGCCCACAGCCTCGCGGTCGCCTCGGCAGGCGGGGAGTAGTAGGTGGCGTCCACTTCGACGAGCGGAAACTTCCGGGCGTAGTAGGCCAGCCGCTTCTCCGGGGTGTCCGCGGTCTGCGGATACCAGCCCGAGTCCAGCAAGGTGCGGTCGGTCCAGGACGCGGTGCCCACCAGGATGTCACCCATGGCTCAAGTCCATCGCGTCGTGGGCCGACCGGCAACCGCTGGCGTTACTCAGGCCGCCCGCCGTTCACGGGTCTGCTTGCAGGTCACACAGGTGGTGGCGGCCGGGAAGATCTCCAGCCGCTCCACCGGAATCGCCGCCGCGCACCCCTCGCACCAGCCGTAGGTGCCCTCCTCGAGCCGGCCGAGGGCGTGCTCGTACTGGGCGCGGCGGTCGAGGATGGTGCGCAACAGCGACTGCGCGGTGTCCCGCTCGGCCGTCTTGGTCCCGCTGTCGGCCTGGTCGTCGCCAGCGGTGTCACCGACCTCCACCAGGCGCAGCACCTGGCTCTGGAGCACAGCCTGGTCGTACTCGGCGGTCAGCTCGTCGTAGCGCGCCTGGAGGGAGAGCCGGATCTGGTCGATCTCCGCCTGGGGGCGGGTCGTACCGACCGTGTCGTCGACGAGCATCGCTGCCTGCCTTTCCTGGGCCTGAGGCTCACGGTGAACCGGATGCCGGCGGCATCGTGCCCCGGGTCACGGTCGCATTCGGTACGCGGGCGGTCACCCGCGCTCTGTGAGCCGGGCGAGTACCCGCCGTACGAGCCGAGCAAACCGACGATTTCCCGACGGTTTTCAGGCGTCGCCGTCGGCCTCCACGAGCGCCGGGTGGCGGGGGTCGTCGGCCCGCACCACGACGTCGGCGAAGCTCGCCGGGGCGACCTCCTCGGCGTACCTGTCGAAGGCCGGCAGCGCCCACACCTGTCCAGCTTCGGTACGCCGGCGCAGCGCCGCCGCGGACACCTGAAGGTGGACGGTGACGTCGAAGGGCAGGCCACCGCCGAGCAGCAGCGGGCCGCTGACCAGGACGACGCCTCCGGGTGGCAGGTGGACGTAACGGGCGCGGCTGGCCCGGTCGGCGTCGGCGTCCCAGAGCGACGGGAGCAGCCGCCCGGTGCCGCCCGGACCGGCCGGGTCGAGCACCTCGCGACGCAGCCCGGCCTCGTCGACCCAGTTCTCGTAGAAGGAGTCCGGGTTGGTGCGGCCCAGCTCGAAGCGCAGCGAGGCGGGGCGGAGGAAGTCGGAGGCGCGGACGTGCAGCACCGGACGACCCCGGGCGCGCAGCGGGTCGACGAGCGCGTCGGCCAGGTCGTCGACGCCCGCGGCGGGAGCGCCGTCCACGGCCACGCGCAACCGCGCGGGTCCGGCGCCGTCGGTCGCGGCGCGTGTCGCGGCGTCGGCCAGCCGGCCGGTCAGCTCGTCGACGAGCAGGTCGGGCGAGATGGGGCGGATGCGCACCGGACCATCCTGCCCCGGCGTGGACGGGCCGGTGACGCCGGTCAGCCGGAGCGGTCGATGGTCACCCGAGCGTCGTCGGCCAACCGGTAACCCACGCCGTAGACGGTGGTGACCAGTGGTACGTCCACACCGACCTTGCCGCGCAGCCGACGCACGTGCACGTCGACGGTGCGGACGCCGGCGTGCTCGTAGCCCCAGACGGCGTTGAGCAGTTGCAGCCTGGTGAACACCCGGCGCGGGTGGGCGACCAGGTGCAGCAGCAGGTCGAACTCCAACCGGGTCAGCGGCAGCGGCTCGTCGTCGCGCAGCACCGAGCGGGACGACGCGAGGATGTGCAGGGCCGGGATGGTCGGGCTGAGCGCCAGGGTCGGCGACCGGTTGGGGGAGGCCTGGTCGGGGCGACGCTCGGCCGGCACGGTCCCGATGATCACGCCCTCGCCCCGCTCCAGCATCTCCCGGGCGGCGTCGAGCAGCCGACGTGCCGCCGGGGTCAGCGACTCCTCAGAGGCCAGCGGGATGGACAGCGTCACGGTGAGCACGGGCGCGGCGGTGTTGGCCGGGCGACGCTGGCCACCGGGCGGTCGACCGGGCACCGGGGGTTGGGACGTATGCCATCCGGCGCGCGACGAGGCAGGGCTGACCGACATGGTCCTCCTTGGGCTGATCCGGGTATCTCCCCACGGCCCGGGACGCCGCTTCATCGATGTTTCCCGGCGCTTGGGCGAGGGTCAAGAGGCGACCGCGTTGCATGACTGTGACAATTGACTTACACATCGGAGCCAGATGCTCGCTCTGCGTGTGAAGTCAGATGATTACAGCAGAGCCCACGCGATGCACCGATACGGGGGTCCCCGTCCTGTTCAGCGGGACGATCGCCGGGTCGCCGCAGTGGGGTTCAGCGGCTGTGGTCGACGCTGATCCCCGCCTCGTCGGCCAGTCGGTAGCCGACCCCGTAGACGGTGGTGATCAGCTCCGCCCCGGGCAGCTTGGCGCGCAACCGGCGCACGTGCACGTCCACGGTCCGGGCCACCGCGTGCTCGTAACCCCAGACGCTCGACAACAGCTGCAGGCGGGTGAAGACCCGGCGCGGCCGCTCGGCCAGGAACAGCAGCAGCTCGTACTCGATGCGGGTCAGTGGGACGACCCGGCCACCGCGGCGGACCAGCCGCGAGCCGGCCAGGATGTCCACGTGGTCCGTGTCGGCGGGCGGCTCGGCGATGGCCGGCCTCGGGGCCGGTCGCGGCACCGCCGCGACATTCTCGACGGTACGCAGCTGACCCTCACCCGACTCGGCCAGCTCACCGAGCAACTGCACCAGCCGGGCCAGCCGCGGGCTCAGCGGCCCGGGGACGAGGTCGAGGGTGATGGTCAGGGTCGGTGCGGTGCGCGGCCGCGCGGGGCGCAGCCCGGGGTGACGGCGCGTGGGGATGGCGACGACGGACATGGTGCCTCCTGAGTGGCGGTACGCCCGCCACGCCGGGTACGGCGTGACGGTCAGTGGCGCGCTCGCCCGGTGTTGACCGGGGACGCGTGAGGGGTGGTGCGGTGCAGCGGGGTCGGGCCGAGGGCCGGCAGACCGGCGATCCGCCAGGCGGCGAACCCACCCGCCACGTCGGTGGCCCGGTGCAGGCCGATGTCCTGTAGGGCGGCGGCGGCCAGCGACGAGGTGTAACCCTCCTGGCAGAGGATCACCACCGGCACGTCGTAGTCGACCGCCTGCGGCAGGCGTGCCGGACAGCGCGGATCGAAGCGCCACTCCAGCACGTTGCGCTCGACCACGAGCGAACCCGGCACCATGCCGTGCGCGGCCCGCTGCGCCGCCGGCCGGATGTCGACAAGCAGCGCTCCGGTCCGGTACGCCAGGTGCGCCCGTTCCGGGTCCAGCCGGTCGAGGCGGGCGCGCGCGGCGTCCAGGATCTCGTCGATGCCCCGAGAGCCCGGCGGCGGCACGGGGGCCGGGCGGTGCTCGGCGGTTAGCTGCATTATGGGTTCCTTCCGGTGACAGGTATGAATCGTGGCTGGCCGGCGCTCACCAGGACCGGCCAGCCTCGGCGACTTCGGCGACCCGCAGCCGTCCGTCGACGAGGTGATAGCGGGTCATCCGCAGCAGCGCCGGCCGGTAGACGTGCACGCTGACCGCCGGCACCGAGCCCTGGTTGGTCACCTGGTGTACGTGTCGGGGGCCGAAGCGACGACCGGCGCCGGCGGACAGCAGCCGTGGGCGTAGCCGACCGAGACTGACCGTCTCCTCGGTGAGCGCGCCGTCGACGACCCGGAACGCTCCGGCGGAGCCGCCGTGGTCGTGCAGGTCGGTGCCCTGCCCGGGCAGCCAACTCAGGGCCCACACCTCGTGGTCGTCGCCGACGTCGAGGCGCGCGTACCAGCGCTCGGCAGGGTCGAAGCGCAACGCGACCGGCCAGCCGGCCGGGTCGGCCCACCGGGCGGCGACGGTGAGCAGGTCGGGCTCCGGGCGGCGGTGCGTCATGGCGGTTCCTCGCGGGTCGTTCGGCGGGGTGCCCTCGTACTCTAGACGGCAAAGCCTATAGGTTTAGTAGGTAATACCGCCTGGTGGGACGACGGTCCGCTCCCGACGACCAGCTCAGGGGTGCGGTTTTCCACACCCGGCTGGTGTGGTCGCCCCGCTGAGGTCGGCGGTCGACCTCATGGTCCGGGCCACCGGGAGTCCATAACGTCGTCGACATGATCCAGAACGTCGTCACCCCGGTCCGCGCGCTCGCCGGTAAGCCTTTCACCGCGCGGATCGGCCGGTGGAGCGCCCACCATCCCTGGCTGGCGATCACGGCCTGGCTGTGTTTCGTGGCAGCCAGCGTGATCGGTGGCAGCCTGGTCGGCACGGTCGAGGCCACCACGCAGGACAGCCTGCACGGGGAACTGGCCCGCGCGGATCGCATCGAACAGGCCGGCGCCTTCCCCGACGCCCCGGCGGCGGAGAGCGTCCTGATCACGGCGCGGGCGGGCGATCTCGATCTCCGGCGTGCGCAGACCGCGGCGATCGACCTGTCCGCGCGGATGCGCGTCCTGCCCGAGGTGGCGACGGTCGCCGACCCGGTCACCTCGCCCGATCGCGGTGCAGTGCTGGTCGAGGTGGAGATGACCGGGTCGGCGGACGACGCGGACGCTCGCGTCGGACCGCTGCTGGAGGCCACGACGCAGGCGCAGCAGCGGTATCCCGACCTGTGGGTGGAACAGGTGGGGTCGGCATCCCTGGGAAAGGCACTGACCGAGACGCTGGCGGGGGATTTCGTCCGGGCGGAGCTGATCAGCGTGCCGGTGGCGCTGGTGATCCTGTTGTTCAGCTTCGGCGCGTTGATCGCTGCCGGAGTGCCCGTCGTCCTGGCGTTGTCAGCCGTGGCCGGTGCGATGGGGCTGGCAGAATTCGCCTCGCACCTCTTCCCGGCCGGGGAGATGGTCAGCAGCATCATCCTGCTGATCGGCTTGGCGGTCGGCGTCGACTACTCGCTGTTCTACCTCCGCCGGGAGCGGGAGGAACGAGCGCGCGGGCGTGACCATCGCAGCGCGGTCGAGATCGCGGCCGCCACCTCGGGGCACGCGGTACTGGTCTCCGGCGTCGCCGTCATGGTCGCCATGGCCAGCCTGTTCCTGGTCGGCGACAACACGTTCAGTTCGATGGCGACCGGCTCGATCCTGGTGGTCGGCGTTGCCGTGGTCGGCTCCCTCACCGTGCTGCCCGCGATCCTGGTCGCCCTCGGGCGCTGGGTGGACCGGTTACGCGTGCCCTTCCTCGGTCGGCGGATCCACCGGGCGCAGCGGAGCCGCCTCTGGGCCGCGGTCCTACGGCCGGCGCTGCGCGCGCCGCTACCGACCCTCGTGATCTCCGTCGGAGCACTGGTCCTCGTCGCCATCCCGGCGCTGGACATGAACCTCAAGAAGCCGACCATGACCGACCTGCCCCGCTCGATTCCGATCCTGCGCACCGTCGACCGCCTGGCGCAGGCGTTCCCGAGCAACGACCTGGGCACCAGTCACGTCGTCGCGGTCCGCACCACCACCGCCGGCGGCGCGGCGGTGCACCGGGAACTCGCCGAGCTCTCCAGGCGGATCAGGGGCGACAGCCGATTCGCCCAGGACCGTCCCCCGACCGTCCGCAGGTCGGCCGACGGCACCGTCTTCCTGTCCACCGTCCACGTGGCGGGCGCCAGCGACAGTCGCGTGGCGACGCAGTCTCTGCGGCGGCTGCGCGGCGAACTGCTACCGCAGACGGTCGGCACCGTCCCGGAAACGCGCTGGGCAGTGACCGGACGTACCGCCAGCGACGCCGACTTCCGTGACCGCATGGCGGCGGCGCTGCCACCGGTCGTCGGGTTCGTGCTCGCCACGACGTTCCTGATCATGCTCGGCACGTTCCGGTCGGTCGTGGTGGCGCTGACGTCGGTCCTGCTCAACACGATCTCCGTGGCCGCCTCGTACGGGCTGCTGGTGCTGGTGTTCCAGTACACCTGGGCGGAGGGCCTGCTCGGCTTCACCTCCAACGGCGCGGTCGTGTCCTGGCTGCCACTCATGCTGTTCGTCATCCTCTTCGGGCTCTCGATGGACTACCACGTGTTCGTCGTGAGCCGCATTCGCGAGGCTGTCCAGCGCGGTGTACCGACCCGGCAGGCGATCGAGCAGGGCATCGTCTCGTCGGCGTCCACCGTCAGCAGCGCCGCGATCATCATGGTCGCCGTCTTCTGCGTCTTCGCCACACTGTCGATCGTCGAGTTCAAACAGCTCGGCGTGGGGCTCGCCGCCGCGATCCTGATCGACGCCACCATCATCCGCGCGGTCGTCCTGCCGTCACTCATGCGACTGCTCGGAGAGGCGAACTGGTGGGCCCCACGATTCCTGACCAGCCGCCGTGGGATCGCTGACACACCCCGCGACGGTGACGCCGACACACAGGTCATCATGGCGAGCGTGGACCGGTAGCCCGGTTGGGTGGCGGCCGGGGGCGCGGCCCTCGTGACCGGCCGCCACCGACCCCGGACGACCTGGACCCGAGACGATCTGGACCCGAGACGACCTGAGCCGTGGGAGGGACCGCCGGATGGCAGAACGAGCCGCGCACGGTCGGCGATCGTGGATCGCCGCCGTGGCCCGCCCGACCACGGGCGTGGTGCTCGGCGTCCTCACCGCGGTGGCCGAAGTCCTGTTCCTGCTCCTCGCCGGGCTGGCCGTGGTCGCGCTCTCGCCGGCGCCGGCGGTCCGCCACCGCACGGGCACCAGCACCGTCCGGTACGCCAGACGTATCGCCGAGTGGGAGCAGCGCCGGTTGGCCGTCAGCGCCTCGCAGCCACCCCCGCCACCGACCCAGGCGAGCGGACCGCGCGTGCTCGGCTACCTCGCCGCCCGCCTCCTGCCGGCGGCGCTCGGCCTGCTCACCGCCGGCCTGCTCGTGGTTGGCGCCGCACTCGCCGCCATCGTGGTGCGCTCCTTCGTCGCGGGCAGCATGACCGTGGCCACCCTCCTGCTGCAGGGGCTCGTCGGGGCGGCCCTGCTGCTGGTGAACATGCAGGCAATCGCCAGCGTCGCCAGGCTCGACCGGTGGCTGGCCCACAGCCTGCTCGAATCCCACACCAGGGCGGCGTTGCACCAGCGGATCAGCGACCTGACCGTCAGCCGAGCCGGCGTACTCAGCGCGGTCGACGCGGAACGCCAGCGCATCGAACGCGATCTCCACGACGGGTTGCAGCAACACCTCGTCGCGCTCGGCATGCTGCTGGGGCGGGCGCGACGCAGCCGCGACCCGGACAAGGCGAGCGCACTTCTCGGACAGGCGCACGAGGACGTGCAACGCGCCATCGACGAGCTGCGGGACGTGGCCTGGCGGGTCTACCCCTCCGCACTCGACCACACCACCCTGGACGAGGTGCTGACCATGGTGGCGCAACGATCCGCCACCCCTGTCAAGATCAGCTATGACGTGCCCGTCCGGCCCACCCGACCGATCGAGACCGTGCTCTACTTCGTCGCCTGCGAAGCGATCACCAACACCACCAAACACGCCCGAGCCACCCTGATCACCATCGAGATCGAGAAACGGGACGCGAGAATCGAGATGCGCGTACGCGACGACGGCGCCGGCGGCGCCGACCCGCACGGCAACGGCCTACAGGGGCTCGCCCGCCGGGTCACCGCTCTGGACGGGCAGTTCGACCTGCACAGCCCGGCCGGCGGTCCGACGACGATCCGGGCGGTGCTGCCGTGCGCATAGTTCTCGCCGAAGATTCCACCCTGCTCCGCGAAGGGCTGGCCCGCCTCCTCGCCGACGAGGAACACCAGGTGGTCGCCGCCGTCGCGGACGCCGACCAGCTCGTCACCGCCGTCGAGCAACACCGCCCCGACGTCGTCGTCACCGACGTCCGCATGCCACCCACCAACACCGACGACGGGCTACGGGCCGCGCTGGAGATCCGCCGCCGATGGCCCGACATCGCCGTACTCGTCCTCTCCCAGTACGTCGAGAAGCGCTACGCCGCGAAGCTCCTCGCCGACCGTTCCGAAGGCGTCGGCTACGTCCTGAAGGACCGGGTCGCCCAGGTCGAGGACTTCCTCGACGCGCTCGACCGTGTCGCCGCCGGCTCCACCGCCCTCGACCCCGAGGTCGTCCGGCAGCTCATCTCCGCGACCCGACACACCGACCCGCTCAACCGTCTCACCCCGCGGGAGCGCGACGTGCTGCACCACATGGCTCAGGGGCACACCAACGCCGCCGTCGCCGCGCGCCTGCACGTCTCACAGAGCGCGGTCGAGAAACACGTCAACACCATCTTCGACAAGCTCGACCTCACCCACGCCACCGGATACAGCCGCCGCATCCTCGCGATCCTGCAGTACCTCGGCTCCTAGCTGTTCCACCCACCTGCCGGCACCGTGGCCGCAGCGGGGCTGCCGTGGAGCCGATCAGCGCAGGACCGGAGGATCCACCCGGTAGCCGGGCAGGGAGGGCCACCGCACGGTCAGCACCACCGACGCGCGCTCGGCAAACCAGGAGTGGTCCACCCCCCGGCCCCACACCACGTAGTCGCCCGGCGCGGCCAGCCGTACCGTCCGGTCCGGCAACTCCACCCGGAAACACCCCTCGACGAGGACGAGCAGGGTGGTACGCCGCTCTCCGGTGGCCCACCGCGACCGGGCCTGCCCGGGCGGATGCACGCCCCACTTCACCTCGACCTCGGTGCTGTGCCGGACCTCCCCCGGCGGCACGAAGTGCCCCAGCAGCCAACCGGCGTCGGCGGCACCGTCGACACCCGCGTTACCCACGTACACCGTCTCCGCCATCGGCCCCTCCCCCAGCGTGCCGGCCGAGCAACCTACCAGGACCGGGGCGACTAACCTGGACCGGTGACCGACCACCTCGACGCCGAGACGCTGGCGTTCGCGCACCGGATGTTCGACCTGGCCCGGGCCGGCTCCACCGAGGAGTTGGCCGCGCAGCTCGACGCCGGCCTGCCCGTCAACCTCACCAACGACAAGGGCGACACGCTGCTGATCCTGGCCGCGTACCACGCCCACCCGGACACGGTGGCCGCCCTGCTCGATCGCGGCGCCGACCACTCCCGGGCCAACGACCGCGGTCAGACCGCGCTGGCCGCCGCGGTCTTCCGCAGCAGCACCGAGGCGGTCCGCGCGCTCCTCGCCGCCGACGCCGATCCGGCCCACGGTAACCCGTCGGCCCTGGACACCGCGGCGTTCTTCGACCTGCCGCAGATGACGCAGCTACTGCGCGCCGGCTGACAGCGACGCCGAACGGCCGGTATACAGGGTCGGTGGAAGATCCTCTAGCCGAGCAGATGCGCGCGGCCGGCACCGCGCTGCTGGCCGCGCTCGACCCCGCCGCCCAGGACAGCGCCGTGCACCCGTTCGACGACGAGTCGGCCCGACGGTGGCTGGAATACCGGCCCCGACCCCGACCCGGCGTCTGCCTCGCCGCGCTCGACGTCGCCGGTCGCAAGGCCGCGCACCGGCTGCTGGCCACCGCGCTCAGCCCCTCGGCGTACGCGCAGGCGATGGCGATCTTCGCGCTGGAGGAGGTGCTGGACCGGGCCGAGGACTGGCGGCGCGGGCGGCACAGCGCTGACTACTGGGTGGCCGTCTTCGGCGATCCGGCGCGCGACGACCGGTGGGCGTGGCGGCTGGAAGGCCACCACCTGTCGGTCACCATGACAGTGGTGGACGACCAGGTCTCCCCCGCGCCGATCTTTTTCGGCGCCAACCCGGCCACGGTCCGGTACGCCGGCCGCCCGGTCTCCCGGCCCCTGGGCGTCGAGGAGGACCTGGCCCGCGCCCTGCTCGACGCCCTGGGGCCGGCCGAGCGGGGCGCCGCGACCATCGCCGACGAGGCGCCGGCCGACATCATCAGCGCCACCCGCGGACGCGTCGACGGACCCCTCGAACCGCTCGGCGTGCCGGCGGACCGGCTGAGGCCGACCGGCCGCGCGTTGCTCGACCAGATCGTCGCGCTCTACCTGGATCGGCTGCCACCCGAGCTGGCCGTCCGAGAGGCGGCGCGCGTACACGGCGGTCAACTGCACTTCGCCTGGGCCGGCCCGACGAGGCCCGGCCAGCGGCACTACTACCGGGTGCAGGGCGACGACCTGCTGATCGAGTACGACAACACCAGCGCCGACGGCAACCACGCGCACACCGTGCTCCGCCGCCCCGCCAGCGACTTCGGCGCCGACATCCTGGCCACCCACCACCAGTCCCAACCCCACTAACACCCCCAGCTGGCGTCGATCATGGAGTTGTGGTGGGTGGCTTGCCCCGGTGCGCGACTTCTGTTCGGCACCACAACTCCATGATCGGCGGCGCTTGGGGGTCAGGGGCGGGTCGCTTCGACGAGGAAGCGCTGGGCGTGAGCCACGAAAGGGCCCTCGCGGGCGATGCGGTCGTGCAGGGCGCGCAGTTGGTCGCGGTAGCGGTCGACGGTAAACCCGGGCACCGTCCAGATCACCTTGCGCAGAAACCACACCACCGCCCCGATGTCGGAGAACGTCGCGCGCAGCGTGGCCCGACGCAGGTCGACGACCCGCAGGCCGGCGGCCTCGGCCGCGGCGATCGCCTGCTCGGGATGCCGCTGGCTCGGCGGCGGCAGTGGACCGAGGATCGCCTCGCTCAACTCCCGCATGGTGCCCGCCCCGATCTGCTGCGACAGGTACGTCCCACCCGGGCGCAACACCCGGGCCGTCTCTGCCCAGTCGGTGCGTACCGGGTGGCGACTGACCACCAGGTCGAAGGCATTGTCGCGGAACGGCAACGCCGAGTCGGGGGCGACCGCCACCACCGTCGCGCCAAGCGGGCGCAGGGTCCGCCTGGCGACCTCGACGTTCGGCGGCCAGCCCTCGGTGGCCGTCAGCACCTTCGGCGGGTGCGGGACCTCGGCGAGCACCTCGCCGCCCCCGGTGTCCACGTCCAGCGCCGCGTCGGCGCGCGCCATCCGGTCTGCGACCAGCTTGGCGTACCCCCAGGGTGGGCGTTCCTCGGTGGCCCGGCCGGCCAACCAATCGAAGCCCCAGCCGTCGACCGGCGCGGCGGCCGCCTCCGCGATCAGTTCCTCGACGTCACGTTCGGCGCTCATGACGGCCAGCCTTGCCGTCCAGCCGCGAGGCCGGCAACCCATTTGCCGCGGGGTCCGCAGGCCGCGTCGCCCGCCGCCGTCGACGGGCACTGTTGGAATCGTCGGACACCGCTTCGCCGGCGCTCGCCAGGCATGCGGCGTGGCGCTGGCCAGTGCGCCGTCCCTCCCGGGTGGCAGGATGCGAGGCATGGCTGAGGAAGATGCCGCGATACGGCGGCTTTACGAGGACTTGCTGAGCGCGTGGAACGACCGCGACGCGCGGCGGTACGCCTCCTTGTTCACTGACGACGCCTCGCTCATCGGTTTCGACGGCAGCCAAGTCGACGCGTCGGAGCTGGAGAAACACCTGGTCCCGATCTTCACGGACCACCCGACCGCCTCCTACGTGTGGAGAGTGCAGGAGGTACGTCCACTCGGTCCGGCGGTCGCGCTGCTGCGAGCGCGGGTCGGGATGGTCCCGCCGGGCCACACAGACGTGAACCCGGCGGTGAACGCGGTGCAGTCGCTGGTCGCGGTGCAGCACAACGGCACGTGGCGTGTCGCGTTGTTCCACAACACCCCGGCGCAGTACCACGGCCGGTCGGACCTCGCTGAGGAACACACGGCCGACATGCGTGCCGCCATTGTCGAGGCCAGCAGTCGCTCCTGACCCGCAACCACACCGACGACGGCAGCTGTCCGCCTGTCCGGCCGGACACCGGCGAGCGCATCCGCTCCCACGTCGGCAATCCCAGGACGGCCGCAGGGAGGCAGGAGCAAGCGCCGGTCGGTCGTCGAGTGCGGGCGGTGGCGGCTGGCAGCGACCGGCCTCAGCCGAGCCCCAGGTTGTGCTCTTCGAGGGCGGCCTGGAGGATGCCGAGCGCCTTCGGCCCCATGCCGTGCAGCTTGGCCAGGTCCGACCGGGGGACGCCGGCGAGTTGGCGCAGGGTGGTGTAGCCGGCGCCGTGCAGGGCACGCGTCGCGGGCGCACCGATCTTCGGAAGTGTGTCCAGCGGCGAGGTCATGCGCGGATGATAGAGAGCCGCTCCGACACCGGCCGGTCCGGCGCGGCCGATCAGGGGCGCGGGCGGGACATCTCCACCGGGGAGCCGGCGAGCGTCTCCAGGCCGCCGGCCTCCGCGCGGCCGGTGTCGAACTGGCGCATCAGCCGGGCGCCCAGGTGCACGCCGATCCCGCCGACAGCCAACGCGACAAGTTCGGTGACCAGGATCGCGGCGGACGCGCCACGCTCCGGGGACTGCGACCGGACCAGGCAGGTGAGGAGGAACATGGCGGCCATCGCGGTGTTCACCAGGTTGAAGGCGACCGCGGTGCGGCGGGTGCGGTCACCCGGCACGTCCCACAGGTCGACCATGCCGGCCACCGCGGTCAGCGCGGCGGCGACGAGGGCGGCGACGGTCGTCCAGTAGCCGACCTCACCCAGGAACGCCGGCCCGCCGAGGAGGTCGGTGAGGTCGAAGACGGCGACGCTCACGAAGAGCCCGAGCGGGAACGTCACGAGCATCGGTTGGATCGGGTGGCCCTGCACCCGCAGCCGGCTCTGCATGGATCCTCCCCCGGGTCGGCGCAGCGCACCTGACCCAGAGTGCTACCCGAGACCACTCGCCGTGAAACGATGCCGCCCGACTCCCCGCCAGCAGGGAGAACGGGCACCCGAGGGCGCCAGGCCGCGTGATCGCCTCGGGTTTCCGGGAAACCGGGCCGTCGGCAGGCCCCGGACACCCCGACGTCAGAAAACCCGAGTCGATCAGCCGAAAGCGGGCGGCGGTCGGCCGGTGGTCAGGTGTCGCGCTGGCGGGAGACCGTCCGGACCAGTCGCTCGGCCACCTCGCGGAGCGGGATGTCCAACGACGACGCGGCGGTACGCAGCACCTCCAGGGCCTCGACCGGTGGGCACCCGCGCTGGGTCATGATCACGCCGATGGCCTGGCCCACGACCCCGTCCTGCAGCAGCGCGGCGTCCCGTTCCCCGGCGAGAGCGGTTTGTCGGCCGCGGTCGCGGACGGCGGCCAGCAGCAGGCCGGCATGTTCGGCGAGCAGCATCGCGGTCAACTGGTGTTGGGGAGTGAGCACGTCGGGTGAGCCGGCGTACAGGTTGATCGCCCCGATCACCTGGTCGTCGATGTCGACCGGGGCCGAGATCACCCCGTGTACGCCGAGGTCGCGGGCACGCGCCGTCCAGACCGGCCAGCGCGGCTCACCGGCCAGGTCGGCGGCGAGGATCATCTCCCGGCGGCGGATCGCGCTCATCGCCGGCGAGTCCGGGCCGTGCCGCAGGTCGTCCAGGCCGGCCAGCCGCTCGTCGGAGGCAGCCACGCCTGCCGGTTCGCCGGCGCGCAGGGCGGTGAACCCGCACCAGCGCACCCCGGCCACCGCGTCGCGGGTGACCCGGACCAGCGCCAGCAACGCCTCATCGAAATCGGTCAGCGCGATCAGGCCGGCGGTCAGTTCCCGCAACAGTGCGGCTGTTTCCAGGACGCCGAGACTCTGCACCACCGGTTCCCGCGTGTCGAGGTTCACCGGTTCGCAGCCTCCGTACACCCTCGCGCCTGCCCGGCGGGCATCGTCACCTGTGTCATCGTCTGCTCTCTCCCGACTCAACCGAACAGTGCTACTACCCGCGATACCAGGGCCGAAACGGCGCAAATCGGAGCCCCTGCCACCCGGACGCGCGGTGACAGGGGCCCGACTGCGTGTATCAGCGCGAGGCTCCGCTGAGTCGTCGACCGATGGAGGCGATGAGCCGGTCGAGTTCCGAACCGAACGGGTTGTCGTGCACCAGGTACGTCCAGGTGGCGGTGGGCCGGACCAGGGTGCCGTCGTCGGGCTGCCAGTCCTCATCGAATTCGGTCTCGTTGAAGGTGGCGATGGTGCGGGCCTCGATCTCCGGGACGAGGTCGTTGAACGCCGGCACGGCGGCCCGGTGGAACTCGTCCAGCGGGTCGAGCCGGCCCAGTGCGCGCAGGTGCACGCCCTCACGGACCTCCGACAGCTCGGCCAGGTGCTCCGCCCAGAGCCGGTCCAGGTGGAAGAGCGCGACCGACCGGGCCACCCGGGCGAGCAGGTCCTCGTCCATCTCGCTGGCCTTCTCCGGTGCCTTCTCCAGCAGCATCACCGCGGCCACGTCGCTGGTCAACAGCCGCTCCCGGCGCGCGGCGAGGGCCTTGCGCTGCTGCTCGATCACCACGCTGTAGCGCCAGGTGTTGCGGTGGATCTCGTGGTTGACGCCCTCGGCGACCCGCTGGGCGTGCTCCACCGCGTAGTCCACCTGCTCGTCGGTGACCAGGCCGTCGGCGTTCATCCGGGGCGACGGCGGCACCGCGTCGGCGGCGTGCCGGACGACCAGGTCGTCCTCCAGGCTGACCAGGAAGACGGAACCTCCCGGGTCGCCCTGCCGGCCCGCCCGACCGCGCAGCTGGTCGTCCACCCGGCGGCTGTCGTGCCGGCCGCTGCCGATCACGTAGAGCCCGCCCAGCTCGGTGACCCGCTCCTGGTCGCTCTGGTCGCTGCCGCCGAGCCGGATGTCGACGCCCCGGCCGGCCATCTGGGTGGACACGGTCACCGCGCCGTACGCGCCGGCCTCGGCGATGATCGCCGCTTCCTCGTCGTCGTTCTTGGCGTTCAGCACCACGCAGGGCACCCCGGCCGCGTTGAGCCCGGCGGCCAGGCTCTCGGACTCCTTGACGTCGAGGGTGCCGACCAGCATCGGCCGTCCCTTGGCGTGCCAGCGCTGGATCTCGTCGATCAGCGCCTCGTCCCGCTCGGCCCGGGTGGCGTAGATGCGGTCCGGCTCGTCCTCGCGGATGCACGGGGTGTTCGGCGGGATCACCGCGACCTCGAGGTCGAAGAACTCCCGCAACTGGTCGCCGACCAGCACCGCCGTGGCGGTCATCCCGCAGACCTTCGGGTAGAGCGCGATGTACGCCTGCACGGCGATGGTGCCGAGCACCTCGCCCTCGGCGGTGGCGTCCAGGCCCTCCTTGGCCTCGACCGCCGCCTGGAGCCCGTCCGGCCAGCGGCGGCGCTGGGCCACCCGGCCGCGCATCTCGTCGACCAGCTCGACCGAACCGTCCCGGACGATGTAATCCACGTCACGGTTGAGCAGGGCGTGCGCGTGCAGCGCCACGTGGACCGCGGAGAGCTGGGTGACGTGCTCCTCGTCGTACAGGTCGATGCCGAGCTTGGCCTCGACGGCGGCCAGGCCGGCGGCGGTGAACGCCACGCTGCGCCCGTCCTCGGCGACGGTGTAGTGCTTGCCCTTGCGCAGCCCGCGGACCAGCGCCGCGGCGGCGTGCACCGGGTCCTGCTCGCCCGGCACCGCCCCGGCGAGGACCATCG
Organism: Micromonospora sp. NPDC085948; assembly: GCF_040686315.1. NCBI lineage: Bacteria > Bacillati > Actinomycetota > Actinomycetes > Micromonosporales > Micromonosporaceae > Micromonospora > Micromonospora sp. NPDC085948. Next base: position 48,448 of record NZ_JBFBJW010000018.1, on the reverse strand, counting down.
GCACCCGAGCCTCGTCGATCATGATCGAGTCGGCCTCGTCGACGATCGCGGTGCTCAGCGGCGGCTGCACCCGGTCGTCGACGTCGGTGACGAGCTGGTCGCGCAGGTAGTCGAAGCCGGCCTCGCTGACCGAGACGTAGGTGACGTCGCAGGCGTACGCCTCGCGCCGCTCCTGCGGGGTGGAGGCCTCGTTGACCCAGCCCACGGTGAGGCCGAGCAGGGTGTAGACGGGCTCCATCCACTGGGCGTCGCGGCGGGCCAGGTAGTCGTTGATGGTGAGCACGTGCACCGGCCCGTTGCCGAGCCGGACATGCCCGTACGCGGCGATCGTGGCGGTCAGCGTCTTGCCCTCACCGGTGGCCATCTCGGCGACCTTGCCGGAGAGCAGCGACATCGCGCCGAGCAGCTGCACGTCGTACGGCCGCTGGTCGAGGCCCCGGCGGGCGGCCTCGCGGCCGACGGCGCAGATCTCCTCGTAGCCGACGGCGGCACCCGCGGCCTCGGTCAACTCGGCGTCGTCGAGCGCGGCCAGCTCGTCCGCACGCGCCTCGATCGCCGGCAGCAGCTTCTCCAGCGGAGCGAGATCCACGGTCGAGCCGGGCCGCTGGAGGAACCGCCGGAACTTGCTCTTGAACCGTTGCGACACACCCATGAGCGGCAACGGTACGCGATTCGAAGCGGCTTGCGCGGCCCGGCCGCCGGCAAGTTGAACCGGATCCGTCGGTGTCAGCCGACCAGCAGCTGATGGGCGGCGAGTTCCCGGTAGAGCGGGTCGGTGGCGGTCAGCTCGGCGTGGGTGCCGACGGCCACCACCCGACCGCCGTCGAGGACGACGATCTGGTCGGCGTCGACCACGGTGGCGAGCCGGTGGGCCACGATCAACAGGGTGCGGCGGACGGCCACCGCGTCGATGGCACGGCGCAGCGCGACCTCGTTGCGTGAGTCGAGGTTGCTCGTCGGCTCGTCCAGCAGCAGGACCGGCGGGCTGGCGAGCAACGCGCGGGCGATGGCCAGCCGCTGCCGCTCACCCCCGGAGAGCAGCACCCCGCCCTCGCCCACCTGGACGTCCAGCCCCTGGGCGGTGCGCTCGGCCAGGTGGCTCAGGTTGACCTCGTCGAGGACGCCGCGCAACCGGTCGTCGGTGGCATCGGGGGTGGTGATCAGGAGGTTCTCCCGCAGCGTGCCGGCCAGCACGGGGGCCTCCTGTTCCACGTAGCCGAGCCGGGCGCGCAGCGCGTCGCGGGGCAGGTCCCGCACGTCGCTGCCGTCGATCCGGACCGCCCCGGCGCTCACCTCGTAGAAGCGCTCGACCAGCGCGAGCAGCGTCGACTTCCCGGCGCCCGAGGGCCCGACCAACGCGGTACGGGTGCCGGCGGGCACCGCGAAGCTGACCTCGCGCAGCACCGGCTCGCCGCCCGGGTAGCCGAACCCCACCCGGTCGAACTCGATCATGGGGGCGGGCTCGCGCGGGGTCGCCGTCGCGCCGGCCGGCGCCGGCCGGTCCGCCGCGCCCTCCGCCGGCACGGCCAGGATCTCCTCGATCCGTTGCAGGGCGCCCAGGCCGGACTGCAACTGGGTGTACGCCCGCAGCACCTGGGCCAGCGGCAGGGCCAGGAAGAACAGGTACATGACGAACGCGACGAGGTCACCCACGGTGATCGCGCCGGCGGCCACCCGGGCCCCACCGATGGCGAGGACCAGCAGGAAGGCGCCCTGCACGGTCAGCGAGCCGATCGGCCCGACCACCGCCTGCACCCGGGCCACCCGCAGCCCCGCCGCGTACGCCTCCCGGGCGCTGCCGGTGACGGTCTCCGTCTCCCGGGTCTCGGCCCGGCTGGCCCGGATGGTGCGGGCCGCCGAGATGGCCCGCTCCACCGCCGAGGTCATCTCGCCGATCCGCTCCTGGGCGGTGCGGGCCAACGCCCGGACCCGCCGGGCGAAGGTGGCCGCGAACCCCAGCCCCAGCGCCACCCCGAGCAGGGTGACGCCGAACAGCAGTGGGTCGAGAAGCACCATGGCGGTGCCGGCGCCGACCACCATCACCGTCCCGGTGACCGTCTCGAAGAGCCCGGCGGTGACGACCGCGCGCAACAGGGTGGTGTCCGAGCCGACCCGGGAGAGCAGGTCACCGGTGCGCCGCCGGTCGTACTCGGCGATCGGCAACCGCAGCAGGTGCCCGGCCAGCCGCCGCCGGGTGCCCAGCACCAACCCCTCGGCGGTGCGTTGCAGGAGGTAGTCGCGCAGCCCGCCGATCGCCGCGGCGAGCACCACGAGGGCCACCAGCACCGCCACCAGGTCCGAGACCTGCTGGTCGGCGCTGATCCGGTCGAGCACCGACCGGGTGAGCAGCGGTTGGGCCAGCGACGCCGCCGCGCCGACAAGCGACAACACGCCCACCACGACCAGGGTGCCGCGGTGCTCCCGCAGATACGGCAGCAGTGCGCTCAGACCGACCGGCCGGCCGTGCGACGTGTCGCCGTCCGGCCGGCCTCGCGAGGTGCTCATTCCGCGAACGGTAGCCGGCCCGGTCACCCGGCGGGTCCGCTCCGGCACCTCAGGCGGACAGCACCACCTGTAGCTCCTGGCGGCGACGGTCGGCCAGGTCGGTGAGCAGGGTCGGCGCCTGGTCGAACGGCACCACGGCGGAGACGAGGTGCTTGCGGACCACGTCGCCATAGGTCCGGAGCAGGTCGACGGTCTCGGCGGAGAGCCGCTCCCGGTCCCAGGTGGGGGCGAGTCCGCGCGGCACCCGGCCGATCTGCGCGCAGCGCAGCGACAGGCCGTTGTGGTGGAACTCCTCGCCGAGCCGGACCGCGTCCGCCCCGCCCTGGTAGAAGGCGAGGTCGATGACGGTGCCCTGGGGCCGCAGCAGCCGCAGGGCGAGCTGCAACGCCCACGCCTGCCCCCGGCACTGGAACACCACGTCGGCGCCGCGGTCACCGGCGGTGTGCGCCCACCGGGTCTTGAGCACGACCGCCGGGTCGTCCGCGTCCGGGTCGAGGGTTTCCAGACCGAGCGCCTCGGCGACCTGCCGGCGGTGCGGGGTGGGATCGAGCACCACCACCGAGGCGGCGCCGTTTCGTCGGGCGAACAGCGCCGTCAGCAGCGCCACCACGCCCGCGCCGACCACGGCGACCCGTCGGCCGCGTACCCCGTCGCCGAGCGAGCGGACGTCGGCGCCGTGCAGGTCGGCGGCGGCGTGCAGCAGACCGTTGGCGCAGATCGGACCCATGTGCGCGACGTAGACACCGAGCAGCGGGTCCAGGTCGTCGGGCAGCGCCACGAACCGCTCGGCGACCGGGTCGGCGAGCCAGCCGGTGCGGTGCCCGTAGGTCATCGCGCCGACCGTGCCCACCGCGACGGCGGGGGTCTCGCTCTCCACCACCCGGCCGACCTGCATGTACCCCAGCCGGGTCACCGGGTACGGCGTGCTCGCCGCTCCCGGTTGGAACAGCCCCAGGTCGGCGTTCCAGGTGACGTTCAGGTAGGGGTTGGTGCCCTTGACGTAGCTCAGCTCGGTGCCGGCCGAGACGCCGCTAAACAGCGTCTCGACCCGGAACGTGCCGGGGCGCAGCGGGGCGGCGTCCTGCTCCACCAGCTCCACGCGGCCCGGACCGGTGACCACCACGACCGTGTCACGCATCGACGGTCACCCCCGTGTCGAGGACCGCCGGCAGGCTCGGGGTGGTCAGCCGCACGGTCGCGCCGGTGCGGGCCGAGTCGGCCACCGCGAGGGCCAGCCGTTGGGTCGCGAGGGCCTCGGCGTACGGGACGCGCACGTCGTCGCCGATGCCCCGTACGGCGTCGACGAAGGCGCGGTCCACCGCCACCCGGGCGGCGTCCGGGTCGGCCGGGACGTGTCGTTCCCCGTCGGCGTCGCGGATCGTCAGGCCGTCCTCGCTCAGCGCGAGTGCCAGCCCGTCGGCGAGGATCTCCAACCCGGCGCGGTGCTTCCAGCCCAGCACGCAGGCGGCGCTGAGCGTGCCGACCGCGCCGTCGGCGAAGCGCAGGGCGGCGGTGGTCACCGAGTCGATGTCGGCGCCGTCGACAGGTGGCGGCGTGCCGTTGCCGTACGCGGTGACCTCGGTCACCTCGCCGGCCAGCACGCGGATCAGGTCGAGCACGTGTGCGGCCTGCTCGACCACCGGGCCACCGGAGCGGTCCCGCCGCGACCACCACGCCACCGGGGGCACCTTGTCCAGCCAGGCGCCACTGACCATCCGCACCGGACGGTCGGCGAGCAACGCGCGGGCCTCGTCGAGCACCGTCAGGTAACGCCAGTGGTGGCCGACCGCGGTGCGCAGCCCGCTGCGGGCCACCAGGTCGGCGATCCGCTCGGCGGTACCCAGGTCGACCGATACGGGTTTCTCCACGAACATCGGCACGCCGGCCTCGATCACGGCTTCCTCCGCCGGACCGTGCGCGAACGGCGGCACACAGATGTAGACCGCGTCCGGGCCGGTGGCCAGCAGTTCGGCGACGTCGGCGCAGGCCCGCCCGCCGTGCTGCGCGACCAGCGCGGACGCCGCCTCCGGTGTGACGTCGGTGACCGCGACCAACTCCACGTCGTCGAATCCGGTCAGCACCCGCGCGTGGCGTTGTGCCACTCCACCGGCTCCGACCAGACCCACCCGGCTTACACGCATTCGACACCCCTTCGAAGACCTTTCATGTGCGGTGGGAGCAGTCCCCTGGGGTGTGCGCAATCAAACGTTCATCCCCTGGGAACGCGGTCATGTCACCGTTGTGATCAAGCTGTTGCCGGAAAAGCGGTTAGAGCGTGCTGGCGATTGGGAACAACCAATTTTGGTTTTTCCACGCACGAACGGAGGGGTGCCCGTGCGGGATACGACAACAAGCGTGTCACCGGTGGTGGAGGCGTGGGCCACGTACCGGACGACGTCGGCGGCCGACTGGCCGGCACGTCGGCTGCTGCGTGCCAAGGGAACGACGCGGGTCAGTGTGGTGCTGCCGGCCCGCAACGAGGAGGCCACCGTCGGCGCGATCGTGTCGACCATCCGGGAGCACCTGATGGATCGGGTCGCCCTGGTCGACGAGCTGATCGTGGTGGATTCCCGGTCCACCGACCGGACCGCGCAGGTGGCCCGCGCCGCCGGCGCCGAGGTGGTCAGCCAGGACGCGATGACCCGAGGGCTGCCCCGACTCACCGGCAAGGGCGACGCGCTCTGGGCCGGGTTGGCCGCCGCCGAAGGTGACGTGGTCGCATTCATCGACGCCGACCTGCGGGAGTTTCGCCCGCACTTCGTCAGCGGACTGCTCGGCCCGCTGCTGACCGACCCGTCGGTCGATTTCGTGAAGGGCTTCTATCACCGCCCACTGGTGGGCGCCGCAAACGTGGAGCAGGACGGCGGCGGCCGGGTGACCGAGCTGATGGCCCGGCCGCTGCTCAACCTGTTCTGGCCCGAGTTGGCCGGCTTCGTGCAGCCGCTCGCCGGCGAGTACGCGGGCCGCCGGGACGTGCTGTCCCAGGTGCCGTTCGTCTCCGGGTACGGGGTGGAGACGGCCATGATGATCGACCTGCTCGACCTGGTGGGCCTGGACGCGATGGCGCAGGTCGACCTCGGTGAGCGTAAGCACCGGCACCAGGACACGGCGGCCCTCGGCCGGATGTCCGCCCAGATCATGTTGACCGCCTGGTCCCGGTTGCAGCGGCGCGGCTGGGCGACTCCCGGGCTGGTGCCGGAGTCGTTGCTGACCCAGTTCCGTCGCGGCGGCTCCGACACGCTGCCCAACCTCGACCGCGAGATCGTGGTCAGCGACGTGTCCATCGAGGAGCGCCCCCCACTGGCCGAGCTACGCCACCGGGTGCCCCGCCGCCGGGTGGCCGCCGCGTGAGCGCGAGGAGTGAGCCGGTCCTGCGAACCCCGCAGTCGCGAACCGGGGGCACCGTGAGCGCGAGGAGTGAGCCGGTCCTGCGAGCCCCGCAGTCGCGAACCGGAGGCACCGTGAGCGCGAGGAGTGAGCCGGTCCTGCGAGCCCCGCAGTCGCGAACCGGGGGCACCGTGAGCGGCAGGAAGGGACGGGCGCGATGAGCCTGACCGTGTTGATGAACGCCGGCCCGTGGCTGTCCGTGCCACCACCCGGTTACGGCGGCATCGAGAACGTGATCGCCACGCTGGTGCCGGAGCTGCGGCGACTCGGCGTACGGGTGGTGCTCGCCTCGGTGGGCAGCAGCACCCTGCCGGTGGACGAACAGGTGTCGGTCTTCGCCGACGGGCAGTTCGCCGCGTTGCAGCGGCCGTACAACCAGGTCTGCGGGATCGCCCAGGCGCACCTGGCCGGGGTGGTGCGGGAGTTGCACTCCCGCGACGACATCGACCTGGTGCACGACCACGTCGAGGCGGTCGGGCTGGCCACTCTCGCCGCGATGGGACCGGCTGGCCCGCCGACCCTGCACACCCTGCACTGGGACCTGGCCAAGCATCCGGCGCTCTACGGCGGTCTGGACGGCGGCGACCGGGTCCGGGTCAACGGCGTCTCCGCGTCGCAGTTGGCCCGCGCTCCGCTGGCGTTGCGGGAGCACTCGGTGGGGCACGTGCACCTGTCCACCCCGCTCGCCGTCGACGCCGATCGGCGGCCCCGACCGGAGAAGGGCGAGCACCTGCTCATCCTGGGCCGGATAAACCCGGGCAAGGGGCAGGACGTGGGTGCCCGGCTCGCGCACCGGATCGGCGTTCCGCTGGTGCTGGCTGGTCCCGTCGGCCCGTACCATCGGCCGGCCGACCTGGCCGCGGCCGGCGACGAGGCCCGGCAGAACCCGGACGTGCGGTTCTTCCTCGACGAGGTGGCGCCCCACGTCGACGGCGACCTGGTCCGCTGGGTCGGCACCGTGGCCGGTCAGGAGCGCGACGACCTGCTCGCCAGCGCCCGCGCGTCGCTGTTCCCGCTGCGCTGGGAGGAGCCGGGCGGCACGGCGGTCGTCGAGTCCCTCGCCCTGGGCACGCCGGTGGTGGCCACCTCCCGGGGCTGCCTGCCGGAGCTGATCGAGCACGGCCGCACCGGTCTGCTCACCACCGACGAGGAGGAGCTGGACGACCTCGTACTCTCCGCCGAACTGCTCGAGCCCGACGAGTGCCGGCGGGTCGCCGCGCAGCGGTTCACCCCCGCGGTCATGGCGCAGCGCTACGTCGAGCTGTACGAGCGGGTCCGCCAGCTGGCCAGCGCGCCGAGGCTGCTCCCCGCCTGACGGCGGCGACTCGGCCGGACCGGTGGCGCGGCCGGACCGGCGACACGGCCGCAACGGTGGCGCGGGTTTGGCGGTGGCGGCAGCGGGTAGCCCGGCAGCCTCATGCCCGCGGCGCAGCGAGGAGCCGGTGATGGTCGGATCGATGGCGCACTCCCGGGCGCGCCCCAACCCGGCTGACGGCAAGCCGCCGGTACGTCGCGCGGCGGCATCGGTGGGGGTGCTGTTCCTGCTGGTCGGCGCGCTCGGTTTCGTGCCGGGGATCACCAGCGGCATGGACGCCCTGCGCTTCGCCGGCCACGACTCGGGCGCGTACCTGTTCGGTGTCTTCCAGGTGTCGGTGCTGCACAACCTGGTGCACGTGGCGTTCGGGGTGGCGGGTCTGGTGCTGGCCCGGACGGTCACCGGCGCCCGGGCGTTCCTGATCGGGGGCGGCGCCGTCTACCTGGTGTTGTGGCTGTACGGGCTGGCGGTGGACCACGACACCGGGGCGAACGTCCTGCCGGTCAACAACGCCGACGGCTGGCTGCACCTGGGACTCGGCGCCGGCATGATCGCGCTGGGTGTCGGCACCAGCCGGCACCGGCCGTGACCATGCCGGCGCCGGCACCGCCCGTGACCTGCCGCTTCGGTGCGTGACCTGGCTCGCCTCGCCGCCCATCCCGTTTGACGCGGCGGGGCGTCGGGTAGTTGGCAGATCCCGACCCAGCAGCGAATGGAGGGCGCCGATGTCCAGCCGGATCACCTGCGACGTGCGCACCACGGCACCGGTGGCGGTCGTCCGGCTCAGCGGCGCACTGGACCTGGGCACCATGCGGTCGGTGCACCAGGCGCTCAACGGAGCCCTCGTCGAGGAGACGGAGGCGCTGGTGGTCGACATGGCCGAGGTCGACGTTCGCGACCGGCTGGCGCTGTCGGTCTTCGTCGCGACCGCCCGCCGGGCTCAGGAGTGGCCGTCGGTGCCGGTCGTGCTCTGCTCCCCGACGCCGGTGGCCGCGCGGTGGCTGGCCGAGTCGACCACCTGCCGGGTGGTCCCGACGTCGCCGGACTGCGCCGAGGCGACCCGGGTGGCCGGCACGACGTCCACGTTGCGGATGCGGGCCCGGCTGGAGCCGGTGGCCGGGGCCTGCCGGCGGGCTCGGGACCTGGTCACCGACGCGTGCGCGCGGTGGAACCTGCCGGACGCGGCCGGCCCGGCCTCGCTGGTGCTCAGCGAACTGGTCGGTAACGTGGTCCGGCACGCCGGCACGCCGATGCAGGTGACGGTGACCCTGCGCCGGCCGTACCTGCACCTCGCCGTGGTGGACGGCAGCAGCGCCCAGGCTCGGGCGGGCGGGACGGATCTGCACGCCGAGGGTGGGCGGGGCCTGCTGCTGGTACGGGAGCTGACCCAGCGCTGGGGCAGCGTGCCGGCCGGTGCGGGCAAGGCCGTCTGGGCGATGCTTCCGGCGACCTGAGCGTTCGAGGTGCTCGCGCCGGTACTGGCGATCTGACCGAAATTACCGCTTCGGGCTGGTTACATGGTGCAAGGGTCGGGTAGGCACGCCCGTCCTTTCTGCCGTCACGACGGGGTGAGCAGCCATGCCCAAGCGGGTAACCACGGAACCCGGTCGCGATCGGGGCCCGGCGATCCTGGCACCGGCCCGCTTCGGGGGGTTCCCCGGAGCGGTACGAGCACCGGTCCCCGGCGGCTCGTTGATCAAATTTCTCGCGACCACCGACCACAAACAGATCGGTCTGCTGTATCTGCTGACGTCCTTCGGGTTCTTCCTGCTGGCCGGGCTCCAGGCGATGCTGATGCGCGCCGAACTGGCCCGCCCGGGGATGCAGTTCCTCTCCTCCGAGCAGTACAACCAGCTCTTCACCTCGCACGGCGCGGTGATGCTGCTGCTGTTCGCCACGCCCGCGGCGTTCGGGTTCGCCAACTTCATCGTGCCGATCCAGATCGGCGCGCCGGACGTGTCGTTCCCCCGCCTCAACGCGCTGGCCTACTGGCTGTACCTGTTCGGTGGGCTGATGGTGGTCGGCGGGTTCCTCGCGCCGGGCGGCTCGGCGGACTTCGGGTGGACCGCGTACAACCCCCTGAGCAGCGTCGAGAACAGCCCCGGGGTGGGCGCGAACATGTGGGTGCTCGGCCTGGTCGTCTCCGGGCTCGGCACCATCCTCGGCGCGGTCAACCTGATCACCACGATCCTCACCCTGCGCGCACCCGGGATGACCATGTTCCGGATGCCGATCTTCACCTGGAACATGCTGTTCACCAGCGTGCTGGTGATCCTCGTCTTCCCGCTGCTGGCCGCCGCGCTGCTGGCGCTGTCCGCCGACCGGCTGCTCAACGCGCACGTGTACGACGCGGCCACCGGCGGCCCGATGCTCTGGCAGCACCTGTTCTGGTTCTTCGGCCACCCCGAGGTCTACATCATCGCGCTGCCGTTCTTCGGCATCATCACCGAGATCATTCCGGTCTTCTCCCGCAAGCCGCTCTTCGGCTACACCGGGATCGTGCTGGCCACCATCGCGATCACCGTGCTGTCCATGACGGTGTGGGCGCACCACATGTTCGCCACCGGCCAGGTGCTGCTGCCGTTCTTCAGCATCCTGAGTTACCTGATCGCCGTGCCCACCGGTGTGAAGTTCTTCAACTGGATCGGCACCATGTGGAAGGGGCAGCTCACCTTCGAGACGCCGATGCTGTTCGCCATCGGCTTCCTGGTCACGTTCCTGCTCGGCGGCCTCACCGGGGTGCTGCTGGCCAGCCCGCCGGTGGACTGGCACACCCACGACAGCTACTTCGTGGTGGCGCACTTCCACTACGTGGTCTTCGGCACCGTGGTCTTCGCCCTCTTCGGCGGCTACTACTTCTGGTGGCCGAAGATGACCGGGCGGCTGCTCGACGAGCGGCTCGGCAAGGCGCACTTCTGGACCATGTTCATCGGCTTCCACGGCACCTTCCTGGTGCACCACTGGCTGGGCAGTGAGGGCATGCCCCGCCGGTACGCCGACTACCTGCCCAGCGACGGCTTCACCACGCTGAACACGATCTCCAGCATCTTCGCGTTCATCCTCGGCCTGTCCACGTTGTTCTTCATCTACAACGCGTGGAAGTCCTGGCGGTACGGGGCGGTGGTGACCGTCGACGACCCGTGGGGCTTCGGCAACTCCCTCGAGTGGGCCACCAGCTGCCCGCCGCCGCTGCGCAACTTCGACCGGATGCCCCGGATCCGCTCCGAGCGCCCCGCGTTCGACCTGAAGTACGGCCCGCTCGTCGCCGATCTGGGCCGGGACCTGCCGCAGCGCACCACGAAGCCGCCGCAGCACTTCGCCGAGGAACTGCGGATGGAGCACCACACGCCGGAGTCACCGGCCGCCGAGGGCGCGCACGGCGCCCGGGAGGCGACCGACTTCCAGCCGGCATCGCGATCCGGTGCGAGGCCGGTGGACGTGCCGGAGCCCGAAGGCGTCCGTCGGCCGAGCTTCGAGGACAGCGACGCGCCCAAGGACGCCGACGACGCGCCGAAGCCGCACGAACGCTGGCGGCACCCGCACAGCGACGGCAACCCCGAGCAGGACTGACCGACGTACGACGCAGGGCCGGCACCTGGTGGTGTCGGCCCTCGTCGCGTCGGTCGGTGCGTGCGTGCGTGCCGCCCGCATCTCGCGGGACGGAGGGAGCCAGCGCGGTGGCTCAGTCCCGCACGGGTGCCAGGCCGGCGGCGGTGAGCGAGCGGCGTACCGCGGGTTGGACCCGGGTCAGCCGCAGCGGTACGCCGGTCCGCTCCGCCGCCTCGTGCCCGGCCATCAGCGCGGCGATCCCCCCGGCGTCGAACCCACCCGCGCCGACCAGGTCGACGACCACCTCGCTGGGCTGGCCGGTGACCGCCTCCAACATGGCCCGGCGCAACTGGTCCGCGCCGTCGCGGTCGATCTCGCCGCCGACCTCGACCACCACACGGTCACCGTTCTGCTTCACCGAGATCCGGGTCTTGCCCGGGTCGGGTTCGGCGGCACCGTTCTGCCACGGCGGCGGCGCGTCGGCGAGCATCGCCTGACGCAGCCAGGTCAGCGCCCGCGACAGCAGCCGGGACACGTGCATCTGCGAGATGCCGAACCGGGCGGCGATCTCAGCCTGGGTCTGGTTGCCGTAGAAGCGCATCGCCAGGATGCGCCGCTCGCGCCAGGGCAGTCGGTGCAGCAGTCCGCTCACCGTGACCCGGTCGTCGACGGACTCCAGGGCGTTGTCCGACTCGCCGACCAGGTCGCCGAACTCCGCGGAGCTCTCACCACCGACCGGGGCGTTGAGCGAGGCCGGACTGTAGCCGGCCGCCGACTCCAACGCGGCGAGGATCTCCTCCTGCGGGGTCTCCAGTCGGGCCGACAGTTCGGCCACCGACGGCGCCCGGGACAGTTCACTGGTCAGTGCGGCGGTGGCCTGTCCGACCTCGAGGATCAGGTCACGCAGTCGGCGGGGCACGTGGACGCCCCAGGTGCGGTCCCGGAAATGCCGTTTGATCTCGCCCACGATGGTGATCGCGGCGTACGCCGTGAACGAGCCCCGTTCCGGGTCATACCGGTCGACGGCGTTGACCAGCCCCAGCCGGGCGACCTGCTCCAGGTCCTCGAGTGGCTCCCCACGCCCCCGGTACCGGCGGGCCAGCCGCCCGGCGAACGGCAGCGCGAAGCGCACCAGGTCGTCGCGGGCCTCCCCCCGCCGCTCTGGCGGAAGCCCGGCGATCCGGGCCGCGTACGCCATTGCCGCCGCGTCGAGATCCTCCAGACCCCGCTCGGTGGGTGGTGGTGTGGTCGTGGTCGTGCTCGTCTGTCCGAACATCCGCGCCTCCCTCAGGAAGGTCCCCCGCCCGGATCGGGAAACCGGTCGTGCGCGTGGCCGAGCCACGCACCGGGCCGGAAAAGTGGGTCAGTGACTGGGATGCCAGCGGGCGACACCGCCTCTACGCAGCGCAATCAGGCCGTCGCAGCCAGCGATGTTCCCGCTCCGTAGGTACTCAATCACGGGACCCCGGGTTCGCGAGGAAGTTTCGGCGTGTCCGCCTCAGGAGACGAGTAACCCCTGGTGGCCGCCACTGTCGCGGAGCACGGCCAGCGCCTCTGCGACCCCCAGCGAGGGCGGCAGGGGCAGGTCGTACGGCTGCGCCCGCAGCACCTCGGTGGCCCGACGGGTCGGCACCGAGGTGACCGGGTAGCCCCGGGCGGTGGTCCGGTCCAACGCCCGACGGCGGCGTCCGAAACCGGCCACCGCCAGCCACTGGGGCAGCCCGGCCAGCGCCGGTGAGCGCATCCCGGGCGGCTCGGGCAGCACGTCCACCGAGCTGAAGGCCTCGCTGCCGGCCAGCCACCACTCGGCCTCGTCGACGCTGCGCCGGGTGGCGTTCTCACACCAGTACGGCACCAGCCCCGCCCGCACCACCTGCCACGGGTCGAGCAGCCGGCCGCACTCCACCACCAACCGGTCGCCGGTCTTGCCGGCGCCGCGCAACCACCGCCGGTACAGGTCGGCCACGCCCGCGCTCAGGGCCGCCGGGCGGGGCACCAGCATCCGGTGCAGCGGGTGCTGGTGCGAGGCGGACCAGTCCCGCACGGCCGGTTCGAAGCCCGGGTCGACGTCCTGCTCGGCGTAACCGGACGGGACGGAGACCTCCGGTGGGTCCCAGCGGGCCGCGTCGCCGCCGACGGAGCGCAGCACCTGCCGCAGCGCGTGGCTGTCCGGGTGGAAGTCGACCGGGTCCAGTCCGCTGGCCGGGCAGCCGACCTGGAAGCTGTGGCCGGAACCGCGCTCCAGCACCGGCCAGGTGCGCGCGTCACGGACCAGCAGCACCGGGGCGCCCGGGAGCAGCCGGTCGGTCAGAAACTGCGCGTACGCGGCCGGCAGGGCCCGCCACGAGGCGGTCAGTGACACCGTGGCCCCGGTCAGCGGGCCTCGACTGGCCGGGCAGTGCACCTGGCGCAGGTGCAGGTCGGCGTTGCCGGCGAGCAACCGGGCGGCGAGTGCCGCGCCGTGCTCCAGCGCGTCCGCGGGACGGTCCACCGCGCCGTCGGACCAGTGCACGGTCATCTCGAAACCGGCCGGCAGCCACGGCACGCCGAGGGCCACCGCGAGGTGTGCCGCCGCGCCGTGCGGCGAGCCGATCAGCACGCCGGGATAGCGCCGACGGGGATACTGGTCGACGAACCAGCGGGCCACCCGAGCGCCGTCCACCTCGTCGACCTGGGCCACGGTGAGCGCGACCCGACCGGCGGCGCGGGTGACCGCGGCGCGGCGTACCGGCTCCGGGGCGCCCGGGAAGCGCGACGTCGGCCCGGTGTGCCCGAGGTCGGCGCAGTCCTCCCCGCGCAGCGCCCGGGCGGTGGCGGCGACCAACACCCGGGCGGCGCTGCCCGCGGCCACGACCCGGTCGCCGGCGAGACCGGCACCATCGGCCGTGAGCCCCTTGTGCACCTTGTGCACCGGCCCCACCTTGCCTCGTTCGCTCACCACGCGGCCCGGCTTCCCGTACCGATGGGGTTCAAACGGGTCATCACCCACCCGGCAGCACATTCCGCTGGTCAGCGGGGTGCGCCGGTCATCACCGCCGTTCGGCGACGATCCGCCGGAGTCGCCTCTTCGACGGCGGTCGGCACGGGTTTCGCCTGGGTCAGGGCGGGCACTTCCGGGGCCATGCGCACCGACGACACCAGCGAGCCAGCCGCCGCCACCATCACCCCGTACGAGGACGGACCGCTACTGGTCCGCGGCGACTTCGCACTTGTCACGCCGGACGGCGAGCACATCGACGCGCGCCGGGGCACGGTGGCGTTGTGCCGGTGCGGCAAGTCGGCGCTCAAGCCGTTCTGCGACGGCACCCACAAGGCGATCAACTTCCGCGCCGGCGCCGACCGGCAGTCCTGACGCGCCGGCCGTTCAGACGACGACGGGCCGGGCCGGCGGGACCACTACGGCCGACGCCGTCGCGGTGAGCGAGACGGTCGGCGGCACGGTGGGCGGCGCCGGCGACCGCAGTGAGCTGCGGCCGGCGGCCCAGTTGTCCAGCAGGTGCCCGGCGAACAGCCGGTCCACCGCGAGCCCGGCCGCCGCGCCGAACAGCACGTCGGGGGCGAGAGCCGGCTCGACCCGGACCAGGCCACCGCACATGTCGTGGGCGGCGATCTGCTCGTGCACCGCGTCGGCCTCGACGTGCTCGTCGTAGAAGCGGGTGGCCACCTCGTCGAGGCCGAGCCGGCGCAGCCCGTTGCCGTAGCGGCGGTTCGGCAGCGAGGAGGTCATCTCGAACGCGGCCAGGTGCCCGAGCAGCGCGCCGCGCCAGCGCCGGTGCAGCCCGAACAGCGACATCAGGTTGTTGGTCGCCAGGGTCACCGCGGGTGCCGCGTCCAGGTGTGCGCCGTACGCGGTGTCCAACCCCAGCCGTTCGAGGGTGCGCCGGAACAGCTCGGCGTGCATCCGATCCAGCCGGCCGTTGCCGTACTCGTCGGTCTGGATCTCCACGAGGGCGGCCTTGGCCGGCCCGCCGAGGCGGGGCAGCGCCCAGCTGTGCGGGTCCGCCTCGCGCAGGTGGTAGACGGAGCGGTGGGTGGCGAACTCGCGGAACTGGGTGAGGTCGGCACGGCGTTGCAGCGTCGCGGCCAGCGGCGGGCCGTTGTCGGCCGCGACCAGTTCGGCCAGGCCGGCCGCCACCCCGGCGGCCGGCACCGACGGTGCGCCGACCAGCCGGCGCAGGGCCGCCTCGAAGGGCCGTTCGGCTTCGGCGCGCAGCGCGAGCAGCGTCGGCTGCCACTCCCACGCCTCGTCCACCCCGCACCAACCCCGGTAGTGCAGCTCGTAGCAGAGGAACAGGGTGAGCTGAAGGTCCTCGTCCGTGATCGGGTCGGTGGGGTCGAGGTCGGCGCCGAGCCCCGCCGGCAGGTCGTGCGGCGGGCATCGGAGGGCGTCGAGCACCGCGGCGGAGACCGGGCCGCGTGACTGCGGCAGGGCCGCCGGACCATAGCGGCGGTCAGCGGGCTCGGACATGGGACCTCCAGCGTCGTCGGGCCGCTTCTGATGCCCTGGCCGAGAGCGGCTAAACGAGGTCTTCGGCGTTCGCGGTGACCTCCACCTGCTCCCGGACCTTCCGGGCCGGGGCGCCGTCGGCGTACAGGCCGCGCAGGTCGGCGAACGCCGGCTCCGGCGGCGCCAGCGACACCGCCGGGTCGACAACCGCCTCCAGTACGCAGGGACGGTCCGCGGCGAGGGCTTCGTCCCAGGCCGCGCCGACCAGCTCCGGGCGGTCCACCCGCACACCGTGCAGCCCCAGCAGGCGGGCCCAACCGGCGTACGGCACGTCGGGGCGGCGGTTGGCCGGGTCGGAGGACGGCTGCCGTCCGCCACCCATGCCGTTCTGGTCCCGGTTGTTGAGCACCAGCACCACCAACCGTGGGTCACGCCAGCTCTGCCAGTGGTGGGACACGGTGATCAGCTCGGCGAGGCCGTTGAGCTGCATCGCCCCGTCGCCGACCAGCGCGATCACCGGCCGGTCGGGGGCGGCGAGCTTGGCGGCCACCGCGTACGGCAGCGCGCAGCCCATCGAGCCCAGGGTGCCGCAGAGCTGCGCGTTCACCCCGGGTGGCAGGGTGAGGTGCCGGGCGTACCAGTAGAGGACCGAGCCGACGTCGACCGCGACCGCTCCGGTGCTCGGCAGACGGGCCGACAACTCCTGGAGTACGAGTTGCGGGTTGACCGGGTCGGCGGGCGCGGCCACCCGCTCGGCGGCCACCTCCCGCCACCGGTCCACCGAACTCTCCACGGTGGCGCGCCACTGCTGCTCGGGTCGACCACGCAGTCGGGTCAGCAACGCCCGCAACGTCTCGGCGGCGTCGCCGACCAGCGGCACGTCGGCCGGGTAGCGGGTGCCGATCCGGCGGCCGTCGATGTCGATCTGCACCGTGCGGGCCTGCTCGGGTATCGGGAAGTAGTCGGTCCACGGGTCGTTGGTGCCGACCATCAGCAGGGTGTCGCAGCCACCCATCAGCTCGGCGGCGGCCGGGGTGCCGACCTCGCCGAGCACCCCGGTGTGGAACGGCAGCCGCTCGTCGAGCACCGGCTTGCCCAGCAGTGAACTGGCCACCCCGGCGCCGAGCCGGTCGGCCACCTCGATGATCTCCGCGGCCGCGTCCCGCCCGCCCTGGCCCACCAGGATCGCGACGCGCTGGCCGCCACCGAGCAGTTGCGCGGCGGCGTCGAGGTCCGCCTCGTGCGGCAGCACCCGGGCCAACGGCTCACCGGGGGTGGCCGAGACCACCCCGACGGCGGACGTCTGCACGTCGGGCACCAGGGTTTCCTGCAACTCCCGGGGCAGCACGACACAGGTCGGGCTGCGGGTCGCCGCCGCCGTCCGGAACGCCTGGTCCAGCAGCGCGGCCACGTCCTCGGGGTTGCGGCCGTAGCGGACGAACTGGTTGCACACGTCGCCGAAGAGCCGACTCAACCCGATTTCCTGGTGCGCGCCGCCGAGCGGCCCGGAGATGTCCTCCCCCACGATCGCCACCACCGGCTTGCTGTCCAGCTTGGCGTCGTAGAGGCCGTTGAGCAGTTGCACGGCGCTGGGTCCCTGGGTGGCGAGGCAGACCCCGATGCCGCCGGTGAACTTGGCGTGCCCGGTGGCCATGAACGAGGCGGTCTCCTCGTGCCGGGCCGGGACGAACGCCGGTTCGCCGCCGGTGCGGTCCAACGCCTCGACCAGCGGGGCGATCGCCTCGCCCGGGTAGCCGAAGGCGCGGGGCACCCGCCAGGCCAGGAGTCGCTCCACCACGAGGTCCGCCACCCGGCGCTCAGCCATTGCCGCGCCCCGGTGTGCTGGGGTCGACGTAGCGCAGCACCGCGCCGACGCCGTCGGTGAGCTCGGGAGCCTCGTCCGGACCCAGCACGGTCAGCGCCGCGTCGGTGCCGACCAACGCGCGGACCAGCGCGGCGTCCGCGCGTACCCGCTGCGGTTCGGCCACCGACATCGCGGCCAACTGCCCCGCGTCGACGGCGATCTCGGTGGGCTCCGAGCCGATCCACAGCTCGCCGTCGGCCGACGGATCGTCCACGATGATCATCGTGTCGACCTGGTTGCGTTGCAGGGCCGAGACGACCGCGTCGAGGCCGGCGCCCACGTCCTCCTGCACCCCGAACCGGTCCAGCGCGGCGCTGATCCGCTGGTCGGCGACCTCCGCGATGGTCTGCACGGTGAGGTCGTCGAGCATCGTCTGGTCGGCGCCACCGGCCCGCGACCCGGCATCGGTACGGACCACCAGGTCCTGCCAGCGCTCCGGCATCTGGGCGGCGATCATCCCGGTGGCCCGGACGTCGCCGGCGACCACCACCACGTCCGCACCGACCCGGTCCGCCAGCTCCACCGTGGCGGCGGTGACGTCACCGGCGTTCTGGTGCCAGGCCTCCATGGCGGCCCTCTGGTAGCGCGACTGGGACCAGCCGCCGGGCTTGGTCCGCCGCAGCGGGTACGCGTCGCGCCCGGCGACGTGCGCCCGCCGGGGCACCCCGCCGGCGCTGACCGCCATCGCGTCGGCGCCCAGCCGGTCGGCGATCACCCGTACCCAGGCCACCTGTTCGCCGCGTTGGGCGAGCAGCGGCATCACGTGGGGCAGCGGCGCGAAACTGGCCAGGTCACGCAGTGGTGGCGCGGACAGGTACTCGGAGAGCACCACCCGCCCGTGACTGGCGAAGACCGCGAGGCCGTAGTCCCCGACCATCGGGTCGTGGCCACGGATCACCCGGTCCAACGCGGCGATGCTCGCCTCGTCGGCGCCCTGTTCGGTCAGGCGACGTTGCAGGGCACGCCAGCGCAGGTCCAGCGCGGGATGGGCGTCCTCCGTGTCGGCGGAGGCGTCCAGATACACCGAGCACCACGGCCCGGGACGGTCGTAGAGCGGGCGCAGGAAGGACAGCTGCATGCTCGACCCCTTTCCAGCTCGGCCCCCCGCTTACCCGGGTCGCCCGGGATGTCACCTCGCAGCCGTGAGCCCGTGACCAGGTTTCATTCACGTCGTTCAACCCAGGACGTCGATACGATCTGTGCACACAAGCGGACTCTCGGTGGTGGGAATGGACAGCGGACTCGAAAGCCGACGGATCGTGCACCCGACGGAAAAGATCGTCACCGGGCGGTTGGTCCGCCTGCTCGACGGTTACACCCGCGAGGTCCGCATCGGTCAGCCGGTGCTGGTGGCGGTGCTCGCCGCGGCGGCGATCGCCCGGCTG
This sequence comes from Micromonospora sp. NPDC085948, assembly GCF_040686315.1. Lineage (NCBI taxonomy): Bacteria > Bacillati > Actinomycetota > Actinomycetes > Micromonosporales > Micromonosporaceae > Micromonospora > Micromonospora sp. NPDC085948. The sequence goes on along the minus strand of NZ_JBFBJW010000018.1, from coordinate 29,996 downwards.
CCCGCCCTGCTGCTGCGCTCGCTGTTCTCCTTCGGCGGTGGCGGCACCCGCCGACGGTGGAAGGAACTCAAGCAGGGTCCGGAATACCTGGTCGTCCCGGTGCGCCTGCGCAACACCGCCGGCCAGCTCTGCGAGGTGGAGCTGCACGGGCACCTGCCGCAGAGCGCCCTGCACCCGGCGGACCAGGTGCAGCTCACCCTGCGCCCGCAACGCGACCCGGAGCTGCCGCCGCGCATCGAGCGGATCGTCAACCTCACCACCGGGCAGTTGCTCACCCCGCGCACCGCGACGCTCTGGTCGCACCTCGGGCCGCCGCTGCTGTTGCAGGCGTTCCTGGGCGCGCTGCTGGTCGCCGGCATCACGGCCTGCTCCGCGCTGACCTGAGCCGCCTCCGTGTTTCGGGCCCGCTCGGGAGGGCATCGGCACGTCCATGTTTCCCGGATTCACCCTCGACGAGATCGATGTCGGCCCGGTCCGTCTGCGGGTGCGCCGCGGCGGCGCCGGCTCGCCCGTGGTGCTGCTGCACGGCCATCCCCGTACCCACGCGACCTGGCACCGGGTCGCGCCGCTACTCGCCGAGCGCCACACGGTGATCTGCCCGGACCTGCGGGGGTACGGCGGTTCGACGAAGCCGGCGGAGACGCCCGACCACAGCGCGTACGCCAAGCGTGCGATGGCCCGCGACGTCATCGCGCTGCTCGACGTGCTCGGTCACGAGCGTGCCGCCGTGGTCGGTCACGACCGCGGGTCGTACGTGGCGATGCGTACCGCCCTGGACCACCCGGAGCGGGTCAGTCGCCTCGGCGTGCTCGACGGGGTGCCGATCGGCGCGGCGCTGGCCACCTGCGACGCCCGGTTCGCCGCCCGCTGGTGGCACTGGTTCTTCCTGGGCCAGACCGACAAGCCGGCGGAACCGCTGATCAACGCCGACCCGGACGCCTGGTACGGCGGCTCCCCCGCCCAGATGGGCGAGGAGGCCTACGCGGACTACCACCGGGCCATCCACGACCCGGCGACGGTGCACGCGATGTGCGAGGACTACCGGGCGGGTCTGGGGCCGGACCGCGCCGCCGACGACGCCGACCGGGCGGCCGGGCGGAAGATCTCCTGCCCGGTGCTGTTCGTCTGGGCCGAACGCGACGACATGGTGGAGTTGCACGGCGACCCGGCGTCGATCTGGCGGGAGTGGGCCGACGACGTGCGCACTGCGTCGGTCGACTCGGGTCACCACATGGCCGAGGAGGCGCCGGAGGCCCTGGCGGCAGTGCTGAGTGCCTTCCTGATCGACTGAGTGGTCAGCCGATCCGCACGGTCTCGCGGACGGGTCGCCGTTCCACGCCGAGCATGCCCCGGCGGCGGGCCCAGCGTTCGAAGATCAGGGTGGCGAACGGCGGCACGGCACCGACCAGAGCGACCGCCGTGGCCAGCAGGCTCCACCGGTGCAGCCGGGCCACGGCCAGCGTCAACACGACGTACGCGACGAACAGGCCGCCGTGGATCGGCCCGAAGATCTTGACACCCAGCTCGTTCTCCGGCGGGCCGTACTTGACCAGCATGCCGACCAGCAGGGCCAGCCAGGAGCAGGCCTCCGCGATCGCCGCCGCAACGAACAGTCGGGTCACCTTGTCGCGCATCGCCACGCCACCACCTCTCGGGCGGCAATGGTAGCGGTGTCGGTGCGCCGCCACCTGACGGACCTCGTGAACGGCGACAGGGGTCACCGGGTCCGTCACTGGGTAGGAAAGAAGCCTCAGATATTCCCCTGCCGGACGAGGACGTGCGAGGTTAGGGGAACCAGCGGTGACAGGGTGGTGACGATGGGCGAGGACGTCGGCGTACGAACCTTCAGTCGAGAGGATCGGGCCCGCTACCGCGACAAGGTCCGCCGCTGCCTGGACGTCTTCGCCGAGATGCTGCGCGAGTCGCGCTTCGACGTGGACCGTCCGATGACCGGCGTGGAGATCGAGCTGAACCTGGTCGACGAGGCGTCGAACCCGGCGATGCGCAACGCCGACGTGCTGGCGGCCATTTCCGACCCGAGCTTCCAGACCGAGTTGGGCCAGTTCAACGTCGAGATCAACGTGCCGCCGCGGCGGCTGACCGGCACCGGCACCGCGGACTTCGAGGAGTACGTCCGGGCCAGCCTGAACGCCGCCGAGGTGAAGGCGCGGGCGATCGGCGCGCACATGGTCATGATCGGGATCCTGCCGACGCTGCGCCCCGAGCACCTGACCGCCGAGACGCTCTCCGCCAACCCCCGCTACAAGCTGCTCAACGAGCAGATCTTCGCCGCGCGCGGTGAGGATCTGCCGATCGCCATCAGCGGCGTGGAGCGCCTGGCGGTCACCGCCGACACGATCACCCCGGAGGCGGCCTGCACCAGCACCCAGTTCCACCTACAGGTCAGCCCTCCCCAGTTCGCCGACTACTGGAACGCTGCCCAGGCGGTCGCCGGCGTCCAGGTGGCCGTCGGTGCGAACTCGCCGCTGTTCTTCGGCCGGGAGCTGTGGCGCGAGACCCGCATTCCGCTGTTCCAGCAGGCCACCGACACCCGGTCGGAAGAGATCAAGGCCCAGGGGGTACGCCCCCGGGTCTGGTTCGGCGAACGCTGGATCACCAGCGTGTTCGACCTGTTCGAGGAGAACGTGCGCTACTTTCCGGCGTTGCTGCCGGTCTGCGACCCGGAGGACCCGGCGCAGGCCCTCGCGGCCGGCGAGGTGCCCAATCTCGCCGAGCTGCGCCTGCACAACGGCACCATCTACCGGTGGAACCGCCCGGTGTACGACGTGTCCCGCGGCCGACCGCATCTCCGGGTGGAGAACCGGGTGCTGCCCGCCGGTCCGACCGTGCTGGACACCATCGCCAACGGCGCCTTCTACTTCGGGCTGGTCCGTGCCCTGGCCGAATCCGACCGGCCACTGTGGTCACAGATGTCGTTCAGCGCCGCCGAGGAGAACTTCACCAACTGCGCCCGGCACGGCATCGACGCGCAGGTCTTCTGGCCCGGCCTGGGTTATCTGCCCGTCACCGAGTTGGTGCTGCGCCGGTTGCTGCCGTTGGCACACCACGGCCTGGACCGCTGGGGGCTCGACCCCGGTGAGCGCGACCGGCTGCTCGGCATCATCGAGCAGCGCTGCCTGACCAGCCGCAACGGTGCGACCTGGCAGGTGGAGACGCTGCACCGGTTGGAGTCCGCCGACCACCTGGACCGGCCGGAGGCGCTCCGGGAGGTGGTCCGCCACTACATCGACCTGATGCACAGCAACCGACCGGTGCACGAGTGGCCGATCCCGTAGGCGTCCGTGGGGCTCAGCCTCGTCGGGCTCAGCCTCGTGGGGTCGGCACACCGAAGAGATCGGTGATGCCGCCGGGAAGCTGGGCGAGCAGGTCGTGTCGCTGGTCGTCATCGAGCGCCTCGGCGACGGTCCGCAACACCGCCTGGGCATGCTGACGCACGTGGTCCGCGTTCGCGACCTGCTCGCGGTCCCCGACGGCCTTCAGGAACTCGCCGACATCCCACCGGCGGCCCTGCGGATTGCGCGTGACGGACCCGTTCAACCGCTCCGGTAGCTGTGCCGCCAGGTGGTCGGCCTCCTGCCCGGCGAGCCGTTCGCCGAGCACCGACAGGACGGCCTCTACGGACCGCACGGCCTCGTTCTCGCCGAGGCCAGCGCGCTGTCGTACCGTGGCGATCATCTGCTCGTACTCCATGCTCCGCTCCTTCGTTTCCCTCGACATGCCGTCCGGCCTGCCGGCGGACGAACGGGGCGAGTTCCCCGGCTCCCCGGCCACAAACGGGTCGCACGCGGACCCGGACATCCCGCCAACGCCGGGCGAGGCCGGACAAACCCGACAGTCACGTCACTCGGGATGCCGCCTGAACCAGGTCTGGCCGTGGGCAGCGTCCGTCCACTGGAGATGCTGTCCCTTCTGGACCCCGTGCGACACGAACAATTGTCGTAGGCTGCGGTGGCTCGTACATCGTCTGATCACGATGAGGGGACGCCGGTGGCCACTTCTGGAACAGACCCAGCTTCGACCCGGGGGGCCGCGCGGGTCCCCCTGTCCCGTCGACACATGCTGCGGATGGGAGCGGCGGCGGCCGGTGGCGCGGTACTCGCCGGCGGGGTGCAGAACGGGACCGCGCAGGCCGCGCCGGGTGGTGCGAAGCGCGTGCTGCGGGCACCGGCGCTGGCGCCCGGCGATCGGGTCCGGGTCGTGTCGCCCGGCAGCACTCCCGACCCCACGAACATGGCTCGCGGCATCGAGATCCTGCGCAGTTGGGGTCTGGTGGTCGAGTTGGGCCAGCACGTCTTCGCCAAGTACGGCTATCTGGCCGGCACCGACGCGCAGCGGCTCGCCGACCTCAACGCCGCGCTCAACGACCCGGGGATCCGTGCGGTCTTCGCCGCCCGTGGCGGTTACGGCACCCAGCGGATCGTCGACGAACTCGACGTTTCCGGTTTGCGCCGGGATCCACGGGTGGTCGTCGGTTTCAGCGACATCACCAGCATCCACGGCAAGCTCTGGCGCGACCTAGGCCTGGTCACCTTCTACGGCCCCATGGTCAACTGGAGCGACAGCCGCACCGGCCCCGAGTCGGCCGAGGCCCTGCGCCAGGCGGTGATGACCACCGCCCCGGTCACGATCGTCCGGGATCCGGCCGAGACGGCCGCTCCCGTGCTGGTGCCCGGGCGGGCTTCGGGGCCGCTGCTCGGCGGCTGCCTCACCCTGCTCTCCACCTCGCTCGGCGCCAGTGACGCGCCGAAGTTCAACGACGCGATCCTGTTCTTCGAGGACGTGGACGAGGCCCCGTACAGCATCGACATGATGCTGACCGAACTTCGCCGGGTGGGCGTCCTGTCCCGGGTCGCCGGGGTGGTCATCGGCCAGATCACCAACAGTGTCGGCGAACCCGGCGAGTGGGACGCGGCGGCGGTCCTCAAGGACCGCCTGTACGACCTCGGCGTGCCGGTCCTGGGTGGACTGCGGCTGGGGCACGGCAACGGGCAGCTCACCGTGCCGCTCGGCGCGCGGGCCACGATCGACGCCGAGGCGGGGACCCTGACGGTGGAGTCCGGGGTCCGGCCGCGTTAGCCGGTGGTACCCGCGTGTCGATCAGGCCGTGAGCAGCACCTTCGTACAGTCGTCCTGTTTCTTTTGGAAGATCTTGTAGCCCTTCGGGGCGTCGCGCAGCGGCAGCCGGTGGCTGACGATGAAGCTCGGATCGATCTCGCCACGCTGGATCCGTTCCAGCAGCGGCCTCGTGTAGCGCTGAACGTGGCACTGACCGGTCCGCATGACCAGCGACCGGTTCATGAACGCGCCCATGGGGAACTTGTCGACGAACCCGCCGTACGCGCCGACCACCGAGACCACCCCTCCCGAGCGGCAGGCGAGGATCGCCTGGCGCAGCGCGAACGGCCGCTCCGTCTCGACCCGGGCGGCCTGCTTCACCCGGTCGTACGCGTACATGGCGGCATTGCCGTGGTGGCCCTCCAGGCCGACCGCGTCGATGCACGCGTCGGGTCCCCGGCCGGCGGTCAGCTCGTTGAGGGTGTCCAGCACATCCAGCTCTTCGTAGTTGATCGTCTCGGCGCCGATGTGCTCCTCGGCGAGCCGCAGCCGGTACGGGTACCGGTCGATGACGATCACCCGTTCCGCGCCGAGCAGCCGGGCGCTGGCCGCGGCGAACAGGCCGACCGGCCCGGCGCCCCAGACGGCGATCACCTGCCCGGGTTTGATGTCGCACATCTCGGCGCCCATGTAGCCGGTGGGGAACACGTCGGCGAGCATGACCGCCTGGTCGTCGCGGACGTCGTCGGGCACCTTGAGCGGGCCGACGTCGGCGAACGGCACCCGGGCGTACTCGGCCTGACCGCCGGCGTACCCGCCGAGCAGGTGGGAGTAGCCGAAGATGCCGGCCGGCGAGTGGCCCATGATCTTCTCGGCGATCCCCGCGTTCGGGTTGGAGTTCTCGCAGACCGAGTAGAGGCCGCGTTGGCAGGACGAGCAGTGCCCGCAGGCGATCGGGAAGGGCACCACCACCCGGTCGCCGGGTTTGAGGTTGCGCACCTGCGGGCCGACCTCGACCACCTCACCCATGAACTCGTGGCCGAGGATGTCGCCCTTGCGCATGGCGGGGATGTAGCCGTGGTAGAGGTGCAGGTCGGAGCCGCAGATCGCGGTGGTGCTGATCCGGACGATCGCGTCCCGGGCGTTCATGATCTTCGGGTCGGGTACGTCGATGACCTTGACCTTGTCGGTGCCCATCCAGGCGTTGGCCTTCATCCTCGGTCCCTTTCGGAGCGGGCGGTCACCGGCGCGACGGCGGCAGTGGCTGGGCGGGTCGTTGCAGGGCCTGTTGGCGTACGGAGATGCCGTTGGGGCTGCCCTCCGAGCGGACCACCTCGCCGGTCTCCAGCACCTGCTTGAACCGGCGCAGGTCGTCACGGACCTGCTGCTCGGGTTCCTCGCCGAAGAGTTTCGCCGCCGCCCGGCCGAGCGCGCCGGCCGGCGGCGCGTAGCGCAACTCCACCCGGACCTCGGTGCCCCGGTCGCCGGGTGCCGGCACGAAGCGGACCCGGCCGGCGTTGGGTACCCCGGTCCCCGCCATCGAACGCCAGGTGATGGACGTGTTCGGCTGGTCGTGGATGATCTCGGCGTCCCACTCGACGCGGTGACCGGCCGGGCCGCGGGCGACCCAGTGCGAGCGGCGCAGGTCGTCGGCGCGTACCGACTCCAGGTGCGACATGAACCGGGGCAGGTTCTCCAGGTCGCGCCAGAACCGGTACGCCTCGGCGGGTGACCGGTTGACGGTCACCGCGATCTCCATCCGGATCATCCGCGCCCGCGCCCGTCGGGCTCGGCTGATCCGCACGGCGGAGAGCACGTCGACGGCCGCGATGCCGGCGATCGCGAGGGTGGTCAGCGCGACCCGGCGGCGTCGTTCACCGCTGCGGTCGGCGAGGGCGCGGCCGAGCAGGGTCAGGTCCATGGCGTCGCCGGCCACCCGGCTCCAGGCCCAGCCCGCCGGGCGACGACCGCCGAGCAGGCCGGCGGCGCTGCCCAACTCCCGTACCCCGACGGCCGGGAGCACCGCCCGCGCGGCCGGGGAGTCGTCCACCCCGGTCAGTCGCGCGAGGGGTCCGGGAGCTGCCAGGGCGCCGACGCCCAGGGCCAGGCTCAGCAGGCCGAGCGCGCTCGGCAGCGTCGCGGGCACGGGTCCGTCCAGTTCCGGCAGGAGCACACTGTCGACGTGGTCCATCTTCGGTCCCCCTCCGGTCGGCGTAGCCGGCGGCGACCGGCGCAGCGGCGCGGCCGCCGCCCTGACGCTATGTCCTGAACGTGGCTCCCGTGCCTGGTTCGCGGCAGAAGGTCCATTCCGGGCGGGTGCGCGTTCCGCAACAGTCAGCATGGCGACATTGACCGATTTGGATCACTGACGGGCGGATACCGTCAGTCCAATCCGTCGCGCCGCCGAGAGGACGATCCCCCATGCGCCACTCGCTCCCGCGCCACCTGACCGCCGCCGCCGTCGCACTGCTCGTCGTCGGGGCCGCCGAACCGGCCGGCGCGCGCACCCCCGGGTCTCCCTCGACCGCGCCCGGCGGTGTTCGCACCGTGGTCCGCGACGCCGCCACCGACGCTCCGGTGCCTCGGGCCTGCGCGTCGCTCGTGCCGGTGGACGCCGCGGCGCTGGCGTCGGTCACGCTCGGCGGGGACCAACTGGGCCGGCACGGGGGCTGCGCCGACGAGCAGGGCACGCTGATCGCCGAAGGCGTGGCCCCCGGGGAGTACCGGCTGCTCGTGCGCCCCTACGACACGAGCACCCACGGCTGGCAGTGGGTGGGCCGGCACGGCGGCACGGGTGAGCGCGAACGCGCCCGGGTGGTCCGGGTGCGGGCCGGCGCGGTGACCGGTGTGCCGGACATCCGGCTCGATCCGCCGGGCAGCATCGCCGGCGTGCTGACCGACGCGGCGACGGGCGCTCCGATCTATCGTGCGCTGGCGATGGTGGTGCCGTACGTGCCGGATCCGAAGTACGGCGACCACGGCCCGACCACCGACGAGGACGGCCGCTACACGATCACCGGCCTCGGGCCGTACCACTGGCCGGTGCAGTTCGCCGCGGACGGGCTGGCGACCGTGTGGTCCGGTGGGGTCGGCACTCGGGAGCAGGCACGGTCGGTGCGGGTGCGCGCCCACCGGACGGTGACCCTGGACCAGGCGCTGCCCGCCGGCACGCTGGTCAGCGGCGCGGTACGCGTCGACGAGCTGGGCACCTACGCCCAGGTGATCGCCTTCGACGCGACCAGCGGGGATCTGGCCGGCGTCGCGGACGTGGGCAGCGGTTACGCCCTGCGCCTGCTCCCCGGGAAGCGGGTGAAGCTGCGCTGCGACTGCGCGTACGCCCCGCCGGTCTGGCACCGCGACGCGGCCAGCTTCGATGCCGCGACCCCGGTGCGGGTCCGGAGGGCGCCGGTGGTGGTGGACTTCGACCTGGGATGACCCGAACGAGGCAGGCCGTCGGGAGTTAACGGCGAGCCGCACCGGGTAGCCGGCATCCGCTTCTACCAGCGCCCGGGGAGGTGGGATGACGGCGACCAGTGCCTTCTTCGAGCGGTTGACCGTCGCCGGCCAGGATCCGCGGTTCAGCAAGGTGTGCGGGAGCGTGCGGTTCGACATTCGCGACGGCGACGACCTGGAGCAGTGGCTGCTGGAGATCGATCACGGCCGGATGCGGGTGACCCGCAGCGCCGACCCCGCCACCACCGTGATCATGGTGTCCGCGCCGGTCGCGGAGGCGATGGCGCGCGGTGAGGTGAACGGCCTGGCGGCGATCACCCGCGGTGAGATCATGGTCGACGGCGACCTCGGCCTGGCGCTGCGGCTCGGGCGGCTGTTTCCGCGGACACCGGGGCCGTTGCAGAGCAGTGGCCCGGACAGTGGGACGTGACCGATGAGGGACATCGCGGACACCGTGTCATGTATCGACGGCAACACGTTCATGGTGTCCGACGCCAGTGGGGACGTGGAGTCGTCCCCGGCAACGCCGGTCGGGCTGTTCGCCGCCGACACCCGCTTCCTGTCCCGCTGGATGCTCTTCGTCAACGGTGAGTGCATGACCGCGCTGTCGGTGGACGACAGCCAGTACTACGAGGTCACGTTCTTCGTGGTGCCGGGCGAGGCGGTCGACTACGTGCAGGCCGACGTGTCGGCCATCCGGCGCAGGCGCATCGGCCCGGACCTGACCGAATCGCTGACGATCTTCAACTACGGCGACCAGGACAGGGATCTCGACATCCGGCTGGAGGTGGCCGCCGACTTCGCCGACATCTTCGAGATCAAGTTCGACGTCGGCGCGAAGACCGGCACGCACTACACCCACGTGGGTCCGGACGAGTTGCGCCTGGGCTACCGGCGCGGCACGTACCGACGTGAGGTCGTCGTGTCGGCGAGCGAACCCGCCGAGTTCGACCCGGAGGGCATCCGCTTCACGGTCCGACTGCGCCCCGGGGAACAGTGGTCGACGCGGTTGCAGGTGGCCATGCTGGCGCTGCGTCCGGACGGCGTCGACCTGCGCTCCGCGCTGCGGGCTCAGCGGCCCGACGACTCCACCCTGCCCACCAGCCTGCGGGCCTGGGTCGCGGCGGCCCCCACCCTGGACACCGAGAGCGCCGCGCTGCAACAGGTGTACCACCGCAGCCTGGTGGACCTGGCGGCGCTGCGCTTCGCGCCGCTCTCGCTCAGCGGCGCGGCCGTCCCCGCCGCCGGGCTGCCCTGGTTCATGACCCTGTTCGGCCGCGACAGCCTGCTGACCTGCCTGCAGACCCTGCCCGTCACCCCGTCGCTGACCCCGCCGACGCTACGGATCCTCGCCTCGTTGCAGGGCGTCCGCACCGACGACGTGCTGGAGGAGGATCCCGGCCGGATCCTGCACGAGCTGCGCTACGGGGAGTCGGCCGCGTTCGAGGAACAGCCGCACTCCCCCTACTACGGCACCGTGGACGCCTCACCGCTGTTCGTGGTGCTGCTCGACGAGTACGAACGGTGGAGTGGCGACGCCGCGCTGGTGCGGGAGTTGGAGCAGGAGGCTCGCGCGGCCCTGGCGTGGATCGACGACTACGCGGACCTGACGTCCACCGGTTACATCTGGTACGAGCGACGCAACCGCGCCACCGGCCTCGAGAACCAGTGCTGGAAGGACTCCTGGGACAGCATCTCCTACGCCGACGGGCGGCTGCCGGGCTTCCCAAGGGCCACCTGCGAAACCCAGGGGTACGCCTACGACGCGAAGATCCGCGGGGCTCGGCTGGCCCGTACCGTCTGGGGTGACCCTGCCTACGCCGAGCGGCTGGAGCGCGAAGCGGCGGCGCTGTACGACCGGTTCAACCGGGACTTCTGGCTTCCCGAGCGCGGCTACTACGCCCTCGCGCTGGACCACGACGGCACTCCCGTCGACAGCCTGTCGTCGAACATCGGGCATCTGCTGTGGAGCGGCATCGTGCCGCCGGAGCGCGCCCCGCAGGTCGTCGAACACCTGATGGGTCGGGCGCTCTTCTCCGGTTGGGGGGTGCGAACCCTCGCCGAGGGGCAGCGCCGCTACAACCCTCTCGGCTACCACAACGGCACGGTCTGGCCGTTCGACAACTCGTTCATCGCGTGGGGTCTGCGCCGTTACGGGTTCGCCAGCGAGGCGGCCCGCATCGCGGAGAGCATCCTGTCCGCCGCCACCTTCTTCGAGGGTCGGCTACCCGAGGCCTTCGGCGGGTTCGACCGCAACACCACCCGCTACCCGGTCCGGTATCCCACCGCCGGCAGCCCGCAGGCGTGGTCCAGCGGAGCGTCCGTGCTGCTCCTGCGCACCATGCTCGGTCTCAACCCGCACGAGGACCACCTGGCCGTGGACCCCGCGCTGCCGTCGGTCTTCGGGCGGGTCGCGCTGCTGGACATCCCCGGCCGCTGGGGCAAGGCCGACGCCTTCGCCCGGCACCGCCCCGACCAACGCTAGGGCCACGTTCAGCTGACGCTGCAGGGCAGGAGTCGGGCATTCTGCCCGACCCCGACGAGTATCGCCCTGCGCGTTCCCGGTCAGGGCTCAGTCGGTGGCCCGGAAGGTGCGACGGTACGCGTCCGGGGGCACGCCGACGGTGCGGTGGAAGTGCCGACGCAGCGTGGTGGCGGTGCCCAGGCCGGCCGCCGCGGCGATGACGTCGACGCTGTCGTCGGTGTTCTCCAACAGCTCCTGCGCCCGGCGGATGCGCTGCGTCGACAGCCACAGCAGCGGGGTGGTGCCGGTGGCCGACCGGAAGTGCCGAGCCAGGGTGCGCGAGCTCACATTCGCCTGCCGGGCCAGGTCCTCGACGGTCAGCGGTCGGTCCAGTCGTCGCAGCACCCAGGGCAACAGGGCGGCGAGCGGGTGGTCGTCGCGGGCGGGCACCGGTGTGGCGACGTACTGGGCCTGGCCGCCGGCCCGGTGTGGCGGCACCACCAGGCGGCGGGCGACGGCGTTGGCGACCGTGGAGCCGTGGTCGCGGCGGATCAGGTGCAGACACAGGTCGATGGCGGCGGCCTTGCCGGCGGAGGCGAGCACGGTGCCGTTGTCGACGTAGAGCACGTCCGGGTCGACCCGTACCCGGGGATGGCGGGCGGCCAGCGCCTCGGTGTGCGCCCAGTGCGTGGTGGCGCGCAGCCCGTCGAGCACCCCGGCGGCGGCCAGCACGAACGCGCCGGTGCACAGCGAGACCATTCGGGCGCCCGCCAGGTGGGCGGCGCGCACGGCGTCGAGCAGCTCGGGCGGTACGTCCGCGTCGACGTCCTGCACCGCCGGGATGATCACGGTGTCGGCGCGAGCGAGTCGCTCCAGCCCGTCGTCGGGCTCCAGCTGGAACCGGCCGACGCGGACCGGCCCGGCGCCGCAGACCACCACCTCGTACCACGGGTCCGCCTGGCCGGTCGGGTCGCGGGCGAAGACCTCGCAGGCCATCCCCAGCTCGAAGTGCAGCATCCCGTCGGTGGCGGCGATCGCGACAGAGGTCATGTCCGAAACTGTACGGGTCATGGCGTTCCCGACACTGGCCGGTCGTCCGCCGCTGCTGGAGGCTGTACCCAGTCGATCTTTTCAAGGGGGCAACAATGAGTCAGCGTGTGGCGGTGTTCGGGGCGTACGGGCACACCGGACGGTTCGTGGTGACGGAGTTGCGCGAGCGCGGGTTCGTGCCGCTGCTGCTCGGCCGCGACGAGAGCAGGCTGGCGGCGTCGGGTCTCCCCTACCGCGTGGCGTCGGTGGACGATCCGGTCTCCCTCGACCAGGCGCTGACCGGCGTGGACGCGGTCGTCAACTGCGCCGGTCCGTTCGCCTCGACGGCCGCCCCGGTGATCGAGGCCGCGCTGCGCGCCGGGATCCCGTACGTGGACGTGGCGGCCGAGATCGAGGCCAACGTCGACACGTTCGCGCACTTCAGCGAGCCCGCCCGTGCGGCCGGCGTCGCGGTGGTCCCGGCGATGGCGTTCTTCGGCGGGCTCGGCGACCTGCTGGTCACCACGGCGATGGGCGACTGGACGTCGGCCGACGAGGCGCACGTCGCGTACGGACTGAGCAGTTGGCACCCGACGGCCGGGACGGTCGCCGCCGGGGTCGTCTCCCGCGAGCGCCGTGACGGCCGCCGGGTCCGCTACACCGGTGGACGGTTGGAGTACCACGTCGGCGAGCACGACCTGCCGAGCCTGGCGTGGGACTTTCCCCCGCCGCTGGGCCGGCGCCGGGTGCTCGGTGAGTTCACCATGGCCGATGTCGTGACCGTCCCGAGCCACCTGGCCATCCCCGAGGTCCGCACCTACATGGCCGCCGACGCCGCCACCGACCTGGCCGGCGCGCGGGCACCGGTCGCGGTCGACGAGTCGGGCCGCTCGGCGCAGACGTTCACCGTCGACGTCGTGGTGCGGCGCGGCGACACGCGACGGCGCGTCGTCGCCACCGGCCGGGACATCTACGCGGTCAGCGCGCCCCTGGCCGTCGAGGCGGTCCGCCGTATCCTCGCCGGTCAGACGAGGACGAGCGGGGTCGCCTCCGCCGGGGAGATCTTCGACGCGCCCGACTTCCTCCGCGCGCTGTCACCGTCGGTTTCCGTCGACCGGCACCCCGACGAAAATCGGCCCGAACTCGTTACCCGGAATGCGTAATATTCCAATAGCCCGGCGCACCGGAGACTTAAAAGAAACTTAAGACCGCACGTGTGAAAAATTGTTATCCCGAGCGCCGGAGCCGGCCACCAGCGCCTTCGCGGAGCGGTCTCCTTAATTCTTTCCCCGCGAGTTGATGCGGGCTCCTGACGTGCACATACTTCTGTCGACCGGAGCGTTATCACCGACTCAAAGGACAACACTGGTAATGCGGACTCCCCCCGCGCACGTCGCACCGGCGGACCGGGCGCGACAGCGTCGCCGCCGCACTCGTATCTCGCTCGCCGCCGCCGTCGTGGCCGCACTGGGCGCCAGCGGCATCTACATCGCCGGCGCCCAGGCCGAAGAGGTCGCCGTGCCCGGCCGGGTTCAGGCCGAGGCCTTCGCGGCACAATCCGGGGCGCAGACCGAGGGCACCGGCGACGCCGACGGCGGCCGGAACGTCGGCTGGCTGGCCAGCGGCGACTGGCTGCGCTACGACGGCGTGTCGATCACCGGCGCCAACCTCACGGCCCGGGTCTCCTCGCACAACACCACCGGCGGCACGGTCGAGCTGCGCCTCGGCGCGCCGGACGGGCAGGCGCTGGCCACCTTCCCGATCGCGCAGACCGGCGGCTGGCAGAAGTGGACGACGGTCACGGCGAAGGCGTCCGGCGTGCCGGCCGGCCCGCAGACCGTCTTCGCGGTCATGAAGAGCACCTCGACGTCGGACTTCGTGAACCTGAACTGGTTCACGTTCGGTCCCGCGGCGGGCTCGTCGCCGAGCGTGCCGGCGAGCGCCTCGGCGACGCCCCCCGCCTCGTCCGCGCCGAGTCCCACCCCGTCGGCGTCCGCCTCCACGTCCGTCCCGCCGAGCGCTCCGGCCGGCGGCTGGGTCCCGGTCGACCAGGCCCGGTGGAGCAGGGAACTGGCCGCCTTCGACGCCCTCACCCCGAAGGCGGTGACGCCGGGAACCACCCGGGTCCCCGAGTTCCACACCGACTGCGAGGTCGCCAACTCGGCGCCGGACGACCCGATCGTCGTGCCGGCCCTGCCGGGCGCCTCGCACATGCACACGTTCTTCGGTCCGAAGGTCGACGCGTTCAGCACGACCGACAAGCTGCTCTCCGCGACGACCAACTGCAACGCCCCGGGTGACAACAGCGCCTACTGGACCCCGGAGTTGCGCAAGGACGGTCAGCCGGTCCCGATCAAGAGCATGCGCGTCTACTACGGCTCGCGGGTCAAGGACCCGTCGACCGTGAAGCCCTTCCCGCCGGGCCTGCGAGTCGTCGAGGGTGACGCCAAGCGGCAGGTGGACACCCCGAAGAACGCCGGCAGCAACCAGTTCTGGTGCGCCGGCAGCGCCGAGATCGGCCGCAGCGCCGACGGCAACTGGCCGGTCTGCGCCCCCGGCGGCAACCTGATCTTCCAGCTGGTGTTCAGGGACTGCTGGGACGGCAAGAACATCGACTCACCCGACCACAAGTCGCACATGGGCGACCCGGTGAACGGTGTCTGCACCGGCAAGTACCCGGTGGCCGTGCCGGACCTGTCCTTCATGGTCAACTACCAGTCGCTGGGCGGTGACGGTCTCACGCTCTCCTCCGGCAAGCCGTCGTCCATGCACGGCGACTTCATGAACGCCTGGGAGCCGGCACGCCTCGGCGCCCTGGTGAAGTCCTGCCTCAACCAGAACGCCAAGTGCGGCACCGAGGTCACGTTCGCCGGCGGCTGACCGACGCGCCCACACCGTTGCCACCGGCCGACCCCCTCGCTCAGGCGAGGGGGTCGTCCGGCGTCGTGCCCGGCCCGGGATCGTCGCTAATCTCTCCGACCCCGGTGCGGCGCCTGCCGCTCCCCGTGCGGAGGGTGCGGATGGAGGTCGCCGTCACCGCGACGGCGCGGTCGTCGTCCCGGGACAGGTCCACCAGGGCACGCTCCGCGGTGTCGCCGGGGATGTCCGCCAGCGCCTCGGTCAGCCGCCGACGCGCGGACGGTGCCAGGGTCCCCCGGGCGAGGCAGTCGACGAGCCCGGTCGCGATCCGCTCCGCCACCGCGGGTTCGCTCGCCAGCACGGCCAACACGTCGGCCGCCTCGGCGTCCTTCGTCTCCTCGACGACCATGTCGACAAGCGTCGGGACCGCGTCCACCACCCGCCGCGCCCCGAGCGCCAGCGCCGCGTACCTGCGGACGACGACGTCGGAGTTCGTGAGGGCGTCCCGCAGCACGTCGGTCGCCGCATCGTGCGGGATCTCGGCGACGGTCTGGACGGCCCGCTCGCGCACCTCGGCCTGTGGTGCGCGCAGGCCGTCCGCGAGCAGCGCCAGGCCGCCGTCCCCCGACTGCGCCAGCGCCCATCGCAGGGCTCCGGCGACGTTCGGGTCGGTCTCGTTCAGCGCCGCCTCGACGAGTGCCTCCACGGGCACCGGCACTCCGTCGACCGAGGACAGGGCCGCGCGCTGACGCCGGCCCGCGCTCGAAGAGCCCAGTGCCTGTAGGAGCGCGACGACCTGGAGGACGTCCTCCCAGTCGGCGGGCTCGGCGGCACCGATCCGACGCAGTCGGGTGAGCAGGTCCAGCTCGTCCGCGATGCGCTGTCGGGTCCGCTGGATCAGGTCGTCGACGAGGTCGGCGGGGGTGAAGTCGGGATCGTCGAGCGCCCGCCGGACGTCACGCAGCGACAGGCCCAGCGACCGGAGGCTCTCGACCTGGAAGATCAGCCGGATGTCCTCGTCGGAGTACTCCCGGTAGCCAGCGCCGCTCCGGCCGGTCGGTCGGACCAGGCCGAGCGAGTCGTAGTGCCGGAGCATGCGGGCGCTGACCCCGGACCGGCGCGCCACGTCACCGATCAACACCTGCGCATCATCCCCTCTCGCCGATCACGCCGAGGGCCACCACACGCTTCGCCTCCTCGATCGAGAACCCGACGTGGGCATCCGGGTCCCGCGCCAGCCGTTGCGTGGCGATCGCGTGCGCGCGTACCCGCGGGTCCGGATCTGTCGTCGCGACGCGCAGGATCGGCGTCGTCACCGCACCGAGCGCGACCAACGCCCGGCTGAGACTCAACCGCGTATCCCGCGTGCCGCGTCCGAGCTGCGTCGCCAACACGTCGGCCAACTCGGGCTCGTCGGCCGGGGGCACGAGGACGACCGCCGCCCGCCAGGCGCTTCGCGCCACCTCGTCGTCCGGGTCGGTCAGAAGCGCCCGTGTCATCGCCGGCCAGGCCCGCCGATCGCCGATCTTGGACAACGTGTGCAACGCCTGGCTCCGGGCCTGCGCCCGCTCCGAGCGGAGTTGGTCGGTGAGCTTCGGAACGGTCAGTGCGGGTGGGTGGCGGATCAGTGCCCAGGTGAGCATCTCGCGTACGGAGAACTCGGGCTCGACCGCGCATCGCGCGACGAGGGTGTCGACGAACCGCGGGTCGGGGGCTGTGCCGACCGCCAGCGCCGCGCGCAGCCGCACCGACGGGTCGCCGTGCTCCAGCGCCCGGAGCGCCCGCCCGGTGTTCGTGTCCTTCTCCGGTCCGGTCATCGAGACCACCTCCTCGATGTCACTGAAGACCTTGTCACCGTGTCAAGGTCAAGGCCTCCGACGACGGGCGCCCCGGGCAACTTTTGTCGATCACGGTAGATCCATTGGTCGGTATCAACTGATAGGAAGGAGGCAACACCTAGCTTCCCGGGAGATCGCCTTGGCACGTGCACACCTGTCCCGTCGTTCGCTGCTGACTGCCGGTGGCGCCGCCGCCGTCGCAATCGGTGCGGCAGCGAGCCCGTCCGCTGCCGCCGCCGCACCGCTCGACAACCCGGTCGAGACGCCGGCCGAGGCGCTGCGTCGGCTACAGGCCGGCAACCGGCGGTTCACCTCCGGCCACGGCCGGCACCCGCACCAGGGCCTCGCCGACCTGCACCGACTCTCCGCCGGCCAGCACCCGTTCGCCATCACCGTCGGCTGCGCGGACTCCCGGGTGGCGCCGGAGGTGCTCTTCGACCAGGGGCTCGGCGACCTGTTCGACAACCGGGTGGCCGGCAACATCGTCGACGACCTGCTGCTGGGCAGCGTCGAGTTCGCCGTGGAGGAGTTCGGCAGCCTGCTGATCGTGGTCCTCGGCCACGAGCGCTGCGGCGCGATCACCGCCACCATCGACGCCATCCACAGCGGCGGTACGGCACCCGGACACATCGGCGTCATCGTGGACGCTCTGCGTCCGATCGTCGAGCCGGTGCTGGACCAGCCCGGCGACCCGGTGGAGAACGGGGTCCGCGCCAACATCGCCGCGCAGGTGGCGGCGCTCTCCGCTCGCAGCACGATCATCGCCGAGAAGGTGCACCAGGGTGCGCTGCGCGTCGTGGGCGCCCGCTACGACCTGGACAACGGCCGCGCATCGCTGGTGGCCTGACGACCCCGCCGGATGGGCGCTGCGCGCCTGGGCCGAGCCGCCGCAACTAGGGTGCAGGGATGGTCGATCGACAGCAGGTGCTGAACTTCCGGGTCCGGGCCCAGCAGCTCGACCGGACTGAGGGCGCGCTCACCGATGCCGCCGTCCTGGACATCGGGGTGCAGAACACCGGTCCGGACGGCGCCCGGTGGGCGCTCGCGGTGCGCGGCGTCGACGTGACCGCGCTGTCCGGCGCGGAGGTGGTTCTGTTGTGGACGGTACGCGGCGCCCCGCACCTCTACCGGCGGGCCGACGTCGGGCACGTGCTGGCCGCGGTCGAGCCCTTCTCCGACGCCGACGCGGGCAAGCGCATCTACGACGCGTCCAAGCCGTTGAAGGCGGCCGGCATCGCCAACCTCGCGGCCCTCGACGAGGTGGCCGCCCGCATGCGGGCCATCGTCACCACGCCGACGGTCAAGGGAGAGGTCTCCGGTCGCCTGACCTCGGCGCTGCCCGAGCCGTACCTGCGGTTCTGCCGGCCGTGCGACGCCACGCACGTCTACGAGATGCCGTTCCGGCTCGCCGCCGCGCGGGCCGGGCTGGAGCTGCAACTCGACACCTCGCCACCGATCTTGCGGCGCATCGCCGGGCTCCGGAAGGCGGCCGCCCCGGGCGATCGCTTCGACCTCGTCCGCGCCTACCTTCGGCTGCTCGGCCCGGCCACTCCGAAACAGGTGGCCGACTATCTCGACGCACCGCTGAAGGACGTGAAGGCGCGCTGGCCCGACGACGTGATCGAGGTGACGGTCGCCGGCGAGGTGCGCTCGCTGCTGGCCGCCGACGAGGAGGCGCTGGCATCGGCCGACACCCGGGTCACCCGTCTCCTCGGCCCGTTCGACCTGTTCCTCCAGGCCAAGGACCGGGCGACGCTGGTGCCGGACACCGCCCGCGCGAAGGAGCTGTGGCCGGTGCTGGGTCGCCCCGGTGGTGTCCTGGTCGACGGCGACCTGGTCGGCACCTGGCGTCCCCGCAAGTCCGGTCGCACGTTCACGGTCGCGGTCCAGCCCTGGCACCCGCTGTCGGACGCCGCGCGTAAGGCCGTCACCGCACAGGCCGAGCGTCTCGCCGCGTACCGGTCCGTCTCCCTCGGCGGCGTCGACTTCGCGGCCTGACGGCGGCGGCCAGCCGGGTCACTCCACCGTCCATTCGATGGCGGGTGGGTGGACCCGGGCGCAGATCGGGCCGCCCGTCGCATCGGTCAGGCCGACCCGGCCGACCAGGACCCCGCTGCCCTCGTGTGCGGCGCGCAGCACCTCGGTCGGGATGTCGGTGAACATCAGCTTCGCTCGGCGGAACATCGCGAAGCCGTCCTCGGTCACCGCACCCCAGCTCAGATACAGGAAGCGTGCTCCGGGGCGGCCGTGCACCCAGGGGCCGCCGACGTCCAGCATCCCGTCGACCTCCCGGCTGGACACCTCGAACGCCCAGGCGGCCCGCTCGGCGTCGGCCGGCACCTGATCGACAACCTCGGCCGTGCGTTGGACCCCGACGTGCACGTTGCCGAGCCGCAGCGCGTCGGCCTCCGCACCGGGGCGCCGCCCGGGCAGGTCGGTGCCGTCGATCCGGATCCGCATGCCGGCGACTCTAGTTTCTCGACGAGGCGTCAGTGGTCGCGATCCGCGGAGCCCGACGCTTGCAGATTCGCCCGGTCGTAGGCCTCCTGCGCCGCCGACACGTCCCCGAGGTGGGTGATCGACCATTCCTCCAGCGCGCGCAGCGGCCCACGCAGGGTACGTCCGGCCTCGGTGAGCGCGTACTCGACGCGGACCGGCACCTCCGGGTAGACGGTGCGGCGCACGAGACCGTCGCGTTCGAGCCCGCGAAGGGTCTGGGTGAGCATCTTCTGCGAGACGCCCTCGACGCGTCGGCGCAACTCGGAGAAGCGGGCGCTGCCGTCCCAGAGGGCGCCTACGATGAGCACCGTCCACCGGTCGCCGATGCGGTCCAGGATGTGACGAGTCGGGCAGTCCGCGCGGTAGGGGCTGCCCCGCAGCACCGGCTCGGCCCCGGGGGTGGTTACCACAAAGTGCCTACTTCCCGTTGGAGAGTTGCACTCGTACGGTAATCGCAGCGCGTCGCCCGACGCCAACCCTCTCCTGGAAAGGCACCTCGTGTCTCGCATCACCGTCATCGGCGGCACCGGCTACGCCGGTTCGGCCATCGTCGCGGAGGCCGCGGCTCGCGGTCACCAGGTCACCGCACTGAGCCGCTCGGTTCCCTCGGCGCCGGTCCCGAACGTGACCTACCGCCAGGGCGACGCCAGAGACGAGGCGACCGTCTCGGCGTCCATCGACGGTGCGGACGTCGTCGTGGCCGCACTCGCCCCACGCGGCCCCCTGGCCGGCGTCTTCCGCGACGTCTACCGCGCCGTCGCACGTCTGGCCGACGCCGCCGGCGTTCCCCTGTTCGTCGTCGGCGGCTACTCGTCGCTGCGCCCCGCGCCCGGGGCGGAACGCTTCGTCGCCGACCTCAGCCACGTGCCAGCGGAACTCCACGACGAGATCCGCGCCGGGGCGGCGCTCATCATCGAGGACCTCCCGGCCGCGCCCGCGACACTCGACTGGGTCTTCGTGAGCCCGGCGCTCAGGTTCGGCGCATACATGCCCAGCGAGCAACTCGGCCGTTACCGGCTCGGCGACGACGTCGCGGTCGCCCCCGAGGACGGCGGAGCGATCTCCGCCGCGGACTACGCGCTCGGGTTCGTCGACCTCATCGAGAAGGGCGATCACCACCGGACGCAGGTCAACCTCGGCAACTGACGACGAGGTCAGCGGCAACCATCGGTCCGCGGTCGGCGGGAACACCCGATCTCCCGCTGCCGGCGGATGCGGCATGGAACACTGCGAAGTGCCCTCGGTCGGTGCCGCCGGCCTGTGAGCCCCCTCCGGATGCGGCAGCGGGAGGCGCGTCGTCGCCCCGCGTGCGGAAGGGGCGCGGATGCAACCCACCTGGCTCCTGGCGCTGTCCTGGGTCTCGCTCGCGTTCGGGGTCGTCAGCTGCGCGATCGTCGTCGCCGACACCTATCTTCGCGGGCACCGTCAGCCGGTCCGGGTCATGGAGATCGTCTGGCTGGTGACCGTCCTCTACGTCGGCCCGGCAGCCGTGCGCCTCTACTGGAACTGGGGCAGACCGGAGGCGTTCAGCCAGAGGCGGCAGGAGGGGCAGCCCCGAAGGCCCCGCCGTGGCATCGTCGTCACCCAGGTGTCCCGCTGCGGCGCCCACTGCGCCCTCGGTTTCGTCGTCGCCGAGGTCGCCCTGTACGTCGTCAGGTCCGATCCGGCGCAGGAGAGCCTGTGGGTCGACTACGCCGGGGACTACCTGGCGGCGGTGGCGATCGCGGTGCTCTTCCGGTACGTGGGCGCACCCGGCCGCAGTGTCCGGAGGATCTGGCACGCCCTGTCCACGGTCGCCCGGGTCGAGCTGCTGACCATCACCGCGTTCGAGGTGACGCTGTTCGTGTGGCTGACGCTCGCGCATCGCGTGGTCTTTCCCGAGCCACCGCTGCGGCCCGACAGCCCGATCTTCTGGTTCGCGGGCCAGGTGGGGCTGATCGCCGGCTTCATCGCGGCGTGGCCCACCGCCTCCTGGCAGCTCGGCCGAGGGTGGAGACTCGAACCGCGCCGACTCCCCTACGACTGAACGCGGTGGGCCGCTCCGCTCGCGGGCCACCGCCCGCGGCGCAGACGAACCGCTGGCTGACGAGGAGGAACGATGATGACTGCCGCTGTCCGACGCCTGACGGCCGCGGTGGCCGCGACGGCGGCCCTGGTGGCGTCGCCCGCGTGCGGCACCAGCGACGTACCCGAGGCGCGCACCACACCGAGCCCGGAGGTCACCCTGTCCCCGTCGCCGGCCGCCGAGCAGGAGTTCCAGCGGCTGGAGCAGACCTTCGGCGCGCGGTTGGGGATCTACGCCGTCGACACGGGCACCGGCCGCACCGTGCACCGCCGACCTGACGAGCGGTTCGCGTACGCCTCGACGTGGAAGGCGTTGGCCGCCGCCGAGGTGCTCGACGGCACCACGGACACCGAGCTGGACCGGGTGGTGCGCTATTCGGCGCAGGACCTGGTGGCCCACTCCCCCGTCACCGGCAAGCACGTCGCCGAGGGCATGAGCCTGCGCGCGGTCGCCGACGCCGCCGTGCGCTACAGCGACAACACCGCCGGCAACCTGCTGCTGCGTCACCTCGGCGGACCGCAGGGTTTCGAGGCGAAGCTGCGTGCCCTCGGCGACACGGTCACCGACCCGGCCCGCTACGAGACGGCTCTCAACGAGGCGACACCCGGCGACCGCCGCGACACCAGCACCGCACGAGCGCTGGCGGGCGACCTGCGGGCGTACACCGTGGGGGACGCCCTGACGCCCGCGGACCGCGACGTCCTGCGCGGCTGGCTGCGCGGCAACACCACGGGCGCGGCGTTGATCCGCGCCGGGGTGCCCACCGGCTGGGTGGTCGGCGACAAGACCGGGACCGGAGGGTACGGCACCCGCAACGACATCGCCGTGCTCTGGCCGCCCGACCGCGCCCCGATCGTGCTCGCCGTGCTCTCCAGCCGCGACACGAAGGACGCCACCCCCGACGACGGCCTCATCGCGCAGGCCACCAGGGTCGTCGTCGCCCACCTCTGACCGGGGTGGTCGCCGAGGGTGTGCGCGTCAAGCGGTCCGGCCGCGCCGTCAGCGGGCCTGTTCGGCGCCGTCGGCCGGCAGGCGCTCGGGCAGCCCGAGCCGCGGGAACTGGTCGTCGTGGAACGTGACGATCTCGGTGATCACGCCGCCGGTGACGCGCAGGACGTCGATCGTCAGCGGCAGGTACGCGCCCTCCTGCGCGTGCCACAGGTAGAAGGCGACCGCCGGCTGCCGGTTCACCGAGGTGGGGACCCCGCGCAGGCCCCGCAGGTCGGCGAACCCGTCCTGCACCCAGTTGGTGACCACCGCGTCGCGGCCGACGGACAGGCCGGGCGTGGGCGGCATCGAGCAGCGGACGTCGTCGCGCAACATGGCGGCGAGCACATCGATGTCGGTGGCCACACTGGCGTCGGTGAAGCGGCGCACCAGCTCGCGGGTGCCGGCGTCCTCCTCGCCGCCGGTCCAGTCCTGCCGCTCAGCGGGCAGGTGCTCCCGCATGCCGGCGCGGGCCCGTTGCAGCGCGCTGTTCACCGAGTTGACGGAGTCCCCGAGGAGGTCCGCGACGTCCTTCGCCGGCCACCCGAGCACGTCGCGCAGGATCAGCACGGCCCGTGGGCGCGGCGCGAGGTGTTGGACCGCGACCACGTACGCCAGCTCGATCGTCTCGCGGGCGACGGCGAGCGCCTCCGGCTCGTCCGCGCCACCCGCGGGCAGTTCGTCGAGCAGCCGATCCGGGTACGGCTGGAGCCACCGCACCTCACCGCCGCTGGCGGGTTCCGGACGGCGTTTGGCCAGCAGGTCGAGGCAGGAGTTCGTGGCGATCCGGTACAGCCAGGCCCGGAACGTGGACCGCCCCTCGTAGGTCTCCCGCCCTCGCCAGGCACGCAGCAACGTCTCCTGTACGGCGTCCTCGGCGTCCTCGAACGACCCGAGCATCCGGTAACAGTGCACGTGCAACTCCCGCCGGTGCCGAGCCGCCAGCCCCGAGAACGTCAGCTCGTCGACCTCGCCCAACCCGTCCAACCGTGTGTCCGCACTCATCACGTCATCCTTCCGCCTCGTCAGGTCCTGTCGTGGGTGTGACCGGTGCGGGCGCGAAAACTCATCACCGGCGTCGGTCGCGGCGGTCTTCCGGCCCGACTCCGGAGGTTGCCCGGTGGTGGCACCATCGTTGCGATGAACGTTCGTCGCCTGGCGGCAATCGACATGTACGGCAGCCGGGGCACCACCCGTCGACGCTGGATCATCCTGGCCGAGTTCCTCGTCGGCGTGGTCGTCATGGTGACGTGGGGTGTCTGGGTGCTGACGTCGGCGCACGGCCTCGGCACCCGGGTACTGGGGATGTGGCTGACCGGCGCGGGTCTCAACTACGCCCCGCTGTCCGCGTACGCGATCGCGCTGATGCGCCCCGGCGCCCTCGACGCCGAGCTGGCCGGCGCGTCCATCGACGGGGAACTACGTCGGTACACCGTGCTCCAGCTGTGGGTGTTCATCCCGCTCTCGCTCGTCGTGCTCGCCATCCGCGACGTGCTCACCCGACGCAGGGCGCGCGGCTGACCGCTCCGACCAATCGGGCCGCCGCCGACGGGTAGGACGCACCCCCCGTGGACCGGTGTCGTGCGATACGGTCAGTTCGTGGTTCCGGTGGAGGCGGTCGCGGCTTCGTACGCCCGGTGGAGCACGCCCGCTCTGCCGTTGTACGGCAACGACCACGACCGGTCCGACTTCGCTCCCTGACCCGCGCCGGCAGTTGCCAGCGGGTCCTTTCGATTCCTTCCATCGCGCCGGGAGCGATGTCTCATGTCTTCATCCGGTATCCGGGTGGTCCTGCGTGCACCGCAGGTGCTCTGGGTCCTGCTCGCCGCCCAGGTGGGCCGGCTGCCCTCGGCCTCCGGGCCGCTCGCCCTCCTGCTGTTCGCGCGGGAGTCGTTCAGCCTGGCCGCGGCCGGGTTGCTCGTCGCCGCGTACACCGCCGGGGTGGCGGTGGGTACGCCGCTGCTCGCCCGAGCGGTGGACCGCTGGCGTCAGCCACCGGTGCTGTGCCTCGCGGTGGTGGTCTCCGGTGCCGGGTTCGGCTTCGTGGCCACCGGCGCCTTCGGCGCGACGGGTGCGGCTGTCGGTGCCGTGGTCGCCGGGCTCGGCGCTCCCCCGTTGGAGGCGTGCCTGCGCTCGTTGTGGCCGGATCTGCTGCCGCCGGCGGCAGTGCCGGCCGCGTACGCGCTGGATGTCGCCGTACAGGAAGTGATCTTCGTGGTGGGACCGCTCACGACGCTCCTCGCGGTGGCGCTCGGCGGGCCGGTCGCCGGGTTGGTGGTGGCGGCGCTGCTGCAGCTCGTCGGCACCGCCGCGTTCGTCCGCGCTCCCGCCGTGCGGGCCTGGCGGGGAGTCCCGGCGGCACGACACTGGGCCGGTCCGCTGCGGGTACCCCGGTTCGCGGCCCTGCTGGCGGGGGTGATCGGCACGGGGATGGCGGTCGGCGGCATCGCGGTGGCGGTCACCGCCTACGCGGAGGAAGCCGGCAACCGGCACCTGGCCGGCTGGTTGCTCGCCGCGCAGGCAACCGGCGCCCTGATCGGCGGCCTGCTCTACACCCGGGCCGGGCCGGCGGGAGCGCGGCGGCTGCCGCTGCTCACCGCCGGGCTGACCCTCGGCTTCGTGCCGCTGCTGCTGACACCGCGCCCCACGCTGATGGCGGTGTTGCTGGCGATCAGCGGTCTGGCCCTACCGCCGGCGTTGACCGCCATCTTCCTCCTGGTGGATCAGCTCGCGGCGCCGGGCACCGTGGCCGAGGCGTTCGCGTGGGTCGCCACCGCGTTCACCATCGGCAGCGCCGCCGGCTCGGCGGTCACCGGTCTGGTGGCGGCGAACGGCGTCCGCTACGGCCTGGGCCTGGCCCCCGTCGCCGCGCTGCTCAGCACCCTCATCATGGTGGCCGTCGCCAGGGACACGACCCGCCCGGTCGTCGCCAACGACGGCCACCACGACCCCCGTCGCACGCAACAGGGTTAGATCATCGTGCTCAGAAGTTGACGTTGGCTCCGGCAGCCTTGCACGCGGCGGTGAGCTCCGTGCCGGCCTTCTCGAAGGCCCCGTTGTCGGCAGCGGACTCCGGGTCGGCGGCCGCCGCGGCCTTGCCCGCCTCGGCGCCGAACGACTTGAGGGCAGCGGCCACCTTGCTGTCTCCGCCGGCCGAGGCCAACGCGACCGTCTTCTTCTCCAGATCGGCAAGGATCTTCTTGAAGTCCGCCGCCGTCGGCTCACCTGCCGTGGCGATCTTCAGCAGCTCCGCCTTCATCTCGTCGGCGGCCTTACTGAACGACGTGCAGAGTTCTTTGTCGGCCGTGGAGCCCGTGGCGGCCGACGACGCCGGCGCGGCGGAAGGGGAGGCGGCGGCCGTGGTCGCCGCGGCTGACGTGCTGGCGGACGGGGTCGAGCCGGCGGTCGTCGCCGCGTCCCCGTCACCGCAGGCGGTCAGCGCGGTGGCAGCGGCAAGGATCAACAGTGCGGAAGCAATTCGAGAGTGATTCACGGACGCGCACACTAACCGATGAACGAGAGATGATCCATCCGCACGGGACAATTCCGGCCAGCACGGCGCTTTTGGGAGTGGCGCGCCACGGTCACGGCGCGCCGGAGGTTTGAGCGAGGACAACTTCGAGCACAACCAGGAAGGTCGATCCCCGTTGCCAGACAGGAGTGACGCCCGTGAAACGACCTACTCTCGGCATCCTCCTCATCGCCCTGGGCACCATCATCGGGTATCTGCTCGCCGGCACCGTCGGTGAGCGCTATCCGGACGCGTTCGTGGCCGTGTCGGCCGGCATCATCATCCTGGTCCTGGCCGCCGTGCTGGTCCACCTGCTACGCCAGCGGCGGCAGCGAGACTGACCGCGCCACGAAGGACACCGGAACCAGGGGTACGCGATGCGGCGTCGGCAGGCGATTGGCGCACTTGTCATGCTCACGTTCTTCGTCCTGCTCATCGCGGCACTGTTCGCCTGGCCGGAGGTGTCATCAACGCTCCGGTACGTGAGCGGCGGAATGATCGCCCTTGGACTGCTCCTCCTGGCCGCGCACGTCGTGCAGTGGGCACGACGGCGACGGTCGTGAGGCCACCTTCAGCGCGCGCGGCGGTAGTGCATGGCCACCGCACCGTTGCGGAGCGGCTCCGCCGAGAGCAACTCGAGCTGGCGCGTGGCGGGCAGTCCGCCCTGGTACAGCGTCGGGCCGTGGCCGGCGATCCTGGGATGGACGAGCAGCCTGTACTCGTCGATCAGGTCCAGCCGGTCGAGTTCGGTCGCGAGCGTGCCGCTGCCGAGGAGGACCCCCGCCGGGGTCGCGTCCTTGAGCTTCTGCACGCCCTCGCGCAGATCGCCGACGAGGTGGTGGCTGTTGGCCCACGGGAAGTCCTCGCGCGTCGACGACACCACGTACTTGGGCTTGGCCTCCAGCGTGACCGCCCACTCGCGGAGGGCCGGCGGCGCCTCCACGTCGCCGCGGGCGACGGCCGGCCAGTAGCTCTCCATCATCTCGTAGGTGACGCGTCCCCACAGCATCGCTCCGCTCTCGTCCAGGAGACGGGTGAACAAGGCGTGCGTCTCGTCGTCGGCGATCCCCTCCTGGTGGTCGACGCAACCGTCCAGGGTGACGTTGAGGCTGAAGGTCAGGAGTCCCATGGCCGGCGAGTCTAACGCCGCTACGCGCGGGCGGGCGCCTGTCGGCGGCGGCGTCGCTTCAGCAACTCGCGGATGACGACGCGGAGCGCGCCCAGAGTGAGCGCCAGCCCGCCGGCCGCCGGCAGAAACTCCAGGCCGCTTCGGCTCACCCACAACCGGCCCTCCAGCGGGGCATCCGGCGAATAGATCACCTTGACCCTGTCACCGTCGCGGTCGAGGGAGCCGCTGGGGGTGACCCGGAAGCTGGTGGCGACCTGCCGTCCGTCGGCGATCACGTACTGGAACTCGTACCACGTCCCCTTGCGCTTCTCGTGCCGGGCCGATGGGTGGGAGCCGGTCAGCGTGCCCGTCGTGGTCACCTCCCGCGGGGAGCCCCGGTCGTCCCAGATGAAGGTGACGCCGATACCGCTCGCCAGGATTCCGACGATGACCAGCGTCAGCGCCGTCCGGAGCGTCGAGACGCCCGAGGTGTCCCCGCGAAAGTCAGACATGGCCGAGAGGATAGCCACGGGCCACAAACCACTGGTGGGTCGGCACGACCACCCAGCCGCCACGAAATTCGATGGCCGTGAGGTCGTTCACGGTCTACCGTGGCCCGCCGTGCTCTCCAACGAAAAGATAGTCGGACAGGCCCTGGACCGGATCGAGGCAGGGTACGTCTTTCCCGCGCAGGTCGCGGACATCGACGCCGCGATCCGGCGTCGTCTCGCGGCAGGCGAGTACGCCGACCTGGACGGGCCGGCGCTCTGCGAAACGGTGACCGCGCACCTTCAGCAGGTGTGCCCGGACAAGCATCTGCGGCTGCTGTGGACGGACCAGCCGCAGTCGCTCGATCCGGCGGACGAGGACGGCGGGCAGGCCGCGTTCCGCGCGCTGCTCAGGTCGGAGAACCAGGGCATCCGCCGGGTCGAGCACCTGGACGGCAACGTCGGGCTCATCGACGTACGACGCATCGCGTACGCCGACGAGGGTGCCGCCGCGATCGGCGCGGCCATGCAACTGGTCGCCCTCAGCTCCGCGCTCATCCTCGACCTGCGCGCCTGCTCCGGCGGAACACCCGAGGGCGCCGCGATGTGGTGCAGCTACTTCTTCCGCGACGACCAGGTGCACCTCAACGACTTCTACGAACGGTCCACCGGCGCCACCCGCCAGTTCTGGACGACCGCGCACCTTCCCGCGCCGCGCTACGCGGACCGTCCGGTCCACGTGCTCACCAGCGCGATGACGTTCTCCGGGGGCGAGGACGTGGCGTACACCCTGCAGGCGCACGACCGGGCCGTCGTCGTCGGTGAGACGACACGTGGCGGCGCGCATCCGACGGCCCGCCACCCGGTCACCGCACACATCCTCGTGACCGTGCCGACCGCCCGGACCATCAACAGCGTCACCGGCACCAACTGGGAAGGCGTCGGAGTGCTCCCCGACGTGCCCGTCCCGGCAGACCGGGCACTCGACACGGCGCTGAAGGCCATTCGGGACGCATAGGCGCGACCTCGTCGGCGGCCCGCCAGCAGCCGCAGCCGATCCTCCTGCCGCTCAACGGTCGGGCGGCGCGAGCATCAGCTGGGCGGTGGCGGACACTCCAGGACCGCTATCGAGTTTCCGGCGAACAACCCCAGGTGCGGGTGCTCGGAGAAGATCCGGACCGCCTCGTCGTGCGAGTCCGCCTCCACGATGGCGTAGGCGGTCAGGGCGTCGGTGAAGTCCTCGACACCCCGCGCCGTGACCCGCTTCTTCGCGTTCAGCGGAGCGCCGGGGTCGACAATGGCCTTCTCGTTGGCCTGCGCCCAGGACGCCCACGCGTTGAGGAACTCGGCCTGCTGCTGGTCGGTGAGTTCGACCTTGTCGGCCTCATCAGCCGCGCCGTTGAAGAGCGCAAGGAACCTACCCATCGCCGAATCGTACCGGTGATCTGCTCCTGCCCCTTAGTACTCCAACGTCACTCGTCTAGGGCTCGAGTGTGGCGGGCATGCTGAAGGCGGCGACGTGACGGGCACCGATGAAGGCGTTGCTCTCTACGATCTTTCCGTTCTCGATCCGGAGGACGTCGACGACCAGCGCCTCATAGTGCGGGCTGCCGGGCCGGCGGAGATAGTTGATCAGTGCCGGGCGCCCGTTGGCCGAGGTGGGGAAGGTACGCCAGTCGAGCGGTCGGCCGAGGAACTCCGCGGCCGCGTCGATCCCGACGACCGGCGGCTCGGGCGGCATCGTGATCCGTACGTCCTCGGCGAGCAGTGCCCGGACCGTCTCCGGGTCCTTCGCGTTGGCGTAGCGGCGCAGGATCTCTTCGTCCTCGCTGGTGAGCTGCGGGCGGCGCCAGTCCTGTGGGTCCGACGGAGCGTGCCCCCGGAGGGTGTGGCGGGCCCGCTGGAGGAGGCTGTTGACGGCCGCTACGGCGGTGTCGAGCGCGCCGGCGATCTCCTGCGGCGTCCAGCCGTAGACGTCGCGCAGCACGAAGGCCGCCCGCTGCCGCGGCGGCAGGTACATGAGCGCTGCGATCAGGGCCAGCTCGACGGTCTCCCGGGCGGCGAGACCGGTCTGCGGATCGTCGGCCAACAGGGCGTCTGGATAGGGACCGAGCTCGGTGGACCACTCCAGCGGGTCACCATACGGAACCGTCCGGTGACCGGCCGCCTTGCGGCTGTCGAGGAAGACGTTCGTGGCGATCCGGTAGAACCAGGTGCGCGCCGACGCCCGACCCTCGAAGCGGTCGCGAGCCCGCCAGGCACGCAGGAAGGCCTCCTGCACCAGGTCGTCCGCGTCGGTGACGTTCCCTGCGAGGCGGTAGCAGTGCACGTGTAGCTCGCGCCGGTGCTCGTCGAAGGCGCGCTGTAGCCAGACCGCCCGCTCGTCAGGCGAGTCGGACATGTGATCTCCCCGGGGCTGAGTGGTCCTCACAACCGTACTGACGACCGCGGACCCCATCCGTCATCGGTCACCGATGACGATCGCCGACTCGGTCGTCTGTACCTGTGACCAATCACCACGCCACGAAGGAGTTTCAATGACCAAGTCAAGCCGTAGACGCGGTCAGCGGTGGTGTGGGTTGGAACTCGCGGCCGTCGCGCAGCAGTGCCCAGACGACG
>NZ_JBFBJW010000017.1:0-147083 GCF_040686315.1 Micromonospora sp. NPDC085948 | reverse complement strand
GAACGTGTAGGTCCGGGTGGCGGAATGGCAGACGCGCTAGCTTGAGGTGCTAGTGCCCGTATAGGGCGTGGGGGTTCAAGTCCCCCCTCGGACACGAGTACGTCTCATATGTGCGACGTAGACGTAGCGGTGGTCAAGGATGCTTGACCACCGCCGAAACCCATCAGACACTGCGCCTGGCACTACTCTCAGTGACCAGCGCCGGACGAACTCCGCGACGACGCGCGGCGGCTCGTCAGTGATTCCCGCCGTTGCTCTGCCCGGTCTGGCACCTGGCGTGCGCGTTGCTCCTGGCTCCCCCTCGGCGGCCATGAGGCGTCCTCCGTTACCACTTCCGAGTCTTGCCGCCGCGCGAAGCAGCGCAGCTGTTTATGGTGTGGCGACGCTCGACTCGCGTGGTCGGATCGCCGACCGGTGCGCGATGAAGGAACTCCAGTGGACCCCCGGATTGCGACTGAGCATTCGGGAGCGTCGAGGGCTGATCGTCGTATCAGCTGACAAGCAAGGCGTCTTCAAGGTAACGAAGGAAGGCCACATCCGACTGCCGGCAGTGGTCCGTCAATGGTGCGGCCTCGCCGCCGGCGACCGCGTACTCATCGTGGCCGAACCAGCCAGCAACCGCCTGGTGGTTCATCCACCGGCAAAGATCGACGAGATGATCGGGCAGGCTCACGATGCGGTCTTCGGGGGCGCGCATGAGTGACGCATCGGCGAGTCAAGCTGAGGTGGCAGCGGCTCGGCTCCTTCTTGCTCGGATGGGCATCTCGCCTGCCGACCTTATGGAGGCCGCCGTGGCTCGGCCTCCGGCGCCGACCTTCGCCGAATACGTTCCCGTGGTGGCGGCTGCGGTCTCGGAAGGTACGAAACGTGCCTATGGCTCCTACTGGAACCGTGTGGTGGAACACTGGGGGCAACGCAGGCTCGACGAGCCCACGCCGTCGGAAATTGAAAAGTTGGCGGAGTACGTCAAGGCGCACGTTGTGGCTCGGCGGAATGCCCGCGGGGGCCGAAGCGCGGCGGAGCACCTGATTGCCGCCTTGCGGTGTCTCTACAAAAGGGCAGTAGCCGATGGTTTCATCGCAGAGGCTGACAACCCTGCTTTGAAGGTGGCGAAGCCGCGGCGTCTACCAAGCACGCGTCGGGCGGTGGCGGACACGCGGCTGGCCGAGATAAACGAGGTTGCGGCTAGCACAGGAAACGATCCGGCCCTCGACACCTTGCTCTTGCGGCTGCACACCGAAACGGCGTGTCGGCGCGGTGGAGCTCTGGCGCTTCGTCCGGTTGACCTTGACCCGGACCAATGTTTGATTCTGCTTCGAGAGAAGGGGGACTCGGTGCGTTGGCAACCAGTTTCCCCCACGCTGATGAGATACCTGCAGCGCCATGCTGAGGAGCGGGGCGCGACGGAGGCGGGGCAGCTGCTGCGCTATCGGGACGGTGCGCCCATCACGCGGCGGCGTTACGACCATCTGTGGGTACGCATCGGCGAGCACCTGCCGTGGGTCCGCGTGCAACAGATCAGCACCCACTGGTTACGTCACACTACTTTGACATGGGTGGAAAGGAACTTTGGCTACGCCATCGCGCGAGCGTACGCCGGTCATTCGGAGAGTGGCGGCGACGGTGGCACTACAGCCACCTACGTGAAAGCAACACCGCAGGAAATCGCCGCTGCCCTGTCAGCGCTGACCAATGAGCCGCACCCTCTAACTTAGCCGTCTGGTGGGGCCCGGTCTTGCGGGGCCGGACCCCACCGCGGGATCTGCCGCCGGCTGGAAAGGCAAGCAGGGACCCGACCGTTAATTGGGTGCCCTGTCATTAGCGTCCGCCTTGGCGTTGTTCCGAACGACCGTTTCATCCGTTCAGTGAAGCGGCGCGGACTTGCCGCAATCGGGATAAGAACAGTAGCCATTGGCTCCTGGGGTGTAGGAGTGACTCGGGCGGGTGTTCGATGAGCTACGCGCGGTGGGACGATGTTTGTTGTTTGGATCCAGTCCGGCAGCCGTACTAGATCTGTCCGGCTGCCGGACTAGCGGTGGTTCTGTAGCCGTACCAACCCCTGCCCCCGCGGGAACTCGAAGGCGATAGGCGGTCCGTGCCTTTCTGCGGCGAGCGTCTTCCACTTTCGGCCTGAACCGGATGACCCAGCCCAATTTCTCAAGTCGATTTAGCCAGACTCCGATCGTGGAGCGGGCCAAGCCTGTCGCACGTTCCAGGTCTGTCAAGCTCGGCGAGAATTGCGGAGGGATCACTGCGGTTGCGGTATCGGTCCAGGTCAAGAGCGTCAGGATAAGGTGGCGCCCGGAAGGGCTAAGGCAACAGTCAGCGTCTCGAACTGCACGCTCTACGGCCCATCGATCTACCATGCAATACGCCCCTTCCGGCCGTGGCGTTCACCGGTGGCTCTTGACGCCGTCTGGCGTCGGAGCCTCGTGACGCTAGCGATGAACCTCAGCTCTGACCAGCCATGCATCTGCTCGTCATGCGCCTCCGAGGTGTCGGCGGCGATGGTGGCCTGCGGCTTTGGCGTACGTGGAGATGCGGCCACCATTGGTTGGTTCGGTTCGTGATTCGGGCAGGCTGGCAACTGCAGACGGCGGCCCGAAGTCGCCGCAGGCGCGCGGCCGGTTAGGGTGGTTCGCCCGCGTTGTGGACAGCGAGATCAGTCCGCGTCTCGCCGGGCTTGTTCGGCGCCGAGTTGGGCGGACTCCCGCGCGGCTTGCTCCATCCTTAGGGTGCTTTGGATGATGGCGTCGATGCCTTCCCTTGCTCCGTCGGATAGTTGCTCGATGGAGCGCGTCATCACTTGGACCTTCGCGTTGACCGGTGCCGGGTCAAGGAAGTAGCCCGCACCGACGCCGAAGAACTCGGCCAGGGCCGTCAGCGTGGAGGCTGTCGGGTTGTCGTGCGCTCCGATTCGGAGCTTGCGGATGTTCTCCGCCGAGATGCGGAGCCCCTTGGCTTTGAGCGCGTCAGCCACCTCGGCGTCGGTATAGACGTGGTTCGGGCGGTGCTTGACGTACAGCCCCTGAAGCCGCTCGCTGATCAGCGCGGGGCTCGGGCCACTAGGTGGCTTCTCGTTCTGTCGCATCGTGGCGCCCCCCGACTCCAACTAAAGTTGGTCCGAACCCAAGTTTGTGTGGAACCCTGCCGTGATCTGTGCTTGACTCTCAGTGCCCGATCCACACAAAGTTGGACTCACGCCAACTTTGGTTGGTTGAGGGTAGCGCATCGGTCGGCCTCCATGGAGGGGGTTGCGAGGCCCGTGTTGCGTTCGTGAGGGCGTGTCGCCTTGTGGCGATGCGGTCTCTGATTTGGCCTGATCGTGTGGTCGACGTCCAGGTCGTGACAGTAACGGGGGACCGGCTCGCGGCGGCGTCCTGCTGTCGCTGGCCAGTGCTGTGCGGCAAGCCCTCGGGGGAGGCGGACGTGTCAGATTTATCGACTGACCGATCAGGCCACCTCGCCGGCTCCGGGACCTCTTCGGAGGTGCCGGAGACCGGCGAGTGGGGGGTGCTGGCGGAGCGGGCATCGCCCGCTCCGCCAGGCGGGCCCGGCCGATCTGTCGTGCCAGCTGCGGCTGCGGAGAGCGGCCTGTGGTGGTCGTGGGGAGCGGAGCGGGCTCCGCGGGAGATTCCCCGCGAGTTCGGCGGCGGCAGCCAGGTGGAGTCGCTGTGGCTGCGCGCGGCGTCGTTGCGGGCGGGGTGTCCCTTGGTGAGCCTGTCGTCTGCGGACGGCGGTGTCGGTCGATCGACGCTCACGGCGGCGCTCGGTGGTGTGCTGGCGCTTGCCAGCCCTGCTCCGATCGTGGCGATGGACGCGACCGGGCGTGCGTGGGGTGGGCTGGGCCATCGTGTGGCCCGGGGCAACTCCGCATCGACGTGGGATGCGGCAGCCGCGGAGGAGCGGTTGGCTGACCCTCTGGTCGCGGAAGGGTTGATGCAGCAAGGGCCGACTGGCCTGCGCGTTCTGGTCGGTGAGAGCAAGATGACGGCGCAGCGGCGCCCAACTACCTGGCCGGAGACGTTCGGTGTGATCGGCCATTTGAGGTCGGTTTACGCCATGGCGTTGCTGGATCTCCCTGCGGCGGACAACACGCCGACGTGGCGGGCGTTGGGGTGGTCGACGGTGCCGGTGTTGGTGACCCGCGCGACCGTTGATGCGTTGCAGCACACCATGCGGTTGCTGGCGCATCTTCGCGCTGCGGGACTCGATCAGGTGGCGGAGTCGGCGGTGGTGGTGGTCATGACGACCACGCACTCCACCGCTCGAGAGGTTCGCGCGGTCGAGCACCTGGCGCGAAAGGCGGCGACGCATCTCGTCCGGGTGCCCTTCGATCCGGCGCTCGCACGCCCTGACCCGCTCGATCCGCGGTCGTTGAGTAAGGCCACGCGGACGGCGTTGACCGAGGTCGCCTCGATCGTTGTCGAACACTGCCCCGCTGATCCTGGCCCATCACGCGAGGGGGCTTCTGTCGCCTGAGGACGGTGACTTCACACGGGGGAGGAACTAGTTGTGTTTGTGCATTGGGTAGCTGCCGTGATGACGGTGCGGGTGCCTTCGGTGGCGGCCGTGTTGGCGCCCGACCCGACGCCCACGCCGGCGCCGTCCGGGGGCTTCGACTTCAGTTCGATCAGCCCTGACCCGGGGGCCGTGCCGCGCTCGGATCTGTTCTACACGTTGGCGAACGCCGCGCTGTTCCTTGGCGTGATCTCCGCCGTGGCCGGTCTCGCGGCCGGAGCGATCGCGTTCGGCATCGGACCGATCTTCGGCGCGCACATCATCAGCGATCGAGGCAAATCGATGATGTGGAAGGCCGGCCTCGTGGCGATCGTCGTGGGTTCGGCGACAACGATCATCGGCTTCCTGCTCAACGAGATTTAGGGGGTGCCCCGCGTGCGGGGAGCAACTTACAAGGCAACCGACGGCGGACGCGTATCGGCCGTAATTTCGCTGCTTCTCTGCGTGGTGGTTGCAGGAGCGGCGGTCTTCGTTGCAGGCCGCGCGAGCGCACCTGAGCGGAGTGCGCCCGAGTCGAGTGCGCCGGAGCGCTACGGCGACCGTCTCGTCCGGGGAGTGCCGGTTGGCTTCGCTGGCACGCCTCGCGGCGCCGGTGACGCGGCGGCGGCGTACGTGGTGGCGGTGCCCGCCGCGGCGGGCCGACCGGACGTCGAGCGGCAGGCGTTGATCGACACGATCGCGGTCGACGGTTCGGGCCCGGCGGTGGCCGAGATGATGGGTGCCGGCTCATCGTCGGCCGACGGTGAGGGGATTTCCCAGACTGTGGCTGCCCGGGTGTGGGTGCCCGACGCGGACGTTGACGCACGGGTGCAGCAGGGCGCCGAGGTCACGGCGCGGTTGCTGCTCTGCGCGCTCAGCGGGTCAGCGACCGATGGCGTGGTCGCCGGCCCGGAGACGGGTTTGGCGGGTGGCTGGTACGTGCAGTCGGTGTCGGTGCGCTGGACGCTCGACCGTTGGCGTGTGGTGGCCGCGCAGCGGCCGTTGCCGGTACCTCCGCCTGATCAGCGCGGCACCAGACGCGACGGCGGTCCGCGCGACACTCAACCGCTGCTCGACGTGCTCAGCGGTCGCTCGTGGGTGCCGGGGACGGTCTGATCTCATGTCCTGGGGCAACGCTTGCCGGCGGGGGATCGGCGTGGCGATCAGCGTGCTGGCCTTGGTTGGCGCTCTAGTGCCAGCGCAATCTGCTGCGGCAGCACCCGCCCTGATGCCTGCTCCGTCCGCCCCCGCCGAGCCGTGCCGTGCGCCGTCGTCTAGCGGGCAATTGTCAGGGCCGCACGAGCAGGCGAGACCGCAGGTGAACTGGTGCGTTCCGTGGGCGGAATGGGAGTCCGGCGACGGGTGGATCACCGACTGCGGTAAGGCCATCGGCGCTGTAGAGCAGGAGCGCTGCGACGCCGTATCGCTCACCCTGCAGTCACCGCCGCCGGCGGACACGGCGTCGGTGCTCGACGATCAGCCCCCGAAAGACGGCGCCTCGCCCGTGAGGTGCGAGCGGTTCGCCGACAGCGCCGCCGAGGACGCGGGCAACGCCGAACGGTGGACCGCCAAGAAAAATCGATGCGAAGCGTTGCGTACGTCGCTGCTGCCGTTCTCGTCGGTCAAGCCCGAGGGCTGCAAGTTCAGTGTGAGCTGCAGAGTCGACGAGAAGGCCAAGGATATCGCTCGGTCCGGGTTCGAAGGCTTGGCCGACATTGCCGTGGCGGGTTTCGCCTGGGCGTTAAGCAAGCTGGCTGAGGTGGTGTTCGAGCAGTCCTCCGCCGTGCCGGACGAGCCGTTCTACGACGTCTACAACGACATCTCCGGCGTACTGATCTTGATGGTGCTGCTCATCTTCCTCATCTCCACGGCGATCAACGGATTGCGCATGAACGGCCCCGGGCCCCTGGCCACCCTCGGCGGGTTGGTGCGCGCGATGTTCGGGATCGCCTTCGCCGGCGGCATCGCCTACATCCTGATGGCCGCGTGGGACGAGGCGACCGTGGCGCTGATCGCCCGCAATCAGGAACGCGACTGGCAGCCGAGCATGTGGGTGGACGCGCTCAACGCGCTGACGGCGGACACCGGCACGATTCTGCTGGCCTTCGTCGTCGCGGTGATCAGCGTGATCGGGCTGGTATTGGTGTTCGTGATGCTGTTGTTCCGCTCCCTGCTGGCCGCCGGGGCAGCGTTGTTCGGGGCGATGGCGATGACCGGTCAGGTGATGGCCGAGACGCGCTCGTGGGGCCGTAAGTGGTTCTGGACCTGCAACGCCCTGGCCAGCTCGAAGTTCTTCATCGCCGCCCTGTGGATCTACGGCACGCGCAGCACCTACGAGAGCGACAACGTCCTCAACGTGCTGCGCGGCATGTTCATGATCATCCTGATGGTGCTCGCGCCGTGGATTCTGCTGCGGCTGACGAGCATGTGGGACGGCTACCTGGCCGACGTCGACGCCCGAGGCTTCCTGACCTCCGCCGCTGGCGCGGTCGGCATGGACGCCGCCGCCCGCCGCCTGGCCGATCCGCTCAGCGGTGGAGGCGGCAGCGACGGCGGCCCAGACGCCGCATCTCTGATGCAGGGCAACGCCGACGCGATCCCGACAAACCCCACCAGTGGTGCTGGCCCGCTCGGCACGCGGCCCAGCGCCGTTCCCGAGGCGGTGGAAGCGCTGCAAGGAAGCGGCGACGGCGACCAGGTCGGAGAGTCGAGCGGTGAACCGGGAGCTGAACACGACGGTGGAGAGAACGGTCAAGAAGCTGAGGGGATCGAGCGCGACTCCCGCACCGCTCAAAACGATGTGGCGGAAGGACAGCTCACGGCGCCCGGCGACACCAGCGGACAGCCTGCGCTACCGGTCACACCGAACGCCATCGGAGAGAAGGCCGCCGGTACGGCAGCCGGCAGCTCGCAGGGCGAGAACGCCCCGCAGGCCCCGAGCGGTGGGGGCGCCACCACCCCGACCGGTGCACCCTCTGCCGCCAACTCGCCGTCACCTGCGGCTCCGACGCAAGAGACGTCCGGGCACAGCCCGGCAGCCGGCTCAGGCGGGCCGTCCAGCTCAGGCCAGCCCTCGCAAAGTGGTGCCGGCTCCGGTGCCGGGGCAGGTCGCGTGGGGGGCGCCGCTGCGGGTGGCGCCGCCGAAGTACCCATCGTCCCGGTCTAGGTGAGGAGTCCAGGTGACCCAGTTCCAGTTTCCGCCGCGGTCCACGCGTGGCTCAATCATGGGCTTCTCGGCGGGGCAGATCGGCACGGCTGTGGCCGGCGTGATCTGCCTGGTCGTCGCCGCGAACCTGCTCGCGACCGGCAGGCAGGGTGCTGCCGGTGGCATGCTGCTCGCGGCGCTGCTCCTGCTCACGGTGGGCCTGTTGCGGCTACGCGGGCGGCGTGTCACCGAGTGGGCGCCCATCGTCGCCGGGGCCCTCGCCCAGCGCGCCGCCCGCCAGGACCGCTACCGCGGTGGTGCCTTCGCCGCCACCCCCGGCAGCACGCATCTGCATCTACCCGGTCCCGCCGCCGGCTACCGCTGGCTGCCGGCGGTAGCCGCCGACGGGATGACCGAGGTGGGGCTACTGCACCACCGCCGCGAGGGCACCGTCACTGCGGCCCTGCTCTGCACGGGCAGCAACTTGGTCCTGGCCGACACGTCGGTGCAACAGCAGCGCCTGGCCGCGTGGGCGGACGTGCTGAACCTGCTCGGCACCGAGTACGCCGACAGTGGTCTGGCCAGGTGGGCGCTGACGGCCCGCGCAGTTCCGGACTCCGGTAACCGGGCGCAGCGCTACCTGGTGCAAAAAGCGGTCGACACCGACACTCGCGCGTACCGATCGCTGGCGGAACTGACCGCCGCGGCGGCGCCGTCGACGCAGCGCCACGAGGTGTACCTCAGCGTGGTGTTTGACACCAAGAAGCTATCGGCGGAGATCACTGACGCGGGCGGCACCGACGCGGCCATCGCCACTGTGGTGCTCGACAAGCTCGGCGGGGTGCAGGCCGCGGTCGCGGAGGCCGGCGTCGACACCGTCGGCTGGTTGACGCCCAGGGAGTACGCGGCGGTGCTGCGTACCCAGTTCGACCCGGAGGACCAGCCGCACGTGGACATGCGGGCCTCGGCCACGCCCGGGGTGGCGCCGCACATGGCCGGGCCGATTGCCGCGGAGAATATCGGCTGGTCGTCCTACCGCCACGACTCCGGGTTCTCGCAGAGCCTGTGGGTCTACGAGATGCCGCGTCAACCGGTCGCGATGACGTGGATGACCGCCCTGTTCACCCGCACCGTCGGTCGACGTGCGGTCACGGTCACCGCCGAGCCGGTACCCGCGCAGCTCGCCCAGTTGGCGACTCGCCGGGACAAGGTCGCCCGCGCCGGCGACGAGATCACCAAACGCAAGATGCGTCTGGTGCGCACCGCCCGGGAGGACGAGGAGGCCCGCTCGGTGGAGCAGGTCGACCGGGAGCAGGCGGCCGGGCACGTGCGCTACCGCTACGCGATCGTCGTCACCGTCACCGCCGACAGCGAAGAGCAACTCCGCCATGACGTGCGGGCGATCAAACGGGTGCTGGGCCGCACCGGCTGCCAGGCGGTGGTGCTCTACGGCGAGCAGGATCAGGGCTTCATAGCCGGAGCGCTTCCCCTGGCCCGTGGGCTCAAGCCGATGCGGGGATGGTTCGCGTGAGCCGCGCACGGGTGCAACGAGAAGGATCGTTCGCGCACCGTATCGGCGAGTCTGCGGACCGGCGGGATCTCGCGGCGGCGCAGGCCGAACTGGAACGCGAGCAGCGGGCTCTGCGCCGGACATCGGAGCGGCTGCTGGGCGCACCGCCGGTTGACGGGCGCGGCGCGCTGGGCCGGGCCGCCGGGCGGGCGTTCTGGCGGCTGCGGCTACCGCCGCTGGTGACCACCAGCGCGCAGCTGTGCAGCGTGTACCCGTTCGTCGCTGATCCCGGCCTCGGGGTGGACGGACCGCTGATCGGTCAGGAGGTGTACTCCCGGACGGGGTTCGTGTTCTCGATGCGGGAGTTGTACCGAGCCGGGTTGTTGGGCGCCCCGAACATGGTGGTCACGGGGGAGATTCGCAGCGCGAAGTCGTCGCTGCTCAAGACGATCGCGTTCAGAGGGATCCCGTTCGGCACCCGGTTTTACATCGTCGACGTCAAGGGCGAGTACGACGCCCTCGCCCGGGCTGCGGGGATCCGGCCGGTGCGCGTCGGCCCCGGCGCGGGTGTGGTGATGAACCCTCTCGCGGGCATCCGCCGCCAGCCGGGGCAGGGCGAGCCGGAGTGGCTGCAGATCCAGCGGGCCCGCCGGCTGCTGCTACTGGAAGGGCTGCTGGAGATCCAACTCGGCGGTGCACTCAGCGAGGCAGAGCGTTCGCTGATCGAATACGCCCTCGACGCCGTGACTCGCAGCGACGACGGCACCAGCGCCGAACGGCTGGCTACCCCGACCCTGTCGCTGGTCCTTGCGGCGATGGGTGATCCGCAGGCGTGGGCGCACCGCCTTGCCGGAGTGAACTACGACATCGACCAGTTCGCCGCCGACAGCCGACGCGTCAGGCTGGCCCTGGAGCGGCTGATTACCGGCGCTCTGGGCGGAATCTTCGACGCCCCCACCGCTGCGACGCTGACGGTGGACTTCGACCAGCCTGGAGCGATCCTCGACCTACGAGACGTGCGGACCTCCGATCAGATGACGGCGATGGCGATGACCTGCGCCCAGTCGTGGCTGGAGGCAGAGCTCACCCGCCCCGACGCCCCACCGAGAATGTGCCTGTACGACGAGTTCGCGCTGATCGCGCGTCACCTCGGGCTGGTGCGGCGGATGCGCGAGCAGATGAAGCTGGCGCGGGCCTTGGGCACGGAAATCATCCTGGCGTTTCACCGATTTTCGGACTTGGCTGCCAGCGGCAGCGCCGACTCCGAGCAGGTCCGCATCGCCCGAGGACTCATCGAAGACACCGGCGTGCGGGTCTCCTACCGGCAGGCGCCGGGCTCGCTGGACGCCGCCCGCGAATTCTTGGGCACCACCGATGTGGAGACCGATCTGCTGCTGCACCTGCGCCGTGGAGTCGGGTTGTGGAAGGTCGGGCTGCGCTCCTACGTCGTCAAACACCAGCTCTCCAGCGTCGAGCAGGCCATGGTCGACACCGACAGCCGCATGCGCGACAACCCCGAGAACGAACCGCGGGAGCTGACCGACTCCGAGTACGAGACGCGGGAGTCCGCCGCGGTGGGGCAGGTGCGCTGATGGCCGGCTCGCTGATGTCCCCCGGAAGCCGGCTGCCGCGCCGCGGCATGCCACGCGCCGACATCCTGGCCCGACTGGTTCTGCTGGGCATTGCCGGGTTCTGCACGCTGCTGGGCACCTTCACGCTGTGGCTGGCCGGGCAGGTCGGTGGCGTGCTCACCCACGCCGTGTGGCCGGACACCTCGCCGACGGACGCGCCCGGCATTGCCGGGCGGATGATCCTCAACGGCGGCGACCCGGCGTCGGCATGGCCCACCGCGGCCCAGGCGGACCTGCCACCGACCGCGCTGCTCTACGTGCTGTGGATCGGCCTGTTCATTGGAGCCTTCGCTGGCCTCGGCATGCCGGCGGTCCGATTCGTACAGCGGCGGGTACAGCGGCGAGGGTTCGCCAGCCGAAAGGACCTCGACCGGGTGGTAACCGCATCGGCGGTGCTTCGACGCGTCGACGTCCTTCGGCCTGGCCTGACCATTCGAGCGACCGACCGCCCCGAGAGCGCATACGCGAAGGCCCAGCGCCGCAAGGACCCGTTGGAGGTGGCGCGATTCCTGGGGCACCACGCGCTAACCGGGGAGCCGCTGTACCTCGCCAACGAGTACACCGAGCTCCTCGCCGGAGCCGCCCGGTTTGCCAACAAGACGTCGCGCTACATCGTGCCCCGGGTCGCCGACGCCCGAGGGGCAGTGATCTCCACCTCCACCCGCCTCGACGTCGCCGCGGTCACCTACTACCTGCGCGCCGAGGTCGGTCCGACATGGATCTTCGAACCGCAGGAGCAGGTACCTGGACTGCCCCGGCTGCGGTGGTCGCCGATCGAGGGGGCGCACGATCCGGACATCGCGGCGCTGCGCGCGAAGGGCTTCGCCGCCGGCGCCGGCCTCAAGGGTGATGTAGAGAACGGTCAATACTTCCAGGATCAGGCGGCATCGATCATCCGCGGTCTGCTGCACGCCGCCGCTCTCGATGAAAAGGCCACCCTGACCGACGTGGCCAGTTGGGCGGCCAACCCCAGCGACCCGCGGGCCGAGCGGATCCTGCGCCATCACCAGCAGACGGCGTGGGCCGACCGGTTGGCTTTCCACCGCGAGTCCACTGGCCGTGGCCGCGAGAGTATTCAGTCTGTCGTCTTCGGAGCGCTGGATCCGT
This sequence comes from Micromonospora sp. NPDC085948, assembly GCF_040686315.1. NCBI lineage: Bacteria > Bacillati > Actinomycetota > Actinomycetes > Micromonosporales > Micromonosporaceae > Micromonospora > Micromonospora sp. NPDC085948. The sequence goes on along the minus strand of NZ_JBFBJW010000017.1, from coordinate 135,190 downwards.
TCAGCAACGCCCGGATCTTGCGCGCCTGCTCCCCACCGCGCGGCGAGCAGTTCCAGCCGGAGCAGTGGCTGGATGAGTCCGGCACCCTTTATCTGGTCGGCACCCGCAGCGGGCAATCGCTGGTCGCGCCGCTGTTCAGCGCGATCGCCGAGGACATCATCTACCGCACCCTGCAACGCTCCTTCGTCGCACCGGGCGGGCGGGTAGAGCCCTGCCTCTACCTGATCGGCGACGAAATCACGAACATCGCGCCGTTGCCGTCGCTGCCCGCACTGGCCTCTGAGGGCGGTGGCGCCGGTATCGCCTTGTCGATTTCTTGCCAGAACACCCACCAATTGGAGGAGCGGTGGGGCCGCGACGGTGGGCAAGCCCTGCGCGACGGTGCAAACGCCCGCTTCGTGATGGGCGGCACGCAGGACGTGGCGGCCCTCAAGGACGCGCAGTCGCTGCTCGGCCAGGTGCAGGAGCTGTCGTCAGCGGCCAGTTGGGGCGGGGGACGCGCCAGCGTGCAGGAGAACGCTCGACGGGAGAACCTGCTCGATCTCGCCGAGTTGCGGACCCTGCCGACCGGCCACGCCCTGGTGTTGCTCGGCAACATGCCCCCGGTCGAAGTCGTGCAACCGGCGTGGTGGGAGCGCCCCGACGCCGATCGTTTCAAGTCCGCCCAAGCCGCGTTCACCGCCCGACTCGAAGGGCGGCGCCGCTGATGACCGACCGCGCGTTCCTGTTCGATGTCCCGGCCGAGGCGTCGGGAGAGCAGCGGGCGATCGCTGAGCTTGCCGAACTCATCGACTCGCTGCGTGTCAGCGTAGAACGCCTCGCCGAGGCGCACGTCGCGCTCGGTGAACGCGTCGAGGCGATCGACGGCGACGCGGCATGGGCACCGGCGGGCCACTGCTGGCGGAACGTGGACGCCGATGCCGCGCGGCAACTGTGGGCGTGGCTGATCGCCTGGACGCAGTGGCTCGTCGACCGCTACGGCCTCGCCCAGGACCTCGGCGCGTGCTGGCCAGCACACCCGGCCCTGGTCGAGGAGCTGACCGCGCTGAGCATGTCCTGGCACCACGCGTACTCCGGCAAAGCCGACCCGGACGCGCCGCTGCGCTGGCATGAGGCGCTGCACCGGGCACGGCACCGGTGGCAGGCATGGGACAGCACCCGCTGTCGGCACGGGAACCACACACCCCGCAGCGCCGACGCCGTCTGGTCCGCACCGTGGCCCGACGACGCCGAACAGGCCGTCACCGACGACATCGCCGCGCGGCCGCGTGCGGCGCCGGCGCACCCAGAAGGAGGGACGACATGACTCAGCCGGCAGAGGTCACCAACGTCTGGGACTGGCAACGCTTCGAAGCCGCATTGTTCGGGCTGCGCGAGGGCGTCGACTCGCTCCAGGACTACATCGCCGAGATACACAACGCGCGCCACGACCGGCGCGACGACCAACAGGAGGACAGGCAGCAATGGACAGAGTTGGACGAGATGACGCGGCGCGAGACGGAGCTGGACTGGTCCAGCGACGGGCACCTCGACGGGGACTACACCCGCGACGTCGGCGAATGAGTGTCACCGTGCGCACCGCTAGCGCTCCGCTGGCCCGCATCGGCGTCGGCCTGGAGCAGCTGCGCCACGACATCGACGCTCTGGTCGAGGTCGTGGCTGGCCAGCCGCAGGCGCGCCCGCAGCTCGTGGAGATCCACCACCAGGTGCGCCTGCTCGGACAGCAACTCAACGCCGCGCTTCGGTCGCCAGACGAGCAGGTCCCGCCGGAGGAGCGGCAGTGACACCACGTTTCGTCAGAGCGACCATCACGGGAGCTGCCACCCTGCTGCTCAGCGCATGTGCCGGGAGCGGCCCCGCTCCGAGCAGTAGCACGCCGGCCACCGGCCCTCATCCCGAAGGTGCGGTGCCGGCCGAGACACTGGCCGCCGATCCCGACGGCGTTCTGCGGGCCACGCCAGGAACGGCCGATCCGGCGGCGGTGACAGCCGCGCTGCGGTTCGTGCGGGCCTGGGCCCGCCCTGACCTGCCCGCCGAAAGCTGGTTGGCAGGGGTGCGTCCCTACGCCGTTGCCGCCTATGCCGATCTGCTTGCGACGGTGGAGCCGGCCAACGTGCCCGCCACCCGGGTTACTGGCGCGGGCCGGGCGGCGGCGGCCACGGCGCAGCGGGTCGACGTTGATGTCAGCACCGACGCCGGGGTGTTGCGGGTGGTCTGTGTGCGCAGCGACGCCGGGTGGCTGGTGGCCACGCTCGGTGTCCGCGAGGAGGCTGCGGCGCGGTGAACCGCGGATGGATCGGGCTCGGCGTGGCAATCGTGGCCGCGTTGCTGCTGTGTGGACTACCCGTGGCGGTGGTGCTCAACAACCCTGCGCCGGCGTCGGCGTGTGCCGCCACCGGCCCGTTGCGCTCGGCCATCGGGGCCGTCGAGGCGGTGGGACGGTGGGACGCCGAACAGGTCGGCAACGCTGCGCAGATCGTTGCCGTCGGGCGGGCGAATGGTGTTCCGGCCCGCGGGTGGGTCATCGCCGTGGCTACGGCCATGGTCGAGTCGAGCCTGCACAACCTGAACGGCGGTGACCGCGACTCCCTCGGGTTGTTCCAACAGCGCCCCAGCCAGGGGTGGGGCACACCTGCGCAGATCACCGACCCGGTCTACGCCGCCACGAAGTTCTACACGAAGCTGCAGCGCATCGGCCGGTGGGAAAGCCTGCCGCTGACCGTCGCCGCGCAACGCGTTCAGGTCTCCGCGTTCCCCGACCGCTACGGCAGGTACGAGCACGCCGCCGAGCAAGTCGTCGCTGCCGTCGTCGGCGTCGCGACCATCGCCGACCTACCCGGGGCCAGCCTCGCCCAGTGCTCGTCAGATGCAACCACGGTCGCGGCGTCAGGGTGGACTGTGCCGCTGCGTGCCGCAGTGGGTAGCGGCTACGGACCGCGCAGCGGCAGACTCCACGCCGGCGTAGACCTGGGCGCGGCCCGTAACACTGTCATCCACGCGGCCAGTACCGGGCGAGTGGTGTGGGCGGGCTGCGACTCGAGCACCGGGAACTGTGACGTCGACGGCAGCCCCACCACCAAGGGGTGCGGCTGGTACGTCGACCTGGTGCACGCCGACGGGTATGGCACCCGTTACTGCCACATGGTCCGCCGACCCGACGTCAGCGAGGGCGACACCGTGCAGGCCGGCCAGCCGCTTGGCCTGGTCGGCACCAGCGGCCACTCGTCCGGCCCGCACCTGCACTTCCAAACCCACCAGAGCGTGTGTTCGGGATCGCGGTGCGACCTGGACACCTCCAACTCCACCAACCCCGTCGAGTTTATGCGCCAACGCGGCGCCCCGCTCGGCGACGAGAGGGGGTGAGGCGCAGGTAGGAGGCGGCAGGTAGGTCATCAGCAACAGCACGGGGGGAAAGACATGTACGACGAGGATGAAGACATCGAGCGTCCGCGCCGGCCGGCGCCGCAACCGCCGCCACCGCAGGACCGCGGCGGGCAGGTCGGCCAGCGGCGCAACCGCAAGCCCAACCGGCGCCCGGCACGGCGCAGGTGGATGCAATGAGCGCCGCCACGGACCGCCGGCCACGTCGAGTCGCGGGCATCTACCGACCGCCGGTCAATGCCGCTCGGATGCCGCCACCGCGGCCGGGGCCGCTGGCGCAGCTGGTGCGCACCGCCAACACCGTGCGGGCCCAGGTGGAACGCGGCGTCCTGCGCGACGAGGGACTGACCTGGACCACCTACGACGTGCTCGTGTTGGTGTGTGCGCGCCGCGCTGTCGAAACCCGCACGGCCGCCGCCGAGGTTGGCATCGCCAAGGCCACCCTGACCAACGCCCTCGTGTCGCTCGTCGACCGGGGGTTGGTACGTCGGGACCTTCAGGAGGATGACCGGCGGCGGGTAGTCCTTCGACCGACCCAGGCCGGCATGGACCTGGCCCGCCGCGTCCAGGGCCCCGTTGAAGCTGAACAAGCACGTTTGTTCGGTGAACCGGGCATGCCATCGGGGGACAGCCTGGCCCGGGTTCTGCGGTCTCTGGCCACCCGCTCTCGCCAGGACGGCGCCACCGACGAGCCGGACGCGACCCGGTGAACGGGTGCATCGGTGTAGCCCGCGGCACCGCCCTGTACGTCGGGGCGGTGCTCGGGCCCGGCGTCCTGATCCTCCCGGCGCTGGCCGTGCACGCGGCCGGACCGGCGTCACTGCTGGCCTGGGCTGCCATGCTGGCCGTGTCAGTGCCAATCGCGGCGGCGTTCGCTGCCCTCGGCATGCGCTACCCCGACGCGGGCGGGGTGGCGACGTTCACCCGGCGGGCGTTCGGACCTGCGGTGGGCACCGTCGTCGGGTGGTGGTTCTACGCGGCGGTGCCGCTCGGCATGGTCGCTGGTGCTCTCGCCGGCGGACGGTACGCCGCCACCGCCCTGGGCGGGGGACCTACTGCGGCCGGGTGGATCGCCGCTGGTGTCCTGGGGTTGGCATACGTGATGAACCTGTTCGGGTTGCACGTGTCCGGCCGCGTGCACCTTGCGCTCACCGGCGGGCTCTTCGCGCTCCTCGCGACGGTCGTCGCCGTGTCATTGCCGCACGTCGTAGCCAGCCGGTTCGAACCATTCGCCCCGCAGGGCCTCGCGGGCGTCGGCAGCGCCGCCGCGGTGCTGTTCGTCGCCGTGTGCGGCTGGGAAGCCGCCGCCAACCTGGCGGGAGAGTTCACGCGCCCCCGCCAGCAGTTGCCGGTCGTCGCCGCCGCGAGCCTGAGCATCATCGCCCTGCTATACGCGGGTCTCGCGATCTGCACCGTCGGCGTCCTCGGCGCTGCCGGCGGTGATACCGAGGTGCCCCTGATCCTGTTGCTCGACCCCGCCGCCGGACCGGGCGCGATGGCGGTCACCGCCCTGTGCGCGCTGCTGTTGACCTTCGGCGCGCTTTTCACCTTCATCGCCGCCGCAGCGCGGGCCGGTGCGGCGCTGGGCCGCGACGGCGCACTACCCAGGTGGCTTGCCGCCAACGGTGTCGCTGGGGTGCCGAGGCGCAGCCTCGGCGTGCAAGCGAGCGCCTCGGCGGCGGTCGGGGCTGCGGTGCTGGGGGCGCCGGCGCTGGTTGACGTCGACCTGCTGATGCGCGCGTTCTCCGTGTGCGTGGCATCGGTCACCCTGCTGGGACTCGCCGCCGCCGTCAAGCTGCTCGCCACTGCGGTGATTCGCACAGGCGCAGCCGCAGCGGCGGTCGTCGTCGGCGCGGTCGCAGCGTTCGGTGGGCGTCTAATGATCCTCCCGGTGGTCGTGGCCGCCGCGGCATGGGCCTGGCACCGGCGCCACCCCCGGCCACCCGCACCACCGCTCCCTGCAACACCGGCAACGCCCACGGTCGGGGCGACGCCCGCGCGGATCCAGGTGCTAGCCGGGAACTCTCGGCAACTACACGATCGCCTCGCCTCAGGCGCACACAACACTGCGCCCATCGGAAGCCGCCCGCGCGTCGGGCGGTCATGACCGGCGGCGGTCGCCGGCACTTCCCTGGCCGGCGACCGCCACCCTTCTACTGCCCCCGAACGACCGGCAAGGAGCCGCTTCGTGACTATGACCGCTGCGCCAACCACGCCCGCTCCAGCAGGGCTGGGCTGGCGCCTGGGCGCCCTGTACGGGCCTGCCATCTACGGCGTCAGCGCCGCTGCCGTAGCGCTCCCGTCCGCCGCCGCCGGATTGCGCGCCACTTCATCTGCGGCGGTGTGGATCCTGACTGTCCATGCTCTCGGACTCGGCATCGGCGCCGCCGTGGCCGGACGAGCCACCGATATCTGGGGTTCCCGCCGCATACTCACCCTCGGGGCTGCTCTCCTCGCTGTCGGCACGTTCCTGTGCGCGATGGCGCCCACCCTCATCGTCGCTGTCGCCGGTCGCGCGATGATCGCCGCCGGGTCCGGGACGATGACCGCGACCGCGCTCACGCTCGCTGCCGGCCAACCGGGGCCGCAGCGGCCGATGGTGTTGGCGCGGCTCGGCGCGATGATGGCCCTGTTCTCGGCCACCGCGCCGTTGGTCGGTGCGCTCGTCACCGCCGCGTCGTGGCGAGCAACACTGGTCCTGCCCGCGCTGTCGCTGCTGGCGCTGCCCTTTTGCTGGCCGCTGACCCACCGCCGGCGCATCCCGGGGCGGGTCGACGGGGCGGGTGCCGGCGTGCTGGTGCTTGTCGCAGCCGGGCTGTTGCTGACGATCCAATCCGCCTCCCTGCATATCCCACAACCCGCGGTCATTGCCCTGCTGGCCGGCACCGGCACGCTCGGAATCCTGCTGATCGTCCACAGCAGGCGCCACCCTGCGGGGTTCCTCCCGGCGGCCGTCGTAGGTAGCCGACGGTTCTGCCTCGCTGGCCTCGTCGGAGCCGGTGTCTACGGCGGACTGTTCGCTTGCGTCTACGCCGTACCGCAGATGCTGACCCGCCTCGGCTACAGCGCCCAGGACGTCGGCCTGCTGCTCCTACCCGGGGCAGCCGCAGCGGCGCTGATGGCCCGTCTCGCCGCAACCGCCATACGCACCCTGCTGCCGCAGCGCGTACTGGCCGGCGCAGCCGCCCTGTTCAGCGCCACCGTGCTGCTCGCCGCCGTCAACCAGCGGCCAGCGGTGCTCGCCTGCGCGGCAACGGCCGGCTTCGCAGCCTTCGCCATCGCCCAGATGACCCTGACCCTGGCCATCTCAGCGCACACCGCCCCTCCGGCGCGGGCCGGTGCTGTAGGCCTGCTCAACCTCATCTTCTTCATCGGAGGAGCGCTCGGGTCAGCAGGCTGCGCGGCCCTGTGGCACCCGCTCGGGCTACCCACCGCGTTCGCCGCCACGGCCGCGCTGCCGGCAATAGCCACCGCGTTCGCGTGGAGATGCCGCCTCTGACAGACGCCCCACGACATGACCCAGCACCCCTGCGCGACAACCCGCACCATGCATCCTTGGCCTCGACAGGAGCGAACAACGACAGCAAACCCCCTCAACGAACTCTGCCCAGGACCCCCGACTCGACGCCCTCCTGCGCCAGCTCACCACCGCGCAAGCCACGAACATCGGCTTCCCCGTTGCCGTCGACATCGACTACCGCAACCTGGCGCCGCTGCTCGCGCACCTGCTCAACATCGACACCGACCCAACCCAACCACGCCCGCCCCGATTCCTTAAACCTCCTGTGTCTCCCACCGGTGCAGCCGACGATTGCAAGATGTGGGAGAGGATCGAGGTGCCGTGCGTCGGTGGTCCGGTGGACGGCCGTTCTCTTCGCGTTCCGCTCGACGACGATGACCTCTCCCCGTCGCAGATCGGCCAAAGCTGGCTCTGGGTGGAGTACGGAGGCGAGTTGCTCGACCGCGACACGAACGGGAAGTACGAGCTGGAGCCGCTCGCCGGAATTGGTCCGCCGTGGGTCTACACCTGGATCAGCTTGCCATTTGGACGAGCGCCTGCGGCTTCGTCGTGAGGAGCGCTGGGACCCGTTTGCTCCGGGTCACCCGAGGACGACTTCGTGGCGGTACGCCTGCACCCGAGCGCCATCGGCCAGCACGACCTCGACCCGACCACTGTTGTCGGGCTGCCTGCCCACGGCGTGGACCGGCTTGCCGGCATGCCGATCCGCCCGGTCGTGGTCATTCTCGGCGCGGTCTGGCCGGAAGACCCAAACCAGCCTCACAGGATGACTGGACACCAACACCCCCAGGGGTAGCACACCTGTTCGAGCGCTGAGTCTAGTCACACCGGTTCCGTCTGGAGCTCGCGACACGTCGCCGTGCGCTGCCGACCGTCGGCGGTTCCCCCAGGATGAGGGGCATGTCAACGGCGATTCGCCGTAGCCTGCCGATTGTTGGGTTCCCCATGCGCGGCTGGCGAGGGGCAAACGCTGGTCGCCCTACGGCGGGGCTGTGCCGGAACCAGTCTCCCGATCCAACCCGGCGGGTCGCTTGGGTCGCCAGCTGCTGATCAAGATCCCCCGGAATCGAGTGACCGTCTGGGCTGTAGGGCCCAAAGGGTGTTCTCGCGCTTGCAAGGCGAGATGGGAAGCGTCCCCAGCCAGACCTCGAGTCGAATCAGCGGACGGTGAAATTCTGGAGTCGGAAGGGCTGTTCCGGGGGCAGGGGTGGCCGCTCGATTGACGAGCGGCCTCGCTGCCTGCCAGTAATGCTGAACAGGCACGTCACTTGTGGCCGGACCTTGATCAGTTGCCTGTCAGCGCCAGCATGATCGGGCACGTGACGGGCACAGTCGCAGCTCATCCGTCTTGCCAGGGTCTGTATCGGGTGACCCGGCCGGCCTGCGTCGGCGTGGCTGCCGGCCGGGTCGCACGCGCTGGTTAGGAGGAGCAGGTGTTGAGCATGGTCTGTAGTGCGGACTTCTCCGAGGACTGAAGGGTGAGGCTCCAGCTGTACTTCACGGTGATCCACATCTTGCTGTAGGTGCACCGGTACGACGAAAGTGGCGGCTGCCAGGTGGAGGGGTCCTGGTCGCCCTTGGCCTGGTTGACGTTGTCCGTCACCGCGATCAGTTGCGGGTGGGTGAGGTCGTTGGCGAAGCTCTGCCGGCGGCTGGTTGTCCAGGAGTTGGCGCCGGAGCGCCACGCCTCGGCAAGCGGTACGACGTGGTCGATGTCGACGTCGGAGGCCGCCGTCCAGGTGGCGCCGTCGTAGGGGCTGTACCAGCGGCCGGAGGTGGCGGCGCAGGCGCTGTCGACGACGACGGAGGTGCCGTCGCGCTTGAGGACCTGTTCGCGGGTGTTGCAGCTACCGCTGATCGTGATCCAGTGTGGGAACAGGTCGCGGGAGTAGCCGCTGGTCGAGCCTTGGGTGGCCACGGTCAGGGCGTTGAGCTGTGACTGCGCCGTCGCTTTGGACGGGATGCCGGGAGGCGTGGCCGAGGCTGGCTGCGCAGTCACGGCGGCCAGGCAGGTCCCCGCGAGGGCGGCGACCGCGAGGATGGTGGCGCGGTGCATGACACGCGCGAAGGAGGTGACAGAGGGCGCGATTGGCATGAGCGGCAGCCTTTCGTCAGGGGTGGACGGCAACCGTCCCCGACGATCATGTCAATCGACGGTCATGCCCGTAAAGGATGCCGGTCTGGTCACTGACCATTCGGGATTCCTTGGCGCCCACACTCCTCCTGGCAGGCGATCGGCCTATCCAGTGCTGTGCATGCCGGCGTCGTGGGGCGGTGCCAGCTCCGACCCGCAGGGGGATGCGGTCCCAGGTTGTCGGCTGCTGCCGTCTGATGCCAAACCGCGTCGCCCTCACCGGGCTAGGCGTGGTCCGCGGGAGAGGTGGCAGCCATGCTTAGCTGGCGGTGCTGGCATCAGCCGGTGCCGCTGCGTCTATCCATCAAGGAGCTGCCTCATGGCTACCGTGTCTGTCCTGTTCGTTGGCGGCGTTGCTGATGGAGCCATCCGAGACATCCCCGCACAGGCAGATGGAAGCCCTCCGCACGTCTGGCAACTCCAGCAACGCAACGAGGTGACTGCTACTGGCGTAGACGTTGACCACCTCTACGAAGCTGCTCCCACACCTGGCGATGACGGGATGTGGATCATGCGCTATGTCCGCAGCGACCCCGCCTGAGAACCCGAAGCCGGATAGGTGCTAGCTCTTCCGGCATGTCGGTGATCCGGTATCAGCGCACGGTGAATTGTCAGGTGCCAACGCGGGTGCAGCTCACCGTGCTCCCGACCACCGCTGACCTACTTTCCCCTGTCGTCCGTCGCCGCCTCGCGTCTGAGGTCAGCCCCCGTCAAGCCCTTGCCGGTAGCCGCCCGGCCGGATGTGCACGCTTTCGCCCTCTATTGTGATCAGGTCGGCGTCGTTTCCGCCGCTGGCAATCGGGTCCCAGGCTCCGTGCAGGGTGACGGTCGGTGTGGTGAAGGTTAGGTTCTCGGCCAGATAGAAGATATAACGCTCGTGGCCCTGTTCCCACAACCCGTCTGTGCTGTGCGGGTAGCTGTCGAAATCGACCTCGTTGTATTGCGGGTCTAGCAGGTGCACGAACGCTTTTTCGGCGTCCTTGGTGACACGTTTGCAGTAGGTTTTCCACTCCTCGTCCGAGGGCTGGCTAAACGTATCGCCCGGTTCCAGCATCCGCACCGTCATTGGTTGGACGCGCAAGGGGAAGAGGTACATCTCGTCTGTGACTCTGGAGCCGGGCGTGCGCGGCCACTCGTTGGACAGGATCTGTTGGCGCTTGCGGTGCGCGCGCTGGAAGAGTCGCTGGTAGGTGTCGGCTTTCGAGGCGATGCCGACGTATAGCAGTTCGTAGGTGGCGAAGTCGCGCCAGTCATGGAAGCCGAGGATGCCGGGGAGGTGATGACTGCGATTGTAAATAAGCTTCTCAGTGCTGAACCACTCGAACAGCTCGGCGGTGCCCGCGTCGACCTCCTCGGCTGTGCCGTCATAGAACTTCAGCACCTTCTCGTCCCCTAGGATGGTGATTTCACCGTTCTCTGGGTCGATGCCTTCGATGTTGGAGGCGAGGTACGACGGATGAAGGGTCACCGAGTCGCTGACTCCCGTCCCGGTGCTGATCTTGAAATGCAGCAGACCCTCGTCGTCGTGGCGGAACTCGGAAAACCTTGCCTCGGGGCGCATGGCGATCATGTAGAAGTCGCTGTTGCGCAGCCGGTCGACGACCCCCTGCTCTGAGATGACCCACTCGGCTTCCTGGTTCGAGACCGGCGGATACGTCAGTTGCAACGACGCCACCATCCCGTTCATCGCCAGCACGTTCGCACTCTAGTTGATGTCGTCAATGGTTGTCGGGGTGGCAAACCTGGTCGAGTACGCCGATTGCTTGATCAAGCTGCAACGCCTGGTCCGCCGCGGGCCGGTTCGATGGGCCGGCTGCGTCGGGCTGGGTCGTACTGGCCTGGGCGGACGGCAACAGCGTGCCGGTGATCGCCGCCCGGTCTAGGCCGCCGAGGACTCGGCGCAGCTGGCCCGAGCGCTATGTCCGTTCAGCAGTGGTGATGGCGTCAAGTGCGTCCGCGAGTGCGATCGGGTTCAGCCCGAGTAGCCGCAACACATAGGGTGGGAGAAGGGCGAAGAACAGGTGGTAGAGCCCGTCGGGTTTAATTTCCTGCAACCAGGTCAACTGCCGTGCTTGCCAGAGCAACATCACTGCGGTGCAGGCCGTGCCGTGTGGTGTGGATTTTTCGTGTACGGCGCTTTGGATCTCCATGCGCATGGCGCCGAAGGCAGTCGCGATCATCCATTGCAGGACAGCGTCGCCCGGAGTGCCGGTCGCGAGTTCGACCTCGACAGTGTCGCAGAGGTTGAGCGCCCAACTGCGGCGTTCGACGGCTGCCATCCAACCGGCACGCAGCCGCTCCAGCGTCGACTCCTCGACGACACGGCGTAGCTCGGCTCGGATGTCTCCGGTCGGCAAGAGTGTGTTCCCGGCTTCGTCGGCCAGCTCGGTGGCCTGTACCCCGTCGGGAAACTCGAGCATCGAGGCGCCTGGCACGACCGCGCCGGCAGGGCTCATCGACCGCACGAGCGCGGCCATGCCGGTTCCGTTCAGTTCGGAGCCGTCGAGCGCCACGGTCGTGGACATCAGCTGGAAGTCGGCCGGGCTGAGTGGCTCGGCGAGCGTGGGTCTTTTGTCGAAGGGCAGCAGCTCGGCGGGGGCGAAGGAGATCCCGGCGGCTTTGATTCGAGCGTCGATGCGGCGTATCCGCCGGGGGATCAGCGCGGTCGTGTCCCGGCCCGGAAGTCGCGCCGCCGCGTCCTGCGCCAGGTCGCAGGCGTCCTCACCGTCCGCGACGGGATCAGGTAAGGGGAGGGTGACAGCGGACAGGAAGGCGGCTCGGACGGTCGGGTCAGGCACCGCGTGCCCGTCGCCGAACGCGCGCAGCGCTACGTCGTGAGTGCGCTGGCCTCGGCGAGCGTGGCGGCCGAGCCAGGTGACCAAATCGGCCGCTCCGTGCGCGGGCTGCGAGGAACTCCCGCCGAAGCCCTGCCTCATGGGCGTGTTCGCGGGAAGCAGACCCACGCGTCGCCAGTGCTCGAGCTGCGTATTGGTCACGACGACGTCCTGTTTCCGGGCGTAGTCGATCAGCGCCTGGTCTGCAGGGCTTGGTGGCTTCCGGGGCACGCCGTCGAAGATACGCGGCTGAGTGCACACAGCCCCGCAAACTCGTCCGGTTTCGCGACCGGTGGCGGTGCTCTCCTGATCGTGCCGCGGCCACCAAGGTCGCCGTGATCCCGGACGAAGGAGAGCCCGAACCATGTCTCGCCGCGGAACGCCAACCCGCAGGAAGCCGCCCCGTCGGCGTCTGCCTTCTGCTACCCCGAGCATGCGCCGAGCCGCAGGCCGCCGAACCACGGTCATCGGTGGCCTTGCCCTCGGGGCGGTCCTGGCCGGTCTGCTCGCCGCTCACAGCTCGTCGTGGGCCACCGGCATCGAGACGGCGCTGGCCGTCGCCGCCGCCTGTGCCGCGTTCGCCGCGCGTCCGCCCCGCTAACCGTCGCGCGCTTGCCTGCCTGACTGTGATCCAAAGGAAGGTGTCACCCCCTGCTGATTCACTGTTGGCAGACCGTTAAGGAGAGGTGTGTTCGGTTGAACCAAAGCCTCGCTCCGAATGAGCGGCGTGACAGCGCGCGCTCGGGACGTCGGCCCGAACAGCCGTGCCCCTGTTACCCGGAGCCGATGATCGGTGCCGACGGCCGCCGAACACAGCCAGCGTCGGGCAGGCGGTTGGCGGCGGAACGTTGCCCGCTGTTCCCGAAGGCCAGGGCGATCGCTCGGCGGCCGTCTGGGTTGAAGTCCAGTATCGTGAGCGGCCGGTCCGCACGAGCAGGTCGTTCCTGGAAGGAGCGTGGGCGGTGCGTGTGATTGCCGGCCGGTATGCCGAGATCGCGAACACCCGTCGTGTTGGTGGTCAGGCGGAGGTCTTTCAAGCCTCCGACTTGCATCAGGGCGGCAGGCACGTGGCCGTGAAGCTGGTTCCCGCCACTTCCGATGAGATCTACCGCATCTACTTTGAGCGGGAGACCGCGGCGCACCACAAGCTGGACCACCCGAACATCGTGTCGCTGCTGGACAGCGGCACCGACCACGGCGCGGGCGTGTACTACGTTGTGCTTAGCTGGGTGCCGGTGTCGCTCAAGGACTGGCTGGCAACCGCGCCCGAGACTCCCGGCTGGGACGATGTTGCTGAGGTTATCGCTCTGCCGTTGGCGTCGGCGTTGGCGCACGCACACTCGATGGCAGTGCTGCACCGCGACATCAAGCCCGGCAACGTGCTGTGGGACGGCGAGAAGCCGTTGCTCGCCGACTTTGCCTTGAGCAAGATCAAGGACCAACTCGCGGGCGCGACCGACGCAACGGTTGCCGGGATGACCAGCGCCCCGTGGGCGCCACCGGACCTGGCCTCGCGCGGCTCGACCAGGTTCGACGTCTACAGCCTGGCCGCGACGCTGCTGCAATGTGTCACCGGCTGGGAGCTACGTGACCTTCCAGACATCAGCCGAGCGCTCGACGAGGCTGATCTGCCGCCCGGTGTCCTGGCGCTGCTGCGACGCTGCTTGGACGTCGATGCGGCGAAGCGGCCGGCCGATGGACAGCAGTTCTACCTTGAGCTGCAGGCCATTCAGGCGGCGCGGAGCGAAAACTGGCACGACCAAAAGGTGCTGTCGTTCGAGCTGTCCGGCGCGGCGCGCCGATCACTGGAGGAGGCCGGTGACGGCCGCTCGGCCGAAACCGTCATCGCGGGGCTGCTCGGCGCGGCCACCTACGTACTGCCCCGGTTGAAGAGCCTCGGCGCCGGGCGCACGGTGCTCAACGCCGACGAGTTCCGTCTTGTAGGCGACCAGGTCGAGCTGGTGCTGGTCTTCAAGAACCGTCACCAGCTGCTCTGTACCCGCGCGGCGATCAAGGACTTCGACGAGCTGGAACGCTGGCGCCAGAACGACGACACGATCGTCTTGGACAGCCGCGACTACACCTGGACGGCACAGCGGCCAACTAACCCGCAGAGAGCCGCCGCAGCCGCCGACGAGCTGCACCTGCTGCTTGAGAAAGCTGTCCAGGACGCCGGTGACCGCAACAGCGACACCTTCAAGCAGACACGGATGACCAACTGGTCACAGCTGATCGAGGCCAAGGAAGCGCTGGAGAAACGCCTCGAAGAACCCATTAACTACACGCGGGTCAGCCGCGACGGCGCCCAGTTCGACCTGCAGACCACGACCCCGCTGACGGGTGCCTTCCTCGACCAGGAGCGCATGGCCCGCCCCGTCGACGAGCCCGCGGTTCGGGGCGCTGCGGTGACGATCGCCGAGGTCGACGGCACGGACATCACGGTGCGGGCGACCCGGCCCGGCGACGATCTGCCTGCCCATGGTGTGCTGGTGCGCGACCGCACGCCGTCGCAGGCCGCGATCCGCCGGCAGAAGACCGCGCTCGCCGCCCTGCGCGACGGCAGCTCCGCCCGCCCGCACCTGCGTGAGCTGGTGCTGGACCCGTCAGTGGCGAACGCGCCGGAGCCGGTGGCATTCGAGCCGCTGCGCCCGGACTTCGACGACGACAAGAAACTCGCCGTCGCGCACGCGCTCGGCTCGCCGGACCTGTTCCTCGTCCAGGGCCCACCCGGCACGGGCAAAACCTCGTTCATCGCCGAACTTGTTCACCAGCACCTGGCCGCACGGCCCGGTGACAAGATTCTGCTGGTCAGTCAGATGCACGTCGCGATCGACAACGCAATCACCCGGCTGTGCCGCTCCGGCGTCACCTCCGTCGTGCGTCTGTCGAGCCGCGACGACAACGTCGACCCGGACGCCGCGCACCTGCTGCTGTCGAACAAGCTGCGCGCGTGGGCAGACGAGATCCGCGATCGCGCCCGCACCGGCATGGCCGCATTGGCCGATCGCGAGGGTGTGCACATTGACCATCTGTCCCTGGCACTTCGTGCTGAGGAAGCCCTGGCCACCCTGCGGCAGAAGACCGAGACCGCCGAGTTGCTTGGCCCACTCGATGACGGCGACCGGCTCGACAACGAAGACCTGCCCGAGGAACGCGCCGAGCTGCTGGCGGACTATCGACGCGCCGTCGAGCGCGCCGACACCGCGGCGGCTGGGGTCCGCACCGCAGCCAGGGCCCTTGAGGTCGCCGTCGCGGACGAGCTCGGGGAACCGGAGCTGGAAAAGCTCGTCGCCGGCCTGCTCGACGGACCCGGCGCCGGGCCGCGGCTGCGGGAACTGCTGCGGACACAAGGTGACTGGCTGGCCAGCCTCAACGACCCGCAGACCGCTGAACCAATGTTCCTGCCCACTCAGAGCGTGGTCGCCGGAACCTGCATGGGCTTCTTGGCCAACCCGCACATCCAGAACATGCAATTCGACCTGTGCATCATCGATGAGGCGTCCCGGGCCACCGCCCCTGAACTGCTGGTGCCGATGACCCGGGCCAAGCGGTGGGTGATGGTGGGCGACACCAAGCAACTTCCGCCGATGGTGGAGGAGGTGTTCGAGTATCGAGACCTGGTCGACACGTTCGACTTGGACAAGGTGTTCCTTACCTCGTCGCTGTTCGACATCCTGCTCGGCGAGGCACCTCCGGCCTGCACGGCCAGTCTCGTCACCCAGCACCGCATGGCCGAACCGATCGGCGAGCTGATCTCGCAGGTCTTCTACGCCGGCACCCTCGTACATGACCCCGTACCCGTCCTGGCGCCCGAAACTGTTGACGACAGCGACCGGCTGGTGTGGTTCTCCACCAGCCGACGCACCAACCGTCGCGAGGACGCCCGCCGCGCCGGCAGCGCGAGTTCCTCTAACAAGCACGAGGCGGCGAAGGTCGCCGACCTTGTCGCACGCCTCGACATCGAAGTCCAAGCCGGCAAGTACGCCCGCACCGACGGCGGCAAGCTGGAACTGCTGATCCTTACCGGGTACCGACGGCAATGCATCGAGATCGAACGCGCGCTGCGGCGCCTCACCCTGCGGCACGTCGCCGTGCAGGTCAAAACCGTCGACGCAGTCCAAGGGCGCGAAGCCGACGTGGTCATCTTCTCCGTCACCCGCAGCAACCTCACTGGCGAGCTCGGCTTCCTCGCCGACCGATACCAGGGCCGTGTCAACGTCGCCCTGTCCCGCGCCCGGGAACTGCTCTGGATCGTCGGTGATTCCGAGTTCTGCAGCAGCAAACAAGGCCCCCTCAACCGGGTACTTAGCCACATCACGACCACCGGCGGAAGGGTGCAGTACCTGTGAGCCGCGACATTTTCGCCGACGCCGCACGCCGCCACGCCCACGCGCTGCCGGGACACACGTTGCTCGCCGCGGAGCCGTGCGCCATTCCCGCCTCCGTGCTGACCGTCGACGTTCTGGTCGAGCAGTCCGAAGACCTCGAAGCCGGCCAGAAGTACACCCTGCGCGCCCTGCTTGGGGGCATCGACACCGTCGAAGACCTGCAACTGTTCCTCGGCCTCGACGACGGCGACACCGGCCGTGCCGTCGCCGGACTCCTCCTCGCCGAGTACATCACCTATCAGCCACCCGCCGACGGCGGCCTGCGGCGCCTACAGCTGCTGCCCGCCGGGCAGGAAGCCGCGCGCGACGCCCAGCTACGCCGCCCAATGCCCACCACCATCCCGGTCGTCTACGACCGCCTCACCGGCACCGTGACCGACTGGCGACGCAACTCCCTCCGCCGCTCGAACCTGACGAAAGGCGATCCCGGGCGGCTCCTGCTGCCACCGGCGAGCAGCATGCCGATCCGCACCGTCGACCTCAGCATCGCCGCGCTCACCAGCACTCTGGACCGGCGCAGCCGCGACGGTGCACGCCTGCTCGGGATCAGTGGTGTCACCGAGAACCGCAATTTCTACCACGACGCCATCCTGCTCGTCTTCAGCGACGATGAGACCCGCCAGATACGCCTCGGCGTCGACGTCGACGGCAAGTGGAGCGAACCGCACACCGCAGCGCTGGAGAGCATCGGCGCCGTCGAACGCCTGCGGCTGTCGGCCGCACCGGTCGAACACCCCCACGCACCCGTCACCGACCCCGGCGAGCGGCTGAGCAGAGCAGACGTCCTCGCCCTCCAAGCCGCCGGAGACGATCCGGATGGCGACGGTGGAAATGCCGCGTTGAACCGGGCGGTGATCCGCTGGCTGGGCGTGTACGAACACCCGGCCTGGCTCGAAGCGGCCCTCGCCAGCTCGCGGCGCCGGCTGCTCATCAGCAGCCCGCAGATCCGCACGGCCGTCGCGTCCAGCCGGTGGATCGGTGTGCTGGCGAAGCTGGCCCGCACCGCCGACGTGACGATCGTGTGGGGCCCCGGTGACGACGACGGAACCGATCAGGAAGCCCTCGATGCACTGCATGCCGCCGCGCGCAAGACCAATCGCCTCGCCGTCGTACGGGTCGCCACCGTCCCGGCGAAAATGCTTATTAGCGACGGCTACTACATCACCACCAACTTCAACTGGCTGTCATTCCGCGGCGAGCCGTCACGCATCTACCGCCGGGACGACGGGGAACTCGTCCAGGACCAGGCACTCACCGACCGCGCCTACGACACCTACCTGACCGAGGCGTGCGCCAACGCGGTCGAGGTGGTCGGCACCCTTCCCGCCGAAGTCCGCGCCGAGGTCGGGCCCGGCTCTGACGCCACCGCGCCGAACCACATCTCACCGAGTAGCGGCAACGGACGGGAGGCCCGTCGGTCGACGGCGCCATCGAAGGCAGAACGACGCCGCGTAGCACTCAGCAAGCTCGCGGCAGGCCAGACCGTCGCAGGGCCGGTGAAGCGCCTGACGCCTTTCGGTGCCTTCGTCACCCTGGGCGAGATCGACGGCTTGATTCACATCTCGCAGATGGCACACCACCGTGTCGAGCACCCGTCTGAGGTCGTCAACGTGGGTGAGACGGTTACCGTGCAGATCCTCGACGTCGATATCGCGCGCGAGCGAGTGTCGCTGTCGCTGAAGGCGGCGACCTCCGCGAGTCCTGAACCGAGCCGGCCAGGATCTGAGTCGCCAACCTCGCGATGGAAGACACGTCGTTCCCGTTGATGTAGACCCCAGCGCCGCTCCGTCCTGGCTGGCGAAGCTCCGGACCTCACCCGGGCAGTCAGCCGACTGGAGGCGCTTGCCGTGCCACAAACTGTTCCTTTGCTCCACGCATGGGGCCTACGCTGCTCGGCACGAGGACGTCCGGGCAACACACCGCGCAAGGCCTGCGCCGGGGCGGGTGGCGGGGCAGCTCATGTCTACTCGCCCTTGCTTCTGCCCGTTCGTGTCGATGGCTCGGCGTAACCCACGTTCAGCCAAGCCTCCTTGGTGATCGGTGAGCCGTAGCTGGAACAGGGCTCCGGTGGGGTGAAAATCGCCAACCGCCGTTCGGTGCGGACGTCTGCCATGGTGACTCTGGGAGGCAGGCTGTCCAACGGTGGAACGTCACGGATTTGCTGCTTGACTTCGGTGAATGCAAACAGTGCCGTCACGACCGCATCAAGGACTCGCTCCGCCAGCTCGTCGGATGGGAGGTCTCCCGCGTCCCGGGCAGCGGTGACTGCGGCGGCCCGCAAGGGCGCCAGCACTGCGTCAGGTAGCACGGGCTCTCGTGCCGTCATGGTTTCCCCAATCATCAAAGCCGGTGGCCAGAGTATCGCTGGCCGCCTCGTGCCTTGACGTTTGGCGGCCCTTGGATCTGCATCGCGCTTCCGTCTCTACGTCGGTCGTCGCATGTGGGAGACCGCCCGGATCGCTGCGAAAGCCGCTTCGGCTCCGGTGCCGGGCTGGCCACGTAGTCGACGACCTCATGGCCGGGCGCGCTCCACATCGTGGCGACCGTGGAGCGCGAGGTCGCGCATCTTGTCATGGCGTAGGCCAGCACTGCCGCTGGCATTAATCACCGACTTCGCGAGAGTGCTGTGGGCTGGGTTCCTCGTGATCCGCGCTACGAGGTTGAGGTGCTCCGCCGCGCGGCGCTGCCTCGCCGGCCGGTTGCGGCAAGATGTTGTTGACGGTGTCGGTCAACCGATCGACTCGTTCGGCGATCTGCTGCACGTAGCCGAGGACTTCGCGGGTGAGCTGATTCGTAGACGGCGTTCGCGCGTGTAAGGCCTGTGCAACGAGGCTTGTGAGGATGGCGCCGACCTGGTGGCCCTCTGGCGAAGCGGAGTACAATACGGGTGAGGACATGCTCTGGGCTCTTTGGCTCAGATTGTGGGGGTCGCGTTCGCCATCTGGTGGAGCGGCCCCACTCGCGTTGAGGCGAAGTTCGGTGCCAGTGCTCGCTTCGAGGATGGTGGCGACGTCGGCTATCCGGTTCCACCATTGCGGTTCGTCGGTGCGGATGGCGCGGCCTGCGGACCATGCTACGGCGTCAGCCATCCAGAGTCCGGGGTCGTTGCGGCCTTCGACGTGGATGAGTCGCATTCGGTGGCTGATGGCTCCTTGGTCGAGGAGTCGGCGGTAGGCCCGGATGTCGTTGCGGTCGATGCTGGGCAGTCGGCTGCCGGTTTCCCGTGCGTTGCGCCACTCTGCAGGACTGCCCCGCGTTTCCAGGTACACGTCGCGGACTCGTTGGCCGTTGAGGTAGCGCAGGAGCCGTTCCATGCTGACTTGTCGGGCCTGCTCCCGCTGGCCTTCCAGGTGTGCGTGTACGTGGCGTGGGTTGTTCGGTACGGCGGCCATGTTGCCTGGGTTGATGGGTACTTGGGCGGAGACGACGGACCAGCCGGCGTGTTCGGCGACGACGTCGAGCATCGCTTCGATGGTGCCGACGTGTCCGCGGTGGTATAGCGCGGTGGAATGGTAGCCATCGTGGATGCCGGCGGCTTCTGTCGCGGCGGTCTCTGCGGCGGGAACGCTCTCGTGGTCGATGATGACGGCGGCCATCAGGTAGGCGCCAGGGGAGTGCTTGTGCTGGAACCAGGACTCGTCGACGAACGCGCTCGGGTGAGTGGCCATTAGTCAATCTCCGCTCCCTCTGAGGTCCCCAGGTCAGGGGCGGTAGTGCGTTCCCGGGCGGCGGTGGCGTGCTGGGGCAGGCTCCCGGTGATCGGTGTGGTTTGAGGCTGCGGGCGGGTTTCGTCGATCGCTCGGACTCGTGCGGTGGTGGTGGCGATGGCGTCGGCCAGGGTGGTGCGGCGGGTTGTGGTGCGGCGGGCTTGTTCGGCTGCGGCGGCGAGTCCGGCGTAGCGGGTGGGCAGGGCGCTGGTGTACCAGCGGCTCCACGTACGGTGCCGGGACTCGAGGTCGGTGACCCGCGCCTGGCGCTGGTCGATGACCTCGCGCAAGCTGGCCAGCCTTGTGCGCAGACTGGCGGCCCGACCGGTGGCAGCGTCGATCCGCTGCTGGGTTTCGCGTTGGGCGGTGAGGATCCGGGTGCGCGACGGCCCGCGTTGCCACCAGCGGGGGCGCAGCTGTTGTGCGTGGGCGGTGGCGCGCTGGCCGGCGGCGTCGACGGCGGTGAGGAGGAGCGCGAGGTCGTGGTGGCGCTGCTCGACGTCGGTGAGGGTGAGGTGCGCGTCGCGTAGCTGGTCGGCGACGTATGGCGGCGCCGCGTCGTCGGCGGCGCGCTGCGCGGTGATCAGTCTGGCGAGTTCTTGGTTGTCGGTGGTGGTGAGGCGGCCGGCGAGGGTGGCGGCGCCGACGACGACGCGGGCGCGGTGCCAGGCGTTCCACCGGGCGATGTCACTGGTGGAGGGTTCGGGTCCGATGGGGTGCTCGCTGGTGAGTTGGTACCGGTCGCGGTGGGTGACAACGATCTCCGCGCGGGCCAGCCATTGGTCGCGGCCGGCGGCGTCATCAGGGACGTCGCCTAGGGCGCGGGCCCAGGCGGGTTGCTGTTCGGCGGCGAGGTCGGCCAGGGCGCGGACGCGGCGGTCGCAGATGCCGGCGACCTGGCGCAGGGCGTCTCCGATGTCGCCGGTGAGGTCGGCGGGCATGCGCTCGGTGTAGGTGCCGGCCAGCTCTGGTGTGGTGGCGATGGTGGGGTCGGCGGTGGCGCGGCCGATGATGCGGTCGATGCGCCAGGACAGCACCGCGGCGATGTCGTCGGCGGAGTCGATTTCGCGGGGCCGGATGGCGCGGCGTAGCACGTCGGTGGGGTCGTGGCCGGCTTCGCGCACGGTGGTCAGGCGGGCGATGAGCGCCGGTAGCGCGAGGTCCCTGGCGAGCCGGTCGGCCAGCTTCCGGCCGCTGATCTGCCGGACGATGGCGAGGTAGTCGGGGATGCGGGCGCGGGCGGACAGGTCGTCGTAGATCGGCGTCCAGGCGTGCAGCGCGTCGACGTCGGCCCAGAGTTGTTGTTCGGTTTCGGTGGCGGAGCGGTCGGGTGTGGCGCGGCGCATGATGTCGGCGAGGACGGCGACGCGGGCGGTGGGCGGCTGCGGTGGGGTTCCTTCGCGCCGGTGGTCGTCGGTGACGACGTACGCCTCGTTGAGGGTGCGCCCGCGGGTGAGCATGACGTACAGCCGAGCCAGGGAGGTGGTGTCGTCGACGAGCGCGCGGGCGGTGTGCACGGTCTGCCCTTGGACGGAGTCGACGGTGAGGGCGTAGGCGAGCTGGACGTGCTGCGCGGCGTACGCGGCGGGCAGTACGGCGATCGCGGTGGTGCGGAGGTTGGTGACCTTCACCTGGCCTGTGCGGGTGATGGCGTCGACGCGCCATTGATCGCGGTTCGCGACGTAGGTGCTGCCGGCGCTGATGCGGCGGTCGTTGCGGCGGGTGACGATGACGTCGCCGACGCTGGCGTGGGTGCCGTCCCGCAGCCGCACGGCGGGGCCGGCTCGGACGAGGCCAGCTTGGATGAGGATGTCGCGGGCGCGACGGGCGATGTCGGCGGCTTCGTCGCCGGTTTCGACGAGCATCATGCTGTGCAGACCGCTGGCCATGTCGCCTGCCCACCGGTCGAGCATGTGGCCGACGAGTTGCGCGCGGTGCCCGCCGATGAACCGGCCGCGGCGTTCGTATTCGGCCAGGACGGTGAGGTCTCCGCCGCGCAGCCGCAGCGACGCCGCTCCTTCCCAGGGCTGCGTGAAGCGGTGGATCTCCGAGAGGCGGGTGGTGGTGCCGAGGCTCTCAAGGTAGCGGAACAAACCGCCGGGCCCGATAGCGGAGATTTGTTCGGGGTCACCGACGAGGATGAGCTTCCCGTTGACCTTGTCGAGGTGGGTGACGAGGCGGGCGAGGTCGTGGCTGGAGACCTGTGATGCCTCGTCGATAATGACCCACTGCCCGGGGCGGAACTGCCAGTCCGCGGCGCTGGTGCCGGGCGGCGGCCGGTGTTGGGCGTGCAGCCACCGGGCGATGTTCTCGGTCCGCAGCATCTGCCCAGGCGCGGCGGTGGCGTCGGCGAGCAGCTGGGCTGCGGACTGTCCGACGGTGAGGCCGAGTACCGGCACACCGATGTCGCGTGCGGCGGAGACGACGGCCCGTTGCAGGTAGGTCTTGCCGGTGCCGGCGGGTCCGACGACGCCAGTGACCCGCCGGTCGTCGCCGACGAGCCACCGCAGCGCCGCCTCCTTCCCGGGCGACAGCCGCAGCGCCGCTGTGGCGGCGTTGATCGCTGCCGCTGGGGCGGGGATGGCGCCGCGGCGGCCGGCGTAGGTAAGGACCTCCTTCTCGGCGGCGAGGACAGCGTGGGTGGTCATCTGCAGGTCGCGGTGCCGGGTGTATTCGCTGTGCCGGTCGCTGCCGCGCAGCAGGCTCGGCCCCCACTGCACGAGCGCGGGAGGTGTGAGAACGCGCAGCCCGGCCAGGCCATCGACGATGGCCTGGCCGGCGAGGGTTTGCACCCGTTGCCAGTCCGCCTGCGGTGACCGGCCGGGGGTGATATCGAGGACACGGCCGATGGCCAGCTCAAGGTGCTCGCGGCCGAACACGGCCCGCTCGTGGCCGAGGTTGCGCACGGCGCGAGCGAGAGCGAGGCGCACGTCGGTACGCACGGCCGCGTCGATGATGCGGTCGTGTTCGCTGGCGGGGACACCGAGCTGCGCGGCGACCGTACGGAGCGCTGCTTCGTCGACGCCGTCCGGGTGTAGTCGGTGCGCGCGCTGAACGATCCGCCGCACGGTGACAGCGGTGTCGTCCCGGGCGGCGCCGTCGAGGATGAGGCGTACTTGCCCGGCGGTGTCGAGTCGTGCAGCGCGGTCCTCGGCTTGCCAGCGCTGCACGGCCTGCTGGGTGGACTCGGCGCCCTTGTGGGGTCGGCGGGTCCGCAACGTCGCGTCCTGCGCGCGGCGACGCCACTTTGCGGCCACTGATCGTGTCGCCGGTGCTTGCCTGTCGGTGCGACGGTTCATCTCCTCGGTGATCGCGCCCCGCCGCTTGCCGAAGTGGCGCAGCGACACCTCGCTGAAACCGACGATCTCGCGAATCCCCGAGCCATCCCGCGCGGCGAAGGTAACCCCGAGGCGGTGGCGAAGTTCGACTTCCACAGCCCGTTCGTAGGCGACCCGACCGGCGGTGGTCGCGCGGTAGAAGGCCTTGCCGTCGAGGGCCAGCCACTGCGGATCGCCGTCCGCGGTTACCGTTTTGACCTTGCTGGAGACGACGACGTGCGAGTGCAGCTGGGGGTCACACTCGCGGCTCATCCGGTGGTCGAAGACCAGCGCGGCCAGCCCCGCGGTGTCGAGTTGACGGACGCCGCCCGCGCCGGCGCGGGCGAACGCACCGTGGCGCTGGAGGTGATCGAGGAGCGACCGCACCCCGGCGTGGTGCGCGGCCACGACGTCCTGCTTGACCGCGTCGTCGCCGAACGCCCACAGCAGCGATACGGATTTGACGGGGGAGACGGTGACGTCGTATGCGGATACGGCCCGCCGCTCGGGCGCATGCATGATGTCGTGCCATACCTTGTCGCGCTGCTCCACCGTGGCATCGGCAGGCAGATGCGTCAACGCCCGCCGGACGGCCTTGTCGCGGTACTCGTCGGTCATCGGCGTGTAGATCCGCCATTTCTGCCCGAGCCGATAACCGGCGAGCGGGTGGCGTCCTTGGCCGATGAGATACCGCATTTGCCGCTCGTTCACCCAGCCGGCAACGCCAAGGACGGCGGCACCGTCACCGGCCCACCAGCCAGGGCTCTCCCCCCGCGCCGTGTGGTTGATGTAGTAGGGCGTTGGCCCTCCATCTCCCAGAGGCCGCAGGTCATGGCGGCCAGCGGCGACCTGCTCCATGACGTAGCGGTAGCCGTCGCCGGGCGAGATGCGCGTGACGGACAACATGACTCGACCGTAAAAGATCAACTACTGGAATCGCGGTGAAGAATGCAAGGGGGTGTATCCCCCGTAAGCGAGCAAGACAGGAAGCGGTAGCCGTTTAGGCAGGCCACAGAGTGCGTGGCCGAGGACGAACGGTTGGCCGGGGAAGATGACGAACTGCGGCCAGCATCGAACGAATAGCCGAATTGGTGGGGCGCGTGATCTGGTGAGCTGCCGGGAGTGGTGGCTACGGTCGGGGAATGGCGAGCAAAACGGGGAACGACGCGACTCGGGCGCTGCGGCGGCGGCAGGAATTGGAGCTGCGCGCGGTGCGGGCGGTCGAGCAGGCTGCCGGGACGGTGCAGGACGCGGAGCAGCGTCGGCGTGAGGCCGTCGCGCGGCTGGATCAGGAAGTCGGGACGGCTGCGGCGGCGCACGGGTTGGCCGTGGCGGTCCTGGCGACGGTTCTTCGCGATGACGTCCTGGCGGCGGACCTGACCGGGGTGGACGTGGCGCGGGTGCGAGCGTTTCGCCGTGGCGCGGATGGAGCGGCGGTGCGCGCCCGGATCGGCGAGTTGGGTGAGGTTGTGCCTCGCCGTCGACGTACGGCCGTCCCGGTGCCCGGAAACGCGGGACCGGCCTCCGCTGATGGCGTCTCGGGAGGCGCCGCGTCCTGAGTGGGTGACGCTGGCCGGTCCGGCTGAAGCCCGAACCGGCCAGCGTTGCGGGTGCTGGCGTTAGGTGCAGTCGAGTCCGCATCCGGTGCAGACGAGAACCGTTCGGCCGGCGATCCACTCGGTGGATTCGTTGGCGGTGGCGGTGCAGTGCTCGGGGATGGCGGCTGGCCAGCTGCCTTCGATGACGGCACGGCCGGGGTAGACCCATTCTTGGGTTTGGCTGCCGTGGTACGTGACGGGTGGCCCCGGGTGTGGGCTGGCCAGCGTCAGGGTGGCTCGCCGACGCAGGTTGGTATCGGTGAGGTCGACCCCGGAAAATGGCGGCGTCTTCTTCTGGACGGTGCGCCGGTACTGGGTGAAGTCCTTGTGCGTGGGTGCTGCCAGTTCCGCGCGATCGATGAGCGCGAGCGCTTCATAGGGCTCGCCGGCCTTGTAGTGGTGCAGTGCGGCGCGCAAGTAGGCGTCAGCGCGTGCTATACGCGCGGCCTCGCGGTTTATGCGTTCCGCGAAGGTGACGCGTGGTGCGGTGAGCGTGTCGGGGTTGGCGTCGAGGTGAGCGGCGACGGCATCCCAGATTTTCGGGCGACCGTATTTCGTGGTCAATCGGCCAAGGTGGTGGTCGGCGATGTAGCGGACGGCTGCGTCCCTGCCGCCGTGGATTGGGTTGTGGAAGTAGTTGGGTGCCCAGTCGTCGCAGACGTGGGCGATCGTGATGAGTTCGGGGCGGGTCAGTCTCATGCTGGTGCCTCTCGTGTGGTGCGAGGGTGTGCGCTGCGGGCTCGGGCAGTGGGCGACGGGAGCGGCAGCCGGCGGCGGCGCGCTCGATGCGCGTCGGTGACGTCTGCGGTGCGGTGGCCCGGCCGCTTTGTCAGCGGCAGGGCGATCCGCGCGGGTCAGACGTGCTGACCGAGCAGGCGGCCCGGGTCGCCGGTGGTGACCCATCCGGCGGTGTCTCGGAACAACCGTCCAGCGCTATGGGCGAGCGTGACGGGGTACACGTCGGGGCGCTGTACGTGGTGTTTGCCGTTCTGCCAGAGGTCGAGCAGCAGGGCGGCCAGTCGCAGCGTGGCCCGCATCCGGCCGGCGTTGCAGGCGTCGCAGTGGTGTCGGCGGGCGTACTTGATCAGGGCGACGGTGGCCGCGCGTAGTTCGATGGCGGCGGCGGTGCTATGGGTGGGTGTCGAGGGCCACGCTGGGGCGTGCTCGCACAGGTGCAGAAAGGTGATGACCTGTGCCATGCAGCGGCGGGCCGCGTCGAGCAGGTGCAGGACGTGTCGCGTGTGGGGGTCGGCGGGAAGGGCCGGAAGCGCGACGGTGGGAGCAGTCAGCGTGGGCATCGTGGGACTCCTCGCATGGGGTTTGGTGGGTGTCCGACAGGGGTTCGCCGTCCCTGTCGAACAACTATTACTCTACCCGGTTCGAGCGGCTGTGTCTATCCAGGGTGGCCCGAAACTGCGTGGGGTTTCGGGCCACCCTGGGCGGGGTTAGGCGCGGTAGCGGCGGCGCTGCATCGGGAGCGTTGCGGTGACGGACGCGCCGATGTTCGGGTGCCATTCCTTGACGCCTCCGCCGCGTCGCTTGGCTGCGTACATGGCGGCGTCTGCTCGGCGGATCAGGTCGACGGCGGTGATGTCGTTGTGGTCTGCGAGGGCGAGCCCGAGGCTGGCGTAACAGCCGAAGTCCGTCGCACCGAGGGTGACGGTTGCCGCGTCCAGCGCCTGCGCGGCGGCGTCGGCGTTGTTTCGGGCGGTGTACATGCCGTCATCAGTGATGATCATGAACTCGTCGCCTCCCATGCGGCCGACCATCGCGCGCGAGAGGCTGAGTCGCGTAAGCGTGTCCGCCACCCGGCAGAGCACGAGGTCTCCGGCGGTGTGGCCGTGCTCGTCGTTGATTTCCTTGAAGCGGTTGAGGTCGATAAGGGCCACGGCTACCGGACGGGTCCGGTCGGCGAGCAGGTAGTCAAGGTGCAGGAGCAGGGCGCGCCGGTTCGGCAGTCCAGTCAGGGCGTCGTGGTGAGCCTCGAAACGAGCGGTGACGAGATCGGTGCGAAGCTTCCTGTTGCGCGCGAGAAGCGCGATGCATGACGCGGAGGTAGCTGCGAGCAGGATCGTGGATGCGGTGCCCATGCGTCTCCTTGGTTGGGGGTTTGTGTGGTGTGCGGTGGGGGTTCGCCGTCCCCTCCGAACAACTATTACTGTACCCGGTTCTATGGTCTGTGGCTACCCTGTTTGGCCTGTTCGGACATCGGATTTTATGATCTTGAAAAGTGGATGCCGGCGGGTACGCCGACCAGCGCGCGGGGTGCGGTCGTGGCGCGTCCCCCACTTCTTCCGGCGGTGGGGGCGAGTTCACTCGACCCGTGGCGCGCGCAGTGGAGGTCAAGTTCGGGCGCGGGGTTTCGAGTAAAAGATCATGCGGTGTGTGCATGATGTTTTGCGAGCCGCGGCCGGACTTGACCGGAGCGAGCACGTCGCTAGCCTGTTCGGCCCCCACCGAAGGAGAAGGGGTTTGGGCAGTGCGGCCGCAGGCCGCTTCCGGTTTCCGGTCCGCTAGGACCGGGCCTGAAACCCGGCAGCACCCGGCGGCGGCCCCGGTCTGGGCCGCCGCCGAGCGGCATTAGTTACTGGTCTGAAGTGGGCGGGTTGACTCGCTGTACCCGACGCAGGAGTTCAATGGGGATCTCGGCGGCAGGGGTTCGGGTTCGCGGGTCCAAGATCCTGCGATAGCCAGTCGTCCAGAGCAGGAGCCAGGACTGTGCGGTGTGTCCGGGGCGAGCGCCGTGCGGGTCCCCGGTAGAGGGGGTGTCGGTTGCCTGGGCGCGGTAATGAGTCATGCTGCCGGCGAGCATGGGGCAGGCGGTCGTGCTGTAGCGCGCGCACTCGGCGTGCATGGCGGGTTCGTGGGTGATGAGCCGTTCAAAATCCACGTCGCGCATTGCGAAGACGAACAGTCGGTGCATCCGCTCGCCGCAGATTTGGCACAGGCGATTGATGAAGGCGCTTTGTAGCCGTTCGGCGTCGATCGCTCCGAAGCGGTACCGGCCGTCGGGCATCTGAACAGTGATCCACGGTACGACGAGGCCGCCGACGGTGGGGCGGTGTCGCAGCGAGGTGGGTATGGAGATCTCGGGCATGAGGAGTCTTCCTGTTTCAGTGGTGCCGGCCGGTTCGTCAGGCCGGCGCCGACGCTCGGGGTGCGGGGTGGATCTCGCCCGGCCTATCGAGTGATGTCCGCGCCGAAGCGGTGGACCATGTCGTCAAGCGGGACCGCCTCGCGGGTCGTGCTGCCGTCGTCGGCGATGTTGAAGACGTGGAAGACCTCGCCGGTCTGATGCGGCGTGTACTCGATGTGCTCGACCTCCTGCCCGTCGAAGGTGACGCGCAACAGGGCATGGATGGTGGAGGCGTGCTCCGTGATTGGCGCTCGCTGCGGGTTGGTCCGGCGGGCCAGTGCGCGGATGAGTCGCTGCGTCCGTGACGGAGTGCGGGAGGGTACGTCGGTAACGACCACCGCAACGGAAAAGATGCCGGTGCGGTACACCCGTAGGGCGCAGGTGGCCAGGGTTCCGCTGGCGGTTGTGTAGAACAGTTTTCCCGACGTTTCGAGGGGGGCTGGGCCGGGGACGACCGGGGCTGTGCGCGCGAATCCGGGCTGGTCGCGGGTGCCCTCCCAGGCTCGATCCGCCTCAAGGTCGGCGCGCAGGGTGTCGGGGATGACGGCGTACGGGCGCACTGCCTCGATGATCGTGTCCGGGTCGGTGATGCGCGTGTCCGCGCCGAGCCAAAGCGGCATGTAGTCGGGGTTGTCCTCGTTCAGCTCACCCTCGTTGATCACCTGGGCGAAGTAGCTGTCTAGCGGGCGATCCCATCCCACAACCACGGTGTAGCCGCCCCGGTTGGGCAGGGCGTCGAGTCGATGTCTGCTCACGAAATCTCCTTGGGGTTTGGCGGTTGTCCTGGTGGGGTTCGCCGTCCCACCCGAACAACTATTACTATACCCGGTTTTTCGTCGGGCGTCTACTGGGAAAGCCTGCAAGAGTGGGGCGAGCGGGGGAGCCGCGTGCGGCGACTCCCCCGGGCGCTGTCACTGCTCGTTCTGGTTCCTGGGGTTGCCGAGCACATGTACCTGTTGGTTCAGGATGAGCGGCGCGTCGTCCGGCCCCTTGATGTGCGGGCGTACGTAGGTGCGGCGGCGCAGCGCGCGGCCTGGGCCGTACGGCTGCTCTCGGTAGAACCCCTTGACCCACCATCGGCGGGTGTAGACGCGCGTTGGCGTGTCGTCAGTGGTGTCGCGTCGTGGCTGCTGCTTGCGCCGCAGTCGCACGAGTCGCACGAGTGGGGCGGGCCGGTTGGCGCGTTGGTACGCCTTGCGGGTCGCCTTGTCGGCTGGCTCGTCGGTGACCTCCGCGTCGGGCTGCGTAGTGAGGATCCACGTGGCGATCAGGGAGCACAGCATGAGGCGGGTCTGTTCGCCGGCGGGCGCGTAGGGCCGGCCGAAACGCAGCCCAACGCCGGTAGTCAAGGGGACTAGCCAGCCGAAATCTTCGCGAAACTTCTGCAATTCGGGCTCGGTGAGCCGCTGGCCTAGCAGAAGGCCGTCGGCAGGGGCGTAGAACGTGACCCAGACGCCACCCGGGACCGGCCCCCATTGCGCGGCGACGACCGGCACCACGAGGCCGGTGCTCGGCTCGGTGGACTGGTATACGGGCGTGTGCCAGATGAGCAGCCCGTCAGGGGCAGGCATCTCGATCTGCTCGATGCGAACGTCGGGGAGATCGCGTGCCGCGTGCGCGGCCAGGGCGGTGAAGTCGGGGTCGATCCAAAAGATGCGCGCGTTTTCGACGTGGTTGGCCATGAGGGCGCAATGCTGCCGCAGCGGTTCGGGGCTGTGGCGGTCGACGATGACGGCTGGCGCGTCCAGGGGAGCGCCAGACAACATGTGTCCGGGAACCGTGTACGTCACGCCTCGGGCGAGCGCGTCAAGTAGGTGCGCCGGGCCGGCGTTCCGCCAAAAGCGCACGAGCCTGTCTCGCACCTTCGGCAGCATCTGCGGGCGGAGTGATCGAACCTCGGGAGCGGGGATCGCGTCGGCGCTGCCGGCACTGCCGCGATGAGTGGTGCTGGCGGCCGCTGCCATCGGCTGCCGGGCGGGCGTGATGGGTGTCGCGGTGAACAACGCCCGGTGCATGGTGCGCAGGATTTGCACCGAAATGGTTCCGTCTCGCCGGCTAAAGCGCTTGTAGGCGCGTTGGGTGAGACCTTCGGGGTTCCGCTTCTCAACCAGGCGCGCACACGGCTCGCACGCGTCCCACTTGTTGCCGAAGTTGTGCAACTGTGCGTCGGCGCTGTCGGTTGATACCGCTAGGTCGACGTTTTCGAAGGCGAAGGTTGCCACGGGATGCGGTGCCGAGCAGAAGTCACACACGGGCTGCCAATTGGCAAGTTGCGCCAGCGGGACGGGGTCCGGATCGTGGTCCTCGAAGCTGCGGCCGGGGTGGAGGAAAAACACCTCGTCCCTGGTGGTAACGGCCGTCAGGGATCGGCCGCAGATTCTGCACCCGTACTTGTCGGCCATCGGCAGGGGGCGGTCATGGGTGCCCATGCGTCTCCTTGGTTGGGGGTTTGTGTGGTGTGCGGTGGGGGTTCGCCGTCCCCTCCGAACAACTATTACTGTACCCGGTTCTATGGTCTGTGGCTACCCTGTTTGGCCTGTTCGGACATCGGATTTTATGATCTTGAAAAGTGGATGCCGGCGGGTACGCCGACCAGCGCGCGGGGTGCGGTCGTGGCGCGTCCCCCACTTCTTCCGGCGGTGGGGGCGAGTTCACTCGACCCGTGGCGCGCGCAGTGGAGGTCAAGTTCGGGCGCGGGGTTTCGAGTAAAAGATCATGCGGTGTGTGCATGATGTTTTGCGAGCCGCGGCCGGACTTGACCGGAGCGAGCACGTCGCTAGCCTGTTCGGCCCCCACCGAAGGAGAAGGGGTTTGGGCAGTGCGGCCGCAGGCCGCTTCCGGTTTCCGGTCCGCTAGGACCGGGCCTGAAACCCGGCAGCACCCGATGATTGGTGTGGGTGTTGCGGGATCCGAGTTCCGTTGGGCGAGCTACCGGCGCTGCTCTGCTTGATCGAGGATCGCCCACAGCGTCGCGCGCTTCCACCTGCGGCGGTGGCGGCCTCTGGGGCCGACGTTGTCTTCGTCGGCTTGACGAAGCACGTCGTCGGGCAGGGCGTTCGGGCTGTTGTATCCGAGGACGCGTGCGGCTTCGGGGGCGCCGACGAGTTCATCGGGATCACCGGAGCGGTCGGGGTGGCCCTGGGGTGTGGCGCGAGGGCGGCCGGTGTGGGGTGCGCCTTGCCCGGTGCGGCTGTCGGCGATGTCCCACACGGTACGGCGCTTCCAACGCCGGCGCTTACGGCCGGTGGGGGTGAGGGATTCGTCGTCGACGCGCTCAAGCAGGAGCGGCCAGATTCGGTTTTGTCCTTGCAGTGAATCGGCGCTTTGGTAGCCCAGCATGCGCGCGACGGTGGTGCTGTTCACGAGCTCGTCGGGATTGCCGCTGCGGTCTACGGCGGCGCTCGCGGCGCGTCGGGCCCTGTCTCGGGGCAGCTGGTAGGAGGCGATGCTCTCGGTGAGCCATTTGGTGCCGTCGACGCGTTCGGGAAAGCCGTTGGTGGCCCGCTCGCCGTAGAGCTTGTCCAGGTGGCTGAGGGAGATGCCGAGCATCGTTGCGGCCTCGGCACGGCCTACGCGGCTGCTGTCGTCGGGATTGCGGGTGGGCATGCGCCGATGATGCCGCATCGGCCGGTTGGGCGGCCGTAGGGGCTGCGTGAGCCGCC
Organism: Micromonospora sp. NPDC085948; assembly: GCF_040686315.1. NCBI lineage: Bacteria > Bacillati > Actinomycetota > Actinomycetes > Micromonosporales > Micromonosporaceae > Micromonospora > Micromonospora sp. NPDC085948. Next base: position 103,513 of record NZ_JBFBJW010000017.1, on the reverse strand, counting down.
CGACACGTGCGTTGATCACCTTCCTGCTCCGGCGGCCGGTGACGGGTGTCGTAGGATGGGCGGCACGTGCTCGGCGTATGGGCCTTTGGGGGCCCGTGTGGCGTCGACACCAGGCGGCCGGGGGGAGTTCGCCAAACTAACCCCCCGGCCGTTGCCCTGCCCGCCGACGTCCGCCTGTGCGAGTGGTGGTGTCGAGCGGCCTGGTGAGGGCCGGCCGGCAGGCGTCACTGGCTCGACGGCCCGCGAGCGGCGAGGCGAAGGTAGCGGCGGGCGGTCCGGGCGAGAAGCCCGTACTGAGTGTCCCAGCGCGCGATGATCCGCCCGCTCGGCAGGTGCCGCGCCGCGTACTCGCGCCGCAGCGCCTGCCAGCCCCCGACGCACACGGGGGTCGACTCGGCAATCAGTTCCCAGCGCTCGCCTTCGGCCGAGGTGACGTGGGCGTACCGCTCGCGGGTCAGCGACCACTGGTCGCCCTCGACCGTGAGGACCAGGCCGTCGGCGGTACCGTCGCGGAACAGGTGCTGTCGGCCGGCGCAGTCGCGGATCAGCACCACGTCCGCCCGTGCGTCGAGTGACTGGGGCCGCGTTGCGGCGCACTGCCAGTGACCGCACAGCGGTAGGTGACGTGCCGTCGCACGCTCGGAGTCGGTGAGGGGGGAGGGCGGCATGTCCGGCTCCTTGGGGCAGGTGTGTGGGTTCCGGTGAGGGTTCGCCCCCTCATCCGAACAACTATTATTATACCCGGTTAATGGGTTTGTGTCCAGGCGGGGCGGCGGTTGTAGGGCGGCTCTGCTCGATGGCCAGCGGCCTCGGGAGAGCGGACGGCGAAGCTGGCAGGCCGTTGCGGCTGTTTGCGAGCGTAGCGAGCGGCCGGGGCGGCCGGTGCCTGCGGGAGCAACGGTCGGGACCGGCGCGGACCGAGGTCGAAAGCTGGGTCCGGCAATCGGAAGGGGCACGGGCCGGACCGGCGGCAGCCAGCGTCGACCGGTTGAGGGCCGTGCTGCTGACACCTCCGACGGTGAGGCCGGCGCTGGCACTACCCGTCGTCGTTCGTGGTGCGGCGGTGCGACGGTCAGGCTCTCAACCGGCGGCGATGCGGCGGCGAAGCTCGGAGAGGGGGAGCCGGTGGCGTTGCCGTTGGTGCTGCTCGGTGAGGATGGCGACATCGCCGAGCTGCTCGCGTAGTTGGGCCTCGGCCGCTTCGGCGGCGGCGTAGTGGTCGGGGAGGACCTGCAGCAGCCGCGCCCAGTGGTTTTTACCGGCCCGGACGCAGGCTCCGCCGCAGTTGTTGTGCGGTAGGCCGAGGTCGTACAGCCGCGGTGGGCGTAGTCCGAGTTGACGGGCCCAGGCGAGCAGGTCGTCTTTGCCAAGGTGCGGCGGATCGAGCAGGGGGAAGTTGGTCGACCAGGGTTTCCAGCCGGCGGCGATGGCGGGGGAGCGGCGCCGGTCGCGGGGTGAGGCGTCGAGTCCGATGTGCAGGGTGGTGAAGTCGGGGTCTGCGTGGGTGTCGAGCCACTGCCGGCACGGTCGGATTTTCAGTGCGAGTGTGTAGGGGGCGACGCGGCTGTTGCCGAGGTAGCGCACGTCCTGGAAGAGCTGCCAGGGGGTGCGGCCGTCAGCGACGCGGGTGATGGGGACGCCGAGCTGGGCGCTGCTGTCGTTCAGCCAGCGATACAGGTCGGGGTCTTCGGTGAGGACGTCAGCGAAGAGCAAGACCAGCCGGTCGGTGCCGTGTTGGGCGGCGACGCGTTGCGCGGCGGCCCAGCTTGCGATGCCTCCGGAGTATTGGACAACGTGCAGATGGTCGGCAGAGCTGCCCGGTCGTGGGTGGGAGGGTGGGACTTGCGAGGGCATGGCGGTCCGTTCGGGGGGTGGCCTCGGGCTACGTGGGAATCGAGTGCCGGTTTGACGGCCGGTGAGCGCCGAGCCGGGGGAGGCGAGGGGGCGGCGCGTGAGCGCCCCTTGTCGGAGCCGGGGCGCTCGATGCGCCCCGGCTCTGGCACCGCGCGTGAGGTCTAGCGGTGCTGGCCGGAGAACGACCAGTGGTGGGGCAGGGCTGTCGCGGCCTTGGTGGCCGTGCCGGCCGGGGGCCTGATATGGCCCCCGACCGGCAGGCTTATGCGGCGAGCGTGCTTTCCAGCTCGGAGCCCGAGGGCTTGTCGCTGTCGTCCCGGAGGGCGCGGGTTGGCCCCTCGTCCGGTCCGTCCGCGCTGCTGCTGTCGACGGTGTCGGCGTCGCCTCCGATCAGCAGTTCGTCGGGCTCTGGGGCGGCGACGACGCTGAGGCCGGCGCGCTGCTTCGTGCGGCTGGCGGTGGCGTCGATGATGAGCTGTTCGACCTCGCCGACCTGGAAGCCGTTAGCGACGCACCACTGCAACCACTTGCCGACTGCCGGGTCGGGTGCCCGCCACGAGGATCGGGTGATGCAGCTTTCGTTGGCGGCGGCGATGGCCGCGAGGGAGATGACGGAGTAGCGGCCGTCGCTGACGCCCCGCGCGGGAACGCGCTTGGTGCCGGGCCGCTTGGCCTTGCCGGGCGACAGAAGGTCGTCGAGCATTTTCCGGCCGCCGTTGACCCAGGTCGAGAGGATGTAACCGGAGTCGGCCAGCATCTCCGCGATCAGCTTCGCCGTGCCCTTGGGTGGGGTCTTGGCGGTCAGGAACGTGGCCAACCATTCGCGGCGGACCGTGTTGGCGATCTCCATGGCTTTGTTGTTCCCGATGACCAGCCGCCGTTCCGCCTTCTCCTCCTCGGTCATGGGACCGCTGCGAGTGGAGGTCACAGCGTGGGCGGGAAGGGCATGGCCGTACTTGCGCCAGTCAGTGCAATAGCTCGTCTCCGACAGCCGGTCGTCGTAGGCGAGAAAAAGCCGCACAGCGTGTCCGGGGCAGTCGCTGTGCGCCTCGGCGTCGACGCGGTTGCCCTCCGCGTCGCGCAGGTCGGATACTTCCTTGATCTTGGGGTCGTTGTAGCGAGGGTGTTCGGACAGCAGCGTCACCCCGGCGGTGACGAGTTCGGCGCGGCGGGCCGCCTCTGCGGCGACGGCGGCGCGGGTGCCGCGATAGTGCTCCACCGCGCGGGCGAACGCGAATGGACCTTCTTCGGCTTCCTTTAGCAGGGCTTCGACGTGGTCGGGGTCGTCGGCGAATTCGGCGAGCGCGGCGACCTGGGTGAGGTCGAGCCCGAGGGTGTGCGTGCGCTCGGCGGTGCGCTTGTCCAGGGTGGCGAGTTGCCGGCCGGCCTTGATTTGCTCCGGTTGGTAGCCGGTGCGCTCGGCGATGTCCTCGTCGTTCATGCCGTCGAGGGCGAGTTGTTCGATGGCTCTCGCCTGTTGGGTGGCGGTGAGTTCCGTGCGGTGAACCTGCCGGAGCATGCTGATGATCTGCTCGCGGTTCGCGGCCAGGTCTTCGCGCACGATGACCGGGATCCATTCCTGGTTCGCCTCGACGGCGGACCAGTAGCGCTGCTCGCCGTCGATGATCAGATACGGGCCGTCCTCGTCCGGTCCGAGCGGGACGACGATGAGGGGTGAGAGGAGGCCGCGAACGCCGTCCTGGTGCAGGTTCTGCACGATGCCGGGCAGGGCCTGCGCATCATCGCGGGCGTTGCCGGGGTTCGGCTGGATGTTCTTGACCCGGACCATGCAGTGCCGGCCGGGCAGGGCGGGGGCTTCCTGGGCCTCGTCGGTTTCCTCGACGCCCAAATCGGTAGCGGTTGCTCCGTCTTCGGTCAGGGGTGCGGCGTCTCGGGGGTCGTTCGGGGCCTCGGTCTCAACCGGCGGGTCGAGCTGCTGTGCGGGTGCGGTTTCCGTAAGCACGGTTCGTGTTCCCTTCGGGCTGTGGGTGTGTTGGTTGTCCGGTCGCGTCTGGGGTTGCCGTCCAGAGCGCGCCGGGGCTTGCGGGACTGTTGTTGGTAGTGGCGGTGGCGGGCTGCGAGCCGAGCGCTGTGGAGTTGTCAAGGAACGGCGTTCGATCGGTCAGGCCGCTGTAGGCAGGGCGGTGAGGTGCGGGCGGCTGGGCGGGGACGGCATCGTGCAGCCAGCGCATGTGCCGCCATCCCAGCGGTGCGGGCTTGCGCCGTCGCCTGCCGGGCACGGCCGACACTGCAGATCGGTGATCTCCGCGCGGTTCAAGCAGATCGGGCATAGACCCCAATTGGCGGTCGGCGGACCGGAAATGGGGGTGTCGCAGTCAGCGCAACATCGGCCGGCTTGCCGAAGGGCCTGACCGATGATGTCCGCCGTGGCGATCGCACGGTGGGCAGCGGTGGGAAGGCTCCTCCACGCGGCAGTCGCCTGTACGCGCTGCCAGTCGTCGTCGCTCAGCGCCGGGCTGGGGAGGCTGGCCGGGTCGTCGGCCTGGGCCTGGAGGTATGCCTCAACCTCGATGCGGCCGAACAGGGGGCCGGTCCAACGGAAGGTGCGGGCGAGAACGGATACGAGGTGCCGAGCGTCGGGCTCGGGGAGGTTGCGGGGTAGCGATACGCCGTGAGGCAGCCCGATGAACAGGGGCATGGTTGCTCCATCAGGGTTGGAAGGACATCACGAGGCGGCACGCGCAGGACGCGCGCCCGGCTGCGGGCCCGAGATCACGGACGGGCCGTCGGTGAGCTGGTGCGGCCGGTGGGCCGGGTGCCGGCAGAGCGGCACCCGGCGGACCGGTCAGGCCGTGGCCGCGATTTCCATGGCACGTACGCCGACGCTTTCCATGTCGAACGCGGCGTCGGGGTCGCTGAGCGTCTGTGCTGCGCTGGTGACCGCGTGCAGCATTCCTCCGGCGGTGCGGTCCCCGCCGTCGATGAAGTGGTTCAGGATCAGGCGCTGCTCGTCCTCAGTGAAACGCAGCCGCTGCCCGACGACCCGGATGGTGTGGTCGGGGTCGGGGATTCGCCGGCCCGCCGTCTCCTCGATTTCCTCGATCTTCCGGCGGACATAGCGGACTTCGAGGAAGCGGCGCACGGCGTCGCGGGCCTGCTTGCCGATGAGGTTGAGGTTTGCCTCGTGGGTGTCGTTGCTCCACCGGATCGTGCCCTCGTCCATCTTCGCGCCGAGGTGCACGGCGCGAAGCACGTCCTTGGTGATGGTGACGCCGTTGTCGCAAACCTCCACGACCATGCGAGGGGTAACGCTCATTGCGCCAGAGCCGGTCTCGCTGTTGGCGAAGACGATTCCCGCGAAAACGGTTGGATTGTCTGCGCCGGTTGCCCCGGTGAATGGGCTGCGGTAGTTGCGCAGCAGGGTGGGGGCAAGCGACCTGATGGCCTCGGAGTGCACCCGGACGACCATGCGCCGCTCACTCAGGTCGCACGCGAACTCCACCCGCAACCCGGACTCGCGGATGCCGGACAACACCGACATCAGAACGTCAAGGTGATCGATGATTTTGTACCCATCGCTGAGGAAGGCGCGCAGGACTCCGCCGCCGTTGCCATCGGACAGGCAGCGGGCGAGGTATCGCTTCCCGTGCTGGAGATCAAGCCAGCCGTTGACGTTCGCGTCGTAGAGGTGCAGGGCCTGGGCGCGGGTCTTGCGCAGGTAGCCGGTGGGGATGCCGAGCTTTTCGCCGATTCCAGCGTCGCCGATTTCGGTGGGCAGGTACAGCCCATCGGAGGGGGTGACACCGGTGTCGGTGAGGATCGGCTCTGCGCCCGTGATGCGCAGTTGGCCGGCTTCGGCGCGCAGCATTCCGGTGCCGGCGACGATGTCGAGCTTGTGGCTGTGCTGCTCGTTGAGGATGGCGGTCAGATCTGCGAGGCTGGCGTGTCGGGCGGTCAGGGGAATGGTGCCGAGCGTTTCGCTCACGGTGATTTCCTTCGGTCGGGAATCGTTGGCATTCGGTCGGGGGTTGCCGCCCCTCCCTCATGTATTTAATGATACATGATTCAATGCTGTGCGTCTAGTCGGAACCGATCTCCCGAAGGGTCTTTTGGTTGGCAAGGGCATCGCTCTCCGTTGACCCGGCGGCGGGCGATGGGAGGGCTCGCGAGGGGTCTGGGATGAGGTGCATTTGCGCCTGCCGCAGCGTGGCGGTTGCCGCATGGATAGCCTCAAGAGCTTCGATAAGTGTGGTGTCGTTGGCATCTGCAGCTAGCTCCGCCAGCTCGCCGCTGCGCATCTGGCTGAGGTCGAGGTGGCGCAGTACGTTAGACAGGCTGCTGTGGAGGTGAAGACGCCTCAGTGTCATCAACTGCGCTTTCGTGTAGGGCTCGCTTCGTACGGCGCACATGCACCAGCAGGTGAAGTCAAGGGAGTCGATATGCTGGTGCCAGTTGGTAGGCTCTGTCTCCGGGTGAAGGGCAAGGATGAGGTCGCGGCGAGTGGCGACGTCGTAGGTGTTCTGAATGACGGTTGATCGCCGATAACGCTTAGTGCGGGGCTTTGTGCAGTCGGTGCGGTGCGCCTCGGGTTGGCGGCGTGGAAACTGAACGTGCACGAGCTGCATGGGTCACCTTTCTGGTGGGACAATTCGGCGCGGCGGTTGCCATAGTCAATGTATTTAATGATACATGATTAACGCGGTCTGTGTTATTCGGATGGGTTGCCTCGGGGTGCGTTTTGCGCATCCGTGCGCGATGTTGAAGATTCTTCCCGGCGGCCTGATCTTCGATCCACCATGTTCGGGGGTGAGGGGCAAGCCTGGGGTGTGGGCTTGCGGCTCACCCCCGAACATGGTGCCCCTTGGGGCAGGCCGCCGGGAAGAATCGGCGCTGCTCTGATTCATCCCGGAGCCTGCCTCGCCGGCGAGGCGCCGCGGTTCAGCGGCGGGACGCTGACCCGGCGGGAGGCCATCGGCCGGAGGCCGATTCCACCCCCAGTGACGACGAGGACTGCGTCGGGGGCTAGTGGCGGGAAGTGGGGGCGGACGTCGCCGATTGCTGCCCTGGGGACTGGCTTACTTCGCAGCCCTCGGGGCGCTGAACCTTCCCCGCCCTACTGTTGATCCACGCCTGCACTCGGCGGCGTTTCCAGTATCGGATCATCCCCTGTGCGGGTGCCGGCTCTTCGGCGTCAAACCGGGGAAGGTAGCCATCCTCACCGCGGTCCCACGCCGCCCTGCTGAGGCCGACGTAGTAGTCCCAGGTCCCTTGGCTGATGCCGAGGATCTTCCGAAACTCGGTCGCGGAGATCAGTTCTTCTGGATCGCCGACGAGGTCGACGCAGTGGACGCGTGCTTGCCCCGCCTCGACGATCTGCGGCAGGAGGATGTCTCGGACGTCTTCCAGCTCATCGACGGGAAACCATGATTTCTTGTCCTGCTTAACCGGAGCGGGCCAGCCGGAACCCTGCTCTCGCTGCTTCGGCGATGTCTTGAGTCGGACGGTCGCCTCGGACCGGCGGGTCAGCTCGGCTGCGCCGGCAATGTCGGTGTGTGGTCGGCCACCGATGTACCGGATCTCCATGTCTGTTCCTGCCCAGCGAGTGGCCAGCGGCTGGAACGGCCGGGGGAACAACGTCCGTGAACGAACGAAGTGGCAACCCCCCGGCCGCGTGAAGCAACCAACGTTCCCAACCTCACGCCGCGAACGCGGTATGAGGCCGAAGAGGTTCCGATGTTAGCAGTCGGTCGACGACCGTCATGGGAAGCGATCCGGACAAGAGGCGGCTCAGGGAGTGGATGACCAGCATCAGCCGAGACGCGGCCACTGCGTCCGAGTCCGGTTGGCGTGACGCACGCTAGAGGTTCGGCGACATGCTAGTTGGCCGCCATGGGGAGTCCGAGTGCTGGGGCTGTCGCGCGCCTTCGCATGGGACTGGTCGCTTCGTTGGAGGGCAGCGGTGATTCGGGGGGTGAAGTATCGTCGATGGGACGGCGCTGCTCGTTCCCCCGTGCGAGCAGCGCCGCTCTATCGGCGCCGACTGATGGCGGCCTGACCTGCCTAAGCAGGCGGGGAAACTGCAGATGTGGTCTTGTATGCCCAGACTGTGTTGTTCCTCCGTCGCCCCTCCACGTCGACCAGAGTCTTGGCGACCAGTTCGGCGATCTGCTCCGGGTGCGCGTAGGGCAATCGGCGAGGCCAACGCCACCCAACCGTCTCATCTGACGTCCGGCCATCGAACGCATGTACGATCCCGTGGTGGCGGACGAGGTCGTGAGGCGGTGGTGGAACGGCGTCTGGGGACGCCTGACTCGGCGCGATGTCTGGTTGATCCGTCAGACGCGATGGAAGGTCGTAGCTCGTACCGGAGACAGTGAAACCGGGCAGATGCTGCGCTGGACGTACGACTCGAAAGACGAGGCCGCGGCGATGGTCGATCGTCTCTTGCGCGCCCACTCGGCAGGGCGGTGGCGCGAACAGCAAGGTGGCACGCCGCCCTAGAAATCGATGCCGCCGCGAGTCAAGTGGCACCTTGTGCAGCACGGTGAGGCGGGCAGACGGCGAGGTCAGGCACCGCCGCGCCCACACCTGCAGATGTGCCGGTGCCTTCCACCCCGCCAGCCCAGGGCGGGAAGTCAATGCAGAGTTGAATAGGTGATCAGCGTCCGGCCGTCGCGTCATACTCGGCGACAATTTCCCGAGGGATCCGGCCTCGATCCGAAATGTCCTTGCCGACCCTCTTGGCCCAGTCCCTGATCGCCTTGTTCTGATCCCGGTTCGCGACTCCGCCCGTACGGCCACCTCGTGAGCTGCCCACACCCGCCGCGCTGTGGGTGGCTCGCGCGGATCGTGCGACGCCGCTTCGTCCCACCTTTAGGCCGTGGGCCGTGTACGGCGAGAAGGCGTCGCGCAGCTTCGCGGCATTCGCGGCCGATAGGTCGATCTCGTACTGAACGCCGTCGAGGGCGAACTTGATGGTTTCGTCGGCGCTTCCGCCGTCCAAGTCGTCGACCAGCTGATGAATGACCTGCTTAGCCACCGCCACATCCTTCCTAATTCTGTAGCATGTGTACTAAACAGTAACCTCTCGCGCCGCTGCTACGTGCGGCGAGTCGAGGGCCTGCACTGCGACGAGATCCTTAAGGCGTACCTCGGAGAGCAGGCCGTCCCGTTCCACAGGGTCACCCTCGCCTGGGACGACCAGTCCCACGCGTGGCACGACTCGAAGGCGCCCGAGCCGCCACACATGCCGAGGAGTGGCACCGGCTACGCGGCACCACGTAGTACCAGGCCGGCGGCCTTGCGCCCGTGAGCTGCAATGAGGCCGTGCCTCCTCGCCGCCGCGTCCAGGTCGTGACCACACGGCCGACTCCCGAATCCCGCTCGCAGCGAATCACAACCACGATCACCGCTGTCGCCGCGATCGGGGCACTTCTCATCAGCACGGTGTCGATCTACTACACCGGCCGCTCTGTCGACGCGACGAATGCGCAGGTGCGTTTGCAGGAGCAAGGGCAGGTAACCGATCGCTTCGCGCGTGCGGTGGAGCAGCTGGGCTCGGAGCAGATCAGCGTCCGCCTCGGAGCCGTATACAGCCTGGAGCGGCTGATGCGAGACTCCGCCGCCGACCAGCCGACAGTGGTGGAGGTGCTGTCCGGTTTCGTCAGAGACACGGCGAGGCGCAAAGACCCCGAGTTGACGACCTACCGGCCGTACGTGTGGCCGAACTTCGGGTTCAGTGAGACGAGCGGCCCGCCACGCGTCACACCGCGAACCGATGTGCAGGCTGCCATCACCGTGATCGGCCGTCGAGACAGCCGATTCGACGGTGCGGCGCTCATTGATCTCACAAACGTCGACCTCGGCGGAATCTCGATGAGGGACGGGAACTTCATGCAGGCATCCCTCCGCGGCAGCTCACTCTTCCGCGCTGACCTCGTCGGCTCGAATCTTGAGGCCGCTGACCTGACGCTTGCCGACTTGGCCTACAGCTATGCCGAGCGCGTCAACCTGCAACGGGCCTCTATGGAGGGCGCACGGATCCGACGGGCACAGCTGTCGGGTGCGGATTTCCGATGGGCTCAGGTTCCCTGGGTTGACGGCCGCGACGCCGTGCTCGTCACCGCTAATCTTTCCGACGCCACGCTTGACTACGGCGACCTGAGCGGTGCGCGCCTTGACGCGGCGCAGTTGGACCGCGCCGCGCTGTCTGAGGTGTCTTTCCAGGATGCCTTCCTGAATGGCGCCCGAGGCATGGAGACGGCCTTCGGCACCTGCGTCAACCTGAGGGGTGCTCAGGACGTGCCGCCGCCATGGCTTCCAGATATGAACAAGTGCGGCTGATCTTGAAATTTCCCAGACCCGTACAGAGCCGGAACCGCTGAACGTACCGGCGGGGCGGCCGGAGGGTGGGGGGCGGTGCAGCAGCAGCGGGCTGAGTTGCCGCTGTGGTCACCGAACGGGCTCGCTGCGGTCGCCTTCGCGGGCGAGTGAGCCTGTGTTGGAAAGGGAGCCGGGGCGCGCCGTACCCGCGCGAGGGCTCGTGGGCCCGGGGTGATCCTGGGCGTTGCCCCGGCTCCGGTCTACGTCCCGTGTTCCGTTTCGGGTTCGGCTGAGGCGGTGAAGGCGCGGTCCTCGTCGTAGTTGCTACCGGTGCGCAGGCAGTAATGCAAGCTTCCGAGGAGGCGAGCGTAGAGCCGTCGCAGGGCGGCGGGGTGGTGATCGCCGGCGGCGCGGCGGCGGTCGTAGAGTGCTCGGGCGCCGGGGGATCGGGTGAGGGTGGCAAAGGCCCATAGGTGGCCGGTTTCGGCGAGGATCGGGTTGGCTTTGCGGCGGTGGCTGACCTTGTGGGAGGTGCCGCTGGCCCAGGTGATCGGGGTTGCCGCGCAGAATGCGTGCAGGTTGCGTGGGGTGGGGAATCGGTGCGGGTCGTCGCCGAGTTCGGCGAGTAGCCGCGCGGCCAGTAGTGGCCCCATTCCCGGGAACGACCGGTATATCGGTGTCTGTGGGTGCTGTTCGGCCAGCGTGTCAATGTGTGTCCACAGGGTGTGGGCTGAGGCGATGGTGGCGTCGAGCTGCGTGAGCAGTGCGGCGGCGTGACGTCCCATCGCGTCTTCTACCTCGGGTGGTTGACGGAGTGCGCGGGCGTGGAACAGTTCGTGGAGGCGGGTCGCCTCGGCGGTGATGAGGCGGGTGCGTCCGGCGGAGGCCAGCAGAGTCTCCAGCCGACGTGTGGTGAGTCGAATGGCCCGTGTCGGGGTGGGGGCGGCGGTCAGGATGAGGCGGGCTTCCGGTCTGGTCAGCCCGCCGGGTAGGTGCGCCCAGGCGGTCGCCGCAGCTGGGTAGTAGTCGCGTAGCACTGACCGGAGTCGGCGGGCGAGCAGACCGGCGGTGTGGTTCCCCTGTCGGTGCGCGCGGGTCGCTTCTCGCAGGGCGCTGGCTTGCGGCGAGGACGTCGGTGCGGGGCGGTGGGCGTCGCCGTCGACGCGCAGAATGTGCGCGAGTAGGCGGGCGTCGCCCCGGTCGGATTTTTTGCGCTGTGGGGCAAGGCGGCTGCGGTAGTTGGCTACCTGGGTCGGGTTGAGCACGACGACGGGTTGACCGGCCTTGCGGAGGCCGGCGACCATCAGCCCGCGACTGGTCTCGATCCCGACTGGGATCGAACGTCGTCTGCGCTTCACCGCGGTAAGGGCGGCTAGGAGTTGAGTCAGACCGCTGGCGTCGTCCGTCACGCGTATGTGGCTGATGAGCTGGCCGTCGGCGTCGACCACGGCCAGGTCGTGGTGGCTCTCGCCCCAGTCCAGGCCCGCGTAGTAGTTCATGGTCGTCCCGTTCGAGGGAATGGGTTGTGGTGCTGGTCGGGCGCACGGTCTCGCTTGAGGGCTCGGCGGCCCAGGATCGCAATGGGCATCACCCGACCAGCCGGTGTCCGAAGATCACCGGAATGGACACTAGACCGGCTCGCGGCAAAGATCGAGTCACGCCAGCCGTCCCAGCCTCCGTCCGATCACGGGCGGCATGCCCGGTACGTGCGTCCCGGCAGCGTGCGGGGCCCGAGCTTTGAGCAGTTTCGGGGCCTGATCTGGAGGTCTTGCGGGGCGGGCGGGGAACCGCCGAAGGCTGGTGTGCGTCTCACCCTCTGTTGGTTCGTTTTATCCGTAGTGTCCGTCTGGCGGTGTGTGCCGCCGAAGGAGGTCGATGATGTCTCGCCGTGTTCCCGCGCTGCTCATCGTGCCGCTACTGGCCCTGCCTGCCGCCTGCGCCTCACCGGCGGCGTCCGCCGTGCCGAGCGTGCCGAACGCGGAGCAGTCGTACTGGCCTGCCCAGGATGCGCTTAGCGACGCCGCCGGCGCCGTGGATGGCCTCGGCGAGCGTTGGCCCGACGTGTACGCGGACGTGAGCCTCGATGTTCCCGCTGGCGTGCTGCTGGTGCACCGCATACCTACTGCCGGTTTCGACGAGGCGGTGCGTCAACTCGCTCTGCACGTCACGGTGCGTTTCATCGACGCCCAGCATTCCGCCCGGGCACTCGACCGGTGGGTCGAGCAGATCAGTGCCGACATGGATTACTGGCGGCAGCGCGGTGTGGCCGTGTACGAGGTGGGACCGACGATCGGGAAGTGCGTCAGCGTTGGCGTCGGTGACCCACAACGCGACGCCGCCGCGGTCACCGCGCACTATCCGGGCGTGCCGCTGTGCGTGGAGCAGGGCGCACCAGCGGTGCCGCTTACCGCCGACTAACCCATGCACGACGGACCAGGCTGACTGGGCGGCCGCGGATCGTGCACCTGAGTCCGACTGTCCGCCAACTCGTTGGTCTGCGGACAGCAGCGACCTGCGGCGCCGCGGCGTCCATTGACCGCGTGGATCGCCTAGACGTCGTGGCCGACCGGCAGGGCGACCGAGCCGTTCGGCTTGCCCGGAGATCGCCGCGCCGCTCGTCAGACAGCGGGCGCTGTCGCACTCGCACCCTAGGGTGACGGCTATGGATGCGTCCGGAGATGAGGGGCCACGCGCGCGGAGCGTGGCACTGGTCAGTGAGCATGGCGGAGCGCGGACGCGATCCGTTGACGAGCACATGTTCACCGTCGGGCAGTCGTCGATGCGGCTGCAGCTATTCACCGCGCCAAACCGACGCCCGGTGGCAATAGCGACGCAGACCGACCGAGAGGGCGCGTCGCTGATGAACCGGGCGGAGCGGTTCGTGGAGGCGGTGTGGCAGCGGCACTGCCCGGGCGAGCCGGAGCCGCCGATCTTCATCGCCCATCAGCTGCTGATGGGCAAGGATCTCGGGTTCTGCCACTTCGGGTTCACCGTGGCGGGACCGTTCGCGGTGGCCAGTCCGCCGAGGTGGGGACCGCGGTTGACCGAGGACGAGCTGGCGCACCTGGTCGGCGGCCCGGTCGATGTGGGACGCGGGGGTGGCTTTGTCGCCCCGGAAGCCCCAGTGGAACCCCGGATGAGATTCGAGGTCGCGACGGTGATCGGATTGCCGCGTCCGGACCTGCACGGCGAGCCGGCGTGTATGCCGGCCGGAACAACCTGGTCGCGGCGCCTGGTCCGGCAGGTGATGCCGCGCCGCAGCCTGAGGGACTGTTGCTGGTACCACAGCGTGGATTGGGCCGCCGCGTCAGATGCGGCCGTCGCTGCGCTGGCACGAGCAGACACCGAACCCCTCAAGAGCGCTCCCACCGATGATCCCGAGAACGCGCGGATGTTCTCCGCCGTGACCGCATTGCGCGCCCAGGGCCTCGACGGCCGGGTGTTAGAAGCGGCTGAGACGTTGTTCCTCGATCCGATCCAGCCTGAAGTGTCCGGCGCTGTCGTTCCGTATATCAACGGCCGACACCGGGCTGACGCGATGCTCGACGCCGGCGTACGCCACACCGTCATCGGCCGCTGGAGCGACCGAGGCGCCGACCGGTGACCAGCGGCGCGTACCGCGATGCGGCGATCCGGGATCTCATCACCCGGGGTTTGCCTGGCACACCCTGGGCTGCCACATCGACGGCTCATCCGCGTTCTGGGACAGCGTCGGCGTCGGCGTTGCCTGCGGCTACCGGCGCTTGAGTGTGCGAGCACGTGACAGCGGGGGCTGACAGGGACACCTCCCCTCGCCAGACAACAGACTGGCGCCTCGCTTTGCCGCTTCGGTTGTTCCCCCCCCCCCCCGCTGCGTCTGCCGTAGACGTCAGCTCCGCCGGCACAGTCAGATGCAGTGACTTCGCACCGATGCCGGCTGCGTAACCTGCCTGTCGCCCGCGACGGCCAGGGCATGTAGGACGGTCCGGTGGGCGGCGCGGGCGAGACGACGCCTGCTCCTTATCCGAGCCGCAGCCCGTTGTAACAAGGCATCGGTGATGCCGCCGGCATCGGCGTGGCATGCGCTGGAGCCCTAGCGGCTGGAGGTTCCCCTCCAGGCAAGGGTGCATGCGTCTGCGCCGGCACCGGGCTGCTGCGAGACCAGGGAGCGCGCCCGGATCCGCGACCGGCGGTAGGCCGCCCACTCACTGGTCCAGGTCGCAAGGTCGTGTACCCACACCTGGGTGCTCTTCTCGGCTTTGCCTGCCCACTTCGCTGCGTTACGGATCGCGAAATCGTCTACGGCGTCGCGATCAGTCGCAACCCACGCCGGAAATTGCGCCACCCAGCGTTCTGCCTGACCGGCGGTGTGACCGTAGCCGATTAGCCACTGGATCAGCAGTGCCAGTTCCACCCAGGGCGCTGCCTTGGTCGCGAAAGCCCAGTCGACGATGCGCAGGCCGCTGCCGGTCACGATCAGGTTGGTCGGGTTGAGGTCAGAGTGCACGAGTCCCTCTCCGGCCATCAGCGGATGCGCGAACCCGAGCCGGCCCTCCGGGTCGTACCAGGTGCCGTTCGGCGCGCGGGTGTTCTGTAGGTCCTTGAGCGTCGCGGCGAGGAGGTCGAGATCGGGGCTGGCGGGGGACAGGTCGGGGTGAGGGCCAGCAAGGTGCTCGGTCGCCACCACCAACCAGTCGTCGGACTCGAAGTGCCAGAGGACCGCCGGCGGGTACCGGTCCATGGCCGTGCTCGCCGCCAGCTCGTAGCGCAGTGATCGGACGCAGAGTTCGGCCGAGGCCGCCTTGATGAAGACCTTCGCGGTTGGTCCGGTGACTGTCGCGGCGATGTCCGCGTGGTCACCGTTGGAGGCCGGGGTGACGTCGAAGGATTCACCGACCCGTTCGGCGATTGCAGCGGTCACGTTGTCAGGCAGATCCGTCCAGGCACTACGCATTGATCATTTTTCTCCCGTCAGATGGTGGGGTGAGTTGAACTCTGGGGCAGCCGAACTTGGCCTCGCCGTTTCAGGACTGTTCGGCGATCAGGAAGCAAGTGTTCCGCGCCGCAGCGTAGGCAGGCCCGTTCTGTCCTCCATCTCCCTGGTAACCGGGGGAGGGGTCCGTTGGTCGCGGTCGAAGTGCGGCCCACTTCCGGTGCGCATCGCTTGAGCTCTGTGTCGGCGGGCCCTGGCGGTCGTCGTCGTGGGCTCTCTGCTGGGTTGGGCGACGGCAGGCGCAGCGGGCCGTGGTGAGTGACGAGGTAATGGGAGAGCCGAATGGAAGGCACAGAGGCTGTGAGTGCAGGCCTTCGCCATGTCACACCGCAGCCGCGTCGCCGTTGCCGGATCGGCTACAACGGTTGCTGGGCAGCCGGCGGAGCGCGAGCGTTACGTCTGGACAATGTGCCGTAGCCTGCACGATCGTAGCGACGCGGCGTGGAGGTCAGACGGTGAACATCGACATCGACGTGGGGGCCTGGGGGGCCACCCTGCTCGCGATTGGCGGGGCCGGCGTAGCGGTTTGGCAGGCGTTCAGCGCGAAAAGCCAGGCCCAGAGTGCCAAGGAGCAGGCCATTGCTGCCAGGGAATCCGCTGCCACGGCGGAACGGCAAGCCACGGCCGCCGAGGATCACCTCGCTCTCGCGCGTCTTCAGTTCCAGTCTGAGCTAGACGCACGAGACGAAGCTGATGGTCCTGAGTTCGAGGTCACCACCGGGATGGTGCACGTCCACGATGAGCAGTACGCGGAGGTGCCGATCAAGCTCCTATCGGGCAAGCCGCTCGCGTCGGTGGTGATCAGCGTGGCCGGCCAGCCGAACGTGCGCGGATTCGTCAACAGGGTGGCCGGCGGTTGGGACGGCATGCGGGCGGCAGTCACACGCACGGATCTTGCGCCCGGAGCGGCCTTCACAGTCGTCCTGATGCTCAAGTACGAGGCCTCGACGCCGCTGAACGTGCGTCTTGACTTCGAATGCCACGAGGGGGACGGCGGCCCACGGACGTGGCACCGCTCCTACTCGTCCCAGGTCAGCAGGCCGCCCGAGCCAGCGACTGAATCTCGTTCGCTTCGCCGACTTCCCTTCGACGGCCGGTAGCCGCAGACGCTTGGGGGGCGTACCAGAGAGCTGCAAGATCAGGCAGCCATCCACCGGCAGTCAGGTGCCCACAGGCAACGCGTTGGCGGCTTCCGGGCCCCGCGTGTTTGCTAAGACTGGGCCGGCCGTCGGCGGGGGTGTTGACCACGGCCACGTGCAGGTGGGGTCGACCCGGCCCGTGGGCAAGGCCGCACCCCCGCGCCGACCGGAGCATCGGCACGGGGCGACGGCCTGGCGCTCATGCCTCGCCCGCGACTGGCGTAGCCTGGTGGGCATTGATGGGACCGGCATTCCTCAGCCGGCTGTGTGACGGCGTGAACCTCCGGTTGATTCCGCCGAACGCCTCACTCGCGGTGACCAGCATGGGCAGCCCGCCGAAGCGGGCCCGGCACCGACGTAGCCCACGGGATCGTTCACCCGGCCGCACCATGCGGTCCGGGTGCGCGTCGCCCCAGGCGTAACCGAGGGCACGAGCCGACGGAGGAGAACCGTCATGGCCCGATCTCAGCCGATGGACCACGAGTCCGCCGACCGCATCAGCGCGGCCGCCGACCGCGATCCCGACTCGCCGACCGCGACCAGCGGGTTTGGCGACCGGGCGCAGGAGGCGGCCGACCGCAATGATGCGAAAGACCCGGACGACTACGACGACTGCGACATCGATTAGTCCCGTACTGGGTGGTGTCCCGCCGCTGGGTGCGGCGGGACACCTCGGCGCCACGCTGGTGGGGCGCTGGGAGCGTGTAGCCAGCCTCAAGCGGGGTCGGCTGTCGAACGGACCGTTCGGGGGAGAGCAGAGTCCAGTGGCGTCGGCGGGCGACGGAGGCGAAGAGTAGTCCCAATCGGCGGCGGTGGGGCCGGCGACGCGCGACAACTCGCCACGATCGAGACTGGCGCAGCCTAGATCGACGCCAGTCGAGATTCATGTCCCGACAGATCGGCGCAGAAGGCAGTGCCGAGGTCATGGTGAACCGTGTGAGCGAGATAATTCGCTACCCTGGTTGGGTGATCGTGTGGGTGTCCTCCTTTCCCCGGTCAGGTAACACCTTCCTTCGGATCGTCCTCAATCGGCTCTACGGCGTAAGGACATCCGTCGTCTATGACGTCGATGGCGTGGCCGAACGTCTGGGTTCCGATCTGGTCGGCTTCACCGAACGCCCTGCAGCGATTCAAGCCATGCGTGACTCGACAGAGGTTCACTTCGTCAAGACGCACCGACAGCGCGACGACCAGGTCGATGAAGCGGACAAAGCCTTCTGCCTCGTCCGGGACGGGCGCGATGCGCTCGTCTCGTGGGCGCGTCTGGCCAGCGAGGCAGACGCTGCACGATTCGAGAGCGTGCTGCACGCCATGATCACCCGGCGGGACGAGGTCGGAACCGGCAGCTGGGGACGCAACGTGCTGAGTTGGCTGCTGCCGCCGGCGCCTCACCGAGTGGTGCTGAGGTACGAAGAACTTGCCCAGAAGCCGAGAGCTGCTGTGGAACGAGTCGTCCAAACGTTGGCGCACGAGCTCCGACCCGTCGCCGACGTCCAGATCCCGTCGTTCACCGAGCTTCAGCAGGCCGATGACCGCTTCTTCCGTAGGGGGCTCACCAACACCCATCGCGACGAACTGCCCGACGGGCTACACCAGCTCTTCTGGGCCCAACCCGACAACGTGGCCGCGATGCAGCTACTCGGTTACGGGACGAGGGCGGACGGCTCGCAACGAACGTGAGCGTCCGCGGCCAGCGCGAGGGTGATTCGTGGGTTGTCGGCGAGCGGTACAAGCACTGAATCCGGTACTGACGGCTAGGCGTGTCTCCAGCACTGCACCGCTCGACTAGTCGACACATCCATGCAACGATCAAACATGTGTTCGATACTTGGAGACTGTGAGTCAAGGGCGGTCCCCTAGGTCGCCTGCAGTTTGGCCCGTAACGGGTTATCGTCGCTGGTGGGGACGGTTGCGATGGCTATGAAGGCTATGTCTGCGGATGTCGGACCGACGTGGGCGGCGTGACGACGGTTGTCGACGCCGGCATGATCGTGCCTGCGGCCCGTCGGCTGATTCCGGGGGCGCTGGCCGCACGACGGTTGACGTGTGGCTTGGCGCGGCGCGATGCGGCCGTACGCGCAAGGCTGTCCGCCCGGAAGGTGTTCCTCTATGAGGAAGGTTTGCTCGCGGCAACTCCGGCTGAGGTGGAACGCCTGGCCGAGGCAGTGAGTTGCCGCCCTGATGAGCTGATCGACATCGTGCCAGGCCAGGAGACACTTGCTGATCTGCGCTTCTTGATCGGACTGACGCTGGCCCGCACGTCGGAGTTGTTGAAGGCATCCCAGGCCGGTCAGGATCTGCGTGTGTCGGCGGAGGCGCTGTCTGCGCTCGAATGCGGTGAGTCGATGGCCGGCCGGGATTGGGCAGAGCCGGGGATGACCGGTCGCCTCTTGCCGCCGCTGGCCAAGATCTATCGGGTGCCGACCCGGATGGTTCTGGACGCGTGGATGCGCACCCGACCGAAGGATCCTGCGCCGGCGGTGGAAAGCGGAGGACGCAGGGGGCCGTCTCGGGCCGCTGCCGAGGCGTGGGCATCGCTCAATGAGCGGCAGCGCGTGTATCTGGGCGAGATCATGCGCGACGACCGGATGACCGAGACCGAGATGTGGATGCGTCGGCTGCAGCGGTTGCCGGTGCCGCCGGCCGCCGAGTGGCGTCAGTTGCCGCTGGCCCTGAAAGCGGCGTCGTCAGAGCCGGGTCATACGCGTCTCCAGGAGCGGCTGCGCCGACGTGGGGTTCATGACCCGGGCGCTGGCCGGACCCTGCACGCCCTCGCTCGCCGGGGCCTGGTGATCGTGACCGAGGACGTCATCGATCATCCGGATGCCGGTGAGGTCGTTCGGATTGCCGTCAAGATCACCCGACGCGGACGGGCTGCCGCCCGGGCAGGTCTGGATGAGGCTGCCGAAGTGGATCACGAGCCGCATCTGTTGTCGGAGTGGTTATGGGGTGTGTTGGCCCGGGTCGCGGCGGCCGAGCCCGAGGGCCTGCCGGAGGACCGGCTGGCGGGCAGATCTTTGTTCTTTCTTGGCGTCGGTTACCGCAACGCGGCCGGTGGCCCGCCGAGCAGAGGGCTGATCGAGGCAGTGCCCGTGCTGGCTCCCGGCGGAACGCACGTGGTGGAGTTCCGGTGGCAGTTGACTGATCTCGGCCGGCGTCACGTCGTCGAGTTCGCGGACACCTATCGTCAGCGGTATCCGCGCGTGGAGTGCCCGGCCTCAAAAGCCTCATCGTCTGATTTCTGACACCGGCCCCGACCTCTTTCGGGCCCCGCTCTTGTCACAGGGTGGGTCTAACATCCGCCCTCGTGACCAATGCTGTCGATGACGACGCGCGCACACTAAGTGATCTTCATGTTCGGTACCTCGTGACCAAGGCGGCCGTGCATGCCGCGAAGGCTCTCACTGCTGCCGGGTGGAAGCCGGAGCGGCGGCTGGAGACCTTAATGGAGTGCCACGGGATTGTGCTGGCTGCCCGCGGCCCGGGAAGCCCGTTGCCGTTCGGCAGGTTCCGGCAGGCTCTTTCGGGTGACCTTGCGCAGCTACTGCCCGCGGGGGTGGAGCCAGTCGATCTCAAGGGATTGCTCGTCATGGATCAGGACGGGCAGGTCACGGAGGACGCCTTCGATCTGGACTTCGAGCAGAGGATGCTGCTGCACACTCTGCGCAAACTCGATCGCCGCTCGGACATGCTCGCGGGTGTGCGCGAGCTGCGGGAGGAGGTGGAGGAGGAGACTGTGTATCTGGCGCTGAGCAAACCGGGCGTTCAATCGGTCTACGAAAACGGGCGTGCGGATCTGATCCGATATCCTTCCGGGCCGACAGATGAGCTGGCGGACTTGCGGCTGCCGCCGACCGTGGTCGAGTTCTACACCGACATCCCGTACGCCTCGATCCACCAGGGCTGGTGGTACGAGTGTCCTATCTGCCGGTGGCCGATGCGGCTGGCGTTGGCGAAGAGCGCCGGTGCGCTGGTGGGGTCGGCTCGATGCTGGCACACCCCGCACGCCGAGATGGGGGCCTCCTACCTGTTCCGTCCGAGCGATGACGGTTCTGCTGCCGAACTCCTTCCCGAGCCACGCCCGGACCGTCTCGCCGCTCGCGAAGCGGTGCTGTTTCCCGACATCGATGTTGTTCCCCAGCCGATGCCGGCGGAGAACCACAAGGCGCTGGCCCGGGGGATCTGGCGATACACCACGGTGCCGGGGATTCCGGAGCTGGCTCTGCGGGACCGGCTGGTCGAACGCGGGCTGAAGGTGGACCTCTGGCCGGCCCTGGACGCCTACGACCTGAAGGTGACAATCCCTGGCACCAAGACGTCCTTGAAGGTCGACGTCAAGGACTACACGTCGGCGACGACGCTCGCGAGCCTTATCCATGCGCAGGAGGGTGACCGCGGCGGCGCCGGATGGCTCGTGGTCCCGGACTACCGGGCCGGGCAAGTTCCGCTGTTGTCCGAGGTGTGCCAGAAGTACGACATGAAGGTGGCCACCGCCTCGGCCTTCGGTGAGCTGGTCTGCAAGCAAGCGGGGGTGAGGTGGGCATGAGCGACCCGACTGTGCAGACCAGTGTGGTGCACGCCGCCCTGGCACTGGCAGCCCACTATTTCCCGCGCCGTATCCCCGGTGACGCACGTGACGCCGCCGGGTTTGCCGACGCCGCGTTCCTGCTGTCCGGGAAATACACGGTGTGGGACCGCTGGAGCAGCCTCACCCACGACGAGAAGCAGCGGATCGCGCTGGTCGGATCGATCGCCCCGGCCGACCTGGCCGAGCATCGTGCCTTCTCGGTCGCCGCCCGCACCGCCCTCACCCCTTCCGATCCAGGTCCGGACGAGGAACAGGCACCCATTGCGGCCTTTGAGCTCGCCGGGAACAACCCGTTCAGGGCTGACGCCGCGTTTCCTCGCGTTGGCGGGAACCTGCTGGACTACGTCGATCGCCAGACCGCCCGGTTCCGGCGCCCAAGCGTCCGCCCGAAGCCGCCGGACTTCGCGGGCCCCGGAACGTGGAGTACCCCCACGATCTACGTCAAGGACGGCGGTCAGATCCACGGGCGGGTGCGGATCCCGCGCTATCCGCATTTCACCGAACCGTTCGCCCTCGACCAGCTGCCGCACGTGTCGACCGTCCCCTACACGCCCGAGCTGCAGATTCCCACGCACGAACTCCTGACGTTGGCCGCCCAGATCGACGAACGCTTCCCGCCGGACAAGCGGTTCCTGCACACCACGCTCACCGGCCTGGTCGACGTGCTGCAGACCACCGACGTCGTCTCGCCCCGTGAAGTCTTAACAATGTCGGCCGTCGGCCTGGAGATCTTCCACGCTCCCACCGGCACCGGCAAGAGCGTGCTGGTCCGGGTCATGGCCAGCTGGTTCGCCCTGCGCAACCTACGAGTCACGCTCGTGCAGCCGGACATCAAGTCCTGCCTCGCGATGACCTCGAACATCCAGGGCGACCTGGCCTATCTCCGAGAGCAACAGGACCTGGACCACACACCGACGTGCGCGCACCTGATGTCCTCGAGCAGCATGCGCGAGCGGGCCGTCAAGCACGCTTCGCTGATCGACGAAGACCCCGAATCGCCCGGCGACTGGGGTCTACGCGGAGAACGCGACATCGACCCGCTCGCCTACGGATGCGCGCAACGCGAGTTCACCGAGTCCACCGGCGACTACCCGCCCGGACGTGAACCCTGCCTCTCGCTCGGCCGTCAGGGCGTCGGAGTCTCGGCCTGCCCGTGGATCCCGACCTGTAGCAAGTTCACCCCGGTTTACGAGGCGTGCGACGCGAACGTGGTTGTCATGAACCACTTCTATTTCCTGCAGGGCACCCTGCGGATCGGCGTCAATCTCGATGGCCGCCCCGTGCGGACCTTGACGGCTGCCGAGTTCGCCCTGCGTACCTGCCATGCCGTGCTCATCGACGAGGTGGATCAGTTCCAGTCGAGGGCCATCGAACGCTGCGCCAGCGACGTGAAACTGCACTCGCGCCGTCATTGGACCTCGGCCCCTCAGGAGATCGATACCGACGCGAAGCGGCTGCCCATCGACGACGAGAACGTGCTGCTGCCGTCGGTCAGCCACGTGCGGCTCATGGCTGAGTTCCTGCTGCTCAGTATCTGCCGCAACGCGCTCAAACTGCACGCTGCCGAGGACCAGCGCGCCGAGGAACGCATTCCCGATCAGACCAGCAGCCGCTGGCACATGGCGCGTGGCCGCGACCGCACACTGGCCCGACTGCTGTGGCCCGATTCAGAGATCGGCGACGCGGGCATACCCACCGAGATCGTCGAGCGGATCAACGCGCTGATGCCTGAGCGCTACCAGCATGCCGACCGGCACGGACGCGCGAGCGGCGCCCTCGAACCGGTATGGGCGGACGTCCAACGGGGCCTGAGCGCACTGGTAGGACCACGAGGCGAGAGCCTGCTTGACGCGGTCAAGCTCGAACTACACGAGTTGTTGGGCGACGTCATCAAGGACGGGCACCGCCGAGCCCAGATCATCAACCTGCTGGCGACCCGCGCGGTGATGATCGAACTCGACGAGGCGCTCGCAGAGGTCCGCAAGAACGCGCAGCGCTTCCGGTCGTCCGGGTTGCGCTCCGCTCAGAAGATCATCGAGCAGCTCCAGCACTCGGCGATCACCACCGTGATGCCGATCGGCATGCTCGGCCGATCCCTGACCGGCTACCGGGTCACCGGCCTCGATGACAGGCAGAAGAGCGCCGAGCTGGTCGCCCAGACCATCGGCGGCGACCCGCACCTGTTCACCGCCGAACTTGGTGGGATCGTCTCGCTGAGCCTGGCCGGAACGCAACGGCCCGTCATGGGGCTGTCAGCGACGGCATTCTTCCCGCAGGCCGTCCGCGAACACGTCCACGCCCCGGTCCGCTGGTGGATGACCGACGCACAAGCCCGCTCCATCCGCGCCCGGAAAAGGCGTATCGACTACGGCAAAGGGCACCCGCTGCTCGGCGAACCGATCAAAGTCTCGGGACTGCACACCAGCCGAAAACGAGACGCCCTGATCGAGCTCGGCGACCAGCTGTACGACCGGCACATCCGCCGGGAGCTGGAACGGGCAGCTCGCGAGGACCCCGACCGCGCCCACGTGCTCGTCGTCGCGAACTCCTACGAGCAGTGCGCCTTGCTCGCCCGCGGCATCGCCCAGTCCGGGAACTACCGGTCCGGACTGTGCGTGGCCGTGCGCGCCGAGGACCGGCACAGCCTCAATCCGGACCTGCCCCGCGAGAACCTCGCCGTCCGGCTGACCCAGGAAGAGTTCGAGACCTTCCCGGACCGGGGCAACATCCTGGTCGTGCCGCTGTCGCTGATCGCGCGTGGCCTCAACATCGTCAAGGGCATCCGCTCCGCGGTGCGGTCGGTCTACCTGTGCGTGCGGCCCCTGGCGTTGCTAAACGAGCCGTCCGAGATGTACGGGAGCATCAACGCAGCCGGCATGCGCGCCCTCCCCGCCGGTGGAAGCAGTGATCCCGTCGCCGCGCTCGCCGCCGCCCGCGACGCCGCCTGGGAGAGGCTGAGGCTGTTGCTGCGCTCGGCGAGCCAGTTCGCCTCCATGCAGAAATCCCTGCAGGAGGAAGTGGTCGCCGGCATGATCGTCGACCTCATCCAGCTCGCCGGTCGGGCCCGCCGTGGCGGTACCGAAGCCGTCCTGCACATGGTCGACTTCGCCTTCCACGAGGACACCTGGAGCGCTGACCTCGACACCATCCTGCGCCGCATTCACGCAAAATGGCCGCCCGACGTGCGCAAACAGATGAACGACCTGTACGGCGAAGCGCTCAACGCGTTCCTTTCGTACGCCGGAATCGACCCCAACGAGCCCACCGTGCTGGACGCCTTCCGAGAAGAGGACGAGTGACCCGACACCACCGCGAGCCCGGACGCTATCTCGACACGCTCGCGTACCGCTGCACTCCCGACCTCGTCGGCAACGACCGCGTTTACCTGAGGAACCTGGACGCCGAGACACGCACCCTGTGGGAGAACTTGAACCGCGCCTGCCAGAAGCGGTACGGCAACGATTCCGCCCAGGCCCCGTACTCGATCGCCACCACCGTGCTCAGCGTCCTCACCGGCGGATACGTCTACTTCGAGCCTGGTGGGCCCCAGCCGTTCCTCGCATCACGGGAGCGGATCGACGACAAGCTCCTGTGCCGGGTGTTCACCCTCACCCACGGGCTGGCCCAGGGTATAGCGATCCACGAAATCGACCTGCGGCAGCCGCCGGAGCTGGCACAGAAGATCGCCGACACTCCGGAGAGCGAGGTCTACCTCGCCGAGCACGTCCGGCCGCAGACCGGCACTCAGCCGGTCGCCCCGAACTGGGTGTTCCGCACCATCGCCTGGGGCCTGGCGCAGAAGCTGGCCGGCCCTTGGACGGTTCGCGAAGGCCTTGCCATCCCACTGCGGCCAGACGTCACCGGCGGGTTGATCGCTCTCGACGACCCCTGGGAGAACGACCAGGGCGGCCGGTACGCCCTGTCACGTACCGCCCTCACGCTGCAAACGGTGCCGAACATCGCCACCCCCGTACTCATGGTGACCTCCCGGGTGACCCGGATCTCGGACTCACTGATCTACAGCAGGACCGTGCTGGCGGTCCAGCCCGGTGACAGCCGCCCGGTCCTCGAAGTGGGCCTGCACGGCGGCGGCGGCGCCCGCACCATCAGCCGCTACGCGCTCGAGGCGCTCGGACGCCTCGAGATGGACTACTCCGTCCTGCAGGCCATCGCGACCCGCTCGCAGGCCGAACAGCGCATGCGCGCCGAAGCCATCGCCGAGGCAGGCAAGGACCGCAGGCCCACCCTGAGCTTCTCCCGTGAACGCCCTGCCCAGATCTGGCCCGTACTGCCGAAGAGCCGGCCGTTCCCCATCGGCGTCGGCACCGGCATGCACCACCTGCGGATCCTCAACGAGCACGTCCTGGGCCGGTTTGAGGGCCGGGCAGAGCCACTCATCGCGCGCGCCACCACCATGGCTCTGCCGCACCGACCGACTGACCCCGAGAGGGTGCCCAAGGCGGAGATGGACCGCCGCAAGGCAGAACGCGAAGCCACCGGGTCCAAGAAAGCTCTGCGCGGCAAGGGCAGCGCGTTTCCCGAGCCCGCCTCCATCGCCGCCGCAGTCAAAGCGGCCGGCTTCACCAAGCTGCGCCTGGTCTGCCTCTGGTACCGCGACGAAACCCGGCTGCGGATGATCGCTGCCCTCGCCAAGACGTACGGCCTCGAGACCGAGGGCCTCGACCCGCACGACGGCGAAGAGATCGATCTCTTCGGCGGGACGATCACCGCCGTCTTCCGCCTCGCGGCGAACTTCCTGGCGCACGGTAGCCCGAACGGCCGGACCAAGGCACTGAACCCCGCCGCCGCGGCACTCGACACCAGCGGCGACGTCCTGATCGGTGCTTGGTGCGAAACCCACATCCCCACCACCGACGACATCCCAGGCCTCAAACCCGCCGAACTGGAGGACGCGGACGCGAAGCCACAGAGCAAGATGATTCTGGCGAGCAAGGACATCGCCAGCCAGTACCTGCTCGGCAGGAACGCCAACGGCATCATCGAGCCAAAGGACCCCGACCACCCGGCAGAGATGGCGCTGCTCGACCTCTACCGCTCGCTCGGCATCATCGACGACCGCATCGCCAACGCCCTGCGTCCTGAGAAGCGACACGCGGGGTACGGGGCCGACCGTATCGCCCACGTCGGCTTCCACATCCGCCAGCAGAACAAACGCAAGGGTGAGAAGAGCTCTCCCAGAACGGTCGTGACCGCGACCGCGTTGATCCCGCCGCCGACGCCAGGCGACGTGTGGCAATTGCTCGGCTGGAGCTCGACTGTCGCCTCATGGCAGCCCTACCGCCAAGCTCAGAACCAGTTCCACGAGACCGAATACCCGCAGGAGACCGGCGGCAAGAAGTCGTACCGTCAGCGCTGGGACGACGTCGGCGACGTCGTCGAACAGGCACTGCAGGACCTCGCCGAGGACCTCGATGGCCGGCCGTACGTCGTCACCGTCGACGAGGACAGCGCCCGCCGCATCTGGGATGGGTTGCAGAACAGCAAGCAGGGCAGCCAACCCGGAGAAGGGAAGAGTAAGCGGTGGCTGCCGGGCTACAGCCTGCAAGACGATGAACGCCCCGACGCGATCATCCGCGTCAACATCGCCGACGACAGAGTGCCCCCACCGATCGCCTACACCCACGTACTCAGCACAAAAGACGCCGTACGAGAAGGCGAGACGACCAACGCTCTCTACGAGATTGAGACGGACTTCGGCACGCCAGTCTGGGTCCTGTGCAACGTGCCGCGCAACTACGACGGTGGCAACTCGGGCCGGCTCGGCGCGAAGTACACCAGGTGGGACGCCAAACGGTCCGTCATCTCCGAGAACCGCGAAGAACGCCGCAAGAGCGAGATGCCCGAACCGTGGTACTCGATGACCGCTACCGAGATCTACCCCATCGCCCTCAATGACCGTGTCTCTCATGAGGCACTCGCGGTCGCCACCGCTCAGCTCTGTCACCAGACCATGTATTGGTCCGGCCGCGCCCGCTATCCAGTCGCACTGCACGCGGCCATTCAGATGGACGAGGGCCATCCTCAATATCGCCGCACAGCACAAGCGTCCGATGAGGAGGAAGACGGCCCGGGACGATAAGTAGCTCCTGCGTCAAGTCCGGGGTTTGCATTCGGTGCCTGAGTCTCGGTAGACGACACCGGACGGGCGTCGTTCTCGTACGCAGAGGGATCGAGGCCGCCGCCGGCGGCCTGCGCCCGTGCCGGCGGCCTGCGCCCGTGCGCGCCTTCACTAGGTGCCCGAATTGACCCAATGCGATGCGTAAGCTGCATTGGTCCGCCCGGCTCACTGTCGCTACACGTTGACGGCCGGTGTAACCCAACCGAAAGGGTAAGCGCGTGAGGGCCGTCATCGCTGTCGCCGGCATGGGCAGCCGCTTCTTCCCGATCGGCAAAACGATCAACAAGTGCATGCTGCCGATCCTCAACCAACCAGTCGTCGCCTACGCGGTCGCTGACTGCGTCGCCGCAGGCACCCGTGAGATCGCGATCGTCACCGCCCCCGGCGAGATCGGCCGCCAGGTGCGTCATTACTTCACCGAAGACCACGACCTGAAGGACTACTTCACCGCACGCGGCTGGCAGGACAAGTACGCGTCCGTCGCCGAACTGCACAGCCAAGCCGACTTCACGTTCATCGAACAACCCCGCGACGGCCGGTACGGCACCGCGCTGCCCGCGATCGTCGCCGCTGACTTCATCGCCGGCGACGACTTCCTCCTGGTGGCCGGCGACGACCTTTTGCTTCGCAACGACGGCGGGTCAGACCTGGCCGACCTCGCCGCTGCCCGGGCCGCCGCCGCAGTGCCGGCCGCGCTTGCCGCCGCTACGGTGCCGGGCGCCGATGCCCACCGCTACGGCATCCTGCACCCGCGAGCCTCCGAGGGTCACCAGCTACTCGATCAGCTGCTGGAGAAGCCGCACGATTACGGCGAGTCGACCGCATACATCAACATCAGCCGTACCCTGCTACCCGCTGACGCGATGGCCTACTTCCAGGAGCTGATTCCGGCTGCCAACGGGGAGTATCAGGCCACCGACGCCGTCATCGCCTTCGCCCGCGACAACGACGTACTGATCCACCCCGTCACCGGTGAGTACCATGACTGCGGCAGTCCCGCCGGCTGGCTCGCGGCCAACAACGCCGCAGCCATGCCCTAGGCCTGGCCGGTCCCGGTCGTACAAGCGCCTTCAGACCGGCTAGCCCGGCGGCGGAAACGCTGCCCGTCTGCGCGTGCCGTGACCCTCCACGCCGGCCAGTCTCACAGGAGGTCCCGCAGCGGCGGTGCCGTTCCCACTGTCAGCGCGCAAGCAGCAACGTCGTCGGACCTCGCTAGGGTTTCGGAGTGGCCGAGGTGATGCGGGTGGGGGCCTGTCAGACCCCGGAGATTCTGGGCGATGTCGGCGCGGCGGTGCAGTGCATCGAGGAGTTCGGCCGCGAGGCTGATCAGCGGGATGTGAAGTTGCTGCTGTTCCCGGAGTGCTTTCTGCAGGGCTATCTCGTGCAGGAGCAGCACCTAGACGCCCACGCTATGGATCTGCGCTCCGCGTCGTTCGCTGCGCTGCTGCGCCGCGTGGGCCGGATCGGGCAGACCCTTGTCCTCGGTGTCATCGAACGACGGGCGGGCCAGTATTTCAACTCAGCGGTCGTCGTGGCCGGCGGTGAGCTCCTCGGCGTCTACCGCAAAACCCACCTCATGCCGGGAGAATCGCTCTTCACTCCAGGTCAGGACTACCCAACCTTCGAGGTTAAAGGCGTGCGGTTCGGCATCAACATCTGCTCTGACACCCGGGTACCTGCTGCGGCCGCGGCGGTGGCGGCGCAGGGCGCGCAACTGCTCCTCGTCCCAGCGCAGAACATGATGCGCCGCGCCTCCGCCCTGCAATGGAAGGACCGGCACACCCCGATCCGCGCCGCCCGGGCCCGGGAGAGCGGCATGTGGCTGGTGTCAGCTGACGTCACCGGTGAGCGTGGCGCGGAGCGGATCGGCTACGGGCCGACGAACATCATCAGCCCGCAGGGCGAGGTCGTCGCGCAGGTCGCGGAGATGACGCCGGGCATGGCGACCGCCGACATCGGACGCTGCAAGCCGCCGGGTCAGGCCACGTGTGGGTGACGCTGCCGCTGACGCCGGTTGGAGCCTGAGGCGATCCCCGGGCGAACGCAGGTGCCCTAGTTAGGTGATCCGCCATCCGCTGCTCCAGCAGGGGAACTTCGTCGTGAAGACGTCGACGTCGAGGTTCAGGGTGTGGGCGGCGGGTGCGAACAGCGCCGCGTACTCCGCGTCGGAGGAGAAGAGGGTCCAACGGCGCCTTCGGGCGTCGAGCACGAAAAGCAGACCCCAATGGGCAGTGTCGCTGGCGGCTAGTTCCATCAGTTGTTTCCGCAGGCTGGCGGGGACGTGGGCGTGGTCGAATCGACCATAACCGACGATCATCAGCGGGAACTGAGGTCGGCCTCGGTACAAGCCGCGCAGGTTCTGCACCACTGTCACTTCCAGTGCGCTCGTGACTGCGCGGATCGTCCACGCGCCGCTGCGGATAGTCGATGCGACGATGCCCGATCCGCGTCCCATAGCCGTCAACCGAGCGGTGAAGGCATTCCGCAGTCGGGACTACCGTCATTCCCCTACGGCAATCGGGGGACCGGGACTTGGTCGAGCCGGACAGGCCCCCCGGGCAGGTAAATCAGCACATCGCTGGTGGTTTCGTCGACGCCGATCGGAGCGTCGCCGATGGCATCGAGCAGCGCCGTTAGGCGGGGGAAGGCGGGGGTCTGCCGGATGCGATCGGCGGCTCCTGCATCGCGGAACGCCTGTACGGCCATTGCGGCTAGGTTGACAGCGCCGCGCCGATACTGGACGTCGTTTCGGGCCAGCAGCGGCCCGCTCAGCAGTCGATCCCGATGCTCGGGCCGGACCGGCTGGTATTCGATGAGCAGGTCAGCGCGTTGGACGGCGAAGCTGGTATCGCCGTCACGCAGCGCCTGCCGGTTCGGCTCAGGAAGCCGCCCGATGACCGGACCTTGTCGCAGTGCCCGGACCTCTGGTATCTGCTCGATGGTCGGGTCCACCAGTCTGTCGTGTTCGGGCAGTAGCAGGATGGTGTGCCCGACCAGGGTGGTGTCGTCGTACCAGCTCGGCTCGTCGGTCGCGTACCGGGTACGACCGCCGTCCGGGTCGTGGATCACCACACCGACCGGCAGGATTTCGGCGGCGATCCCGAACTGTTGGTAGGCGTACCGCAGCTGCGTACACGCGTCGATGCACGCGTTGGCGCGCTGCCCCTCGGCCATCTTGATCCAGAGCAGGGGCAGGAACTGGATGGCGAGCACCTTGCCAGAGCCCTGCGTCAGCAGTGCCGGCAGGTGATCGTCATGCAGGGCCAGGGTGCCCGGGTCGAACGGCGTCCTGCTGCTGTGTCGTGGTGCTGGCACCCGACCGGGCCGCCGATTCGCGCCTGCCTTCTGATGCCGGACGAACGTGCGCTCACCCGGGTCGGGGCGGATCTCGGCGTGAACCCCGAGGACCACCCACGGGTCGAACCCGCTGTCACGCTCCAGCACGTCGAAGCCGTGGCTGCGGTAGAACCGCTCCAGCTCCGGGCTGTCGGCCATCTGCCCATACGTGATCATGTAGCCGCAGTGGGCGTAAATCTGCTGGCAGCGGTGTAGCAACGCATTGCCGATCCCGCGGCCGCGCATCGTTTCGTCGACCGCGATCGCCTTGATCCGCACCATCCACATCACTCCGGCCATGACCAGCTGGAACAGCTGCTGACTGCCCAACCCTGCCTGCCGTTGATGCTCGACCAGCTGCTGGAGCACACCACCCGGCGGATATGCGACCACCGCTCCGACCACGCCGCGCTGGTCGTGCTCGGCCACCAGCACCAGCGTCGCCGGCGGCAGCAGCCTCCTCGGATCCATGGCCTGCGGGCCGGTGAACTTCTCGGCCATGTATCGCATGAACGTGTCCGGACCGCCGTCCAAGCCGGCCCGCAACGCGGCCCCGCCGATACCGGCGTCCACGTCGTCGGCGACCTCGTCCTCGAGACGGACACCGGCCAGCGCGGTGAGCCGACGCACTGCGGCCATATCCGCGCCGCGGGCCAGCCGCACTCGCACCTGCTCGGTCACCGGCCAGCCGTCGACCAGGCGCTGCCCGGTCAGGTCGGTGACCCTGTCCGCCGAGGCGGACAGTCGTGTTGCTGGAATCGGCCGGCGAATCGGTTCCCTGCGCCGAGATCGGCTGCTGCGCTTGACCACGAGCAAGCTCCCTCCACCACAACAAACTGCCAGAAGTGACCGTACCGTCGCTGTACGACATTGTTCGATGGGTGGCGCCTGGTTCGGCACCACTGTCACCTCTCGGCGCGGTTGTGGCTGCGCGGATCGTCCACGCGCCGTTGCCGGTAGATGGCGCCGTCGCGGGCGGTGACGCGCCAGGGGCGGGCGTGGTGTACGGCGATGCGCAATTCTGGGGCGTCGCGGTCGAGCGTTGCGCAGACCAGGTCGGCGGTGCCATCGGGTGCGCAGCGGGCGAGCCAGCCGCCGTGCGGGCCGATAATTCCGGCGGGCATGGCGGTGCTGCATTGCGCGGGCACCGAGATGCTCATCCACTGGCTCATGGTGGCGGCGTGGCCCTGGGCGATCACGGAGAACATCGGGTCTTCGGAGAAGGTGGAGAACAGGACGCAGTCCACGCCCCTGTGCAGGTAGTCGAGGAACAACTCCGGGAAATTGATCTCGATGCAGAGTGCCAGGCCCAGCTTGTACCCCGCGAGGTCGAGGACGGTTGGTGTGAAGCCGGGGGTGTAGAAGCGGGTGATCTCCGTGTGGGAGAGATAGCGCTTGTCGTAGCGGTCGACGATGCGTCCCTGGTCGGAGATCACATAGAGGCTGTTGTGCGGACGGTGCTCGCCACTGAGTCGGTGGTTGCTGCCCAGGATCACCCACAGGCCGAGCTCACCCGCGAGCGCGGCCGTCTTGTTCAGCTCCCGCCGTAGCGTTGTCCAGTCGACGTTCCAGTCGACGAAGTGGTCCTTGGCCTGCCCGGCGTAGCCGGACAGGGCGCCTTCAGGGAACTGC
Organism: Micromonospora sp. NPDC085948; assembly: GCF_040686315.1. NCBI lineage: Bacteria > Bacillati > Actinomycetota > Actinomycetes > Micromonosporales > Micromonosporaceae > Micromonospora > Micromonospora sp. NPDC085948. Next base: position 71,570 of record NZ_JBFBJW010000017.1, on the reverse strand, counting down.
ACCAGGTGGGCACCCTGCTGATGCGCGCGGCGCATGAGCGCACGGATTGCGGTGCCGTTGAGCGTGGCGTCGCAGGTGACCGGCGGTTGGGCGGCAGCGATCGTGAGAGTGGACGAGTTGTCCGTTCGGCGGGCGTCGAGCATTCGGGGTGAGCCTCCTGGCGTCGATCGTGGTGGTCAGGTGAGGACTCGGACTTGGGGCCAGCGGTGGGTGGGGCGTTGCCGTGCTAGTCGTTGCGCGGACACGACCTGGCTGACTCGGGTCGGATTGCGTTGCCAGATACCGTCGAGAAGGTCATCGAGTCCGTGTGGTGCGCAGACAGCGATGTGCCCGCCGGCGTCGAGACGGATCGCGACGGCGGTGGCGTATTCGGGCCAGGTCGCGACCGCGTCGACGATGCTCCGCAGCGCGGGGACGGCGTCGCCTCCAAATCGGGCGGGGTACCAGGTGTGCACGGCGGCCTGGTTCTTCGCCTCCCACGGCGGTCCCGGCCACATCGTCGCCAGACGTCCGGTGGCGTGCTCGTCGTTGGCCCGGGTCACATCGGTGGGGTCGAAGAAAGCCACGTCGATGTCCCGGACTTGGGAGAATTCGAATCCGTGCCCGTAGCGTTGGTCCCACACCAGGTCCCTGAGGACGCCGGCGCCGATCCAGGCGTCCGGTAGGCCCGCGTCCCGCACGGCGCGCAGCGCCCGCATCAGCGGCTGGCTCCCGCCGACCAGGCCGCGTAACTCGTCATCGCGCATGCCCTATTCACCTCCGACAGGACCGGTTGATCGAGGTCGGGTCAGCTGCGGGGGTGCGGCACCCAGCTGGCCGTGGGCAGTCGTGGCTGCGGGCTGGCTTGGATGTCTCCAGGCAGCTGCGCGGCGTCTGGGTGCGGTGGCGCGGTGTTGGTGTGCTGCTGGTGAAGGCGGTGTGCGAGGTAGTCGCTCAGCGAGGTTGCGTGTGGCACGTCTAGGTCGGTGGTGGCGCCAGAGGGGGTGTAGTGGGTGTGCCGTAGTGGCGCCACGATCTCGGGTAGGGGCGCTCCGGCTTGCAGAGCGGTGGTGAGCGCCGTGGACAGCGCTTCGGTTAGGCCGGCCAGGGTGGAGCCGTGTTTGCCGACGCGCAGGTCGACGTGGGTGAGCTGACCGGATGACGTGGCCGTGGTGAGGCGTCCCATGGTGCCGTCCAGCACGAAATCGGTCGTGGTGCCGGTGTAGCGGCGGGGTGACCGCCGCTGCGGGTTGTCATCGCTCATTCTGCGTTCTCCCTGGGTGTGGTGGCGGTGGCCGTGACGGCGGTGGGCAGGCGGGTGCTCGCGCTACCGGAACGACGTGCCGATCGGCGACGTCCCTCTGGGCGGGTTGGCGGCGGGGGTGTGGGGCGTGCTGTTCGAGGTTGTCTTCCACGGCAGGAAGGCGGCGCTGGTGAGGGTGAGGGCGGCGATTGTTGTGAGGGCGGTGCGGGGGCCGGTGACGGCGGCGAGGATGCCGGCGACGGCGATGAAGACGGGCTGGGTGAGTTTGCTGGTGATGGACCAGGCGGTCAGGACGCGGGACAGGCAGTGCTCGCTGGTGTGGTTCATGCGGTAGGCGGCGAAGGTGGGATTGAACGTTCCCGCCACGAACAGCAGGAGTGTGTCGGCGAGGGTGATGACGATCAGGCCCGGTGTGCCGGGCGGGGCAAGTGGGATGAATCCCATCCAGAGGGTGCGGGCGACGCCGGTGGTGAGCAGGACCCTGCGGAGGCCGTATCGGGTGGTGAGGGGACCGGCGGTGAGGGAGCCGAGGATGCCGCCGAGGCAGGGCAGTCCGAGGGCCAGGCCGTACTGCCAGGGCGCCAGGTGTAGGTCGCGGAGCATGAACACCGCGATGATGGGCGTGCTGGCCGTGATGGCGCCGCCGAAGATGATGGCGTTGACGAACAGGGCTCGCAGACCAGGGTCGTGAAGGATGTGCCGCCATCCTTCGATGGCTTCCCGGCCCCGGCTCGGGGCGGGTTGCCGCGTTGGTGGCGGCGGTTCGGGGCTGCGCAGGCGGCGGATTCCGAGCGCGGACATCAGGAAGCTCGCGGCGTCGACGGTGATGGACGCGGTAGCGCCGAGCCAGGACACGAGGACACCGCCGATGGGTGAGCCGAGGCTGTTCGCCGTCCACTGGGAGGTCTCGAATCGGCTGTTGGCGGTGACGCGTTGATCGGTGGTGACCAGGTGTCTCAGGTGTGCGCCGCTGGCGGCGCTGAACACGATGGTGCCGGCGGTCTGTACGACGGCGACGACGCACAGTTGCTCGTACGTCAGGGCGCCGAGCGCGGCGGCGATGGGGACGCTGGTCAGGGCCGCGCAGCGCAGCAGGTCGGCGCCGATCATCACAGGCCGTTTGCGCCGGAACTCCACCCAAGGGCCCAGGGGTAGGACGATGACCGCTGAGGCGAGGCCGGAGATCACCGCGAGCAGGGAGATCTGCAGAGCCGTTGAGTCCAGCAGCAGGATCGCGACCAGCGGCAGCGCGCCCGCCCCGACGGCGGATCCCAGGTGGCTGATCGAGTATGCGCCCCATAGGCGGTGGAAGTCACGGCTCAGCGGGGGAGGTGCCGGTGAGCCGCCCGCGGGGCTGCGGTGGGCCCGCGCACTGGCGATCGTCCGGTTCATGCCCATCGCATCAGCGCCTGAACGCCGTGGCGTGCCTGGTTCTGTAGCTGTCGCAGGTGCGCGAGTCGGGACGTGGTCGCGCCGGCTGCTGGCAGCACGGTGTGCAGGCGGATCTCTCGGCAGGTCAGCAGGAGCAGGTTGACCGAGTAGGCGGTGGTGATGTCGGCGGTTTGCACGCGTTCGGTGATCGCGGCGGTGAGGGTCGGGCTGGCTGCGGCGGCGACGATGTGCAGCAGCGCGAGGTCATAGCCGGGTAAGTAGCTGCCGGTGTGCTCGAAGTCGATGAGGGCGCAGTGCTCGCGGTCGAGGAGCAGGTTCGCGGGTAGGGGGTCGCCGTGTGCGGTGACCCGATGCGGGCCGAGCTGGTCGACGAGGGTGTGCAGGGCGTGCTGGTCGGCGTCGTCGAGGAGTCCGGCGGCGTGTTCGGCGTCGATCCGGCCGTGGTAGTCGACAGGTTGCGGCAGTGGCAGTGCTGGTGTCCAGTCGGAGAGGGTGTCGAGGGTGTTCAGAACCAGCTGTGAGGTGGTCGGGCTGACGTCGCGAGTGAGGTGGCGTTGGTCGTCCAGGCGCTGCCCGGGTAGCTGCGTCAGGACGGTCAGGTGGGCGTCGGCGTACAGGACCCGCGGCACGCGCGCGGGTGGCGGTTGATCGGTGAACAGTTCGTACATGCGCAGTTCGTGCTGGCGCCGGCCTGTCCAGTACGGGTCGTCGGTGGTCAACAGCTTCACGATCACCGGTTGGCCGTCGTGGCGGCCGGTGGCGACGATGGCCTTGTCGGTGCGGTGCACTACCCGGCCGGTGCCCACCCGTGCGGCAGCGGCACGGCGGACCAGCGCCGCGTACACGTCATCCGCCCCGCCCGCCAAGGGACCGGCGTGGTCTGGGGTTGCTCTGGGTGGTGCGGTCATGGGACGGCTGGGAGCAGGTCGTCGTTGCGGCCGGTCAACGGCAGGCCGGCGGCGGTGGCGATGCGCTCGATTGCTTCCTCCAGGGTGGTGGTCTCGGGGAGGACGAGTTCGTTGGGCCAGCCGAGGACGTCGTGTGGGGTGTACCAGCTGCGCAGGTGGTCCGGCGACACCTCCGCCGCCATGGGACGCGTTTCGTGTCGCCGCAGGGTCTCTGGCAGCGATACGTCGAGGTAGACGAAGAGCGTTCGCCCGCGGTGCGCGTCGCGCAGCTCGGTGAGCATGCTCCGGTACCGGGCGGTGTGCATGATCCCTTCCAGGATTACGTGGTAGCCGTGATCAAGGCAGAAACGGACGTTCTGCGCCATGAGCGTGGGCGCGAGACCACCTGGCCTGTCACGTTCCCGCAGAAGGATCCGCCTAATATGGTCCTGGCCGACGAGGGCGCAGCCGCGGCCGTGCCGATACCGCAACTCACGGGCGACGGTGCTCTTGCCGGAGCCGGAGTTCCCCCGAAGGCATATCAAGATCGGCAACTCTGTGTTGGTCATCGGTTTTTCTCCGGCCAGGTGATCGCGGTCAGCGTGTGGCGGCGGGGCACGAGCAGCCGCAACCGTTCCGTGTCGGGCAGTCGGGTGCCGGCCGGGTGCACGGTGATGTCCGGGCCGGCGCCGGCCCGGAACTGCTGGTCCCAGGCAGCTGTCAGGTCCATCAGATCGCTGGTCAGTCTGGTGGCGTGCGGACCGAAGCCGTGCCCGCCGAACTGCCACGTCGTCGTGTCGTAGCCGCGCATGGTCAGGTAGGCGAGGCTGTCACTGGTCAGCAGGGTGGGGCAGAAGAAGCGGTCCTGTGGATCCAGCAGGCCGGCGGTGCGGTCCCGATCGACTCTGAGCACGCCGTACGGGCGAGGTTGACTGGCCAGCCACAGGTGCAGGCTCTCGAGGTAGGTGCCCATGCTCGTGTCCAGGGTCACCGGCGAGGACACCTCAACCCGTGGCCCATCGAGGGCAGCGCGGAGGGCCTCGGCGTTGGTGGTGGTGGTGTCGTCATCCAGGGTGAGAACGGCGTCGTCGCCGCGCAGCGCCACCCGGCGGGCCGGGAACCGGCCGTGGCCTTGCATCGCGACGAACCCGCACTGCACGGACGCTGTCGCGGCCAGGTGGTCACCTGCAAACTGCAGGGTGAGGCAGCGGGTGTTGCCGCGCATCCGCAACGGCACCACCAGCCTGCCGGCTGGTGAGAGCTTGTCGGTCCACGCGGGCGGCAGGTCGCTGGCCTCGACCGTGACGAGCACCGCGTCCCACAACTCGTCGGCAGGATGGCCGTGGACGCCATCGGCGTGGACCACCTCGACCTGCGGGTAGCCGGCCCGTGCCAGCGCCGCTTGCGCGTGGGTGACGACCTGCGCGTCGATGTCGACGCTGACGACCGTTCCGGCCGGGCCGACGACCTCGGCGATCAGCGCGGCGTTGTACCCTCCTGAGCCGATTTCCAGGACCCGGGCTCCGGGCCTCAGCCCGGCGGTCTCCAACATGTACGCCTGCAACCACGGCGCGGAGATCGAACTGGTCGCCTTTCCGTCCGAGCCGCGTCGGGTGACGACAACATCATTCGCATACGCGCTCTCGATGCTGGTACCCGCCGGCGCGAACAGGTGCCGCGGCACCGCGGTAAACGCCGCGGCCACCTCCGGTCGGGTAATCCAACCCTGACTACGCAGCTGGTCGACCAGCTGCCGGCGAGCGTCGTCCGCCGTCAACGTCTCGCTCGCTCTGCTTCCAGGTGCCACGAGGACATCTCCTCCCTCGATACGGAAACGAATATCAGGTGAGCAGCCGGCCGACCGCGACGAGCATCGGCCCGTTGCTGCGACGCGCCCCGCTCAAGATCAGGCGACGTGGGTGAATTCATGGCGGGCAATCGTGGTCATGCGGGCGTCATCCGCCGGTGCCGGCGGTGATTCGTAGGTCCCATCCAGGCAGGTCATCCCCGTCGTTCCGCACAAGGTTCGTGTCGAACCACGCGGCCTCCGGACGTCCCGCCTGCTCCCAATGGCGGAGCCAGGTCCGCAGCGCTGTGAGGGACGGGGAGTTCGGGGTGTCGGCGAGGATGGTGCCGTCGGTCAGGATGACGGCGGCGGTGGTCACGGTTGTGTGCCCGATGCCGCGCATTCCACTGCCCAGGGCGGCGATGGTCCGTCGTGGTCCGCCAGCAACGAGGGAGTAGGCCGTCCATGACAGCCAGTCCAGGGGTGCGCCCTCATAGGTCTCGGTATGGCCGGGGTTGAGTAGCAGGTTGAGGGCTGTGCGGGCGCCGGTGTGTTGCGGATCGTCGTGGTCGCGCCAGCCGACGGATATCCATGCCGGCTGGGGTTGGTCGATGTGGTGGTCTACCCAGCGTCCCGGGATGGTCAGGGCGTCGTGAACGGCGGTGGCGGTGCTCTGGGCGTAGCCGCCGAAGGTGACCGTCTCGACACGCGGTTGTCCCGCGGACAGGGTGATGGTTGCGATCAGGGTGGTGGAGGGCTGCGCGGCTATGGGCAAGCAGGCCACGATCCGTCCGTCCGGGGTGAGTTGGTCCACCCACGCCCGGGGTAGCCGTGGGGGCGTGCACCAAGCCACGAGCCGCTGGTAGGGCGCGTGCGCTGAGTAGCCGGACATCCCGTCGGCGACGTGGCAGGTGACCGTGGTGACGCCGCGATGGCGGTGTAGCCGATCTGCCCAGCCGGCCAAGTGGTCGCTGATGTCGATGCTGGTCACGCGGCCGGTGGTCCCGGCTCGCGCGGCGAGCAACGCGCCGGAGTATCCCGTGCCAGTGCCGACTTCCAGCACGCGGGCGCCTTCGTTGACGTCGAGGGCGATCACGTCACGTTGGATGGCCTCTGCGGCGGACCGGTGCAGTGTTTCGCCTCGGTGCTCATTGTGGGTGTAGTAGCGCTCCGGCACACGGTCGAACACCGGATCGACGGCGTTCACGAGACCCCTTTCGCGACGCGAGATAGTCATCCCCTACGCCCACGACAACGACGCGCTGGTCCACCCCGTCACCGGCGAGTATCACGACTGCGACAACCCTGCCGGCTGGCTCGCTGCCAACAACGCTGCGGCTCTGGCCCGGGGTGCCATATCACCCGTCGGTAAGGCTGAGGCTGTACCCAAAGGCTCGGTTCCCGCTACGGCAAATCATGTTACTGACCGTGCCAACACCTCTGAGGCCAGCTGCGCCACCGGAAGTTGACCATCCAGCACCACCGTGTCCGCCGGCAGTAAGCTGACAGCCGCACCGCAGCGGGCTATCTGCTTTAGCCGCCAAGCACATACCTGCGCATCACGAACCGGGTCATCTGGCCAGACTGACTGCTCCGCGATGCGGGTCCGGAGAACGCCGGTGGGCACGTCGATGAAGAAGTGGTCGACAAGCACGTTGTGGGCGCGCAGCCGGCTGAAAATCTCGTCAAGGTACGACGGCACCACCACTGTCATCGGTACGACAAGCGTGCGTCCGTACTCCTCAAGCAGTGCAATGGCTGTATCCGCCACGCTACGACGCCATACCCTCAAATCTTGAAAGTCGTCGCTCACCGGCGGCGGAACGATCTCGCGGAGCATGAAGCCTGGCAATTCCGCATCGAACATCAGGAGCTGGGGGTCCTCGGTCGTCAACTGCTGCGACAGAGTCGTCTTACCAGCACCAAACGCACCGTTGATCCAGATCACGCGCATGTACTACTCCTCATGCCTCTGGCGAGTGCACCAGTAAATGACCTAGTGGGGGGGAGATTCGTCCGCACGTCACTAGCCGACACGCTGCGCCGCCGAGTCCAGCAGTTGTTGGGCAGCGACTAGATCATTCGGTGTGTCGACCGCAGGCCCGGCGTGTCGCGTCAGGACAACCTTAATCGAGTAGCCGTGCTCCAGGAGTCGAAGCATCTCTACGGACTCGGCCCGTTCCAACGGGCCTTGTTGCAGCGACGAGAACGCCTGCAAAGCATGTGCGGTCATGCCGTAGAGCCCGAGCTGCCGAAGGTGGCTCGGATGATTGCCGCGCGAATGCGGGATTGGATAGCGCGAGAACATCAGGATCCGTCCGTCGATCGTCTGAACAGCTTTGACGACGTTCGTGTTCTCGACCTCGGCAGCATCTCGGATTCGGGCGCATGCGTTGACGACTGCGATATCTTCTGGGCATCGCGCAAGTGCGCGGGAAACCGCGTCGATGGCCTCGGGGTCGATGAAGGGCTCGTCACCTTGGACGTTGATGTAACCGTCAGCTGCGATATGTCGGGCGCATTCAGCGACGCGATCGGTTCCCGTCTCGTGCGAACCAGTAAGCACATGCGGAATGGCAAATTCCTGACACGCATCGGCGATCCGGTGGTCGTCGGTAGCCACGACTGCGCCCACAATCGATCGGGCCATGAGGCACCGTTGGTGGACGTGCCAAAACAACGGCTTTCCGCCGAGTAGGGCGAGGGGCTTGCCGGGAAATCGGGTCGACCCCCACCGGCAGGGGATGACGGCAAGATGGCTGGGATCCGCGGCTGGGCTGGTATCGCTAACAAGGCTGTCCATGACTCCTCCTATCGATGAACGACGCGCTCGACATCTCGCCGCGCCCTAGGTTGCGTCGCCGTGTGTTCTCGTCTCCGTGGTGCCCACGCCAAAATTGGCCGTGTAGCTGCATCATCAATCGCCCGACCAGCCGGAGCTAGCGCGCATGAGGACGAGGTCGGCGATGTCTTGAGCGGCGGATCCTCTCCACCGACAGATTGCGTCTCTCGCCTCGACGCTCGTCTGAATCGGCCGCCGACCGCTCAAGTTAAGCGCTGCGGTGACATCGTTAACGGTGCGGCAGGCGAGCGCGGCGCCGTGGTCAGCCAGACCAAGGGTGGTCTCATCGTCCGCGGTCAACTCAAGTACGGGTAGGCCCAGCAGCATCGCTTCCAACCCGCAGGTGGATGAAACGCTGGCTACTGCGTCGGCACCGGCCAGACAACCTCGCGCGCCGACCTGTTCCCCGGCAAAGGCAACCGGTAACTGAGACGGCTCGACCAGGGCTCGCAGAAAAGCCTGCTCTTGCGTGGGATGCGGAGCCAGCACAAGACCCCAATTTCCCTGCGCTTTGCTCAACCCGTCCAGTAGGAGGCTGGTCTGTCTTCTGAGGCGTGCGGGGGTAGCTGGCTGGCAGGCGAGGACAATGATCCGGCCTACCCGATCGTGCCCTGCGGACCGCAGCAGGTGCAGCAGGTAGCGGCGTTGCGGGCCGGGGTCGATGGTTGTTAGGGCGTCGAAGCGGGGTTGCCCGAGTACGTGGATCTCAGCCGCGGGATGCCGCACCCACGCACGCGCGAGGACGCCATCGCGTTCTCCCATGACGACCTGAAGCCGCGCTTGGAGGGCGGGACGCGACACAGAATCTGCTATCCATGCCCCGTGTTGCACGTTAGTTGTGGTGATGCCGAGGCGATCTGCGGTGTGGACCGCGAGCGCTCCTAAGGGACCGATGTCATCCGCTACCAACAGCACGCGGGCGTTGGCGGCCTTCAGCAGGCTGGTAAGCCAACCCTCGATGGCGACTGTTGCTTTCCAGGACGGCTGTGTGCAACCGGTGCTCTCCTGAAGGAGGGCGCCTGCCAAGCGCTCAAGTCGGTCGAGCCATACGCGGTGGCCGTTGACGACAACGTGATCGACTGCGTCTGGATGCTTGCGTGACGTCAGGCAGGCAAGGCCTCCGTTGAGCTGCAGCAGCCGGGGGGGAACACGGCGTACAGGCACGCCAAAGGGAGTTGCCTGTTGCGTCGGATCGGTAGCCATGTCGAGTAGCAGAGTGCTGCGTCCGCGGCGGCGGAGTTCTCCCAGTACAGGTAGCAACGTGTCCGCGTGTCTGGAGGACCATGACAAAGCGACCGCTTCTGCCCTGTCCTGAACAGGCTCAGCTGGTTGGCTACCGTCCTGTGGGGCGGATACCGCCTGCGCCACTAGGCGTAGATCTTGAGGGGGATCCCAGCGCGGCGGTGCTCCGAGGACGTATGCCATGCCGGACCGGGTGACGGTGTAATAGACGTATTCACGGGCGCTGCCGTCGCGCGTGGTGATCAGCCCTTCGCCGCCGGCGGGACGAGCAAGTCCTGGTGCGGAGGCGATAGGAGTGTCGGAGCTGGGTTCTAGCAGTTTCCGGACTATCTGTCCGAGCAGCCGACGCACCGGGATGTGGTGGATGTGCAGCCATGGGGCGCCACCTGGGGTTTCCGGGCCGGATCTCGCATACTCTTCGAGGGCGGTCATCAGCCGCTCAGTGAGCTGACGGACCGTCCGACGGTCGACGGGGTAGCGATCTCCGATCGCCGCCGGTACGACGTCGTGCGTCTGCGCGTCCTGTGCCATCGATCGGTCTCCTGAAAGCCAGCTCGGGGTAGGCGTCGGTCGTCGTCGTGCACGAGGTTCACTGGATGATGCGGCTGGCTGCTGGCGAGGTGTCGTGCGCCAACAGCAGACGGGGTAGATCCGCGGGGTTGCGCGCGAGGGCTGGGGGCGGCGGGCCCGGCTGCCCGTAGCCCCATCCGGCGTGTACGTAACCGAGGCCAGCGCGGCGGGCGGATTCCTGGTCGACGTTCATGTCGCCGACGTAGATGGCCTGACGCGGGTCGATGCCCATGTCGAGGACCGCGAGCAGCAATGGGTCGGGAGCGGGCTTGCCTCTCTCGGCGCCTGGTGTGCGGAGCGTGGCAAACGGAAGGCTGATCCGTTTGAGCAGGGGTAGAGCTCTGTTTCTCGGTTTCGAGGTGACGACGCCGAGCAGCCATCCCCGGGCAACGAAGGTTTGCAGCACTTCCTCGACGCCCGCGCATATCTCGACCTGGTCGGAGTTGGCTCGCGCGGCGTCGTCGTACGTTTCCTGTAGATGCTCTGCATTGGGCAGATTCAACAGGTGCATGATGTCCGCGAACGGACGGCCCAGGTGTTGTTGGTATGCCGCGAAGGGTACGTCTATGCGGTGTTTGCTCCTGACCGCTGTCCACGCCTCCCGCATGACGGGCAGGCTGTCGACCAAAACGCCGTCCAGGTCGAGTAACAGCGCTTGAACGGGAATTGTGGGATCGCTTACCGCCGCACCTTGTCGGTCGAACAGCTGGTCCTGTCCTGGCATCGGCACTCCAGTTCCGCGCGTGGTTGGGCATCGAGAGACGTCGAGAGCGGCCCGATCGGCAATTAGTTTCCGCAGTGCAAAGACCAACGATGGGCTTCCGACCGGTGGTGACCCAGGTTCGAGAAGGTTTCGTCGGCATGGACGGTGCGGTGGCCGATAGCGGGCGTTACCGTTCAGCCTTGTTCCCGTTGGTGGGTACGGACGGCCAGGGTGAGTCGATCGAGGTGAGTGCAGTGTTCGATGACCTGCCGATCGAGGTCCGTTAGTTGTCCGTAGCCGTCGAGGAATGCCTTTTCGAGGTCGGGCCGGGTGGGCCAAATCCGGTCGGCAAGGCGTACGAGGTCGCGGGCGGCGAGGTCGTAGCGGCTGTGTTCGAAGTCGATGACGGCGAGTCGCCGATCGGGCTGCAGGATCATGTTGCGGGGCATGAAGTCGAGGTGGCAGGGCACGGCAGGGATCGGCGGGAGTCGGGCGAGGGCACGAAGGTGGGCGCGGATCTCTGCTTGCCGAGATGTTGGCATGAACGCTTTGGCTTGGTGTAGCCAATGCTCGCCCCGCTCGGCGATCGTCAGGGTCATGGTGAGTTCGGCCTGGTGTGGGGTGGCGTGATGCAGGCGGTGCAGTAGTTCCCCAGCCTGCCTGTGGGCGCTCGCCTCGTGAGGCGGCGACAGCGTCGTCTCGGCCAGCATGCGTCCCGGGAAGGCAGTGACGATGATCGCAAGTGGGTCATCGCAGACGGCGATCAAGCGCGGTGCGCAGTCCCCGAGTGCAGTAGTCCAGTGCTGGTAGGCGTGAACCTCACGGTGGTGGCGGTCGGGACTTCGGTGTGCCTTGACGATGACGGTTCCTGCGACGGTTCGTGCGCGTAGAGCGATGGTGCTGTCGTGCCCGGCGTGCACAGCGATGAAGCGAGCACGTGGGTCGAGTGTCCTTTTGCAGATGGCCATGAGCATCTCGGCGGAAGGGCTCATCGGGGATGCTCGGCGAGGTGACTTGTGTCGTTGTGTGCGACGAGTTGCCAGGTCCGCCGGTTGAAGCGGTTGAGTTGCTGCTGCCATCGGCTGATGCAGGTGTGGTCGGTGACGAACGCGATGCCTGGGCGAATCCTGGCGGGTGGTTGGAGGAATAGGACGTGGGCGGCCTCGATGGTTTCCCCGTGAGCGACGATGAGGATGCGACCCTCGGGGTGCCGGCTAAGGATGTCCCTTAGGGCGTTGGTAGCGCGATCGAGGTACTGGTTCCAGGTTTCGGAGCCGGCCGCGTAGGGCTGGTCGGGATGGTGCTGTGGGGGTCCTCCGAACGCGGTCTTGATCTGTGTCCACGGTTGGCCGTCGGCGGCGCCGTGGTCGGGTCCTCGTAGGTCCTCCTGAATGATCGGTGGCATCTGCAGGGCCTTACCGATGATCTCGATGCTTTCGCGCACTCGGCGGCGGGGTGTGCCGCAGAGGACGTCGAAGGGCCGAGATCGGTGTTCGGCCGCGAGGCGCGCGGCGACCTGCTCGACCTGTTGGCGTCCGCGAGGGCTGAGGCCAGTGCAGCCATGCTCCCCGCCGACGGTGCCGGTGACGTTGTTGTTGGCCTCGCCGTGGCGGACCAGGATGAGCTCGGAGGTGACGGGCACGTCGGCTTCCTTCAGTGTCGGGCTGGGAGCGGGGCTGGTCCGGGCCGAACTGTTGGCCAGGTGTGCTGGTAGCCGTTGCGGTGCAGATAGGCGGCGGTGAGCAGGTGGTGGACTTCGCAGTAGCGGAGGAGGTCGGCCGTGGTGCATCCGTCGTTGGGTCCGCCGTTCGCGGCCACACTTCGGTTATAGGCACCCAGCGCTGTTTCGATTGAGGCATTACCGAGGCGGCCGTGGGTCATGGCGGTGGAGACCACGAGTTTGGCGAGGTCGTAGCCGAAGGGAGCGAGAGTGAGGTCGTCGAAGTCCACGACGCCAACGTCGTCTGGGGTGATTAGGAAGTTGCGCAGGTTGGCGTCCTTGTAGAGCGCGGCGGGGGCCGTTGAGTGCTGTATGTCGAGTCGGGTGAGGACGTGACGGCGGCTGCTGTGGAAATCTGCGATGGTGATCCCGTCGCTGCCGGCGAAGGGCTGGTCGAGGCGGGCCGAGTGTAGGTGTGTGTGATATGCGCGTGCGTGTAGCCGGCCAAGAGCGGCGGCAACCTCGGTGAGATCGCCGGGTCCGGGGTGCCGGCCGGGGAGACGTTCCATGACCAAGTGGGTGGCGGTTCCCGGATATAGGTGCGGGAGTCTGACGCCGGACGCGATGCTCTGCAACCAGAGCAGGTGTTGCCGGGCGGCGACACCGCGGCCCGTATCGGTGTAGTGCTTGACGAAAACGGCCGAAGTCTTGGCCGGCTGAGCGGTGCGGTGGCTGCGGGCCGCGGTCGCCATGGCCCCTCCGGTTAATTGGTGCCGATGCTGCGCAGGAATCGTCTGACGCGTCGTCGACTAGTGAGGGTTACGTACTGGGCGTGCTGCCCGTGCTCGCGGATGACGGCGGCGATACGCGGCCTCATCTTCTTGCGGTAACCGATGATGTATCGGATGAACGAGAGGGTGATGCGGTCGTAGACGCCGTCAGGGTGCTGGCCGCCGCGGTAGCGCCAGCGGCGCTGGACAATGCCCCATAGACATGTCCAGGCGGGCAGGTCGAGGAAGATGACGGTGTCTGCTCGATTCACTCGGATAGGCAGGGTGGAGGCGTGGTTGCCGTCGATGATCCATCGCTGCGCTGCGACCACGTCCCGCTGGATGGCGGCGAATTCGTCCTTGGTTTTCTCGTTCCAGTTTTCGTCGTAGTAGATGGCGTCGAGGTTGATGACCGGGAGGTCGAGCAGCGCCGCGAGATGGTTAGCCAGAACAGTTTTTCCGGCGCCACCGCAGCCGATGATGGCGATGCGGTTCATAACCGGCGACGGTAGCGGCGGTGGTAGGACTGTAGGTGGAGGCCGGCCGTTCATGCGGGGCATTGGTAACTCGTGCGCGCGAGGACGCCGTTGACGACCTGCAGCTGTCGGGACAGGCGGAATAGGTCGAGTCGGTCGAGGCAGTCGCGTAGCAGGTCGGCGTGTCTGTCAGAGCCCGCGATGCCTCTGAGTTCGGTGATCACGCGGGCAGTGTGGTCGCCGTCGGTGACGTGCAGGGCAGGTGGGGTGAACCGATCAGCGTCGCGGATGGTGGTTGGTGTCAGTGGCAGGCAGCCGGCGAGGACGGCCTCGGCAAGGCGCTGGGTCATCTGCCCGGTGTGCCGGTAGCGGTCGGGCAGGAGCAGGACGGTGGTTAGGGCGTGGCGGTAGAGTCCGTCGACGTGTTCGAACGCAAGTCGGCCGAGATAGCTGACGTGCGGCCAGCGTTCGGTGCGGGTCCATTTGCCTGCGACCGCGTGTTCGTTGGTGCGAGCGGCTGGTGCGAAGTATTGGTCGAAGGCTTCGTCGCGGTCGTACTGGTTGCCGATGTATACCAACGGCAGGGTTCGAGGTAAGCGGGCCAGAGCGTCGGGGTCGGCGGTGTCGAGTGTGTGGTCGTCGACGGGGAACAGCAGCCGCACCGCACCCGGGGTGGGATGCAACGCCGCTTCGCAGACAGTCACGTTGTCCATCGCGCGTAACCGGTGGCCTGCGGGGAGTTGCCGGTCCTTGTCCCAGAGCAGGGTTGGGGTTCCGGCGGCGGTGTAGTGCGCCAGGAGGTGTCGCTGGCGGTGCAGGTCGCAGGTGTGCCCGGTGGTGCCGCAAACGGTGGTGTTGCGGCCGGGGATGGGCCACCGCCATTCCAGAAGAAGCGCGTCGATGGTCGGCAAACCGTGGTCCCACTGGTAGGTGTCGGTCAGGTCGTGACCGGCCTCGTTGAGGTCGCGGTTGGCTTGCACAAAGACGACCTCGTGGCCGCTGGCGCGTAGGCCGTCGATGAGGGTGCGGCGATGGCTGCGGCCCCCGTCGGGGGTTTCTCGGATGCCGCTGCCGAGGAAGCCCCAGAAGCTGTAGCCGATCAGCACTTTGTTACCCACCAGCCTTCCACCATCAGGGCGTCGAGTCCGCTCTCGGCCAGGCAGTCCAGGGCCATGTCGGGAGTTCCACAAATCGGCTTGCCCTTGATGTTGAGGGAGGTGTTGATCAGCACGGGATGACCCGTGAGTGCGGCGAATTCGACCAGCAGGTCAGCCAGGAAGCGGTTACCTTCTGGCGTGACTGTCTGTACTCGAGCTGTGTCATTGGTATGGACTACGGGGGGAATGGCAGCTCGGGTCAGGTCGGTGACGCCCGACGCGAATGACATGTACGGAGCGGATTGCCCAAGGGTGAAGTACCTTGCCGCCGCGCTGGCCAGGACAACCGGGGCGAACGGGCGGAACGGCTCGCGGAACTTCACCGTTGAGTTGAGCCGGTCGACGACGTCCGGTAGTAGCGGGGATGCCAGGATTGATCGGTTGCCCAGTGCGCGTGGTCCAGCTTCGAGGGCGCCCCGAAATAGCCCGACCGTGTGGCCCTCGGCGAGCTTCATGGCCAGGTGTTTGAGTGGCGCCGCCGGCTGGAGTGCTCTCAGCCCTGGCCGGGGACGCTCCGGAAGTTCGAGCCCGGCGTAGGAGGGCCCGAGGTAGCAGCGATCGATGACTCCTCCGGGCAATGAACCGGTCGCGCGCAGAGCAACTGACATCGCCGCGCCGATCGCCGTCCCCGAGTCGCCGGGAGCTGGAGGAACATGCACCTCGTCGAAGATCCCTTCCTCGACGATCTTAGCGACGGCAACACAGTTCGCGGCAACGCCGCCGCCTACGCACAGCAGCCGCATGCCGGTGATGGCACGAGCGCGGCGGGCAAGATGCACCATCACCTGTTCGGTACGTTCCTGCAGCGCAGCAGCAACGTCGGCGTGTACCTGCTCAACGGCATCGTCTGGGCGGCGAGTCGGGCAGGTAGCGGCGGCGAGTTCGTTGCTTACCCTCGGATAGCCGGTGGTCATGACCCGCAGCGGGAACCAGCGTGGGTCGAGGCAGAAACCACGATCGGTCAGCGGGATCGCGTCGCGGAGCAGGGCGCGAAAGCGGCTCGGGTCGCCGGTGGCGGCCAGGGCCATCACCGTGCCCTCCTCGTCGTTGCGCCGCCAGCCGAGGTGCTCGGTGATCGCTCCGTACGCGTAGCCCAAGGATGCAGGATCGGTAATGTCTTCGGTGATCGTGTATCGGCAACCGCCGCCGGCCATCCGAAGCCCAGATCCGATGCTTGTTGTCTGCACTTCACCGAGGCTGTCCACCACCAGCACGGCTGCGGCATCGTAGTGGCTCGACGCGAAGGCGTACAGGCCGTGCGCGCGATGGTGCAACACCGGTGTGATCACCGCCTGCGGAAATTTCACGCGCAGCGTGTCGATACGTTTTCCGAACCGTGCATGGACCTTTCGAAAGCTGTCTGCCCGCGCCTGCGCACGGTCGCGGGTTTGCGGCATTCGTGCCCATAGTTCTGTTGCGGGCAGCGCATCCAGGTACCGAGCGCCGTCGAAGTTGTAGGCCACCTCGTCCACGGCGCTCGCATCCAGGCCCGCCTGGGCCACGAGCCAGGCGACCGCTCGCTCGGGAAATGCACGCGTGTGCTTCTCGCCCGACAGGCGCTCTTCCTCAGCGAAGCCGACCAGCGTGTTGTCGACGAACAGCGCAGCCGCGGAGTCATGAGTGAACGAGCACAGTCCGAGCACGATCTTGCTTGCGGTCATCGGGCGGCCCCCGTCACAGCGGCCGGTTGGCTCAGCCGGGCATACCAGCCGCGCAGGGCATCACCGAGTTCACCGCGGATGGCGTCGGCCGTCTCGCGGGCCGCAGGACGTTCTCCGGCGCTCCACTGCCGGTAGCTCGCCAGGGTGGCTGCCATGTCGCGCCAGGGCGATCCGGGGCCGGTGCTAACAGTGCCGTTGACAACTGCACTCAGGAACTCGGTCGTCGCCTCAGCGGGTACCGCCAGAGCTGGCATCACCGGCGACGGTGCGACCGGGGACGACACGAGGTCGGCGGCATTCTGGGCGTGCTGGTCGTAGAGGTGCAACGAATCGACGTGATGGTGGTAGGTGCCAAGCTTCACGCCAAGCCAGCCAGCCATCAGCTCGTGCAAGATCGTCGCAGTGAACAGGTCATACGGCAGACCAAGCCACACATCGTTGCTGCGCATCGTGGTGTGCATGTGCAGCTGGCCGTCGCGCAGGAAGAACCGATAGTTCAGGGTGCACGGCACGTCGCGGTGCCCAACGGTGTCTTGCTGGGGGTCGTAGATCTGGATGACTGCCTGGCGGCTGTCCGGGTCTCGCGTCAGGACGTTGCGTACGTGATCGAGCTGGTCGATCGTCCCAGCCCACCGGCGGATCCGAGGTCCGTAGGCGCCCCGGAGTCTACCGTCGTCGGCGTACCGCTCCAGCGAGCGGTTGTAGGTGAAAATCCACGGATCGTCAGACCCGGAAAGGATCCATAGTGCTTCCGCGACCGCGAACGCGGGGTTCAGAACGCGGGTCGGTGGTACAAAAACGAATCGACGTCGGGGTTCGGTCAGGATCAGATGTGCGCCGATTACCTCAGTGGTCGCCATGCCGCGCGGGTTAACCCGCTGTCCCTGCCGCACAACTTCTCGGCATACCGCCGCGTAGAGATCGTTCGCCGACGTGGCACTCAGATGGAGCATGCCGCAACCTCCTCGTTTTGCAGACGCGAGATGTAGCGACCTAAGAGCTCGGGCGGAAGTTGGCGCAGCCATTCGGCCTGTCGCGAAATGCCTGTCCGCAGATCCACCTTCGGCTGGTAACCGATCAGGGTGCGGGCCAGAGTCAAATCCGCCTCGGTGGCCGTCACGTCACCGAATTGCTCGGACGTGACCTTCACTGGAACGGGTTTCCCAGTCGCTTCCCGGGCAAGAGCAATCAGATCGGTCATCGAAACGCTTGTACCGCCGCCGACATTCACGACCGCCGCGTTTTCCCGGACATCGGCCGCCGCAATCGTGGCGTCTATGACGTCGCTGACGTAGGTGAATTCACGACGTTGAGCGCCGTCACCATAAAGGGTGTACTGGCCGCCGGTCAGAGCAGCCGCCAAAATTCGCCCGGTCGCCATGTCCGGCCGCTGCCGTGGCCCATAGACAGTGAAGTACCGCAAGGCTGTAACTCGTAGGCTGCTACCCGGCCGCTTGGCGTACGCCAAGCTCAGCTGCTCGCCAGCCAGCTTGCTGACCCCGTATGGGGAGATGGGCTGAGCAACGTCACCCTCGCGGCTAGCGGTGCTGTTCTCGCCGTAAACGCTCGACGAAGATGCGTACACTAAACGTGGAACGCCAGCCTCCGCGCACGCCGACAACAAGCGACCCGTGCTTTCAATATTCGCCGAAACGTAGCCGTCGAATCGGTCCCACGAGGGCCGAACCCCTGGTACCGCAGCGAGGTGGAAGACGCAGTCAACTCCGTCGACCAGAGAGGCAAGATTGGCCGCTATCAGATCGGCGACGACCAACGAGAACGCTGGCTTCTGGAGGAAGCTTCGGGCGTTGTGCCTGGCAATCGGATCGGTGTACGGGCTGCGTCGGTCGAGCCCAATAACGTCACAATCGCGTCGGAGTAAGGCTTCTACCAAATGCGAACCAATGAAGCCCGTTGCGCCGGTTACCAACACCTTCACGCGGCGGCTGTTCTGCGTCACAGGAATGCACCTTTCGCGTTCGCGAACTCAGCTGGGAGACGGCTGCTTCTCCTTGACGTGAACCTGGGGAAGCTGACTTATGGCATCGCTGGGCTATGTCCCCAGGGTCTCGCGACCGGTGCATGGCTGGGAATGCCGACTTACGGTCCGACCTTGTGTACCGACCTGCGGTCCGACTTGACCCTGAGCAGTGCTAACTCACGAGAACGAAGGGCACGTCCCGGCAGTGTGAGTCGGGCCTGTCGCATTGGCGGGCCGGTCCGGACGCGTTCGCGTGTGAGGAGGGGCCGCGGTCGTTCGGTCCTCAGGAGCACGTCCTGACGGGCATTCTCAGGCACCCCCTCGCGTCGAGGAGCGGATGCCGCTGCCGAGCGGCAAGCCGGTGGTGCACCCGCTGGATCCGGCCAAGCAATCCGACCGGGCTCCCGGTGACGGGCATCGACCAGAGTGAGGTGAGGGAGTCTTGGGCGGCGTCAACGTCGTCGGGAGTAGCTGGCAGGTAGCGGGGCTGTCACGGGGCCCGGCCTCGACCGTAGACCAGGGACTCAGGGCTTGACGCGGGCAACGGTGTCGAGCGTCGGCTCTGACCGGCTGCGCGGTGTACTCCGTGCGTAGGTCTTAACTCGGAAAACTTATCTGCGCCCCGCCGCCGGTCCGTCGAAAGCGGAAAGTCATCGAGCCATCGCTTGCATTAATGCTGATCAACCGAAAGTTGGTCGTTACAAGGTCAGAGTCCATCACGTCAAGCGCCTGGCTCGGATCAGTGCGCGCTACAACAACGATGAGTTCATCGACGGCCTGCAGTTGAGGCTGTAGCACGGAGGCGTGCTCTCGTCCAACGAAGCACGCGCTGCGCACGCCGGCCTGGTAGGCGTCTGGCAGCCACTTCAGCAGGTCGGCGCCGACATCGACATTGGCCGGTATGCCGAAGTGTGCGCTTGCGTGTCCCCTGGGTATGCCCTCCTCAAAGTTGCTGCCCGCAACGACGAGGTCGAAGTTGGCGCGCACGTCGAGAAGGAGTCGTCTTTCTACAACTGGGGAACACCCCTCGCCCGCTGCAAAGGCCCAAGTTAGGTAGGGCCTGCGGCGCACGGTTGCGGTCAGCCACGGCTCAAGAACGGTCAGAGCTTCGTCGCGCAATACATCGGTCTCGACCTGTATACCCGCAGCGGCAAGCATCGAGGCGCCACCCTCACCGCGGGAGGTTGGATCGAGGACGCCGATGATGACCCTGGCGATGCCGGCGTTGATTAGCTCCTGGCGGCAAGCTGGTGTGACGCCGACGTGGTTGCATGGCTCGAGCGTGACCACGGCTGTACCACCACGTGCCGCAACTCCGGCTGCGGTAAGAGCGTGCGCCTCGGCGTGTGGCTCCCCCTTGCGGCGGTGAAACCCTGCGCCCACCGTCGTCCCGTGTTGGTCGAGGATCACGCAGCCGACAGGCGGGTTTGGGCTCGTGGTGCCCAGCCCGAGAGCGGAGAGCGCGATGGCATGCCGCATCGCCGACAAATCTACGCCCGATGCCATCAGGCAGTCTCCACAAGGTCATCGAGGAACGTTCGGACATCGGACAAGTGACGGTGCGCGCCGATGGCGGACCCGATTTGCCCGAGCTGTTGCAGGATACGGCGCGATCCAGCGCGGCGAGCTATCGGCAGGGCGGTATGGGCGGTAGCCGCAGCTTGCTCGGGCTGATCAGCTGCTAGATGAGCTGCGGCCTTGGCAACTAGGGCCGCAGTGAAATCCTGACGGTGGAGCGTCGGAATCGACGGAATGGCAGCGTCGAGCACCGCGATGGCTTCAGCTGGCCGCCGGCCTAACCTCAAACAATTGCCTCGATGAACCTCTATATAGCCTCTCGTGCAGTAGGAAGCGTGCTCGCCCTCAGGCCGGCCGGGACTATTGTCTGCGGCCCACTCGTGCGCGTCCTCTAGAAGCTGCATGGCCCTGCGATGCTCGCCAACTACGGCGAGCGCGTGAGCATTTTGTACGCGCAGCGCTGCCCGCACTGGGCTGGGCACCTTCTTGTCTAGCATCATGGCGGCTTCAGCTTGCTCGACAGAGCGTTCCGGATTTCCAGCCATGAGCCAGTGCTGGCTGCTGCGGTATGTCGCCCAGGCCGTCATGATCGGGTCAGAAATCTCCTCCGCCCAGGTGAGTGCCTTTCCGGTCCAGCGCTGGGCGGATGGGGCGTCGTTGAGCGAGTGGTTCAACCACGCTGCCGATTCGGCATATTGGGAAGCAAGGCGGATAAGGCTGGTGCGGAACTCCGCAGGTGCATCAGGGAGCATCTGGTCGAGCAGCGCGAGCTGACCCGTGACACCGATCAGCGCATACTGCGGCCCGAGCAGCTTGTCGTTCTGAACCAGCAGGTGCCACTGGGCCCGCAGCAGATAGACCATCTCGTCCCAGGTTCCCGGCGACGGCTGCTCAATTCCCTGGTAAGCGGCGCTGGTGGCGTCCGTACGCCGTGGGCTGTAGAGGTCAAGTTGAGCGTCGCTCGCTGCGCCGAGAACCTGGCGCAATGCGTTGCGGCGCTCCTCGCTCGGCCAGCGGTGCTCGCCGCGTTCCAACTTGCCGATCCACCGAAAATCGACGTATTGGGCGGTAAGGACCCTGCCGGGGTAGAGCCGGTCTAGGGCAGCATTCACGGCATCGGCCAGCTCACTTCGTGACATGCACTGGCTTGGCCGTCGCGGGGAAGGCAGGCGCTGGCGGGCATTGCTGAGTAGGGTGTTCGGGCTGATTACCGTTTCTGGATGACGAGGCATTACACGCTCCTACCCGGTCCACCGAGCACGCTCCTACTCAGGTTTGGCGCAGCGTTCAAATCTCGGCGCCGCCGCCGCCTCTCTTCAAAGCGGAGGCTCAATGTTGATGGCTGATAGATGATCGCCAAAAGAGTCCGTGAGGCTTTGAATTAGCGCATGTCCCTTCGCCGCAGTGCCAGCCGAGGGTTGGCCGATCACCCCGGTATCCGTGTATGCGCCCATGCCTCCAACGAGGAGCATGCTGCGTTCGTCGGCGAAGTAATCGCCGTCTTCGAACCCTGCGCGCACGACCTCTGGTGAGCTATGCAGCAGAATTGATACTTCCAACTCGCCGGCGTGCATGTCGCGATGCCCATCAGTCTTTAGCCCGGCAGCGGCGCGTGCCCTTTCCCAGTCAGAACGATTCGGAAACAGTGTCATGCTGCCCGGTCGCATTGCATTGGCGGCTTGCACGATGTTGCTTAGGACGTAGTTCCCGCCGTGGCCGTTGACGATTGCGAGCTGTCTGATTCCGCTGAGAGCGAGCGACGCCTGGATGTCCTCCACGATGGCTGACAACGTCTTATGACTGATGCTGACGGTGCCGGGCCACGCGGCGTGCTCGTGGGAGCAAGACACCGTGATTGGCGGTAGCACCAGGACGTTGTACCGCGCGGCGATCGACGTGGCGATCGCCGAAGCGATCAGGGTGTCCGTGGCCAGCGGCAGGTGTGATCCATGCTGCTCAAAACTGCCTATCGGCAGTACCGCGACGTGCGGCGCGCGAGCAGCAACCTCGGTGCTGGTGGTCATCGGGATCAGGTGCACGGGGCTATCTTGTCACCGACCGAGCACTGCGGCGCGATGTGCATCGACGAAGGCGCGCACAGGGGCGAGTGTGGTGTGGCGGCGGAGCGCGACGGCAAGCGGTTGCGACGCTCGGATGGCGCGGTACGAGCCCGTCTCGCTAGCAAGCCGCAGAGCCCTCATGCCGTGATCTGCTGCTCGCTCAGGATCGTTGGGCAGGTAGCACTCGCCGAGGTGTGCGTTCCAGATTCCGGCGTCGAGCAGGGGAACCATGTGATCAGCTTCCAGGAGCTCATTGAATATCGCTGCTGCGGAGACCGGGTCGCCGATTAGTTGACGGCAGCGTGCGTCGATCGCGGCGACATAGCGGAGGTCGCAGTGGCTGGCGAACTCGTCCTCAGCGTCGTTCGCGGCGCGCTGCAAGCCACGGCGGGCAGCAGCGATCACGCCGTCGGTATCTTCGTCGCCGTTCGTGGCCAGTGCTTCGGCCATTCGTGTCAGACAGAGCGCGCGTGTGCGGGGTGGCACCGGACCGTAAGCCAGGGATTGGCGCGATAGCGAGATTGCGGTGCGGACAGCGCCCTCGTCCAGGGCGCGCTGACTCTGGCGCATCAGGATGTAAGCGCCGAGCAGTTGGTCGTCGGCTTCGCCTGCGCGTCGGCGTGATCGTTCCAGCCACGACCCACCATCGGTAGCTCCAGTGTTGTCGGCGATCCAGCTCATGAACTCCGACCATCGAGCATCCACGCTCGCGAGGTGTGGCCGGCGACCGCCTCTCTGCAGCTCGTCCAGGATGTCGAGATGTCGGCGAACCTGAATGCCGAGCTCCGGCGTTACGTGAGGGCTGGTCTGCTGTGTAAGGCATTGGAGTTCATGAAGCCATACCTCGATGGCATCTAGCTGGTCTGCGGTGAGTGAGTCTTCAAGGCCCAGGCTGAGGCGGGCCAGTGGTGCGGTTGGCGCTATCTGAGAGCCGGGATGGGAGGAAGCGACGGCGGGTGAGCGGCGTGGGCTGTAAAGGCCTAGCCGCGCATCTTCGCTGGTGGCCAAGACCTCACGAAGGGCTGCACGCCGCTCGACGCTGGGCCAGCGGTGCTCGCCGCGTTCGAGTTTCCCGATCCAGCGGAAGTCGACGTACTGCGCCGTCATGTCTCGGCCTGGGTGCAGCTTGTCGAGGCTGCTGTTCACCGCATCGGCTAGCTCCGTGCGTGACATCTGCTGGCCGCGCCGATTCGGCGACGGACGGGACCTGCGGGCGTCGATCAGCAGGGCGTTCGGCTCAATGATCGCTTCAGGGTGACGCGGCACAAGCTACCTCCACGGCACATGAACCCTCTGCCGGCACGGGACGACACGATAACGCTCCAGCCACAGAGTCAGCATCCCAACATCAACGAGCGTCGCGCGACCCCAGTATCGAAATCTGGGTGCCCTGTAGGCACGGAAAGCCGCGGCGCCGGACAACGAGCGATCAGTACCGCACTTGCGGCACTCGCATGTCACCGGGGCGTCCGGAGGCAAGGATCATCGGCTGAGTTTGCCAGCACGGACGCCGCTGGTGAAGGCGCTCCAGGAGGCGGGCTCGAACTCCAGTACGGGGCCGGTGATGTCCTTCGAGTCGCGTACACCAACGGGGCCATTGTGGGCTGCGGCGTACTCGACACAGTTGCCGTCATCGCTGTAGCTGGACTTACGCCACTGCCTGGGCTGCGCGGTCATGCGGAAACTCCTTTAAAGGGTGTTGACATCTCCTGCGCCACAGCGCGGAGCAGACCAATGCTCATTTCAGGTGTCAGCGCGGCGGTCTTCAGCCGGCTGTGCAAGCTCAGGTAGGGCCGCACCTCCTCTGGTTCAGTGTGAATCAGATCATTCGTGAGGGTGTCCACTGCGACGGCCAGGCAGTCCGGCGTGTCGCGATACCGGTAGATTGAATACGCCGACTTGTACGCGCTGTGGCCCTTGATCGAGATGCCGATCGGCAGCACCTGAACCGTCACGGTGGTGGGGTGCGCCGCGCAGACCGCGATGATGTGCTGGAGCTGGTCCGCAACGATGGACGCCTCTGCGGCGCAGCGCCGGATCGCGATCTCGTCCAGTACGACGTCGTACCTTGGCCCACCGGCGGAAAGCAGCAGTTGCTGGCGATGTGCCCTCGCGGCGACCGCCGCGGTGGGGTCGAAGGCCTCGCCGTGACGCGCAGGTTCGCTCCGCAGCCGAGCGTCGGCGAACGCAGGCGTCTGGAGCAGCCCGGGGAACAACGCTAAGGCGTACTCGGTGATGGTCTTGGCGCCGCTTTCGAGGTCTGCGTAGGTGGCCTGCCGGACGCCCATGCGTTCAGCGTCCGCCATCCACCATCCGCGCGCCCAGCCATCGGTCGCCGCATCCATGATGGCTGTTCGCCGTTTAGCCCCAACAGTTAGGTAGTCACAGATCGCGCTGACGAGATCAATGTCGGGGCCAAGGTGGCCGTTCTCTAAGGCGCTGAGCTGCTGGCGCGAAAAGCCGACGGCGCGGGCGAGTGGCTCCGCCGACATTCCGTGCTCGTCACGCAGGCGCTTAATCTCGCGTCCTAGCCATTTTCGGCGAACGTATGGACTGGGGCGGGTCACCGGCTGCCTCCAGCAGTCTGTGTCAACCCGGTCGACAAGCGCGGCCGGCTGGGCCTGCTCAATGTACCCCTGAGGACCGCAAAAATGATCTTGGTGGTGCTGGTGGTCCGTCGTGGAAGCCCAGCTCAGAGGGAGGTCGGACCAAAGGTCGGTACGCAAGGTCGGACCGCAGGTCGGTATTCCCAGTCGTGGCCGGTTCCGTGATCGTTGATTCGCAACGAGTTAACCGTCAATGGGCTAATAGCGTCTCCGTCCAGCACGGCATGCCGGAGCGCAACCCAGCCCGCCACGGCTAATCGGCCGGATCGGCGATTGATAGTCGCGCCTGCGGCTAGTCCCGGCACGACGACTGAGCCGATCTGCACAAGGAGGCTGATCGCGATGGGCGACATAGTCGCTGCGGCGCGTCGTTGCGGAGTGGCGCCTATGAAAGTCCGGGCAGCGATATGAGCGCGCTCACTGGGGGTACTGTGCGAATCTCGCGGATAAGAGTGGGCCGTCGGTTGGCGGATATGTCGGTGCGGTGGAAGGCCGGGCTGATCGTGCTACCGACGGTGCTGGTCGCGGTGGTGTCGGCGGGTTTCGGATTGTGGTCCTCGGTGGGGGCGGCCCAGGCTGCCGCTGGCGCCGGGAACTTGTTCTCCGTCGGCGCGTCGGCAACCGAGGTGACGCAGCGTCTGCAGTCTGAGCGGATCGCTGCAGTGGGTCTGCTGCTACCCGGGTCGACGGTGAAGCCTGCGGATTTCGAGCGGGCCGTGCAGGGCACCGATGAGGCGATCTCCCGATTCCGGGTGCTGCGAGGAGAACTCGAAAACCCGCCCGGGGGCGTGCGTGGTGTTCTATCCCGCGCTGACGCGGGGTTGGCGGACGTGCAGGCGCAGCGGCAGCGGGTGCGCGGAGACGGCCTGGTGGCGCTGTCCGCCGTGGCGTTCGGGTACCGGATCGTCATCGCCGATCTGGGGGATCTGCTGTTGGCGGTGGCTCAGAGCGGCGTGCAGCCGCAGCTCGCAGATGAGATGCGCGCGTCCGCGGCGGTGTCGCGGGCCCGTGAGGCGGTGGGTCAGCAGCAGGTGGCGGTGTTGCAGGCGGTGGCGGCGCGGCGGTTGACTCCAGCGCTGCACGCGGAAGTCGTGGCCGCTCGTACGGGCCAGGACGAGGCGTTGCGCGAGTTCGACGCGTTGGCGCGCCCGTCATGGAGGGCGCGATTGGGACGCACGTTGACTGGCGGGGACGTCCTCGCCGCGGTGCGGCTGGACGGACTGGTGTCCGGCACCGGGGTGTATGAACCGGTGCGGTTGCCGGGCGGCGCTGAGCAGTGGAGCCGAGTGATGACCAGTCGCGCGGACCTGTTGGCCCAGGTGCAGGCGGCGGTGAACGATGACATCGCGGCTGCCGCCGACGACCTGTGGATAGCGCAGGTCCGGGCCGCGGCGGTGCAAGCTGCGGTGCTGTTAGTGATGTTGCTGGTCGCCGCGGTAACGGCGGTCCGGGTGGCCCGGTCGCTGGTCGCGCAGCTGTCGTCGCTGGAGCAGGGCGCCCGTCGGGTCGCGGACGTGGAGCTGCCAGCCCTGGTGGCGCGGCTGCGGGCAACGTCGGATCCAGCGGCGGCGCAACGGCTGGCCGAGGACACCGGCCGCGTGGCGGTGCCGGTGGTTGGCGGGGACGAGGTCGGCCAGGTCGCAGGCGCTTTCAATCTAGTGCTGGACGTAGCGGTGAACGCGGCGGTGGGGGAGGCACGGGGACGTGCCCTGGTCATCGCCATGACCACCTCCGTTGGTCGACGCGTGCAGGCCCTGACCGACCAACTACTGGGCAGCATCGATCGTCTTGAGCGCGACGAGGAGGACCCGGACCGGTTGGCGAGGGTGTTCGCCGCCGACCAGCAGGCCACCCGGCTGCGCCGTTATGGATCGAATCTACTGATCGTTGCCGGTGGTGGCCCTGGCCAATCACAGCCACATCCGGTGGTGCTCGCGGACCTGGTCAACGCCGCCTTGTCAGAGACCGAAGGCTTCGCCCGAATCACGATGGAGGAGCTGGTCGAGGTCGAGGTCGACGCCCGCGCGGTCGATGCCGTGAAGTCGATCCTCGCGGAGCTGCTGGACAACGCCACCCGGTTCTCCGCCGACCAGGTGCGGGTCTTCGCGGAATGGTCCAGGCATGACGTGCAGATCCTCGTCGCCGACTCCGGCCTCGGGATGACCCCGGAGCAGATCGACCGCGCTAACGCGCTGTTGGCGAGCCCGGAGTTGGAAGTTGCCGTCACCCACCAGATGGGCTTGGTCGTGGTCTCCCGGCTGGCGGCGGAGTTCGGGGTACGGGTACGGCTGGGCGCCACCCAGCCGACCGGCGTCACCGCCGAGGTCATGGTGCCGGCCGAGTACGTCACCCGGGTGCACGTGCGCGAGATCGTCGTGCCGAGCCAGTTCCAACACCCTGCCCGGCTTGCCCCTGCGCCGCCCGCGCACCCGGCCGCGCCCTGGGCGGGGACCGGCTGGGCCGGTCCGACCCGGCAAATCCCGGTGGTGCCCGCGCCACCGGCACCTGCGCGCACGGACGTGACGACGGAGCTGCCGCCCGTGCCCCGCCAGCGGGGCCCGATGCCATTGCCGGTGGCCGCGACGCGACCGGCGGACCCGCCGATGTTCCGGCAGATGGCGGCCCAGTCGCCCTGGCTGTGGCCGCCTGCGGCCGGAGAACGCGATTTCCATACCGCTGCCGACAAGGGCTGGCAGGCGGCGGCGTCCGCCGCCGAACCCGCCATCGATGGACGCACGACCTCCGGTCTACCTCGGCGTCGTCCCCAGGCGCACGTCGTCCCTGGTGGCATGTCGGCGCAGGGCACGCCCTCCGGGCCGCCTGTGCAGATCGACCCAGCGGCGATCCGGGCGCAGGTCGCCGGCACGATGCGCGGTCTGCGGGCCGCGCCCCCCATCCCTCCCCTTCCGACAGGAGAACGCCGATGAGCCTCGCTGCTACTGCCCGCGATCCGCAGCTGTCCGCCGTCCTGAATGGTCTGGCCGAACAGATACCCGATGTGGCGCACGTCGTCGCGGTGTCCGGCGACGGGCTGCTGCTGGCCAGCACCGACCGTCTGGACACCGACCGCGGCGATCAGCTCGCGGCGATCGTGTCCGGTCTTGTCAGTCTGGCGCGCGGCGCCACTGACCTGCTGGAGACCGGCGGTGTGCACTTCCAGATGCTGATGATGCGAGAGGGAATCCTCGTGGTGCAGCAGGTGCCCGACGGGTCGTCGTTGGCGGCTTTGGCCCGCGCCGGGTGCGATTCGGCGCAGGTTGCCTACGAGCTGGCCGCCATGGCGGTCCGCATCGGCGATGCGGTCAGGCCAGGACCGCGCACGGCCGGCTGAGTCGCGGGCGGCGGCGATGAGCATGAGCGCGGGCTCCGGCGTGACAGGACGTGCGGCCTCGACGGTCAAGGTGCTGGTGACCGGCGGCGCGGGTGTGGGCAAGTCCTGCTTCCTTCGGGCCGCGCAGCGTGGCCGCTCGACGCTGCCCGGCCAGCCGGGCGTGGTCGGAGAGGTCGGCTACGCCACTCTGCCCAGCGGCGTCACCGTCGTCCTGCACGTGACGCCGGAGCTGCGGCGCTGGTGGTGGGTGTGGGACCACCTCGCTCTCGGCGCCTGCGGCGCGATCGTGCTGGTCGATGCCACCCGCCTGCCGGTGTCTTACCCGGCGTTGGACTACCTCGATGCCCGTGACCTGCCATACCTGGTCGCGATCAACCGCCCACTCGGCGGCACCCGCAACCGCCACGAGATCCGCGACGCCCTGCGGGTTACCACGAGGGTGCCGGTTGTGACCTGCGACGCAACCGAGCCCGACTCCGTCCTGGCCGTCCTGCATCACCTGACTGGCCCCGTTCTACCACCCCAGCACCACGCCCCCCGATCAAGGAATCCCCTGACTACTACGAAAGGCCAACTCTCGTGACCCCTCAACCGCCCGCCCGCCGGCATCGCTGGCGAATGGCGATCGCCGCCTTCGTTGCTGCTGTTTTGATCGCTGTCGCTGGCTGCGACGGGTCGAGTCTCAGCGACTCGGATTCCACCGCCAACGAGATCCGCATCGGCTTGATCGTGCCGAAGAGCGGGCCCTACAAGGCGATCGGTGATGACCAGGCCGCGGGGTGGCGGCTGGCCCTCGAGAAGCTGGGCGGCAAGCTCGGCGGCCGACTCGTGAAGGTGATTGAGGCCGACGAGGGCGACGGCAAGGCCACCGCACTCGCGTCGGCGCGCAAGCTCATCGAGCAGGACAAAGTCCTCGCCCTTGTCGGCGGGGGGACCGCCGAGACCGTGCAGACCTTGTACCCGCTGCTGAACGAGTCCAAGGTGCCGCTGATCGGCATGGGTGGACGGCCCTCCACGGTCGAGAATCCCGCCTACCTGTGGTCGACGTCGTGGCTGAGCCAGGAGACCGGTGCGTCGATCGCCGGCTACCTGCGCACGACGGTCGGCAACGGCCGGGTGTGGGTGATCGGCCCGGACTACATCGGCGGCCGTGATCAGATCGGTGGCTTCGTCACCGCCTTCCGCAAGGCGGGTGGGCAGTTGGCGAACCCGGGTGGAGAGCCGACGTGGACGCCGTGGGCGCCGGCGCCGACGACCGAGTTCTCCCCGTACCTGACGAAGATCAAGGAGGCCAAGCCGGCGGCCGTCTACACCTTCTACGCCGGTGCGTCCGCGATCGAGTTCGTCAAGCAGTACCGCCAGTACGGCATCACCACGCCGCTGTACGCCTCGGGCTTCCTGACCGAAGGCGCGCCACTGGCGGCGTTGAAGGAGCAGGCCAAGGGCATCTACACCGCCCTGAACTACTCACCGACGCTGGACAACGCGGCCAACAGAGACTTCGTACGCCGGTTCACCGCAGGTAACGACGGGAAGCTGCCGAACGTGTACCACGTCTGCGCGTGGGACGCGGCGCTCGTGTTGGACAGGGCCATCTCGGAAGCGCTCGCTCAGCCTGATGCCCCCGCGACTACACCCAGCACCACCGGCACCGCATCCGCCTCCAGCAGCCCTGCACCGAGCGGCAGCCCGGCTGCCAGCCGCCCGGCTGCGTCATCCGCCGCGAGCGGGGCGGCCACCGGGCTGACCTCGCAGACGCTCACCGCGGCGTTGCCGCGGGTGGGGTCGATCGATTCTCCTCGGGGCGCCTGGCAGTTCGGGCCGACGAACCACACCCCTGTGCAGGCGTACTACCTGCGGGAAGTGGCCCAGGACGGGCAGGTGTGGGTCAACCGCACCGTGCAGACGCTCACCACCCTCGGTTCCTGACTCCGAAAGGCATAGACACCATGAGCGCGACGACGACCAGTGCGCAGGCCGGGTACATGTTCGACAACGCCACGGACGAGGCCGCCAACCAGCTTCGTCACCTCGCTGAGATCCTCGACGCTGGCACTCGCCGGACCCTGTTCGAGCTTGGGGTCGGGCCGGGCTGGAAGGTCACGGAGATCGGCGCCGGGGCCGGCACGCTGACGACCTGGCTGGCCGACCAGATCGCCCCGGACGGGCACGTCACCGCCGTGGACCTCGACCCCCGCTACATCCCCGGCGGCCCCAATGTCACCGTCCGGACCGGCGACATCCGTCAAATGGAGCTGGAGGGGTCGCAGCAGGCGATCGTCGCCCGTCTGGTGCTGATGCACCTGCCCGAGCGGGAGCAGGTCCTCGCCGACCTGACGCGCGCTCTCGCCCCGGGCGGCGCGATGGTGGTGGCGGACTGGGACTGCACCTGGCGGGACATGATCCGCCGCAGCCCCAGCCCTCGGGCCACCGAGCTGATCGAGCGGTTCCAGGACGCCCTGCTCGCCTTCGGCGAGTCCCGCGGGGCGGACATGGGCTGGGCGCAGCGGGCGCCGGAGGTGATGCTGCGTCTCGGCCTGGTCGACGTCGACAGCCGGATCGAGTCCCGCTCGTGGCGCGGCGGCACCGGCATCTGCCGGCTGCACCACTCCAACTCGATTCAGCGCGAGGCTGAGCTGGTCGCCGCCGGCATGAGCCTTGACGACCTGGCCGAGCTGCGGGAGGTGCTGATGGACCCGCAGCTGATGCTGTCGGGCTACCTGATGCACACCACCATCGGCCGGCGCCTCGCCTCCGCCTGACCTGCCTTGGGAAGGAGGAGTGCCGTGGGCCTAAGCGGGCTCGTCAACCCCTACACGATCACCGCGGTGGACGGAGTCGCGTACGGACTGCTGCTGTTCGTCATCGCGGCCGGACTCACGCTGATCTTCGGCGTGGCCGGGGTGTTCAGCATGGCCCACGGCACCCTCTACCTCGCTGGCGCGTACCTCGCCTGGCACCTCGCCGATGGCGGTTGGACCGGCCTCGGCCTGGCCCTCGCCGCCGCGATCCTGATCGGCGCACTCGGGGGCGCGGGCCTCGCCGCAGCCGTGCGCCCCCTCACGGACCGCCCGCTGGACCAGGTGCTCGCCACCCTCGGGCTGGCGTACATCGCCGCCGACCAGTTCAGCACCGTGTTCGGCGCCGAACCGCGCTCCGTCGACCCACCCCGCGCGCTCGCCGGTTCGGTCAGCCTCGGCGGCTACCAGTACCCGGTCTACCGGCTGGGGTTCATCGCGGTCGCCGCTCTGATCGTGGTGCTGCTGTTCTGGCTCGTCGAGCGCTCCCGCACGGGAGCGGTCGTGCGGGCCGTGGTCGCCGACCCCGCCATGGCCGCCGCCACCGGACTACGCACCCGCACGACTAGGGCCGCCGTGCTGGTCGGTGGGGGAGTCCTCGCGGTCACCGCCGGCGTGCTCGGCGCCCCGGTCATCGGCCCGGCCCCCGGCGTGGACACCACGATCCTGGTCTACTCGCTGATCGTCTGCGTGGTCGGCGGCCTCGGCAGCATCCGCGGCGCCCTGCTCGCCGCCCTCGGTGTCGGACAAATCCTCACTCTCGGCGTTGCTCTCGTTCCTGGCGCCGCCGCGTTTGTCCTTGCCGCCGCGATGCTGATCGCTCTCACCGTCCGGCACCGCCCCTCGCTTGCGGGACGGCCCGCGTGACCACCACCCTCACACCCGCACCCAACACCGCCACGACCGAACGCCGACCCGTCGGCCGGGCGGCGCGCCTGGTACCTGTCGCTTCGGGGATCGTCGTCGCGGTGGCGGTGGCGCTGCCGTGGATGGTCGACGCCTACCTCGTCTCGCTCGCCGCCACCGCCTTGGTCATGGCCATGCTCGCGATGAGCGCGCAACTGCTGGTCGGACTGGCCGGGCAACCACCGCTCGGGCAGGCCGCGTACCTCATCGTCGGCGCGTACACCGCCGCCACCCTCGCCACGCTGACCAGTCTCGGTCCGGTCCAGTTGCTCGCGGCGACCGCCGCCGGGGCCATCGCCGCCGCCGTGACCGGCCTGCTCGCGGTACGGGTCCGGGCCACCACCTTCCTCATGGTCACGTTCGGCATCGGCGAACTCGTGCACGCCGCCGCCGGCCAGTGGGCACCGGGCGGCAGCGAAGGCACCCACACCGAGCCAGTGGTCGCGTTGCCCGGCCTGGCACCATTGGTCCGACCCGGCTGGGTGTACCTGTACGTCCTCGCGTGCACCCTGATCATCGGCGCCGCGGTCATCGTCATCACCCGCACTCGCTTCGCTCTGCTCCTGCGTGGCATCGCCGCCCACGAGCCCCGCGTGCAAGCCGCCGGCCACCACACCAGCCGGCTTCTTCTCGCCGCCTACACCCTCGCCGGTGCGATTGCTGGCGCGGCCGGCGCGCTGCTCATTGCGGTGACCCGATACGTCTCACCTGCCGACGCCGCCATGGGCATATCTGCCCTCGCCCTCGCCGCCGCGCTGATGGCGTCCGGCAGCATGATCGGCGCCTGCGCCGCCGCGATCCTCCTGGTGACCGCCCGGGACTGGGCCGGTGGCCTACTCAGCGGCCACGGCAGCACCCTGCTTGGCCTGAGCTTCCTCGCCCTGGCCTACCTGCCCCGACACCGGCTGGCCGGGCTCGTCAGTCGACGCAATCGGGGGCGGACATGAGCGCACCACTGCTGCGACTGGACACCGTCAGCCGCGCCTACGGCGCCCGCCGCGCCGTCGACGAGGTCAGCCTCGACCTGCACCCCGGGGCCCGGCACGCCCTCATCGGACCCAACGGCGCCGGCAAGAGCACCCTGCTACACCTGATCGCCGGCACCCTGCGCCCAACGTCGGGGCGCATCCACTACGCCGGACACGACATCCACCGCTGGCCGGCCCACCGCCGCGCCCGCGCCGGCATCGCCCGCACCTGGCAACACCCCGCCCTCGCCCGCCCGCTGACCGTCGCGCAGAACGTGCTACTCGCCGTGCCCGGGCAGCACCTGGCCGCGCTGCGCCTGCAGCCCCGCGCATCGGCGGCGGCCCTGGACGCGCTGGACCAGGTCGGGCTGGCCGAGCACGCCCAGTCGCCCACCAGCCAACTCTCGTACGGCGACCAACGCCGCCTCGAAGTCGCCGTCGCCCTGGCCGCCCAGCCCCGACTGCTCCTGCTCGACGAACCCTCCGCCGGCCTCGCCACCACCGAGGTCACCCGCCTCGCCGAGCTGATCCGCGCACTACCCACCGACATCGCCGTACTGGTGGTCGACCACAACCTCGAATTCGTCACCGCAGTCGCCGAAACCGTCACCGTCCTGCACCACGGCCAACACCTCACCACCGGCACCCCCACAGAGGTGCGCACCCACCCGGACGTGCGCCGCGTGTACCTCGCCGAGGCGGACGCCACCAAGCACGAACCCGCAGCACCGGGCGGTGCCCCCACCGGCCAACCGGGTGGGCCGCCGGTCCTGCGGGTGCGCAACCTGCGCGCCGGGTACGAGGGCGCACCCGTGCTCACCGGCGTCGACCTCAATGCGCGGGCCGGAAGGGTGAGCGCCGTCGTCGGCCGCAACGGCGCCGGCAAGACCACTCTGATCAACACCATCGCTGGCCTAAACCCCGCCCTGCCGGGCACCGAGATATTCCTACACGACCGGCTGGTGACCGGACTGGCTGCCCGCCGCCGTTCTCGCGCCGGCGTCGGCCTCGTTCCGCAAGGACGCCGCCTGTTCGCCGGACTCACCGTCGCCGAGCACCTCGCGCTGCCCCGACCGCACCCCGGCCGCACCCGCACCATCACCGCACGGCAGATCCTCGACCTGTTCCCCGCGCTGGCCGAGCGCCGTCACCACCGGCCCCACCAACTCTCCGGCGGCGAACAGCAAATGCTCGCCTTGGCCCGCGCCCTGCTCGCCGGCCCGCAGGTGCTGCTGCTCGACGAACCCTCCGAAGGCCTCGCCCCCGCCATCGTCGGCCACCTCGCCGAAATCATCACCAGCCTCGCCGCGACCGGCAGCGCCGTCCTGCTCGCCGAGCAGAACCTCGCCCTCGCCCTCGACATCGCGCACGACGTCGCCGTCCTCGACGGGGGCACCATCGCCCTGCACGCCCCCGCAGCAGACCTGCGTGCCGACCCGACCCGGCTACACGACGTGCTTGCCGTACCAACGGGATCCACACAATGACCACCACCGCCACACTCCGCAGCCCAGCGAGGCTACCTCGGCGCCTTGCTTGCACCCCTGCACCTGGCGGGTCCGGCTCCACCAGGTGCAGGGCCGCCGCCCGAACGTCCACCGCGGGCGGCGGCGGGTGGTCGGCGACGCGGACCCGAACGACGTCGCCGGCCACCCACCCACCGCTGCCCAGGTATGGGCGGTGACGCCGTGAGCGAGGACGACACGAGCCTCTGGCTGCTCACCGACCTGGCACGCTGCACCACCTGCGAGCAGTACCTCCAGCCCTACGTCCCCGCCCCGCGTCGCCGGTTCTATGTCTGCTTCTGCCCTGGATCCCTGTACGACGCGCAGCACCTGGAAGCACTCGTCGTCGGCTTCGCCGCCGCCTACGACCGGCGCACCGCGGCCACCCGGCCACTCATCACCTACCAGCGATGGCAGGAGTCCACCCGAGCCGACCTACGCCAACACCTGATCCGGCTTGTCGAGCAGGCCCTCGTCCACAGCCCCGAGGCCGTCGAGCTGCGCTGGACCCACAGCGGCACCAGCGTTCTCGCGAACCAGGGTTGAATCTAGGAGGAAACCGATGACGTCTACCCAGCAGCGCAATCAGATAAGCCGCAGCACGCCGCCCCGAGACCTCACGAAGCTGTTCGACCCGATTACGGCACGTGAATTCGCGCGTATCGGAGTCCGAACCGGGCAGCGAGCTCTCGATGTCGGCGCTGGCGCTGGTTCGCTAACGCGTCACCTCGCCGGCCTGGTCGGATCGTCGGGTCGCGTCGTCGCCCTAGACGACGACGCGAAACTGCTCGACCCCACCGCGATCGTCCACGTCTACGAACGCGACCTCTGCCACGGGCTGCAACTCCCCGCCGAAGCCACGCGGTTCGACCTGATCAATGCGCGCTGCGCGCTGGCGCCGCTTGCCAACCGAACCGACCTGCTCGACGAGATGATCTCCCTACTGAAGCCGGGCGGATGGCTCGTCCTCGGCGACATTGTCTACTCCCGCATGTGGGTGCACCGCGCCCCCTCCCACGAAGACGCGGAACTACTCGCCACCGTTGTGCATCGCGTCCTCGACGTCCTCGCCAGCCAGGGCGTCGACCTGCACTGGGGCGACAGGGCAGCCTCCCTGCTGCTGCACGCCGGGATGAACCACGTGCACGCCCGCACCACCGCACGCACCTGGACCGGCGGCGGCCCCGGCTGCCAGCTCTACGCCGACAACGTCCACCAACTGGCAGACCAACTCCTCGGCGACGGTGCGGCGGCAGAGGACCTGGACCGCTTCGCCGAGCTGATGGCCGACCCGATGGTGGTGCTGCGCTCCTACCAGTTCACCTCCACCATCGCCCAAGCCCCCGCCCAGTAGCGCGCCCGCGCCAGAACGAAACCTCAGCGCTTGGCCGCCACTGCCCGCACACCGAGGTGATGACCGGCGGCTCGCGCCTGGCCCGACAGTCCCCGCCAGCCCTTCGACGAACACAGGGGAACAACCATGCACCTCACGATGCCCCGAGCACCGCAACCGACGCGAGGGCTTCACCAGACGCCCGCTCGCAGGGCAATCGACCACGCCGCCGAACGGCAGACGCTCGGCGACCTCACGGACGCCTACCAATGGGCCGTCTACGCCTGGACACTCGCCCACCACGGCGCGTCCGCAGCGGAGCAACTCGACGCCGCGGTGCTGCTGGCACCCCTGGCCGTGCTGACCGGACACGCCGACCAGGCCGTCACCGCCTACCGCGACTTGGTCGACCTCGCCACCGCCGAAATCGGCCTCAGCCACGAGCGGACCCTGTACGCCCGCGCCGGCATGGCCGAGGCACACCACCGCGTCGGCCGCTGTGAGAAGGCAATTCGAGACCTTGCAGACGTCTACACAACTGCCGCACGCCGGCACGGACCCGAAGCGCCAGTCAGCTTGAAAGCGCTCACACAACTCGCGTGCCTCTACCGCGACTGCGGATGGCGCGACCTCGCCCATCGCTGCCTCACCGTCGCCACGACCACCGCCGCACGCTACCTGCCCAGAGGCGATCCACATCGCACCCGCATCGCGGACATCGATGCCACGCCCGCCAGTGAAAACCACCGCGCCGTCTGCACCCAGGCAAGACCCTCATGGCCAGCACTGTCTGGCGTGTCAACCGCGAGATCCACCTGATCAGGAGAGGAATACGCCATGCCGTCGCGGAGCACGCAGGCTAGCCCATGGACGCCTGCGTTCGTTGCTGACGCGGTCGCCGCGACGCTCAGGCGTGCCGTCGAGCACGACCTACACCAAGCGATCAGCGAGGTGGCCCGCGAGCGCGGCCTATCATCCGCCACGATCGACGAGTGGGTGGCGCGAGCCCGCTCGGTGCCAGCCGCCCCCGTCCCGCCGGGACTGGTGACCTGCCATTACTGCGATCACCCGATGATTCTGGTGCAGCTGCCCGGGTGCCCGCCGGTCTACGTGTGCATGCCCGCCTGCGGGCGCGCACCCGTGCCAGCGCAGGCGCTGCGCGATGCGGTCGCCCAAGCAGTGCTGCACAGCGCCCCTCACCTCGTACCTCCCGGCAAGATTCATTGCGCTGCCGCATACGCACCCGGTGGCATCCACCGCGTCGCGGTCGGCGCCGGGCCCACCGACCTGCACGTCACGTGGCGATCCGAGCCCCGGCAGCTCGTCGGACCCCGAATGTCCATGGCACAACGCCTCACCTACGCCCGGACCCGCGTCGAACACGGCGACCATGCGCGCGCGATCGAAGCGCTGCAGACCGGCCTGCTGCATACCGATCCCACCGACGACCTGCCCGCCCTGGACGTCGCCACCGCAAACGCCGCCGCCCTGCTCGCGGAACTCACCCTCACCAACGACGACCCCAGCGCCGCGCTGCCCTGGGCCCGGTGGGCTTGCCGTTCCTTGCGACGCCTGCGCGGCGGCACATCACCGGAGGCACGTGCCGCCCTCAAGGTCCTGGCCACCGTGTACCGCCGCACCGGCAAACTCCCCGAAGCGGCCGACTGCTACCGCGATCTCATCCGCCACCACACCCTCGCTGACGGTCCCCGGGCATTGCCCACCCTCGCTGCCCAAGCGATCCTCGCCCTCGTCCTCTATCAAGACGGGCGCTGCGTCCAAGCGCGCCAACTCCTCGCCCGGGCCACCGCCGAGCACCGCGCCGCGTACCCGGGTCACCGCGATGGCCCGCGCCTGCGCCAAGAACTAACCCGCATGCGTGCCACCTGCGTCGACCAACGCCACGGCCACCCGGACGGAGTCGACGACCCGCCACACCTCGCGGCGGCATTCACCGATGGGAGCGCAAACCATGATTCCTAGCACCAGCCGCGCTGATCAGAACAACGGCACCGACACGCCGACCGGCGGACAGCAGTGGCGCACAGCGGCGCAGACAACACTCACGCGATTACTGACCGACCAACTCGAGCGGGTCAACGTCAGCACCGGGCACCGAGTCCTGGACCTCACGGGCGCCGCCGACATCGCGCACGTGTCCCGTCTGGTCGGCGCGAGCGGACAAGTCACCGCCGTCGACGCTTCAACCGGAACGGATTCACCTGCTGATCCACGCGGCTACGACATCGTGCTCGCCCACCGTCAGCCAGACCACCTCGACGCGCTCGCACCGGTGATCGCGCTGCTCCGCTCCGGGGGCTGGCTCATCCTCGCCGGCGCCATCGTCGCCCCGCCGGTCGTCTACACCGCTGTCCCGGGTGGCACCACAATCATCGACAAGGTTATCCGGGCGATCAACGCCCTTACCGGTTCGCCGGCAGCCTGTCCATCGACCGACGCCACCATCCGGCTGCTCGTCGCCCTGGGCATGGACCAGGTGTGCGCCACCAAGCATACCGAGACCAGCCGCGGCGGCGGACCCGTATGTGTCTTGTACCGCCACGCCGCCCGGCACCTGCGGGATCAGCTCACCGGCACCGTCGGGTTCACCAACGCCGAACTCGACCAGTTCGACCTACTCATGCAGGACCCGGGAGTCCTGCTACGCGTCGGCAGCAACGTCACCCTTCACGCCCGCATGGCCACCTGATGCTGACTGCCCCGCAGCCGGCAACCACGCGCGCCTATCGGCCTAACGCAGGGTCGCGACCACCATCGGTTCGCCCGCCAATGTCTCCGACCAGCCGATCCAAGAGACGCCCGTCGCGACCGACCCGTCGCTTAGTGACCGCAGCCCTCGTTCTGTGCGGCAGGCCAATCTGACCAGGCAGTGAGGAATTGCGCTCGGACCATGGGTCGATGGCGGGCAAGCGGCGTCGCATCTACACGACGCTGCTCGCGGATCCCACGCGGACATGGACAGTGCGTGAGCTCGCCGCCACGGTGGATACCCCTTCTGAGGGCACCATTCGCCCTTCAGAGAGCACCGTCCGCGACACCTTCAACGTGCTGCTCGCCGACGGACACCTGCGGCAGGTGCCACACCGGCGATCCCTGACGGCCATGCTCACCGACCGCGGCCGACAGGCACTGACCAACCTGCTCAGCAGTGCCACCTAGCGCCTACAAGCCGACCAAACAGACCGAGCGACGTCCATGCGCATACGTCCTGCCAACCGACCACACCGACGCCGGGTCGCCTCACCGCCGAAGCGTGCCGGCGCCAGCCCTCTGACCACTTACCTATCCAGCGAGGAATCATCGCCGCGATGCCCATGTCCCGAACAACTACTCTCGCCCACCTGGTGATTGCGAGCGCTCTCGGAGTCCTGCTCACTGCCTGCCAATCAAGCACCCCCACCGGCGAAACCGGCTCGCACCCTGCGTCCGCATCACCACAGCAGCAGAGCACCACGATGCCTGCAACGGCCGCCACCGGTCCCGGCCTCACCCCGCACCAACGCCTGATGACACTGGCCTCGAGCGTCGCCAGCACCCCCGCCGATGCCTCCACCGGCCTGCCGTACACCTATCTGCACACTCAGTCGTGGACCCGCGCTACCAACGTGATTACACGCTCTGATGTGTGTCGCTGGCGCCGCGACTCCGACAGCTCCGGCCGCGAGTTGACACGCCGCCTGCGCGATGTGCCTGGCCTCACCCACCGCCCGACACCGGCTGAGCGGAGTAGTTTCCCGGCAGCACCAAAGAAGACCACGCGATACCTGGCGGGCGAACTGCAGCCGTATCTGGCGGAACCGCTGCCCGTCGATGCCACCACGCTCGCCGGCTCCCTAGCACCACGCGAGCTGGCCAACGAGCCTGCCTACCCTCGCATGCTCGTCCACGGCGTCATCGGCCTCGCCACTAGCCAATATCTCAGCCAGGAGCAGCGCGCGGAGACTCTGCGCGTCCTGGCCGGCGTGCCGAACATATCCTTCGAAGGCGAGCAGACAGACCTGGCCGGACGGGCCGGCCTTGGCTTCAGCGTGACTGCCGACGGCTCCACAACGCAGCTCATCCTCAACCCTGGCACCGGTGAAGTCCTCTCTGCCCATGAACAGGTGACCGGCGCTAGGGCGGGCCTCTTCTCCCTCGTGCTGATCCTCGAACGCGGCCGCGCCGCCACCGACACCAGCACACCTTCCTCACGACCCTGACCTAACCGGCTCGTCGGGTGGGGGAGGCATGAATTGAGCGCGCAAGATCGGCGGGGACACGGATGTGCCACCTGCGGCGTGGATTTCGCGTCCATCCCCTTAGTCACTTCTCCGTTGCATGGAGTGACCAAGCTGCGAGCGTCAAGGGCGATGGCGTACCTCATGTGGCGGCGTGGTCACACTAGGCCACCAACTCTCGCGCCGAGTCCGCAGGCGATTGCCTTTCGTTACGTCGGTGAGTCCCAGTGCGCGGTAAGTGACGAAAACGACTCTTTGCAGTTGATAATGGTCTACACGCGGTCATATGTTCCAACCATGAGAGAGACGGGAGAGGGGGTTCAGTGATGCGCAAGGGCGTTGAGTGGGACTAAGGTTGGCTTCACCTGTTAATGTGGACGATCTGCTGCAGAGAGGGCTCGGGTTGATGAATACGGGGGAATGATTGATGTCATCCCGACGACGCGGGCATGCGCTGGTACTGCTGACGATCACAGTCTTTGCGGTGGCGCTCTCAAGCGTTCTGTGGGCGACGATGAACCTAAGTCAACCGACACCGTATTATTTGGTGTACCCAATCATGGGCACGGCCGTGATGGCGGTCGGTGCCGTCTTTTCGGCGCCTGTGCCGCCCCGTATACCTTTTCGGATCACGCTGACGCCGACCGCGACGCTGTTGTGCGCATCAGTCTTGCCTGTGCCGTGGGTAGTTATCTGCGCAGCTGTCGGCGTCAGCGTGGCCCGAATTCTCACACGATACCCACGTTCCGCTGGTGTGCATAAGGCTATCCACAACGTCAGCATGGATGTCGTAGCCGCCGCGCTGGCCGCCGTAACTATGCACGCTTTCGGTATACGCCCGAGATTTGAGGAATCGGGGCTGGCAACTTCCCGGTGGCAACTCTATGTACTCGGATTCCTTGTCGCAGGGATCGCGGTGCTAGCTCTACAGGAAATAGTCACGACGGCCGCAGCGACGCTGGCTACTGGACGTCCCGTCCTGACGGTTCTGCGCTACATGTGGCGTACACGACTGATCGTGGGGTTAGCCGAAGTCGGCACGGCAGGCTTGGTTTCGGTTCTCACCAGCCTTGATATGCGGGCTTTGATAGCTTTGCCTGCCGCGATGTTAGTCCTGCACCTGGTGCTGACACATCGCCTTCGGATCCGTGAGGAACGGCGCGCTTGGGAGCACCTCGCTGTGCTGAGCGATGCCTTGGCCAGCCGGGACATCGATGTCGTGATCCGGACCGCGGCTGCCGGCGCGGTGAAGCTCTTCGGTGCTCAGGCTGCGGACATCGAGATTGCCGGCGGCGGCCGGTTGGTACGTGCCGATCGCGACGGAGCGGTGGTGTTCGACGGTCCGGCGGCAGAGGTCCCTGTGTACGCCGCTGGCGCTCCGCTGCCGATCGCGCACGAGATTGGTGCCAAGACGATTGGACTGCAAGGCACGTTGAGGCTGTACCTTCGGGGTCCTCGCGACAGGTTGTCCGCTCGCGAGCGTTCGACCCTGCGGGCGTTTTCGGCGACGCTGTCGACGAGCCTGGACATCGCGCATGCCTACGCCTTGGTGAGGCACGAGGCGCATCATGACCGCGACACCGGCATGCCGAACCGTGCGACGCTGCTTGCCCGGGTTGCTGAGAAGGCTGCGAAGACCTGTCACGTGGTGGCAATCCGGCTAGAGAACTACGAGTTCCTGGCTGACGCGGTTGGTCGCGATAAAGCTCTCGTCCTGCTGAACGAGCTGGCGGCACGGCTCAATCGCACATCGAGAGACGCGGCGGAGGTCGCCCGGGTTGGCGACGCGGAGTTCGCACTCGTGATGTGGGCGACGACAGAGATGAGCGCTTACCAGCGGGCGTGCTACGCCGTGGCGACCCTGCGCCGACCCATTCACATCGGAGGCTCGCTGCTAGCGGTCCGGGTGAGCGCAGGAATGACTTCGGGCGTCCCCGACGAAGCCGCCGCTCTACTCGACGCGGCGGAGCGGGTGATGTGGTGGGCCATCCGGCAAGGCCAAGACCGTTTGGTCACGTATCAGGCTGGCCCGATTCGGAGCGTTCCGCTTGCACGAGAGCTCGAAGACGCACGCATGTCGATCTCCTTCGAACCTATCGTTGATCTCGCCGGCGGCAGCATCACGATGGTTCAGTCCGTGCCCCGTTGGCTGTACTCGCGCTATGACGTGCTCGCCGCCGACGGGTACGCGTACCAACTCCTTGACGACCAAGACGCGTTGGAGGGTCTCGCGAGAACAGTGTTGACCCGATCGATAGCCGCCGCCGCGACGTGGCGGAACGCGCTCCCACGCGCTGCACTGGTCGTGCCGGTCCCCGCCCGCGCCGTGACACCCCGGTTTGCCGATGGGTTGCGAGAGGCGCTGCAAGGCAGCCTGGCAGGCTCCTCGCTCGTGCTCGCAATAGGTCAGCCAGCGGATCTACCTCCCGGCGATGCCTCGGAGCAACTCCGTCATTTGGGTGTCCGGCTGCTGCTAGAGGACTACGGCAGTAGTACACGGAGTATTGAGTCGCTGAATGCGGCACCGTGGCATTTCCTGCGAGTGCACCCGGCCTACGCGCTGGACGCGGGTTGGCGCCCCGCGCGGTCGGTAATACGCGCGGCCGTTGACCTAGCGGTGGATCTCAACCTAGCAGTCATCGCCCCGGGCATCGCCAGCGACGACGAGCGACGCGAACTAGCTGCTCTCGGTTGCGCCCTCGGAAGCGGCCCGCACTTCGGCGGCGAGATGTTCCCGTCCCAGATCAGGGATCACGCGACACTTTGGCAGCCGTCAGCTTTGGACGCCGCTGCAGCGCAGGTCCTGCCGCTCCGTCTACGCCGCGCCGGCCCAGCCGTTTCGAGTCACAGCCCTGTTCAGCGGGGTGATCGGGAAACTATCGAAGCCCGTGGACCCAGGTTCCTCGGGCCGCGAGCCGTAGGCCACCGGGCTCCAGCGAGCGAGTTCCGCAGCGACGAGGGGGGAGTCATGTAGCGCAAGACCGACCAGCGCCAGGCGGCGGGCCTCCGCGCGAACGTCATATGTGGCAAGCCGTCGCTGAGGTAACGGTGGAACGTCATCCGAGGGGGACTCCGTTTGATGGCGCCGTAGGGCCACCGCCACCTGAGCCGCCTCGACCACCGCAGCCGTACTGGTGGCATCTAATTGATAGCGCTGGGCACGCTGGGTCGCGCTGTTGTGTACCCGCCGCGAGTACCACGGACGCAGCAACCGCAATGCCTCGTGCACCTCGACGGCCCGCCGGTATCGCTGGCGGCTGCCGCCAATTTCTACCGGGACCCTTTCAGTAGTAGTGGTGGTGATGATTGCGGCCTCTGGCATGCCCGCTCGCAGGGTCATCCACAGCTGATTGACCTGCCAGTCCGTTCGGCGGTCGGTCCACCAACTCGTTGGCCACCACAGCCGCTGGCTGCGGATCGAGTTGGCGGTGCCGGAGGTCATTGCCCGGCTCGCGACCGTCGCAGCGTTGGCCAGCCGCTGGAAGAGCAGGTCCGCTGCCAGCTCCGCTTCAGCCTCAATGGCTGCGTCGACCTCGGCATGCAGGGCGTCGCCACTGTGGTTGAGGACAAGGTGAGCCAGCTCGTGCAGGATGCCTTGCGTTCGAGGCAGCATCGGTAGGGCCGAGTCAACAATGATGACGTCTGCGTGCTCGAGCTTGATGAGAAACGCAGAGGGGAGGTCCATACCGAGGTGTTCGCCGCGAAGGTGGATCGGGCGGCCTCGGCCGTGGGCGATAGCCTCGCACCAGGCATCGACGGTGTATGGAGCGGGCGGAGGCGGCAGCCCGGCATCCCGCAGGCGACGTGCGATACGGCCGCGTGCCCAAATCATGTGGGCCTCCTGGCATTACAGTCGGTCGGTGACCAGAGCCCCAGCGACGGTCGTCGCCGATGTGAAGACGGCCGTCCAATGCTCAGGTGAAGCCGCTGAGCGCGACGGTCTGCGGGGACAACGTACTGGGAAGGAGCGCGGCTCCCCCTGTGCCACGTGTGGTGCTGTTGCAGGTCGCTGGCAGGAGTGTCGGCCAGGATCGGCAGTGGCCCCGAAGTCTGCTGCTCCGAGGCCACTGACGCCAGCTCGCTTCGACGCAGGGGTGCCGCGTGACGGCAACCGCGGCAGCATGTGCCCCGCGGATATCTGCCTGGCGCAGGCTCTCCGGCGCGCATCGCGCATCCCCCCGATCCCGCTTCTAGATGCGCTGCCCGTCTCCGATCCGGCATCGCCGGTTCCGCCAGGTGTCGAAACAACGGACACCTGTTGCAACACTATGGTTGTCCGATACCGTGTCACTGCCACAGCAGTGGCCGTGCCCGAGCAAGCTTCGCACCGGGCGGCACGGCTCCGCAACTGTTGTGGTCGAAAATTCACTTTGCCCACGATAGTGGCGCGTCGAGGAGCTGGGGAGTGACCATGACGGACTCTGGGGGTGGACCAGGGTCGCAACCTTCGGCTGGGCCAGGGGCTGGAGGCTCCACGTTCGCGGGTCGACTCCAAGCCCTGTTCGACGAACGCCTGAAGAAGGACACGGAGAAGAAGTTCACGCCCGAGGAGGTCTCAGCCGCCACAGGCCTGTCGGTGTCCTATCTGAACTATCTCTTGAGCGGCGAGCGGGACAACCCCACCATGAAGAACATCCAGCGTCTGGCTGACTTCTGGGGTGTTAGTCCGAGTTACTTCTTCGA
Organism: Micromonospora sp. NPDC085948; assembly: GCF_040686315.1. NCBI lineage: Bacteria > Bacillati > Actinomycetota > Actinomycetes > Micromonosporales > Micromonosporaceae > Micromonospora > Micromonospora sp. NPDC085948. The sequence goes on along the minus strand of NZ_JBFBJW010000017.1, from coordinate 27,254 downwards.
CTCGGCCGAGCCTGCCGACCATGCTTCGGCTCCCGAGGCGGACCCTGACCTCGCTCAGATCACAGTCCTGGCGCGAAACCTACCTCCCGGCATGCCAAGGGCTACCTTGCGGGCGATTGTTGAGCAGGTTGCCGCTTTGGAGGCGCGGCGGAACCCCCCGCCGCGTCGCGGCGGTCGACCCGGTTCCACCTGACACGCCTGAACTAAACGGCAACGCTCCTGGTGGGCGTGGACACGCCGTCGGTCAAGCCAGCACAAGGAATATCGGCATCGAGATGACCAGGCCCGCGCCGGTACCAGCCACCACCTGAGCAGGCGTATGGTCGCGCAGCCGGATGCGGGACCAGCCGATAAGGGCAACAACCGGAACAGCGAGAAGCAGCAGCGGTGGACCAAACACGCTCACCAGCACGGCGGCCGAACCAGCCGCGACTGCTGCGTGCACGCTGATCTTCCAGACGAGGTTGACCGCGGTCAAGATCAGTCCAATGGCGAACGTCGCGACGACCAACGCCGTCAACGAACGGGGCGCGCCGAAGCCAACCAATATCGCAAGTCCGCCCATGACCGACAACAAACCCCACACCATTGGTGCTCGGCGCTGCTCTCTAAGCCCGACGTGCCGGTCGGTGAGCTGACCCCGGCGGACACCGAGCCAAACGACGCTCCTCGGGAAAACCGAGCAGAACAGCGCAGCCGTCAGGCCCCAGGCGAGTCCGATGCGGGCAGTGGCTGCACTTTGGATCCCGATGACGATCGGCATAGCACCCGTGAGATGGGTCGGAGCGAAGACCTCTGTCGCTACGCGCGCCACTCTGCCGGCGAGGCTGGCGCGCTGGGGCAGGTCGATAGTTACGTTCAAGGGGTAGGGCCTCTCCGTGGACGCGCCATCACCTCACTGGGCACGTGCGAAGTGCGATTCGCCCCGTTTGGCGATGCTTCAGGACACTCGTTTGTGGAAGTTCCATGGCTGCAAGCGGTAGAGGGGGTGCCTCCGGAGCGTGTTGGTGGCTATGCTGCCCCCTTAGCGTCTCACCACTATTGTGGTCGGCTCTTGAGCGTAGTCACTGATCGGCCACTTGGTGGGGCCGGGGCGCTGCTCGGCGCACGGTGTGCCTCGGCGCGCCCGCCTCAGGAGGTGAAGGTATGTGGCGGCGGCAAGAGCGCCGGGCTGAGTGGCTGCTCCGTCGGGTGGCGGTTGAGCTACCCGTGCCGTTGACGGTCCAGTCCTTGATCGCGGCACTGGAGACTGCACGAGACCGGCCGATTCAACTGGTAGCGATGACATCTCAGACCTCGACCCTGCCGTGCGGCCTCTGGGTGGCGACGCCCGAAACGGACTACGTCCTCTACAGCAGGGCGACGTCGATGGTCTTGGAGGTGCAGACCCTCCTGCACGAGCTCATGCACATGGCACTGGATCACATAGGCAGTCCTGTAATAGACGGGGCCGGCGAGGTCATGGCTGAAGTGTTCAGCCACGAGGGTGTCGACTCTGTGATGGCCCGATCGCCAAGGACTTATGACCAGCAGCAGGAGCGAGACGCTGAGGTGGTCGCGACATACCTCGGGGCGCGGTTGGATGGCCTAGGAGATGTCGTCAACGTCGCTGGCCTTCACGACGACGCCGCCGCAGTGGTGTACCGCATTGCTGCAGCATTGACGGACTAGACGGGGCCAACATGCTGGTGGCGATCGGCCATATAGTCACTGCGGTGCTCGCTATGGCGGCGTTTCTGATCAAGCTCGGAGCGCTGAGGCGAGACCCTGAGGATCCCAAAATTCAGGCGAGCGTCGCAATCTGCCTTGGCTGCGGAGTGGCCGTCATCGTGGGCTGGGCGCCGGTGTATACCGCGGTCGATCAGGCCACCGGTATACCGAACGTCACGAAGATCCTGGAGAACGGCTCCGTTCTGGTAGTGGCTGCTGCGGTGCAGATATTGTTTCTATATCTCGGTGACCCGGAGAAGGCTCCGCGCCGGCTCCGGGTCCGGTTGGTGCTGCTTACCGCCGTACTTTGTCTGATGGTAGCCATGTTCGTGGCGGCCGACGTCGCCGTATCCGAGCCTCTGCACTTCGCGGAGAAGTATGCGGAATTGCCGGAAATCGGCGTTTATATGCTGGGCTATTTGATCTGCCTGGCGGTAGCAATTGGCGACATTCTGCGAATGTCGATCCGCTATGCGAAGTTCGCCGAGCGACGGCTGCGTGCCAGTATGAGGCTGCTCGCGATTGGCGCGACTTTCGGTGCCGGATACGTAGTACACAAAGGTCTCTTCATTGCCTTGAAGCTGCGAGGCATCGATCCCCCGTGGTCTGAACCGATCGTGTCGCAGGCGCTAATCACGTTGGCGCTGCCGTTAGTGTGTACCAGTCTCGTATTTTCGTCGGCATGGAGATTCGCTGATGCGGTGCGAGCGCTGCCGCGTCGACGTCGCCTTTATCGGCGACTACATCCACTGTGGTACGTCCTCTTCCAGGCGACGCCTACTATCGCGCTTGACCCTCCTCGTAAACCTGAGCGGGCCAGAGGTGTACTGCTGAGCGCTGGACAGCACTTGTATCGACGATGCGTAGAGATCGCTGACGGCCTACAAGCGCTCGGCCCGCTGGACGCAGGAGTCATTGCTGAGGCGAAGCGAAGCGCGGCAGGCGCCGGTTACAGCTTCGACCGGGCTGCCGCGGCTGGCGAGGCAGCGGCAATTCTAGCCGCCATGCGGAGGCTCAATTCGCCGGCAAAGGCCGGGCCGGAACTGCAGGAGGAGCCTGGTCTGGAGCCGCAGGAATCGCGTGTTTTACATCCGGATGTCGAGGCGGATGCGCAGCGGTTGGCCCTGGTATCGGACGCGCTCGTCGAGCTGCTGGCAAGGGATTCCAATAGCGCGGCAGTAGTGCCCGCGCATCGAAAGTAGGAGAAATCTTGGCTGACCAGGGGACTGCTGCCGGCGGCGTGGACTTCGGTCGCGCCACGGTCGCCCGTATCTACGACTACCTTCTCGGTGGTGAGAGGAACTTTCCCGCTGATCGGGTGGCGGCGCATCAGCTCCTGCAGGCTGTCCCGGAGGCTCGGGATATCGCCTGGTCGAATCGCCTGTTCCTGCGTAGAGCCGTACATGTGCTGGCCGAGGCCGGCATCCGGCAATTCCTGGACTTAGGCTCGGGCATTCCTACCCAAGGTAACGTTCACGAGGTCGCGCAAGCAATCGCTCCAGACAGTCGGGTGCTCTATGTCGACATCGACCCCGTCGCGGTTGTCGCATCCAACGAAATCCTGATGGGCGGCCCGCACCGTGCGCTGGAAGGCGACTTCACCCAGCCTGAGCTTCTACTGGACATCCTCAGCGACAGTGACCTTGCGACGGTGATTGACCTGAACAGGCCAGTCGCTGTGCTGTACTGTGCGGTGCTCCAGCAAGTGCCCGATAATCGGATAGATGCCGTTATCGCACCCATTCGAGACCAGCTTGTTCCCGGAAGCGCAATGGTCATTTCGCACCTGAGCGCCGCAGACGTGACCGACGCCTATGACGAGACAGCCGTCTCCACGGCAAAGAGTGTGTTCAGAGCTCAAGCGGCCACCGAAATTACACTCCGAACGGACGCGCAGCTCGGCGCTCTGTTTGGTGACTTCACCATTATGGCACCCGGACTAGTGCCACTCAGCGATTGGCGTCCAGAGTTGAGTGGGCCCGACCCCTACTCCGCTGCACCGACTCGTTCGCCGATGCACGGAGCCGTCGCTACCCGCTGACGCCTGATCGCCGGAGCTGACTAGCTACCGGTACTGGTCGAGGTACCTCCGTGGGGCCAAAGCTGTCCGGTCGATGACGTAGTGAAGAGCGAGCCGCGACCAGCGGGGATTTGAGGCCGGGCGCCCTCCCATCCCTCATCGATCCAATGAGCCAGGCCAGATGTCGGTGGCTTCGGCCATAATCGCCCTTCGTGAGTCTTGGTTCGGGATGCCCCAACTGCGTGTAGCTCAACAGCCGGCGACCGTTACCTGCTATCTACGCGGCGGGGATACGAGTGGCACGGACGCGCACCACGGATGGTGGCCGTACCTGTGGACGGCTGCTCGCCGATCGCTACGATGGGCACGCTGGGACGGTCTAGCACCGGTCATCGCATTGTCGGTGCAGGCGTTCATACTCGTGACATGTCATCTCTTGCCGCTAGCCTGTGTTGTGGCGCCACCGGCGGTCGACGCCATTTGGCTTCGGTCTACGCCGCAGGGATCAGGACGACTCACACCAGCACCACCATGTTGGCACCGCGAGTTCTGGTGGTTCGGGGTCGCAGCGTAACGAGGTCGACGACGGGGCTGGCGCATCTCCTGCGGCCGCCGATCCAGCCGCAGTCACCTCGCCGGCCGATGGTGGTGGCTTGGATCTGCTGCGGGTTGCTGTGTCTGCTCGCGTATGGCGTTGTCGCGGCACCGGCAGCTGACCGTGCGGCATGCGCCCTGATGATGGGCCTCGTCGGTTTGGTGGGTGCCCCTGCGGCGGCTCTCGCACTGGCTCGGTCGAGTAGCCGTCGCCACGGCACGCTGGCTGGCCGCGCATGGCAGGTCTGGCAGGCGGGATCATGGTGTGGGCAGTGCGGGCAGGCGACACTTCCCGTGCCGTGGGCGGGCCGCGAGGTCGTCGTACCGGCGGCAGATGTGCATCACGCCGTCGAGGAGATCGCCGCCGGGCGGCTGCCAGCACTGGCCGGCTACCGCTGAACGGGCGTCGTGACGGCCTGCGCCCACAGGTCGCGTAGTGGCAACCACGAGGATGCCAGCTCAGCCCAATAGCAGGTGAAGACTCCTGCGATGGGCCTCGTGGGGTCGCTCCACCAGATAGCGACCACGACCTGTCCCGCCCGGTCACCGTTCGGGATTCGGTAGGCGTACTCGATGTACTGCACGGTGCGACCGGCCACGGTGCTCTGCTGCGTCGGAGCCGCCGCACCCGACGCCAGGGCGGCCGCATTGGCCGCCTGACTGCGGTATCGGGCCTCTGCGGCCTCCCGGTCGGCGAGGTTGCGGTACGTGATCCAGTAACTGGTGACGATGCCTGCCGTACAGCGGGTTCGAGTCGTCTCACCGTTGCCGCGCTGCGCTTCGCTGATGGCATCGACGGAACACCCTCCGACCCTGCCGAGCCAAGGACCAGCGAAATCCGCGATGTCGGGCGTCGGCAGACTGGCCCGGTTGACCGCTGCCTGGCGCTGCGCGAACGCTGCGCCAGCCGATGCGGTGGGCGCCGTAGCCGTCGGTGTGTGACGAGGCGGTGGCACGACCGTGTAGCGCAGGCCGAATCCGATGGACGCACCCGTGAGCAGGGCCGCCAGAGCGAGCGCCGCAGGTCCGCGCGCCCATCGCCTCCGTCGGACGCTTCTGCCACCGGACGCCATGGACCGTGTCGGGTCGGAGCCAGCGGGATGCGTGCCGGTGCGGATGCCGCTCTCAGGTGGGGTAGCGGTGCGGCGAACGGGTTCGACCGCAGGCGCCCGGCCGGGCGCGGTGGTGGGGACGTCCTCGATCGAGGATGGCCAGACCGCCCGGTCCGGGTGCTGCGTCGTCACTGGCTGCTCCTTCCGCCTGCGTCAGCTGGGCCAGCTTGTGCTCATCGTGGCTTGCGTCGGCCGGCCAGCAGCAGCGCGACGCCGGCGATGAGGGCCGCGCCCCCAGCGGCAGCGATAGGAGCGATACTCCCGCCGGTCACCGGGAGCGACGGCGCCGATGATTCTGCGGTACCGCTGTCGTTGCTCGGCCGGTCGCCACGGTCCGTGGCACCCCCGCCTGGCTGCTGCGGAGTCCGCCCCCCGCCTGGCGCATTGCTCGACGGCCGAGGACTTGCCCGGGTTGGTTCCGGCGAGGGCGGGGAGTCGGGCGGGGGAGTACTCGGATCGGGCTCCGGCGGCGCGGTGGTGGGATCGGGCGGGGGAGTGGTGGGGTCGGGCTCCGGCGGAGGATCGGTCGGGTCGGGAGCACTGGTGGCGGTCGGCTTCGACGCCGAGGGCTCCGTCTCGACAGTGGACCGTTGTGGCTTCGGCTTGTCAGGGCTGGCTGTAGCGGTCGCCGAACTCGAAGGGCTCACCTCAGCCCTCGCCGGTGAGGCGGAGAACGCGCCGATCATCGCAAGGGCGAACGCCGAAGCCGCCAATGCCGCTAGGCGTTGCCGCACCTGCGATTCAGGTTGATTCACGATCTATTACCTCCCCGTGTTGCATGTTCCTGGCCGGCGGTGGTGCATCCTGCCGCCGCATCCAATGGCGGATTGGACGCTAGCGTTTCCGCCACCAGGGCACCAGCTTTACCATCTCCGCGATCTACCTTTATTGCCACTGTCTGTGCAGCTCAGCATGGTTGCGGCTGGCCGATGTGGTTGTTTGGTATCCGGCTAGGTGTAGTCGCATTGGTAGACACACACAAAGGTGCTGTGGTGGATTCGATGCCGAACAACCCAGTCCTCGACAACGGGGGAGGGACATGGGTTCGGGCTCGCCGCCGTATTGCGGTGGGCTGATGCGTTGTGCCCCCAGTTAGGTGCTGCCGAATGAACGGTCGAGCAAATCAATCCATCTCTGGCATGAGGGGCAGCCGAGAACGGCAGGGAGCTCTCGCGCTGATGCCCTCTGCCCATGGCGCAGCGCACCGCGTGAGCCTGCCTGCTCGCCGAGCTGCTACGGCTCTTGTCATGCTCCTTGGTCTCTCGGCGTCGGCACTGACCGGCTGCTCGGAGGCCGACGACACGTCCGTGACCGCGCCGATGGCGTCGTCCAGCACCGCCGGGTTCGGCACTGCTGGGACATCCACGGGCCCGCCAGCGACCTACCGAAGCGTTGACGCGCTGTGTCCGGCGCTGGATTTCCGGCCGCTGAGCGAACTGTTCGGCCCGGTGGGACAGCAACAGCACCAGAGCCGTCCGATCGGTGCCACCACCAACCTGACGTGCACGGCGACGCTCGGTCAACTGCCCCGAGGCGTCGTCGTGACCGTGGCGGCCACCATCGGGGCGCCGGAGGCCGGGCGGGTCATGTACGAGGGACTGCGCCGCGTTCATGACGAGACCGAATCCGTTCGGGACATCTCTTCCCTGGGCGCTGGCGCCTACACGTACACCGACGCGGCCGGAAGCCACATCGTCACCTACGACGCCAACCTCTACCTCACGCTGACGGCCGCTCCGCTGCGCCTCAACGCAACCCCGGACCCCGCCCTGGTAGAGCCGACGTCCCGCGTGGCCGCGTCCGCGCTGTCCGCGCTGCGCGCCTGACCCCTACCTCACGCCGAACCCATACAGCATCCCCGCCGGGCCGCGGCGTAACCGATCCGATCCATGCGGAGGACCACCCTTGTCCACGACACCCCTGCCCGCAGTGCTGCCCGGCACCGCAGCGACCGACTACGCCCGCTACATGCGCACCGACGTACTGCTCTCCCTGCAACGCAGCACCACCGAGGGGGCGCACCCCGACGAGCTGCTGTTCCAGGTCGTCCACCAGTCCTCGGAACTGTGGTTCAAGCTGATCTACGACGAGTTGGCGCGCGCGCTCGACCACATCGCCGACGACCACCCCGGCGCGGCCGAGATGCTCGTCCAGCGGGCGGCCCAGAGCCTGCGGCTGGTCACTCAGCAACTCGACATCCTGCGGCACCTGCACCCGATGCAGTTCGCGTCCTTCCGCGGCGAACTTGGCAACGGCTCGGGCTTCGAGTCGCCCGGCTGGAGACTAATGCGCCAGGCCACCACCGAGCTCGACATCGCGGTGAGCCGGCTACTGGCCTCACTCGACCTCACGCCGATCGACCTCTACCGAGGACAGCCATCCGACCCGCTGTACCGGCTCGCCGAAGCGCTCGTATCTCTCGACGAGCAGATCGCGCTGTGGCGTACCCAGCACTACACCATCGCCACCCGCATCATCGGCCACGGCGTGCTCGGCACCCGCAACACCCCAGTCGACAGCTTGAGCCGGCTCATTTCGCATCGCTGTTTCCCCACGCTCTGGGAGGCGCGGACCGAGCTGACTGATTCCAGCCCTCGCGGTCGCCAGAGCAGGCAGGCCCAGCAATGAGCGCCACAGCCGTCCCGATCCCGGCGGGCATCCGCCGTCGATTTCCGAGCCTGGAGCAGACGGTGCACCTGGCCGCCTGCAGCATCGGCCCGCGCAGCACCGCGATGGACCAGGCGCTGGCCGCGATGTTAGACGACCTGTCCCGCCCCGGCTTCTGGAGCGCCGCCGAGGAACAGGTGACCGACGCCCGGCGCCGATTCGCCCACCTCATCGGCGCCGAGGTCGACCAGGTCGCGATCCTGCCCAACGTCAGCGTCGCCGCCCACCAAGCCGTGTCCAGCCTGCGCTGGCGGCGCCGACGCGAACTGCTGAGCACCACAGCCGAATTCCCCGGCGTCGCGCACGTATGGCTGGCCCAAGAAAGCCGCGGCGCGCGAGTGCGCTGGTGCGGCCCCCGCGCCGGCCGGGTCAGCTCCACTGACTACCTGCGCGCCATCACCACCGACACCGCGCTGGTCTCCGTGCCCGCCGTCACTCACCAAGACGCGACCCGCCTGGACATCCGACGCGTCGCCGACGCCGCCCACGCCGCCGGCGCCGCCGTGATCGTCGACGCCTACCAGGCCGCCGGCGTCATGCCCTTGCACGTCGACGCACTGCGCTGCGACTACCTGATGGCCGGCACCGGAAAGTACCTGCTGGGCCTGCCCGGAATCGCGTTCCTCTACGCACGCCACCCCAACGGACCCGCCCCGGCCCTGACCGGCTGGCTCGGACGCATCGATCCGCACGCCTTCGACGCGACGCGACTCGACTTCCCGGCGCACGCCCGCCGCCTCGAGACCGGCACACCATCGGTACCGGCGGCGTACGCCGCCGTGGCCGGACTGTCGCTGATCGAAGACCTGGACCTGACCGCGGTCCGTGAACACACGCAACGGCTCCTGGCCTGCGCCGCCGACCGGCTCACACGGCAAGGCGAGATCGTGGACCTGGCGCGCAGCGTGGACGAGCGAGGCGCGCACCTCACGCTGAGGGAGCCACGCGCATGGGCGATGGCCGCCTGGCTTGAGGACCACGGTATCGCCGTCGCCCCCCGCCGCGGCGTCGTACGCCTCGCCGTTCACGCCTACACCAACGCCGGCGACATCGACGCGCTCTGCGACGCCATCGGCGAGTACCGAGTCAAATCCCGCAGCGGGACGCCGATCGGAGCATCACGGTGACCAGCGCGCAGCCCCTGCACCGGTGGTTGGCGCAGCGCCGCCCCTCGGCCGACCGTTTCCCTTTCGACGCGGTCGCAACGGCCTACCAGCACTACGGCAAGCACTTCATCCCCGACGAGTGGACACAAGCGCTGATCGCCGCACGGGACCGGCTCCCGCAGCTCAAAGGCACCAGCACCACCTACCTGTCCGCGTTCCTTTCCGGCGCGCTCGACAAGATCGACGGCACCTTCGACTACCGGTCATACCTAGGGTTGGCTCTCCTGCCGATACCGGACGCGAGCCAGGGTTCGGGCGCGGCAGCGCAACAGCTCGCCAACCGCGACCGCCTCCACGCGATCCTGCTGACAGACCTCATCGCCTTCGAGCTCCGAGCTGCCCACGACGACCAAGCGCCGCTTCCACAACTGCGCCCGTCACCGCCTGTCGCAGCAAAAAGACTGCGACACGCGCTCCGCGCGGTGATGCCAGCACTGCGGCGCCTCAGCTTCGTCGAGGACACGACGGGCCCCTCAGAGATCGCTCAGCTGCGACGCGTGACCGCCGCCGTCGACGTGGATCTCACCGCCGAGGACCGACGCGCCCTGCAGGTCAGCATGCTGCCGGTACATACGGTTCACGACGAGTGGATGTTCATTCGCGTCTTGCAGGCTTTCGAGACGACCTTCGCGTTGCTGGCGACGGACCTCACCGAGATCATCAACGCCGTACAGGCCAGCCGGATGCCCCTCGCCGCGACCAGGCTGTCCGCAGCGGCGTCACTGCTGCGCGAGAGCGCTTCGCTCTGGCCGCTACTGGCCACGATCCAGCCCGAAGCGTTCCACGCGTTTCGCCCGTATACCGACGGCGCGAGCGCCATCCAGTCCCGCCACTACAAAATGTTCGAATCGCTGTGCCGCACACCAGACGGCAAGCGGCTGAACTCTCCCGCGTACCTGTCAGTTCCCGAGGTCCGCACGGCGATCATGCAAGGCCAGGTCAGTCTCGATGACGCCCTGGCGGCGGCCCAGCAGTCGGCCTCCACCGACACATTCCTCACCGCCGCGATGCGCGAGTTCACCGCAGCGATCACCCAGTGGCGACAGACCCACTACCGCCTCGCCGTGCGCGTCCTCGGACCCGAGCGCAGCGGCACCGGCTACACCCAAGGAACCCCCTACTTGCACGACGCCCGCAGCGAGCCGGTGTTTCGCCACCGCCCACCCGCCGACCCGGACGCCGGAGTCGACGGATGAACACTGCAGACGTCGCCAACCCGTCTACGTCGACGACGCAGAACTCTGTCCTCGACGAAGCGCATGCCTTCCTCCGTTTGCTGCACCATGAGACCGGCCAAGCGGGGTTCACCCGGCGCTGGCGTGATGTCCGCGCGGAGATCACCACCACCGGCACATGGCGGCACACCACCCGGGAATTGACCTACGGCGCCCGGGTAGCGTGGCGCAATTCCGCCCGCTGTATTGGCCGGCTGCGCTGGCAGAGCCTGCAGGTACACGACCACCGCCACACCACCGACGTCACCGCCGTGCAGCGTGCACTCGTTAGCCACCTGCACCACGCAACCAACGCCGGCCGCATCCGGTCAACCATCACCATCTTCCCGCCCGTCCCGGCAGGCGGCTCCGCGCCCATACGCATCATCAACCCGCAGCTCGTCCGGTATGCCGCCTGGACCGATCGAGGACCCATCCTCGGCGATCCTGCCAATCTCACGCTCACGCGCCTGGCTACCACCCTCGGCTGGCCGGGCCCGCCAGATCGCGGGCCGTTCGACATCCTGCCGTGGATCGTCGCCACCGATGACGGCCACCTACACGCGCTACCCGCCGACCAGACCGACATCCTCGAAGTTCCGATCCAGCACCCGGAGCACCGCTGGATCGCCGACCTCGGCCTGCGGTGGCCGGCGGTGCCCGTCATCAGCAACATGCTGCTCTCAATCGGCGGCGTGCAGTACCCCGCCCCGTTCAACGGCTTCTTCATGGGCTCCGAGGTCGCTGCCCGCAACCTTGCCGACGCCGACCGATACCACCAGATACCCGCCGTCATCGACGGCCTCAAGCTCGACGAGAACGACCGTCTGCGACACGACAAAGCCTTGCTCGCGCTTCAGGAAGCAGTCCTGCACAGCTACGACCGCGCCGGCGTGACGATCACCGACCATCACCGCGAAAGCGAGCACTTCGCGCGGTTCGTCCGCCGCGAAGAGGCCGCCGGCCGCACCGTCGTCGGCGACTGGACCTGGTTGAACAGCTACCCCATGACCCCCCAGGACCCGTCCTGGAAGCGCTACTACAGCCCGGCCGCCCTTCGGCCGGCCCTCTGCCCCGATCCCGCTGCGGCCATCCCCGCCGCCGGGACCGGTCTGAAGGTCCCCCACGTGGGCTCGACGGCAACCGTCGCCGAGCCCAACCACGAGCGTGCCGCTCCCTCCACGGCCGCTGCCGTTTGTCCCGCAAGAACCTAGGAGGAGCAGTGTCAGCATCCATCCAGTCGCCGCCCGAGATTGACCAGCAGCCGGCAACCGGCAAAGTCCGGCGGACCCTGTCCGCCGTCGTCGGCCTGATGGTTATCGCTGCCGGACTCGCCGTGGCGGCGGCACCGGCACAGGCAGCGTCCGGCTGCCGCAGTGCGCCCTACAGCGCCAGTTTCGGCCTGGCCGACAACTTCATGGTCTTCGACGGCGTCGAGGTCGCATCGGCACCGCGCACGGGTACCTACCGCACCACGAGCCAGTGCCGCGACATCCAGGTCAAGAACACCGGAGACGGCGGCAGCTGGGGTGCACCCTTTCATGCGTGCGTCGTCTACTCAGGCCGGGCGACGTGCGCCAACGGCTGGACCTACGTACCGCCGCGGCAGTGGCGGAACTTGGCCACCAACGTCAAGGACGGCACCCGTTTCAGTATCTGGATCAGCGTCAATCTCGGCACCTACGATGGTGCCTACGCGGTCGGTGACTGGTGAACCAGCCGCTGACTATGCCGACCGATCAACTTCGGCCGGGCGGCGAACGGGAGGCAGCGTCGGGACTTCGGTCCCGCGCTGCCCTCCGGGCAGCCAACGACACCCGACCGGCGCCAATCGACGCGCGTGGGAAAATCGCCGTGATCACCGGCGCCAACGCCGGCATCGGCTACCAAGCCGCCCGCCAACTCGCCGCAGCAGGCGCAACCATCGTCCTGGCCTGCCGGCACCCCGGGCGGATGGCAGAGGCGGCCCGAGCCATCCGCAAGGAGAGCCCCAACGCCGTCATTGATGAAGTCAGTATCGACCTGGGAAGTTTTCGTTCCATCAGAGCCGCAGCCAGCGCGATCATCGAGGGCCACCCACAGGTCGACATCCTGATCAACAACGCGGGGGTGATCGGCGAGCCCGGATGGCGAACCCTCGACGGCTTCGAAACCTGCTTCGGTATCAACCACCTGGGCCACTTCGCGTTGACCGGACTCCTGCTGGACAAGCTAATCGCCGCGGCCGACGCGCGGATCGTCACCGTCAGCAGCACCGCCCACCGCGCCGCCCGTCTGAACCCGCAAGAATGGCCCAATCCACAGAACCCCAACATCTACCACGCCTACGCCGCGAGCAAACTGGCGAACCTCCTGTTCGCCTACCACCTCCACAGCCTGATTGCCGCAACCGGAGCCCCAATGCGCAGCATCGCCTGCCACCCGGGCTGGGCAGCAACACGGCTGCTGTCGCCCCGGCCGCGAAGCGCGAAACACCGAGCAAGCGTGGCTGCCCTACAGGCAATCGGCGCCATCATTGCGCAGCCGGCAGAAGACGGCGCGCAGCCCCTACTGCGCGCTGCCACTGCCGACGTTCCATCCGGCGTATACCTCGGACCAAGCCGTTGGTGGCGAACGCGAGGCCCCGCCACAATCGAGAAATCAAGCGCCAACTCCCAGGACGCGCAGGCCGGCCGCCTGCTTTGGGACCTGTCGGCTGAACTGTGCGGTGTGGACTACGCAAGTCTCGCGGGGTCGGCGGCAGCCGGCCTCACTCCCGATCTGCCCGGAGATCACGGCACCTCCGAACAACGGAAGGCGCCTAAGCAGCCGGACGTGAGACCAGAACCACTTGTCCTCCCGGATGGTGAGGTCCTCACGGTACGGCCCTCCACTGCAGCAGACGTTGGGGCAGTGGAGCAGCTGCACCGAAACTGCTCAAACCGAAGCCGCCACCAGCGCTACATGGGCGGCTCATCGCCTACACCGGAGAAACTGCGCCGCCTGCTCGATCCACCACAGGGCCTCACCCTCCTAGTGACTGAGGACCGGTCAGAGCACGGCAAGCCGATCATCGCTGTGGCAAACCTGATCGCTCAAGGTGCTGATGCGGAGATTAGTCTCCTTGTGCGAGATGACTGGCAGCAGCGCGGCATCGGGACGGGCCTGCTGCGGCACCTGCTGGACTACGCAGAGAAGTCCGGCAAAAGGGCCGCTGTGATGCATATCCAATCACAGAACACGCCGATGTTACGAACCGTGGCGCGGCTCGGCCGTCGATCTGAAGTCAAACGAGAAGGTCCAGTTGCTTCTCTAAGGATCCCCTTGACTGCGGCCTCTAACTCCCGCGAAGGCGCCAAGGCGGAAAGAAGAGCAGCATCGAAGTAGCGAGCGATCCTGTCGTTTGGCAGCTGGCCGGGCCCGGCGTTCGTCGAGGCCGGCCCAGCCAGCGGAAGGAGAGAGAGCAAACCAGCAGACAATTACCACTGTCCTAGGACGATCTAGTGTGTGTTCGGCAGTTCACGATCATGAGAGGGTGCTTTTCCAAGTCTGGTTCTCGAAGCGAGCCTAGCCAGAGCCGACGAGCGGCCTGGCGGGACAGCGTGGCACTTCTCTGCGGGAGAGGCCCATACGGCGCCGGGGGTCGGTGGAGTACGAAGGGAGGCGACGGAGGTGGGAGGAGTGCTTCCGTCAAGCGAGGATTGGCACAATTGGGAGGATGGCGAATTTGGCGATCAACGCGGCTCGGATGACGCTGAGGCCTCCATTCGAGCACGCCACCGAGGCTTTCCCCTCGCCGAACTGATCGAAGAAATGGAGGAATCTCCATTCTACTATTGCGTCACCCCTATCAACGATCGGGGCCGTTTGGCCGACCGATCGGCGCTCCGCCTTATGCATTGGAGCGCCCTTCAACCAATCGAATACGAGGTGGAACCCGGATCCCTCCTCGTAACAAGGTCAGGTTCAGGAATGTGGACAGTCACCCGGCAAGGCCACCTGTACATTCCGTCAAGCGTCCGACTCGCCGTCGGAATCAGGCCGATAGATCGCCTCCTGGTGGTAGCGGACTTGCGAGGCGTGGAACTCCGGCTCTTCACGATGAATAGGCTCGACCGTGCGCTCGGGCTCCAGCAAACTCTGAGAAAGGTGACAGAGCATGGCTGACGCCGTAGGTGGACGCCTGGGAGGCGGCGCGGAGTTGGAGGCAGTGCGATTTCTGATCGACCGGCTGGGGGTGAGTGCCGATGAAGTCTTCAAAGGCGCTGCGCCGTCGAAAGAAGTTCCAACTTTTAGCGAGCATATTTCAAGAGTTTCCGGCGCTGTTGCCGAAGGCACGCGTCGGGTATATGGGACCTACTGGCGGAAAATTGAAGAAGTTTGGGGTGATCGGCGCATAGATGAACCTTCGCCCATGGAAATAAGGCACCTCGCCGAGTTCATCAAGAAAAACGTCGTCGTGCGGCGGAATTCACGTGGCGGACGAACCGCCGTGGAACATTTTATTTCAGCAATGCGTTGCCTATACGGCTATGCGGTGGCTGATGGTGTGATTTCGGAAACGGCGGATCCCGCTGCGCGGGTCGCCAAGCCTCGTCGCCTTGCAAGCACTCGCCGGGCGCTCTCTGACAATCAGTTGGCTGCGATAAACAAGATGGTGGCAAAGACCGGAAATGATCCTCGGCTTGATTCGATTCTGCTGAGGCTTCACGAGGAGACGGCCTGTAGGCGAGGTGGTGCTCTCGCGCTTCAACGAGAAGATTTAGACCTCGACGGCTGTCTCGTGCAACTGCGGGAGAAGGGTGATACAGTGCGGTGGCAGCCGATCTCGCCAACGCTGGCCCGTTCACTTGCGCAACTCAACAAGGATCGAGGGTCTGGTGGCCAGCTGCTGAGGTACCGGAATGGGGCATCGATCACGCGCCGTCGCTACGACTACATCTGGCAGCGGTTAGGCAAATCGCTGCCTTGGGTCGCTTCGCAGCAGATCAGCACTCACTGGCTCCGCCACACGACTCTGACCTGGGTAGAGCGCAACTTCGGCTATGGCATCGCTCGTGCTTACGCTGGGCATGACGGCAGATCTGCCGCCGGGACGACAACGACCTACGTTAAGGCGGACATATATGAGGTGGCGAAAGCACTTAGCGCGCTTTGCGGTGAAAAGCACCCGCTAGTCGCTGACCTTGCGTCCTGCACTGTACGACCACAGCTCTCACGACATGCCGGCGATGCGCCCGGCCGCGCCATCGTGGCTGGATGAGCCTTAGTTCTAACGGTTTCCGCGACTGGCAATCCAGATCGTCTTCGAGGGCATCCGCGCTCTTCCCGCCGGCGAATGTTGGCAACCAGGAACGTCACCGCCGGATCCAGCTCCAACCGGCTGTCGGCCGGGCGGGGCAGGTACCGATAAGCGGGCGAGTAGGACTTGAAGGCGTGGGAGCTCGGCGTACAGGGTCATGCCGGTGCGTGGAACTGTTGCGTGCCCGACCAGCGGTGCGGTGGCGGTTATCCGCAATCGTGCCAACGAGCGGTCGTGACGCCGAGTACTAGTAACCTGTCGGCGAGGTTAGAGGTGGGCTACCTGCCGATGTGCAAGTATTCGGTAGCGACGCCATCGCTGATGCGGTCGATGAGGTGGCGTGGCGCCGCCGAGGGTCGCCGCGCCGACCGGGCGCCACGGTCTAGTGGCAACCGGCGCGGCGGGCCCATGGGCGGTTCGAGCAATGGTGATGGCGGCGGTGACAGCAATGACGGCCTAGGGCGGGAGGCGAGCTCCTAGGCTGAATGCCACGCCGCTGTGATGGGGCAGTGGCAGGTGCAGGACTTGGAGGTTCACGGCGGTTCACGGCAGGTGCGCCTAGCGAACGCCTTGGGGGTCAGGTCCGTGGCGGCGAACGCGGCGGCGCCGGCGAGCCCTACCCACCGGTGTCGGCCAAATGGCCGATGGCTGGTTGCTTGGCCGAGGGTGCCGGTCGGTGCGCCGCTGGGACGGCCGGTGTGACGCCTTCAGTCGTCATCGTCGTCTTCTATGAGTTCGCCTTCCCATGCTTCGCGGCCTTCGTGGATGGCGAACGCGGCGATGATGAACCCGGCGACTGGGTCGAGCCAGGCTGCGCCGGTGACGGCGTACAGGCCGAGTCCGGCGAGGGTGGAGATGCTCAGCAGCACACAGATCTTAGTCTCGGCGGCGTCGGCGAGAATCAGCTGGTCCCCGCCGAGTTGCATCGCGACGCTCTTCTTGGCCCGCGCCAGCAACGGCATAATCACCACCGAGGCGACCAGGAGCACCAGACCGACGATCGAGGTGTCCGGCTCCTCGCCACCGATGAGGCTGCGCACGCCTTCAATCACTACGTAGGCGGCAAGAACGAAGAACGTGATCGCGACGGCCTTGAGGGTGCGGCGCTCTTTGGCCTCATTGGCCTCTCCGTGGCGTAGTCGTGCCGCCAGCCGCAATCCGACTAGCACTGAGGCGGCCGATTCGATGCCGGAGTCCAGGCCGAAACCGACCAGCGACACCAAGCCGGCCAACAGGCCCACGGTGATCGCGACCACGCCCTCAACAACGTTATAGGCGACAGTGAACTGCGCCAGGCGCAGTCCGCGGCGGGTCAGCCGCTCGGTCTCCTCCGCGCTCAACGCAACCGGTGGTGCGGTGCTCATCAGGCTTCCTCCGTCGTGCAGCCGTAGGTCGGGCACAGCGCCACTGCCGCGCCGGTCGCTGCCAAGAGATGCTCGGCTGCGCGCAGCAGGTCCAGCAGTTCCGGCCGGTCCAGCGCGTAGAACATTTGCCGCCCCTCTGGGCGCGCGACCACCAGGCCGCAGTCACGCAGGCACGCCAGGTGCGCTGACACGGTCGACTGCGCCAGCCCGAGATGAACGGTCAGGTCGACCACGCGCGCCTCTCCGTCGGTCAGCCGACGCAGGATCGCCAGCCGCGTCGGATCCGCAAGTCCGCGGAACAGCGCCGCCGCCGGGGCCAATCGCTCTGCACGCCCTGTGGACACCACGCCACTTCTTATCGTCATTTCACGATGATACCGTTCCAGGCGAATGGATCGTCAAGTGAGGATGACAGCGATACCAGCCAGTCGGCGACGGTGGTTGGGGACACTGGCCGATGCGGGCGCTCGACGCTGGTGCAGCACGTGCTCGCCTCGGCGCCGAAGTGGGCCCCCTTGCTCAAGGGGTGGCCATCCTGGAAGTGGCGTTGCGACCGTGGTGCCGATCTGACGGTGGTACGGGGGCGTCAGTGGATCGTGACTGCCACCGTCAGTTCTGTATCCGAACTGAGGAAACGCAAGCAAGAGGGGCGACCGCTACGGTCGCCGCCGATTGCCGCCGCAGGGCTCGGCCGCGCAGACCGGGCGCTGCCGACCGGACGATCGAGCGTCACGGCACCGCGGGGCCGACGCGGAAGCGCACCGCGACATTCATCCGACGGGCGAATACGAGCAACGGCGTGCAAATCGGCTGCGTTCCCGGCTACGGCACCGGGCTGATCCTGCAGCAGTTCGCATCGCCCATGTAGACGTCCTGAGATGGGTCCCGCGATGACCATCCGAGCCCGACGCCGACTGGCCGGCTACGGCGACCACATGCGCCTACCCACCTGCGAACCAGGGCCAGCATCGCCGCCAGTGACGGCAACTACGACGCGGTATCCGACGTCGCGATCGTGCATTAGATTTCTGGTTGGCGACTAGTGGTCGCTGCAAGCGCTCGAGTGCGCACCACCGCGAAGGTCCACTTCAGCTATGCCCCCTCGGTGCCGGAGGCCGGATGCTGATGCGCCGAACCGTCGAGGAGATCGCATGATCGAACGGTTACTGCCCGCAGGTGTGATGTCAGCAGAAACCTTCACCGACATCCCGGGAGAAACACCGTTTCCTGGCGAGGAGACGCTGGTCGTGCGGGCCCTCGAAATCCGTCGTCGGGAGTTCATCACCGCGCGACGCTGCGCCCGCGACGCGTTGAGCAAACTCGGCTATGTCCCGGGGCCGATCCTGCGCGGCGCCCGCGGTGAACCCCAATGGCCGGCAGGGGTGGTCGGCAGCATCACCCACTGCGCCGGCTATCGAGCTGCGGCCGTGGCCAAGGCTGGAGAATTGGCATCGCTTGGCATCGACGCGGAGCCCAACCAGCCGCTGCCCGAGGGCGTCGGCGGCCTGGTTCTGTTGGCCAGTGAGCGGTCAGCGCTGAGAGAGCTGGCTGTCGCGAACCCCGCCGTCCACTGGGACAGGCTGCTGTACAGCACCAAAGAGTCCATCTTCAAGGCCTGGTACATGCTGACCCGCCGGGAGCTCGGCTTTGAGCAAGCCACGGTGGAGGTTAACCCGGCAACGGCTACATTCCGCGGACGGCTCCGCGTCGACGGTGCCAGGATCGACGGCGGCCCGCCGCTGCGGGTGCTGACCGGCCGATACCTGATCGAGCGCGGCATGGTGGCCACCGTCGTTATGGTTCGGGACAACGGCGGCGATTGACCCTGCTCATCCTGGCGGTTCACTCCCGAGGAAGGCTTGCCCGGCTGCGGGTACCCTTAGGCGTTGTTGATTTTCGCCGGCGCGAGGTGCCGTTGTCAGTGAGGGGCGGGTGCCCGGTCGAAGCGGTCCGCCGTCCAGGTCAGCAGATCCGGCAATGCAGCCCGCAACACGCCGTCGTGGTCGGCGCCTGGGTAGAGAGTGAAGGTGACGTCGGTGCGAGCGGCCGCGAGCTCCTGGGCGGTCCTTTGCGTCATGGCAGGGATCACGGTGGTGTCCGCGGCACCTTGAGCAATATACACGGGAGCGGTATAGCGCTGGATCGGGATTTCCTGAGAGGCCTGCAGCGCGATCATGCGGGCCAGGGCGGTCATGTCCGTCAGCACGTCGTTGTTGGTCAGTCCCCGCGCGGCGATGACGGTTCCCAGAGTGTCGAGGCAGTGGCTCGTCTCGGCCATGTGCAGCAGGCTCAGCCCTGTCTCGGTGAAATAGTTGCGCAGATCCACGTCAGAGTTCGTCGCACGGATCCCCGAAGCGATGATGAACAGAACGGAGGTCGCCGCAGCGGCGGGCTGCAGAGGCGGTAAGGCGGCGACTGTCGCCTGGAACTGGGTCGGCGGCGCGGTGGAAATTGCGCCGCGGAAATTCAGCTCGGGGGCGTATCGGGCGTGCACGGCAGCAGTCCAGAGAGCAGCATGACCACCCTGCGACTGGCCCACCACCGCCCACGAGCGGCTCAGCGAGCGGTCCACCTGCCGGGCGGCTCGAACCATGTCGATGGTGGCATGAGCGGCCGACGGGCCGTTGATGTACGGGTGAGGTCCGGGTGTGCCCAGACCCTCGTAGTCGGTAGCGACGACGGCGTAGCCGGCGGCTAGCCACGCTGACAAATACTCGATGTCGCGCGGGGAGCGGCCCGCTGTCGACGGCGCACAGACATCGGCCACGCCGACGGTACCGTGCGCCCAACTGATGATCGGCCAACCACCGGTGGGCCGTCGGCCCTCGGGTAGGAACACGGCACCGCTGACGACCGTGCGGCTGCCGTCCCAGCTGGTGGACAGGTAGCGCAGGCGGTGCGCGTGCCGGGTACCGGGCAGCCAGAGGGCGGTCGGCAACTGCTGCGCCGATACGACAGTGCCAGGTCGGGCAGGCCCCGGCGCAGCGGTCGCCGCCTGCCGGCTGGAGGCCGCGACCGGTCCAGCAACGAGAATGGTGGCGGCCAGTGCGGCGACCGATGTGATCAGTGACGTGATTCTGCCAAGCATGCCGAGTACTCCTTCGTCGAGGTGTCATCCGGATGAGCCGCATCGTGGCGGTGCTGCAGCGGGTATTTGCCCCGGGCGGTGCTGAATTCGCACGCAGCATGTGCCGCTTGCGGTGGGAATGCCTGGCACGCGGCGCGGGCGTCCATCCGGTCAGGAGGGGGCTGCTCCTGGTGGTCGCTGTCGCGTGTGGTGCGTCGCGTGCGGTCGCGCTTGCGCGCCGTTCCGGGAGGTGCTGGCCCGGACTAGGCACGTGGCAGCGCGCTGTCCATCTCCGCAGCTGCAGCGACGGGCGCCCGGGTGGGTGAACCGCTCCGCTCGCGTTGCCCGGACGGCCGGTAGTGGTCGTGAAGGCCGCGGTCCGAGTTCGGCGGTCGGGCCGCATCTGCGGATGGCGCCCACCACGACCCCGGGCGATTGCCACTGCGCTGACGGGGCGCACGCGCACCGTCAGCGCCTGGGCTGCGGATGGCGCATCCGTAGCGAGACCACGCGCGTCGTACACGCTTTTCATCGTCACAACACGATGATAACGTGCTTTCGGAATGATTGGTCCTCCCAAGTGTGAGCGGCACTTGCCGTTGAGTCGAGCCCGGGAAGGTGCACATGAGTCAGTCGGAGAATCCGCGACGATGGTGGGCGTTGGCGGCACTCGTGCTGGCAGCCCTGACCTTGGGTTTCGACATCACGATCCTGAACGTGGCGCTGCCCACGATCGCCGGTGAGTTGTCGGCGGGCACGGATGTGCTGCAGTGGATCGTCAACGCGTACGTTTTGGTGCTGGCAGGGCTGATGCTGACATGCGGGGCGCTGGGTGACCGGTATGGCCGCAAGCGGTTGCTGCTGATCGGGTTGGTTCTGTTCGCCGCCTCGTCCGCCGCGGCGACGTGGGCCACTGAGGCCGAGGTGGTTATCGCCGCCCGGGCAGTTATGGGCCTCGGCGCCGCAATCATTCTTCCGGTGGCGTTCGCGGTATTGCCGGCGTTGTTTAGCGCGCAGGAGCGTGGCCGGGCCGTCGCCTTGGTGGTGCTCGGTACCGGAGTGGGTATCCCGCTCGGGCCGCTGATCGGCGGGTACCTGCTGGAGAACTTCTGGTGGGGATCCATCTTTCTGATCAATGTGCCGATGGCGATCGCTGCTGCGCTGGCGATCGCCGCGCTGCTGCCGGAATCTCGCGATCCGCATCCGCCGCGCCCGGACGTGGCCGGAGGGCTGTTGTCAACGGCCGGGCTTGTCACGTTGGTATACGGCATCATCGAAGGTCCCGGCCGGGGCTGGGGTGACCCGCTGGTCGTCGGCGCGCTCGCGGTCGCGGCAGTCACGCTCACGGCGTTCGTGATGTGGGAGCTACGAACCGCCGAGCCCATGATTGACCTGCGGTTGTTCGGCAAGCCGCAGTTCCTGTGGGGCAGTATCGCCGGGGTTCTGGTCACCTTCGGGCTGCTCGGCATGTTGTTCGTCGTACCGCAGTACCTTCAGCTCGTGGTCGGTTTCGACGCGTTCGAAACCGGGCTACGCCTGCTGCCGATGATCGGTGGACTGGTCATCGGTGCGCCCACCGGTGAGCGGCTGGCCGCGCGGTGGGGCTACCGGGTGCCAGTCGCGCTGGGTCTGCTCGTCTTGACCGCTGGCCTTGCATGGGGCGCTACGACAGACCTCGACACCGGCTACGGCGTCATTGCCGCCTGGCTCGCTGCCGTCGGCGTAGGCATCGGCCTCGCTCTGTCCCCGGCGATGGACGCGGTGCTCGGTGCGCTGCCACCGGAGCGGTCCGGTGCCGGAACCGCAATCACGATGACGCTGCGCCAGGTTGGCGGCGCGCTGGGTGTCGCGCTGCTGGGCAGTCTGCTCGCCCAAGCCTACGACGACCGGGTCGAGGTGCCCGCTGGCGTGCCCGAACCGGCCGCCGACGCGGCCCGGGACTCGATCGCGGGCGCCTTGGCCGTAGCTGCACGGATCGGCGATACCGCCCTCGCCGACAGTGCCAGAGATGCCTACCTCCAAGGTATGACGCTGGTGCTGCTGACCACCGCGGCGATCGCGCTGCTCAGCGCCGTGCTCACTGCGGTGCTACTGCCGGGTCGTCCCACGACGGCTGCCGAGCCGGCTGCGCAGCAGGCGGCTGCGGACGCCACCACGTCCCGATAAGTCCTGCGGAGACTGCTTGACTGAGCATTCAACTTCTTGTCGATTGCGAGGCGGTGCTGTCACGGTCGGCCCGCCTCGCCCGTCGAGGTCGATCGGCGAGCTCCGGGGCCTTGCCCGTAAGCGGGGCACAGCGCGACTGCGTCACCGGCGGCGGCGAGCAGGCTCTCGGCCGCCAGGAATACATCCAGCAGTTCGCGGTGAGTGAGGAAGTACACCGAAGCCCGGCCCTGCGGTCGGTAGTCGACCAGCCCACATTCGCGCAGGCAGCTCAGGTGCGCCGACACGGTGGACTGTGCCAGTGCAAGCTCGGCGACGAGATCGACAACTCTGGCCTCACCCACGGCAAGACGTTGCGCGATCGCCAGCCGGGTCGGATCGGCCAAACCGCGGAACAGCGCTGCCGCCGGCGCCAGGTCGGCTCGTCGGTCAACGCCAGCGCGTCCCGCGGTCTTCATCGTCACGCGGTGATGATACCGCGAAGTGAGGACGGCGGCCGTGGGCCGCAGCGGCCGGCGACTGTCAGCAGGCGTTACCGGACGGCGGAGGTCTGGCTGAACTCCGAGACGGTCGCGGTGATGACGGCGCATACCTGCGCGAACTGCTCGGTGAGGTAGAAATGGCCGCCCGCGAAGGTACGCACATCGGATGGCCGGTCGGTGTGCTCGGCCCACGCCCGGGCCTCCTGCAGTGACACTTTCGGGTCGCTGTCGCCGACCAGGACGGTGATGGGACACCGGAGCTTGGCACCAGGGCGGTAGCGGTACATTTCGATCGCCTTGTAGTCATTGCGGGCCACAGGGAGGATCATCTGCTGAAGTTCGGGGTCGGCGAGCAGGCTGGCGTGGGTTCCGTTGAGTGCCTGCAGCTCCGCCAACAGGCCCGCGTCGTCGCGAAGGTGCACCGTCTCGTCGTCGCGGTGGGTCGAAGGTGCCCTCCGGCCGGAGGCAATCAGCCCGGTGACGGTCACGGCCCGCTCGTGCTGCAATTTTCCCGCGACCTCGAAGGCGATCGTGGCGCCCATGCTGTGGCCGAACAGTGTCATGGGCCGGTCCGCCCAGCCGGTCAGTACGCCGGCGAGTTGCTCGGCAAGGTCGTCGATGTTGTCGATGAGTGGCTCGCTGCGTCGTTCCTGACGGCCGGGGTATTGCACGCCGACTACATCGAGCAGCGGCGACACGGCTCGCGCCAGAGGCCGGAAGAACGTCGCTGAGCCGCCCGCGTGGGGCAGACACACCAGCAGTGCCGCGTCGGGTCCTGCACTGTTCAAGCGGTGCAGCCAACGCGTGGTTTCAGTTTGTGACATGGCGTCCTTCCAGGTGGTATCACGGCCCGCCGGCAGGGCCGGGCATGTACGTTCCGCGGCCGCAGCGGCGACCGAGGGCGACGTGACGACGATCGCCGCTGCGACGTTCCCAAGGCGTGCTGGCCCGGGCGCGGTGTTCTACTCGGCGACTCGGGTCCGCATGGTCCACCGGAACACGACCGGCCCCCCGGGCCCGGACGTGTTCCCCTCGTCTCTCTCGAAATGCTCGTGTCCGCCGAGGTGCGGTACCTTCACCTTCGTTGCGGTTTGCGGAATGTGGCGCTGCCGCTCGGACGGCGGCAGGTCCTCCGGGCCGCCTTTCAGGACGACGGCCACAGTCGGCGGATCGAAGATCGATCTCGATTCAGCGCTCACCCTTCACCTCCATGTGTCATTGCGGGTCGGCACACCGGATCCCAGGTCGTCGTGGCATGCGCCATGGATCCGGTTCGTGTTGTTCGCGGCCCTGCCTGCTTAGGGGTGTCATCGGCCGCTTTCCGGGTGATGCCGGCGCCGCCAGTTCGCGATGACGGGCAGCAGATCCTGCAGGGACGACCGGAGCTGGTCGTCCAAACCGACAACGGCGGCCAGGGCCGCTGCGTCCTGTGCGTCGATCGCCTTCCAGAACTCTTGTTCCGCCGGTGAACCGTGCGGCTCGGCGGCTTCGGCTTGTGGCGCGCGTGCATCAGGCTGCGGCCAGTACCGGTGCCGCTGGAAGGCGTACGTCGGCAGCGGCACCGTTCGTGCGCCGCAACCGGTGAACAGCGGTGACCAGTCCACGGCCATGCCACGGGCGAACAGTGACGCCAGCGCCGTCAGCACGGTCGCCGCCGTAGGGTCTTGCTGATCTAGCACGGCGGTGATAACAGCAGCGGGTGACTGCCCGATGACGTACGGGCGGACCGCATCAGCCAGAGCGCTACCCGGACCGGCCTCGAGGTAGGCCGACACCCGGCGCCCGGCCAGCCACGTGGCGCCACGGGCCAACCGTGCCGAATCGGGCTCGGTGGTCCAGAAGTCCGGACGGCGCAACTCGGCTTCGGTGGCGGGCTCACCGCTCAGGTGTGACACGATCGGAAAGTCCGGCGGCCCGAACGTGGCGTTCGCGACCTGCTGCGCCAGCGAGTGCGGCGGCTGTCCATCGCCGGCCGCAGCTGTCTGTGGGCCGTGCGGAGGTCCTAAGGCCGCTACCAGGGCACAGGCATCGGCCAGGCTGAGCACTCCGGCCGCGTGTGCGGCCGCCACCTGTCCGACACGCTGGCCCAGCACGGCGTATGGCCGGACTCCGAAGTGGTGCAGCAGCCGGTATGTGGCCACCTCGAGCGCGAACGTGCCAGCCCACGTATCGGCAATCTGCCCGGCGGCACGCGCGCCGGCAGCGGCGAAGATCTGGGCCAACGGACGGTCTAGGTAGGGGTCCAGCGTTGCGCCGATCTCTTCGAGCGCCTCGGCGAATACCGGGAACGCACGGGACAGGCCTTCGCCCATGCCAGCGAACGCGGACGACTCGCCCGGGAACAGTAACGCCACCCGCGTGCCGGCCGTTGCTACACCGCTGATTACGCCCGGCCCCGGCCGCCCGGCGGCCAGCTGATCCAGCCCGGCGAGCAGTTCCTGACGATCGCGGCCGAGTATGACCGCGCGATGCTCCAGTTTTGCGCGGGCATGCAGCAGCGAGAAGCCCACGTCAGCTGGTCGTTGGTGCGTCGATGCAGGCAGGAATGTACGTAGCCGCGCGGCCTGGGCGCGCAACCCGGCAGCTGATCGGGCCGACACGATCCACGGCACCACTGGCGGCGTGCCTGCGAATTCATCGATTGTCGTGTCGTCGCTCGGCTCTGCGCCGGGGGCGTCTTCGAGGATGAGGTGAGCATTGGTCCCGCTGATCCCGAAAGACGACACTGCGGCCCTGCGGGGCCGCTCGTACGCTTCCCACGCGCGGGGCTCGGTCAGCAGCCGCACCGCTGCGGCCGACCAGTCCACGTGCGGCGACGGCCGGTCGACATGCAGGGTTCTGGGCAGCAAGCCATGCCGCATCGCCATGACCATCTTGATGATTCCTGCGACGCCGGAGGCGGCCCGCGGATAGCCGATGTTCGACTTGACCGATCCCAGCCACAACGGCTGGTCGGCGGGCCGGTCCTTGCCGTAGGTGGCCAGCAGCGCTTGCGCTTCGATCGGGTCGCCCAGGCTGGTGCCGGAGCCGTGCCCTTCCACGACGTCGATGTCGTGCGGGGACAGTCCGGCCTCGGCGAGGGCTCGTCGGATCACCCGTTGCTGTGCCGGTCCGTTGGGGGCGGTAAGCCCGTTGCTGGCGCCGTCCTGGTTGACCGCGGAGCCTCGCACGACTGCCAGCACGGGATGGCCGTTGCGGCGGGCGTCGGACAGCCGCTCCAGTAGCAGCAGACCGGCACCTTCGCCAGCGCCGAACCCGTCAGCGGCCGCGGAATACGGCTTGCACCGTCCATCGCTGGCGAGGGCGAGTTGTGGCATGCCACCGCTGGGCACCAGCGGGTCGGGGATCAGGGCTACACCCCCGGCCACCGCCAGGGCACACTCCTGCTGCCGCAACGCCTGCGTGGCAAGATGCACAGCCACCAGAGACGACGAGCATGCGGTGTCGATGGTCACCGCCGGGCCTTCCAGCCCGAACGTGTAGGCCAGCCGGCCGGAGACCACGCTGCCCGCGTTGCCCGTGACCGTGAAGCCTTCGTTGTCCTCGGCCGGCACTTCGATGGCGGTGTATTGGGAGCCCATGCATCCGACGTAGACGCCCGCCGGGGTGCCGCGCAGTGACATCGGATCGATCCCAGCGCGTTCGAACAGCTCCCAGCAGACCTCCAGCAGCAGCCGCTGCTGCGGGTCCATTGCGACCGCCTCGCGTGCGGAAATGCCGAACAGTGCGGCGTCGAAGTCGGCGATGTGGTCCAGGAAGCCGCCGTATCGGGTGTAGACGGTGCCGGGGGTGCTCCGCTCGTCGCCTGCCTTCGGCTGCCGGCCCCGATCGCTCGGGTAGGGCGAGACCGCGTCGACGCCGCCGGCGACCAGGTCCCACAGCGTGTCCGGGCCGTCAGCGCCGCCGGGCAGCCGGCATGCCATGGCAATGATCGCGATGGGTTCGTGCTGTGCCGTGGTCAACTGCTGGTTGTGTTTGCGAAGCCGGTCGGCTTCGAGCATCGCCGCCCGGAGCGCCTCGACGAGCTTCTCGGCGGGTACGGTCATCGCCGGCTCCCGGTGGCCGGCTGCGGGTCGTCGTTGGTCTCGCCCAGCGCGGCACGTACGAGGTCTTCGGCAGCCATGGTGGCGATCGCCGTGGACGGCTCGTCCGCGGTGGTGACAGCCGCAGCGTGCCGGTCGGGGGCCAGCTGCAACAGAGCGTCGAGCAGGCCGGCCTGGCGCAGCCGGGCTAGGGGGATGGTGGCCAGGGTGCTCCGGATGTCGGCCTCATCGGGTTCGTCGGGCTCCGGTTCCGCGTTGCTGCCGTGGCTTGGGGCGAGTTGGGTGTGTAGGTAGTGGGCGAGGGTGTCTGGTGTCGGGTAGTCGAATACCAGCGTGGCGGGTAGTCGCAGCCCGGTCACCGTTGCCAGCCG
>NZ_JBFBJW010000016.1:0-170309 GCF_040686315.1 Micromonospora sp. NPDC085948 | reverse complement strand
GAGTCGAAGCTGGACAACCTGGGCCACCTGGGTGACATGAACGACCACGACTCGCTGGGCCTGTTCCAGCAGCGCCCGTCCAGTGGTTGGGGTACCCCGGAGCAGATCACCGACCCGGCCTACTCGACGAGGGCGTTCCTCAAGGGCCTCAAGCAGGTCGACGGGTGGCAGGACATGCCGTTGACCGAGGCCGCGCAGACCGTGCAGGTGTCCGCCTACCCCGACGCCTACGCCCAGTGGGAGCAGCAGGCCGCCGACCTGGTCGCCCAGTACTGGAACAGCTGACACCAGCACCACCGCACCAGCACGACACCGACCGCTGGCCGGTCGGGGCTCCGCGCTGACCACCGCACTGGCCGCGTCCCGCTCCGCCGAGATCGAACGCGGCTGAGCGGTGAGGTGCCCGACGCACCTCTCGGGCGTGCCAGGGAGTTGATTGCCCGGCCTGATCGGTGGTTGTCCGGAGATCTTGGACAGTTTCCGTTCGCGCGAAACGGTAACTGTCCAAGATCTCGCCGACCGCCGACCGCCGACCGCCACTGCGCGACCGTCCACCGATCGTGCTCGATCCTGGTTGTAGTCCCCTCGGTCGGCAACGGTGGCCACTACAACCAGGATCGAGCACGATCTTGTAAGCAAGGGCAAGGGCAAGGGCAAGGGCAAGGGCAAGGGCAAGGGCAAGGGCAAGGGCAAGGGCAAGGGCAAGGGGCACGCGACTACCGCCGCGCGACCGCCCGCCGTGACCGCGACTGCCACCGCGACCGTTACCCCCCCACGCACCGTCGCGTCCGCTCCGCCGCCGTCACCGTCGTGTGGCGGCTTGGCGGTGGGTATGGGCGTGGGAACATCGTGGGGATCCGGCTGGTTGTGCAGGGTGTCGGTGTGACTCAGTGTCCCCGGGCCTCACCTAATATCGCCTTCGCGGAATACCGTTCGGCTGGAGCCGCGTCGCGCCACTCGCCGCGAGGCGACCTGCACACCGACACCAGCGCCGCCCCCGGTCCACAGGGCCGGGGGCGGCGCTGTCTGTGCCCACCTGTCGGTCCGGCAGCGGCATAATCGCTCGGGTGACCGGTTCTCAGCCCTGGCCCGAGCAATCTGGTTTGCTCGTACTCCCCAGCGGGGTGACGGTACGCGGGCGCCGCGTCGCCACGGTGACGTCGCCCGCCGACTTCGCACTGCTGTTGGCGCCCGGTCCGGCTCCGGCGTGGCCGTACCGGCGGATCCGGTGGCCCGATTTCTGGGTGCCGACGGATCGGGCGGATGCCCTCGATGCGCTGCGGGCGGCGTTGCGGCGCGCCCATGACGGTGCGCGCGTCGAGGTGGCCTGTCGGGGTGGGGTGGGGCGGACCGGTACCGCGCTGGCCGCGTTGGCGATTCTCGACGGCCTGCCGGCCGAGCGGGCGGTGTCGTGGGTCCGGGAGGGTTACCACCCCAAGGCGGTGGAGACGCCCTGGCAGCGGCGCTGGCTGCGCCGCGTGGTCTGACCTGCACCGCCCGCCCCTGGGCGCCTACCCCTGTCGGGTCACCGCCGGTTCGTTGACGTACTCGCGCAGGTGGGTGGCGGTCAGCGTGTCCCCACGGGCGACCAGGTCGGCGGGCGTGCCGGTGAAGACGATCCGGCCGCCGTCGTGGCCGGCGCCCGGCCCCAGGTCGATGAGCCAGTCGGCGTGGGCCATGACGGCCTGGTGGTGCTCGATGACGATCACGGTGTTGCCGGCGTCGACCATCCGATCGAGCAGGGCGAGCAGTTGGTCCACGTCGGCCAGGTGCAGGCCGGTGGTGGGTTCGTCCAGCACGTAGGTGGTGGTCTTCTCCGCCAGGTGGATGGCGAGCTTGAGTCGTTGCCGTTCCCCGCCGGACAGGGTGGTCAACGGCTGGCCGAGGCTGAGGTAGCCCAGCCCGACGTCGACCAGCCGGCCGAGGATGAGGTGCGCCGGACCACCCGGGAAGAACGCGTACGCCTCGGTGACCGACATGGCCAGCACCTCGCTGATGTTCTTGCCGCGCAACGTGTACGTGAGCACCTCGTCGGTGAAGCGTCGACCCTCGCAGCGTTCGCAGACGCTGGCGACGCCGGCCATCATCGCCAGGTCCGTGTAGATCAGCCCGATTCCCTTGCAGGCCGGGCAGGCACCCTCGGAGTTGGCGCTGAACAGGGCCGCCTTGACGCCGTTGGCCTTGGCGAAGGCGGTACGGATCGGGTCGAGTAGCCCGCTGTAGGTGGCCGGGTTGCTGCGCCGGGACCCGCGGATGGGGGACTGGTCGACGATGACCACCCCGGACCGGCCGCGCAGCGACCCGTGGATCAGTGAACTCTTGCCGGAGCCGGCCACGCCGGTGACCACGGTGAGCACGCCGAGCGGGAGGTCCACGTCCACGTCGCGCAGGTTGTGCAGGTCGGCCTGGCGGATGGCGAGCTGCCCGGTGGGTTGGCGTACCTGGCCGCGCAGGGTCACCCGGTGGTCCAGGTGCCGACCGGTGAGGGTGTCGGAGCGGCGCAGCGCGGGCACGTCGCCGGTGAAGCAGATCCGGCCGCCGTCGGTGCCGGCACCCGGCCCGAGGTCGACGACGTGGTCGGCGATGGCGATGGTCTCCGGCTTGTGCTCGACCACCAGCACCGTGTTGCCCTTGTCGCGCAGTCGCAGTAGCAGGTCGTTCATCCGGGCGATGTCGTGCGGGTGCAGGCCGACGGTGGGTTCGTCGAAGACGTAGGTGACGTCGGAGAGGCTGGAGCCGAGGTGCCGGACCATCTTGACCCGTTGCGCCTCACCGCCGGAGAGGGTGGCCGACTCCCGGTCCAGGCTGAGATAGCCCAGACCGATCTCGACCAGGGAGTCCAGCAGGTCACGCAGGTTGGCGATCAGTGGTGCGACCCCCGGGTCGTCGATGCCGCGCACGACCGTCGCCAGGTCGCTGATCTGCATCGCCGAGCAGTCGGCGATGGTGCGTCCGGCGATCCGCGACGACAGGGCCGCCGCGTTGAGTCGGGTGCCGCCGCAGTCGCCGCAGGTGGTGAAGGTGACCGCCCGGTCGACGAATGCGCGGATGTGCGGTTGCATCGACTCGCGGTCCTTGGCCAGGTAGAGACGCTTGACCTTGACCACCAGGCCCTCGTACGTCCAGTTGTTGCTGCCCACCTTGATCTTCGTGGACGGCTTGTGGAGGAAGTCCTCCCACTGTTGCGGGGTGAAGTCCTGGAGTTTGACGTCCGGGTCGAACAGGCCGGAGCCGGCCATCGTCTGCCAGTACCAGGAGTCGACGGCGAAGTTCGGCACGGTGATGGCGCCGTCGTTGAGGGAGCGCTCGACGTCCACCAGTTCGTTGATGTCTAGGTCGGAGACGCGGCCCAGCCCCTCGCAGGTGGGGCACATGCCCTCGGGCAGGTTGAAGCTGAACGCCCCGGCACCGCCGATGGACGGCTGGCCGAGCCTGCTGAAGAGGATCCGCAGCATGGCGTACGCGTCGGTGGCGGTGCCGACGGTGGAGCGGGAGTTGACGCCCATCCGCTCCTGGTCGACGACGATGGCCGCGCTGAGGTTGCGCAGCGAGTCGACGTCCGGTCGGTTGAGGTTCGGCATGAACGACTGGAGAAACGCGCTGTAGGTCTCATTGATCATGCGCTGGGACTCGGCGGCGATGGTGCCGAAGACCAGCGACGACTTGCCCGAGCCCGAGACGCCGGTGAAGACGGTCAACCGGCGTTTGGGGATGTCGACCGAGACGTCGGCGAGATTGTTCTCCCGCGCCCCGCGTACCTCGATCATGTCGTGGCTGTCGGCGGCGGACCATGCTGGCTGCGACATGCGAACCCTTCACGGAGTCGTGGCGGGACTGTGCCCCGCCGATGCTGGCGGGTTCCATTGTCTCATTCATCCCCATGTAGAGACTTTCGTGGAGAACCAAGCGCAGGAGGCAGCAGCACGTCCGGGAAAGTCTCAAATCACGTCGTAAGCGGTACGGTGGCTCGCGTGGACGTCTCCCCGAAGGATCGACTCCGGGCCGTGGACCTGGCGGCCACCGTCGGGATCTCGGTGCAGCAGGTGCGCAACTACGTCGAGCAGGGTGTGCTGCCCCCGGCGCGGCGGACCGAGAGCGGCTACCGGATCTTCACGACCGCGCATGCCCGGGCGCTGAGCGTCGCGCGACGGCTGGCCGAGGGGCACGGCTGGAGTCGCGCCCGGGAGATCATGGCGGCGGTGCATCGGGGTGACCTGCCGGCGGCCCTGGCCGCGCTCGACGGCGGTCACGCCGAGCTGGACCGGGAACGCGCCGAGATCCGCCGGGTGCTCGGCGCCTTCGTGACCGTGCTGGCCAGCCCACCGTTGGCGCGGCCCGCACCACGCCGCGCCGCCCGCATCGGCGAGGTCGCCGCCCTGGTCGGGGTGCGAACCTCCCAGCTCCGGCTCTGGGAGCAGCGCGAGCTGCTGCGCCCGAGTCGCGCTCCGGGCACCAACTACCGGGTGTACGACGAGGTGGAACTACGCGCCGCGCAGGTCATCGCGTTGCTGCGCCGAGGCGCGTACCCGTTCGAGATCATCGAGGCGGTGCTGGAGGAACTGCGGACCACCGGCAGCCCCCAGCGCGTCCGCGCCGAACTGGCCCGCCGCGAGCAGGACCTGCACATTCGCAGCCTGCGCCGGCTGCGGGGCACGGCCGCCCTGCACGACTACCTGCGCGGTGGCGGCGAGGCGGGTTGACCGACCCGTCCCACCGAGCGATCTTGTTGGCTAGGGTCGGGCACATGAGAGCTGCGCTGCTGGCGGCCACGGCGTCCGCCATCCTGCTCGCTCCCGCGCCGGTCGCCGCCGCGGGAGCGTCCGCCGGGGCAACCGTGCGGTGCCCGCGGGTGCCGGCCCCGGCGGTGTCCCGCCCGCCCCGCCCCGCACCCCCGCCCGCCGTTCCCGCGCAGCGGGTGGTCGGCGGCGCGGCCCTGGACACGACCGGCCTGGTCGTGCCGGCCGGCGCCCCCGCGCCACCGGCGATCACCGCCACGTCGTGGCTGGTCGCCGACCTGGACAGCGGCCAGGTGCTCGGCGGGTGCGGCCCACACGAGTACGGCACCCCGGCCAGCGTGCAGAAGCTCCTGTTGGCGGCCACGATGCTGCCTCGGTTGGACCCGAAGCAGACGGTGACCGTCACCGAGGACGACATGCACATCGAGCCCGGCTCCTCCGCCGTGGGACTCGTCGCGGGCGGTCGGTACACCATCGAGACTATCTGGCTCGGGCTGCTGCTCAACTCCGGCAACGAGGCCGCCAACGCGCTGGCCCGGCTCGGCAGCGGGACGGACAGCGCCGCCGGCGTACGCGCGATGAACGAGCAGGCCCACCACCTGGGCGCGCTGCAGACCCACGCGGTCACCCCGTCGGGGCTGGACGGCAAGGGGCAGTTCACCAGCGCGTACGACCTGGCGCTGATCGCCCGGGCCTGCTTCGCCGACCCGACCTTCCGCCGGTACGCGCTGACCGAGCAGACGCAGATTCCCACCCAGCCGGCGCAGCGCACCAAGGGTTTCCAGATCCAGAACGAGAACCAACTCATCTACCGGTACCCGGGCGCGCTCGGCGGCAAGACCGGCTTCACCGACCTGGCCCGGCACACCTACGTGGGCGCCGCCGAACGCAACGGCCGACGGCTGGTGGTCACCCTGTTGGGTGCCGAACCGGCGCCGAAGCGCGGCTGGGAGCAGGGCGCGGCCCTGCTGGACTGGGGTTTCACGCTGCCCCGGGACGCGTCCGTCGGCCGGCTGGTCGAGCCGGGCGAACTGACCGCCACGCCGTCGGCGGCGCCGTCCGCGCTGGCCGCACCCGGTGCGCCCCGGCCGGCGGCGGCCAGCGGACCCGCGCGTACCGGCTCGGGATGGTTGTGGTCGGTGACCGCGGTGAGTGGCGCGGGGGTGCTGGCGCTGTTGGGCGGGCTGCTGTGGCGGCGTCGCCGTCGGCTGCCCTGAGCCGCTGACTGGCCGGAGCCGCTGACTGCCCGGGCGGATCGACATCGGGTGCCGGTGTCCATAGACTCCGGTCTTTCTGGCACCACGAGTCCAGGAGGATCACCGTGTCGAGTGAACTCGAACCGCACCGCGGCGTGGCGGCACCCCGCCGGCCGGTGCACGTCCTGTCCCGCCTCGCGGGGGTGACCGCGCTCGCCGGGGCGCTCGTCGTCGGGGCGTCCCCGAGCGCGGTCGCCGCGCCCGCCGCCGCCGAGGGCGCTTCCACCGCCGCGGACGCCGCCACCCGACCGCCGCGCACCACCCACGGCCCGTGCGGGTACACCGAGACACCCGACGAGCCCGCGGCCCGGCCAGTGCCGCTGCCGCCCGACCCACGGCGCACCCCGGCCCGGGGCAGTGTCCGGGTGACCCTGTCGACCAACCACGGACCGATCGGGCTGACGCTGGACCGGGCCGCCGCACCGTGCACCGTACAGAGCTTCCTGCACCTGGTCGGCAAGCGTTTCTACGACCGCACCCCGTGCCACCGGCTCACCGCGTACCCGACGCTGAGCGTGCTGCAGTGCGGTGACCCGTCGGGCACCGGCGAGGGCGGCCCGGGCTACCGGTACCGCGACGAACTGCCGACCGACCTGCCGCCGGCGCCCACCGACCCGACCGGGGAACGCCGGGTGTACGCCCGGGGCGTGCTGGCGATGGCCAACGCGGGGCCGGACACCAACGGCAGCCAGTTCTTCCTGGTCTACGCCAACTCGGCGCTGCGCCCCAACTACACGATCTTCGGCGAGGTCGACGCGGCCGGGTTGGCCACCCTGGACCGGATCGCGGCCGGGGGAGTGGCGCCGACCGCCGAGGACCCGGCACCGGTCGACGGCGCGCCCGCGCTGCCGGTGACCATTCGCAAGGCCGTCCGCGCGCACCACCACCACTGAGCACGCGGCGCGGTGGGCGGCACTCGGCCGCTCACCGCGCCAGCGGAAGCGCCAGCCGGGTCAGCCCGGCGACCGAAATTCTCGGAAGCGGATCGGAACTGGTCCGACCGGTTACCGACCCAGTTCCGGCCTCACGACGGGCCGGGCGACCCGGACGGCGGGGCGGTGCTGTCGCGGACGACAAGTTCCGTGGCGAGTTCCACACGTGGCGAGTCGATGCCCTCACCCTGGGCCAGGCGCAGCACGGTCCGGGCCGCCAACCGTCCCATCTCGACCAACGGCTGCCGCACCGTGGTCAGCGGTGGCGATGCCCAGCGGGCCTCCGGCAGGTCGTCGAAGCCGACGACGCTCACGTCGTCCGGCACCCGCAGCCCGCGCCGCCGGATGGCCTCGTAGACGCCGAAGGCCATCTGGTCACTCGCGGCGAAGATGCCGGTCGGCGGGTCGGCGAGGTCGAGCAGCGCGGTCGCGCCGGAGAACCCGGAGGCGTGGTAGAAGTCGCCCGGGTAGATCAGCTCGTCGTCCACCGGCACTCCGGCGCTCTCCAACCCGGCCCGGTAACCGTCGAGCCGCGCCCGGCTGCACAGCAGGTGCGTCGGCCCCGCCACCAGGCCGATGCGCCGGTGCCCGATCGCCAGCAGGTGCTCGGTCGCGGCCATTCCGCCGGCCCAGTTGGTGGCACCGATCGTCGGCACGTCCATGGCCGGGACACCGGCCGGGTCGACGACCACCACCGGCACGTTGAGGCGGCGCAGTTGCGCGTGCAGCGGCGGGCTGAGGTGCGAGGTCACGAAGATGACCCCGTCGGTGGCCCGGGTGCGCAGGTTCTGCAGCCACTGCCGGGCGGCGGTGGGCTGCCGGTGGATCGCGGAGACCACCGTGCCGACTCCCGCGCCGTGCCCGACATCCTCCACGCCGCGGATGATTTCCACGGCCCAGGGGCTGTCCAGGTCGTTGAAGACCAGGTCGACGAGGCCGGCGCGGCGAACGCTGCGGCTGGTGCGTCGCCGGTAGCCGTGGTGGCGCAGCAACTCCTCGACCCGCTCCCGGGTGTCCGGTGCTACATCGGAGCGACCGTTGAGGACCCGTGACACGGTCGGCACCGACACCCCGGCTTCCCGTGCGATCGCGGTGATGGTCACCCTGCGTCCGTCGTCCGCGCCCACCCGCGTCTCCTTCACCGTGCCGGAAGAACGACCACGAGACGTCGTCAACCGAGGATCCCGGAACGGTGTGCCCGTTCCACGCGTCATCTTGCCTCACCGACGGGGGTTGACGACATGCCAGGTCGGTTCTAGCGTTCGGCGAAGTTACGGAATCTTTCCGGAACTTCGTCGACCGGGGACGGCATGTACACCGATCTACCTGAGGAACAGCTGCGGGACTACCGCGGCGTCGTCACGGAGCCGGCGGACTTCGACGACT
Source organism: Micromonospora sp. NPDC085948 (assembly GCF_040686315.1). Taxonomy (NCBI): domain Bacteria; kingdom Bacillati; phylum Actinomycetota; class Actinomycetes; order Micromonosporales; family Micromonosporaceae; genus Micromonospora; species Micromonospora sp. NPDC085948. The sequence goes on along the minus strand of NZ_JBFBJW010000016.1, from coordinate 161,999 downwards.
TCTGGGCCGACACCCTGACCGAGGCCCGGCGTGCCGGCTGGCCGGTGCGGGCCGAGCCGGTCGCGACCGAGTTGGACAGCATCGACGTGTTCGACGTGACCTTCGCGGGTTTCGCCGGCCAGTCCGTGCGGGCCTGGCTGCGGGTGCCCCGCGGCGCCGACACGGCGTTGCCGACGGTGGTCCAGTTCGCCGGCTACGGCGGCGGGCGCGGGCACCCGCTGGAGAACCTGCTCTGGGCCGCCGCCGGGTTCGCGCACCTGCAGATGGACACCCGGGGGCAGGGCTCGGGCTGGAGCCGGGGCGACACCCCGGACCTCGGCGCGGCCGGGCCGGAGGCGCCCGGCGTCACCACCCGGGGCATCGCCGATCCGAAGACCTAATACTACCGGCGGCTGATCACCGACGCCGTCCGGGCGGTGGACGCCGTCCGGACCCTGCCGCTCGTCGATCCGACCCGGGTGGCGGTGCTCGGGCACAGCCAGGGCGGAGGGCTGGCGCTCGCGGCCGGCGCGTTGGCACCCGGGGTACGGGCGGTGGTCGCGTTCGTGCCGTTCCTCTGCGACATTCCGCGCGCGGTGGTGACCACCGCCGCCCGCCCCTACCGGGAGATCCGCGACTACCTGGCGATCCACCGGTACGCCGAGGAGCGGGTGCTGACCACCCTCGCGTACGTCGACGGGGTCAACTTCGCCCGCCGCTGCCGCCGTCCGGCGCGGTACTCGGTGGCGTTGATGGACGAGATCGTCCCGCCGTCGACGGTCTATGCGGCGGCCAACGCCCACGCCGGGCCGAGCGAGTTGGCGGTGTGGCGCTACAACGGCCACGAGGCCGGCGGGATCGACGACGACGAGTCGGCGCTGGTCTTCCTGCGCGCACACCTGACCGAGAGCTGACCGGGCCACGTGCCGAGCGGGGCCGACCCGGAACGGGTGCATCCGGCCCGCGCCGCCGGCCCGGCTGATAGACAGGAGAGGTGGGTCACCGGATCGCCGTCGCGCTCGTGGTCGCCGTGCTGCTCGGCGGTTGCTCGCGGCCGGAGCCCCGCCCCGCGCCGGCCGCGCCCCCGTCGACGCCGGTGAGTCCCACCCCCCGGCCCACCTCCGCGACGCCCACCCCCGCGACGTCCAGCTCCGCGGCCGCCCGGCTGCCCGGATTCGTGGACCTGAGTGACGTCGACCCGCGCATCCACGCCGACATCCGCTACGCCACGGCGCACAACTTCGTGGGCCGCCCGATCGCCGGTTACCCGGAGCCGCTGTGCCTGCTCACCCGGCAGGCCGCCGAGGCGCTGCGCCGGGTGCAGGACGCCGCCCTGGCCGGCGGGCACAGCCTCAAGGTGTACGACTGCTACCGCCCGCAGCCGGCGGTGGACGACTTCGTCGCCTGGTCGAAGCGCCCCGGCGAGCAGCAGACCAAGGCCGAGTTCTACCCGGACCTGGCCAAGGATCGGCTCTTCGCCGAGGGCTACATCGGGGCGCCCACCGCGCACAGCCGGGGCAGCACCATGGACCTGACGCTTGTGGACGACCCCGCCGCCGACCAGCCCGCGTACCGGCGTGGGCAGCCGCTCGTCGCCTGCACCGCGCCCCCGGGGCGGCGCTTCGCCGACAACAGCGTCGACATGGGTACGGGCTTCGACTGCTTCGACTCCCGGGCGCACACCGCCGACCCCCGCATCACCGGGACGGCGCGAGACAACCGGCGGTTGTTGCAGCGGCTGATGACCGACGCCGGCTTCGTCAACTACGACCGTGAGTGGTGGCACTACAGCCTGCGCGACGAGCCGTACCCGGACACGTTCTTCGCCGCGCCGGTCGCCCGCTCGTCGGTCGGCTGATGCGCCGCCGTCCGGCACGCGCGTTGGCTGACCCGGCCGGTCGATACCGCGTCCGCTCCGACCGGGGGCGGCCGGTGGGGCGTGTGGGTGCGGATCCGCGATCCAACACCCACACGCCCACCTACGGGCGGTGCGGCCCTCAGAGGGTGAACACGAGCGTGGAGATGCTGCGGGCGGCGACGTTGATGGTGGCCTGACCGCCGTTGACGCTTGTCGGTTGGCTGGCCGCGTTGGCGTTCTGCGAGGTGAGGTAGTGCTCGGCCCGCGTGACGTTCTGCGGCGCCTGGACCACGGCGTTGGTGACCGCGCTGTTCGAGCGGTTGAGGATCACCAGGGTGACCTTGCCGTCGCCCTGGTAGGCGGTCACCTCCAGGGGCGAGGCCTTGGAGCTCTTGGTCAGGGCGACCCGCTGGTAGCCGGGGCGGACGTACTTGGCGTACTGCGAGAACGCGTACCCGCGCTTGAGCGGAGCGCCCGCGACGGTGCCGAACGCCGACTCACCGTCGCCGATGAAGGAGTAGTAGCGCTTGCCGTACCACCAGATGTAGGCGCTCCAGTTCGCCTCCATCGACCGGTGCACGGTGCGCATGATGTCGTCGAGCGTCTCGTTCCAGACCGTGCCGTTGGCGGGGTTGCCCCAGATGTTGGAGCCGCCACCGTCGGCGGCGTGCAGGTTCCACTCGGTCATCCACACCGGCTTGTTGTACTGCGCGGCCAGGGGATACGGCTTGAGCCGGCCGGACTCCTCGGTGCCGTACAGGTGCCCGCCGATGTAGCCGATGTTGTTGCGGGCGGTGGTGTCGTTCAGGGTCGGATCGGTGAAGTTGTAGTTGAGGTTGACCGCCTCGGCGACCATCAGCTTGGTGTTCTGCACCTTCGTGCCCTGGTCCCGGACGAAATTGCGCAGCTCGGTGCCGCTCCAGTCCATCGAGTCGTAATCCGGGTGCCAGTCCGGCTCGTTCTGCACCGAGGTGACGTCGATGTTCACGCCCTGGCCACGCATGTACTGCACGTAGCTGTTCAGATGGTTCGCGTAGTCGTCGTAGTAGTCGGTCCTCAGCTTGCCGCCGTTGACCCGGCTGTTGTTCGTCTTCCACGCCGCCGGTGCGGTCCACGGCGAGGCGAGGATCTTCACGTTCGACCCGTACGACTCCGCCGTCTTCAGCGAGTCCACGTGCGTCGCCCACTCGCTGGACACCGGCGACAGGCCGGTCCGCACGATGGACAGCCCCAACTGGTTGGCGCCCAGCCCGACGAGCGTCTGGGTGTCCGTCGTCGACCAGGCGCTACCCCAGATCGACTGCGCGGCCCCGAACCCGTCGACTGTCTGGTATCTGGTCGCGCTGTTCACCGTGATGTCCGCCGGCCCGTTCGGCGGCGGAGTGGTCGGCGGTGGGGTCGTCGGCGGTGGGGTGGTTGGTGGCGGGGTCGTCGGCGGTGCGCTGGTCGGCGGTGGCGTGGTCGGTGCCGGTTCGCCGGTGCAGGCCACCCCGTTGAGCGTGAAGCTGGCCGGCGCGGGGTTGCTGCCGGTCCACGAGCCGTTGAAGCCGAACGAGACGGTGCCGTTGGTGGCGATCGCCCCGTTGTAACTGACGTTCCTGGCGGTGACCGCCGCGCCGCTCTGGGTCAGTGTCGTGTTCCACGCCTGCGTGACGGTCTGGCCGGCGCTGTAGGACCAGGCCAACGTCCAGATGCTGACCGGATCACCGAGATTGGTGATGGCGACGTTGGCGCCGAACCCGCCCTGCCACTGCGACGACACGCTGTAATCCACCGAACAGCCAGCGGCCGCTGCCCCGGCCGGCATCGCCACGGCGATCGCCGTCGATGCCACAAGCACCGCGCCGGCGGACACCGCGGCGGCCCGGATAACTCTGGGTCTTCTCATGGACCATTCTCCTGATGATCGGGGGCGTGAACACGCGAAGTGCCGCGTTGCCATGACAGATCGCTGTCGGGCCACGCCGCCACCGTGGCCAGGACAGCGGTGCGGCACAGTGTGAGCGCTAACAGGTGCTGCCCATCGCACCCGACACCACATCGCTCAATGCCCCGCTGGCGGCCGAGCTCCCGACGGCACGCCTACCTACACCCGCATCGACTGTGGTGGATGAGAAGGTTGCCGTCAAGCGACGACGGCGAGGTTCGCGAAAGTTTTCCGAAACATGCCGGGGACGGCTCAGGTCCAGTAGAGGATCCGGCAGGCCGGCACCCGCGAGGCGAGCTCGGCGGTGAACCAGCCGCGCAGCTCGGCCATGGTGTCGCGCGGGTAGACGTACTTCACCGCGCCGAACTTGCCGTGTTTGCGGCTGCGCGACTCCTCGTCCATCTCCAGCCGGGTGCGCGGGTACCAGCCCAGCAGCACCTCCTTGCTGCCCGGGGTGAACCGGTGGGTGATCAGCTCGGCGGTCAGGTCCAGCTCCGGCACCCCGTCGACCGCCGCGCGGACCTGGTCGAGCAACTCGCCGTAGCTTTCCCGCCAGTCGGGCAGCGCGATGATCGGGGCGATGGTCAGCCCGACCGGGTAGCCGTCGAGCGCGAGCCGGCGCAGCGCGGCCAGCCGCTCCGGCACCCGGGCGGTGCCGCCCTCGAACCGTTCACTCACCGGTGCGCAGTTGACGCTGAACCGGACCCGGGTACGGCCGGCGTGCGGCAGCCCGACGAAGGTGTCCACGTCGGCGTACTTGGTGGTCCAGCGCAGTTGCACGGGCGCGTCCCAGGCGGCGAAGTGCTGCACCGCCCGCCGCCAACTGCCGGTGAGGTGCTCCAGCGCGAGCGGGTCGGTGTAGCAGGACGCCTCGAAGGTGGTGCCCTCGTCGGCGCGTCGCGCGTTGCGGCTGGTCACCGTCCCACGCCCGGCGTACGCGGCCAGCCCGGCCAGGATGTCGTCGAGATCCGCGTACACCCGGGTCACCGGCGGGCCGGACAGCGAACCGGCGAGGTAGCAGTACTGGCAGTGCGCCGGGCAGCCCTCGGCGAGGTCGACCCGCCAGTCGGCGCTGGGCGCGATGGGTTGCAGGGTGCGCCGCGAGGGTGGGCTGACCACGATCGCCATGGTGGCCTTCGCCCGCGCGTACGTCTCCCGGTCGGTTTGTCCGCGTACCCCGGTGAGCCGGTTGGCTCGCAGGTGTTCCACCTCGATGCCCTGTGCCTGCACCAGCTCGACGATCCGCTGGCCGTGCGGGTGCTCCAGCGCGGCCGGGGTGGCCACCACCCGGCGCGGGGTCCAGCGGCGGGCCGGCCGGGCCGCGGGTGCGAGCCCGGCGAGGTCACGGGTCGGCACCCACTCGCCGCTGGCGTCGTGCGGCGCGGCGGGCAGGTCGACGGCGAGGGGCGTGTCGACGTCGACGGCGTCCGGGCTGGTCATCGGGCCGGAGTACCCGCTGGCACCGGAATCCCACCCGTTCAGCCGACCCATGATTGACGCCGCCGGTGCCACCGCATAACCTTTCGTCTATCTGTAAACCTTGTGAACAGATGCAGGTCGACGCGGCGGCGCGCGTCCCCACCGAAGGGACGATCAGGTGATCGCAGAACTCTCCTCCCGTACCAGACGAATCTTGTCGGTGTTCGTCGCTCTGCTGGTCGCGCTGAGCGCCGGCCTGGCGGTCAACTCCTCGCGGTCCGCGCAGGCCGCGCCGACGTTCAAGGTCCTGGCCTTCTACAACGGCACCTGGGACGCCGCGCACATCGACTTCGTCCGGGACGCCCGGGCCTGGTTCCCGCAGGCCGCCGCGCAGCACGGCTTCTCCTGGGAGGCCACCAACAACTGGGGTCTGCTGAACACCGCGAACCTGGCCCAGTACAAGGTGGTCATGTTCCTGGACGACGCGCCGCCCACCGCGCAGCGGGCCGCGTTCCAGCAGTACATGCAGAACGGCGGGGCGTGGTTCGGCTTCCACGTCAGCGCGTGGACCGACAACCCGTCGAGCTGGAGCTGGTACTACAACACCTTCCTCGGCACCGGCTCGTTTCAGACCAACACCTGGGGACCCACCCGGGTCACCATGCGCGCCGACAATCGCACCCACCCGGCCACCCGGAACCTCCCGGCGACCTTCCCGTCGTCGATCAGCGAGTGGTACTCCTGGAGCAACGACCTGCGGCAGAACCCGAACATCGACATCCTCGCCTCGGTCGACGCGTCCAGCTTCCCGGTCGGCACCGACCCCAACCAGTCCTGGTACGGCGGGTACTACCCGCTGGTGTGGAGCAACCGGCAGTACAAGATGCTCTACGCCAACTTCGGGCACAACGCCATGAACTACAGCACCAACACCGGGCTGTCGTCGACGTTCGACAGCGCGCAGCAGAACCAGCTGCTGATCGACGGGCTGCACTGGCTCGCCGGCGCCGGCACCACCACCCCGACCACGCCTCCGCCGACCGGCGGCACGATCTCACCGACCGCCTGGCACACGGTGGTCAACCGGGGCAACGGCAAGTGCGTGGACGCGCGCGCCGCCGCCAGCGCGAACGGCACGGCCATCCAGCAGTACGCCTGCAACGGCAGCGCCGCGCAGCAGTACCAGTTCGCGCCGACCAGCGGCGGCTACCTGCGGGTCAACAACCGCACCAACGCCGCCCAGGTGCTCGACGTGACCGACCGGTCGACAGCCGACTCGGCGCCGATCCAGCTCTGGTCCTACAGCGGTGGCAACAACCAGCAGTGGCGTGCCGAATCGGAGGGCGGCGGCTACTACCGCCTGGTCAACCGGCAAAGCGGCAAGTGCCTCGACGTGCCGGGAGCGTCCACGGCGGACAGCGTCCAACTCATCCAATACACCTGCAACGGCACCGCCGCGCAGTCCTTCCGGTTGGTGCCGCAGTCCTAGCTGCCCGGCCCGACCAGCCCGTCTGCCGCCCGCCTCATCGGCCGGCACGACCAAGGGGTCGGCGCTTCGGCTCCGTCACCACGACACGATGGTGGCGGAGCCGAAGCCGACAGGTGTCGCCAGCGGCCAGAGGTCACCCCCGGGCAGTTGGTGAGGTCCGGCTCGGACGGCTCGGGAGACCTGGCGCCGCACGATGACCGACGGTGGTCGACCGACCGGGTGGTGCACTCCCTCGCGAGAGGGAGGTGGCCCGGCCTGCTCGGTTCCTAGCGTGAGCGGCATGAGAACACCTGACCGCCTCGATGCTCCCAAACCCTCGACGTCGCCACCGATGGTCGCCGAAACCGGAGAATCGCGGCTACGCGTGGCGTGGCGTAAGGCCCACGCCCCGGTGGCGGGAGTGCCCCACTGGGCGCGGGTCGCCGCCTACGTCATCCCGTTCACCGTGCTGCCCTCCGGCCTCTGGCGGCTCCCGGTCGCGTTCCGCGACGGCGTCGGGTTCGACGGGCGGGTGTACGTCGTCTGCCTCTCGATCGTGGCGGAGCTGATCGCGTTCACCGCCGTCGGTCTCGTCGCCGGCTGGGGAGAGCGATTCCCGCGCTGGATTCCCTGGCTGGGTGGCCGCCGGGTGCCGACGCCGGCCGCCCTCATTCCCGCGACGCTCGGCGCGACGGTCCTGACCGTCCTGTGGACCAGCGCCTTCATCCAGATATTCGCCGGGGTCACCATGCGGGGCACGCCGCTCCCGGCGGACTTCCCCACGCAGCGCGGTGAGGGGGAGGCCGCGATCTTCTACGCCTGCTACCTGCCGCTGCTGCTGTGGGGACCACTGCTCGCCGCGGTCGCCTACGCCTACTACCGGCGACGCCAGGGCCGCTACGACGCCTGAGCGGCCCGACCGAACCGGGCGGCGACGGCACGTACCACGGCGCGCAACTCCGGCGGGTCGAGCACGTCGAAGTCGACCTCGATGGTGCTGAGGAAGGCGGCCAGGTTGCTCAGCGACTCCCCGCCGGTGTGCAGCAGGCAGGTCCGCTCGTCGATCGCCTCCAGCAGGCCCGCCGTGCTGGGGATCCGCTGGGCCACCTGGTCGGCCGACGCGTGCAGGCGTACCCGGGCGGGGTGCGGCCAGGCGGTGGAGCCGACTCCGCGCAGCACGTGCGCGACCGCGTCGCCGCCGGGCGGCTCCCGCGGGGTGAAGCGTGGGCCGGTCGGCACCCGGGGCCGGATCCGGTCGGCGCGGAAGGTGCGCCAGTCGGCCCGGTCGGTGTCCCAGCCGAGCAGGTACCAGCGCCGACCGGTGTAGACCAGCCGGTACGGCTCGACGTCGCGCACGGTGGCCGTACCGTCATGCCCGGCGTAGTCGAAGCGCAGGCGCTCGGCCCGGTGCACCGCCGTCGACACGGCGGTGAGCGTGTCGGCGTCCACGGTCGGGCCGCCGCCCGCGGCGGAGACCGTCGCGGCCCGCAGGGCGTCCACCCGGTGCCGCAACCGCGACGGCAGCGACTGCTCCAGCTTCGCAAGCGCCCGCAGCGACGTCTCCTCGATTCCGGTCACCGAACCGCCGGCGGCCGCCCGCAGCCCGACGGCCACCGCCACGGCCTCGTCGTCGTCGAGCAGCAGCGGCGGCAGGGCCGATCCGGCGCCGAGCCGGTAGCCTCCGGCGACCCCCGGGTGGGACTCGATCTGGTAGCCCAGCACCCGCAGGCGCTCCACATCGGTGCGCACGGTGCGGGTGGTGACCGCCAGCCGTTCGGCCAGTTCCGGGCCGGACCACTCCCGGCGAACCTGCAGGAGGGTCAGCAGCCGCAGCAGCCGCACCGAGGTCTCCACCATGCCCGCGAGTCTGCCAGGCATCGGGGAAGCTCTCCTTCCGCGATCGGCCCTGGTCGGCTACTACTGCCGGGCCCCTCAGGCCGTGCGCTCCAGGAGGGTGATGCTGAGCAGTGGGTACCGCCAGCGCTGTGCCTCCCGGTAGCCGGCGCTGATCCGTTCCCGCTTGCCGGGTGCCATGTCCCGCAGCGGGTCGGCCGCGGGATCGGCCCCGACGACCCAGATGCGCGGTGGTGTGCCGAGGCAGGTGGCGTCCGGGCACTCCGTCGCCAGGAACCGGCCGTCGCTGCGCTGCGGGGCGACGCGCAGCACGTCCGGTGGGCGTGGGGCCGGCAGGTAGCGCTCGTAGATGTCGCGCGGTGACCAGGGGATGCTCGGGTGGCTGTCCGGAAACACCACGACGTCGCCGGGTCGGTAGTGGGGACCGATGACCGCCGCGATCCGGTACGAGTCCTGGCTGTGACCGGCGTGGGCGCGAATGGCGACGTGTGCGGGGAGGGCTAGGACGGCCGCCAGGACGACCGCGACGACGGCCGACGACCGTCCGACGCGGGCCAGGGCGGACGCCGCGAGGACGGCCAGCGCCGGCAGCACGACAAGCACGTAGCGGGCCACCCAGACGTGTAGCTGGGTGCCGGCGAGCAACAGCAGCGCCAACGGGACGAACGCCGCGCCGGCCAGACACACGTACGCCGGGGCGCGGCGCACGCCGAGGATCGCGAGGACGAGGACGAGCCCGCCGACGGCCGCGGAGTGGAAGAGCCGCTCCGGGAACGCCTGGAGGGCACCCAGGTCGACGAGCGCGATCCAGGACACCTGGGCGCTCTGCCCCCGACCCCAGACCGACAGCGCGAGCGCCGGCAGCACACCCACGCCGGCGGCCGTCACCCACCCGCGTACGGTCCGCCAGCCCTCGGCCCGGCGAGGGAGTTGCCACCAGCCGACCGCGACGGCGTGACCCGCGAGCATCAGCAGGCCGTTGAGCGGATGCAGCAGCCCGACGAAGCCGACGGCGGCGGCGTACCCGGCGAGGCGGCGACGCGTGGGCTCCTCCAGCAGGCTGATCAGGCACCACACGGCGACAGCGGCACCGAGGATCACCGGGGCGTAGGACCGGGCCTCCTGCGCGTACCGGGAGGTCACCGGCAGGATCGCGAAGAGCAGCCCCGCCAGCATCCCGGTCCCGGGGCCGCCGAGTCGACGCCCGAGCGCGGTCACCACCACCGTGGCGACGGTGATGGCGGCGACCGAGGGCAGCCGCAGCGCGGCCGTGGACGTGCCGGCCACGGCGACGTACACCTTCATCAGGGCGTAGTAGGGAGTCAGGACCGCGTCCACCGAACCGGCGAGTTGCCACAGCTGCGACCAGCTCAACCGGACCGCGCCCCAGGTGGCCAACTCGTCGGCCCAGAGGGCCGGACCGGTCAGCCGCCACCGGCCAAGCGCCAGCGCGACAAGGGCGGGGAGCACCCAACCCGCCACCGTCGCGCCGAACCGGATGTCGCGCGGTCCACGATCCGCGTCCGCCCGAGGCAGGTCCGGTGCGGTGGCGACGGTGCCGACATGGTGCGACGGCCAGGTGGCGGTGATGGTGGTTCTCCCGGGACAGGGGCGGACAGTGCCGCGCGAACCTAGCCGCGTCAGGTGAGCACGCGGCGTCGCGGAGCCGGACGGTACGTGAACGGGAGCGCCGGCTAAATCGGTTGTCCGAGCCGCGACGGCCTGCTGAACTACCCGAAACCGCCACCAACAGCCAGGGAGTCACCATGCGCGCTGCGTCGATGTCCGACCAGAGGGGATCTGTCGCCTACCTGAAGGACCTGACGCTGCGTGAAGACTCTGAACCTCGGCATCCTGGCTCACGTCGATGCCGGTAAGACCAGCCTGACCGAGCGGCTGTTGCACGACGTTGGCGTGACCGACCAGCTCGGCAGTGTCGACGCGGGCAGCACCCGTACGGACTCCCTGGCTCTGGAACGGCAACGCGGGATCACCATCCGCTCGGCCGTCGTCTCCTTCGTGCTGGACGACGTGACCGTCAACCTGATCGACACGCCCGGTCACCCGGACTTCATCGCCGAGGTCGAGCGGGTGCTCGGCGTGCTCGACGGCGCGGTGCTGGTGATCTCCGCGGTGGAGGGGATACAACCGCAGACCCGCGTGCTGATGCGGACCCTGCGGCGGCTGCGCATCCCGACACTGATCTTCGTCAACAAGGTCGACCGGGCCGGGGCGGACCCCGAGCGGGTCGTGCGGGCCGTCGCGGAGAAGCTCACTCCGACCGTGGTGGCGATGGGCTCGGTGGTGGCGCCGGGGACTCGCGGCGCGCACTGCTCGCCGTACGGCCCCGCCGACGTGGGGTTCACCGACCGGCTGCTCGACGTGCTCGCGGGGCAGGACGACGGGTTGCTCGCCGACTGGGTGGCGGACCCGTCGGCGGTGCCGTACCCGCGGCTGCGCCGGGTGTTGGCGACGCGGACCCGCCGGGCGCTGGTGCAGCCCGTGTACGCCGGCTCGGCGATCACCGGCACCGGCGTGGGCGCGCTGATCGCCGGCATCACCGAACTGCTGCCGACCGGTCAGGGTGACCTGGACGCCCCGGTCTCCGGCACCGTGTTCGCCATCGAGCGGGGACCGGCGGGGGAGAGGATCGCCCTGGTCCGCCTCTTCGCCGGCACGATCCGGGTTCGCGACCGGGTTCGCGTCGGTACGGCCGACGCCGCGCTGGTCACGGCGATACGTGTCGCCAGCCAGGGGGCCGACGTGGTGGCGTCGTCGGTCGGTGCCGGCCACATCGCCCGGCTGTGGGGTGTGCCGGACGCGCGGATCGGCGACCCGGTCGGCGTACCCCCGGAACGTGCCGTCGCGGACCGCCACTTCGCGCCACCCACGCTGGAGACGGTGGTGGTGCCGGAGCGCCCCGTCGACCGGGCCGCGCTGCACGCGGCGCTGAGCCAACTCGCCGAACAGGACCCGCTGATCAACCTGCGGCAGGACGACCGGCGGCACGAGATCAGCGTGTCGCTCTACGGCGAGGTGCAGAAGGAGGTCATCCAGGCGACCCTGGCCGACGACTTCGGCGTGCGGGTGACGTTCCGGGAGACCAGCGTGGTGCACGTGGAACGGGTGTGCCGCGTCGGCGAGGCGGTCGAGGTGATCGCGGTGGCGCCCAACCCCTTCCTGGCCACCGTCGGGCTGCGGATCGGCCCGGCGCCGACCGGGGCCGGTGTGAGGTTCCACCTCGGCGTCGAGCTGGGTTCGATGCCACCCGCCTTCTTCGCCGCCGTGGAGGAGTCCGTACGTCGCACCCTGCGCCAGGGGCTGCACGGGTGGGAGGTCCCCGACTGCGAGGTGACGATGACCCACGCCGGCTACTGGGCGCGGCAGAGCCACTCGCACGGCAGCTTCGACAAGAGCATGTCCAGCACCGCCGGGGATTTCCGCAATCTCACCCCGTTGGTGCTGATGGCCGCGCTCACCCGTGCCCGTACGCGGGTCCACGAGCCGGTGCACCGCTTCCGGTTGGAGGTGCCCGGTGACGTCCTCGGCACGCTGCTGCCGGCGCTCACGCGACTGGACGCGGTGCCGACCGACACCATCGGGCGGGGCACGTCGTACCTGGTGCGGGGCGAGATCCCGGCGGGCCGGGTGCACGCGCTGGAGCGTCGCCTGCCCGCGCTGACCCGGGGCGAGGGTGTGTTGGAGACCGAGTTCGACAGGTACCGCCCGGTGCCCGGTCCCAGCCCCACCCGGCCCCGCTGGGACAACGACCCGCTGGATCGCAAGGGGTATCTGCTGGCGGTCGCCCGCCGGGTCGGCGGCCGGTAACGGCGATATCCATTGCGGACGCCCCGCAGCCCTCCTAGGCTCGTCGGTGCAAGGTCGACCGAGCCACACCCCGAAGGGAGTACGCCGTGCCACGACGCATCCGCACCGATGCCGCCCGGCTGCTCCCTGCCGGCGGGTCTCTGCTCGGCACCACCAGAGCCTGTGCGTACCCGGCGCTGCGGCGCAACGAGCCGGGGTGGCGCGACTGACGCGACGCTGACGCGTCCGCCGGCCGCCCATCCCACCGGGATCGGGCGGCCGTTTCGTATCCGCGCACCGCCGCCGCGCTCATACCTGATCATCAACGGTCATCGCACGACACGAGGAGACCACGATGGGATTCACCCCTCTCGCCGGTACCCGGGCTCCGGTCCGGGTCTGGACCGACCCCTACGCGATCGAGCCGCAGGCCGCCAAGCAGCTGCGCAACATCGGTGCGTTGCCCTGGGTGCAGGGTGTCGCCGTCATGCCCGACGTGCACTTCGGCAAGGGCGCCACGGTCGGTTCGGTGATCGCGATGCGGCAGGCCGTCTCGCCGGCCGCGGTCGGCGTCGACATCGGCTGCGGGATGTCGGCGGTGCGTACCTCGCTGACCGCCGCCGACCTGCCCGACGACCTGGCCGGGCTGCGCTCCGCGATCGAGGCCACCATCCCGGTCGGCTTCACCCAGCGCGAGGACTCGGTCGACACGCGTCGGATCCGGGGTCTGGAGCAGGCCGGCTGGGACGACTTCTGGGGCCGGTTCGCCGGCCTGGACCGGCGGGTGGCACAGTTGGAGACGCGGGCGCGGCGGCAGCTCGGCACCCTCGGCGGGGGCAACCACTTCATCGAGGTCTGCCTGGAGCAGGGCGGCGCCGACGAGGGGCGGGTCTGGCTGATGCTGCACTCCGGGTCCCGCAACATCGGCAAGGAACTGGCCGAGCGGCACATCGGGGTGGCCCGGGGGCTGCCGCACAACGCCGACCTGCCGGACCGGGACCTGGCCGTGTTCCTCGCCGGGACGCCGGAGATGGACGCGTACCGGCGGGATCTGTGGTGGGCGCAGGAGTACGCGCGGCGCAACCGGGCGGTCATGCTGGCCCTGCTCTGCGGGGTGGTGCGGGAGCAGTTCCCGCAGGTCGCCTACGACGAGTCGATCAGCTGCCACCACAACTACGTGTCCGAGGAGAGCTACGACGGGGTGGACGTGCTGGTGACGCGCAAGGGTGCCATCCGGGCCGGCCGGGGTGACCTGGGCATCATCCCCGGGTCGATGGGCACCGGGTCGTACATCGTGCGGGGCCGGGGTAACCCGGACGCGTACTGCTCGGCGTCGCACGGGGCGGGGCGCCGGATGTCGCGGGCGCAGGCCAAGCGGACGTTCAGCACCGAGGACCTGGCCGCGCAGACCGCCGGGGTGGAGTGCCGCAAGGACGCCGGGGTGGTCGACGAGATCCCCGGCGCGTACAAGGACATCACCGAGGTGATGGCCCAGCAGGAGGACCTGGTCGAGGTGGTCGCGCACCTCAAGCAGGTGGTCTGCGTGAAGGGCTGACGTGCCGTGCGGGCCGGGCTGACCGGCCCGCACGGCCGCTGGTCAGAAGCCGACGAAGACCCGGCGCAGGTCGTCGAGGGTCACCGAACCGGTCGCCCGCACCCCGTCCGGGGTGTGCTGGGTGTCCAGCCGTCCGGTGGCCAGCCGCAGCCACGCCTCGGCCGGGGCCTCCAACTCGCCGTCGGGACGCTCCGGCGCGTCGACGACCTCGACCTTCTCGCCCAGCCGCAGCCCGAACGTCCGCTCGGGCGCGTGCACCCGGACCAGCAGCGTGGCCTCCCGCCCGCCCAGTTCCTGCGGTCGGCTGGTCCAGGCCAGCATGCCGCCGATCTGGTCGAGCAGCAGCGCCACCGCGCCCGGCGTCACCGCCGCGAACGGGTTGAACGCCACCTCGGTGTCCCACTGGTGCAGGGCGAACTCGCTGAGCCGGAACCGGGCCGCGGTGGCCACGTCCACCGGCTCCGGCAGGAAACCGAGGTCGATTCGCATCGAGGAGCGGGTCTCGGCGTCCAGCGCCTCGTACGCCTCGACCAGCCGCTCGTTGGCGGCGAGGAACCCGGCGGCGTGCTCGGCCGGGGCCATCGCGTCCCAGCGTGCCCAGACGCCACGGTTGAAGTCCCCGTCCGGGCCGGGTGCGCCGGTGCGGGCGGCGTCCAGCGTCGCCAGGTTGATCTCGGCGCCGCTGCCCAGGTGACTCAGCACCTGGGAGACCTGCCACTCGCTGGCCCCCGACGGCCGGAGCAGGTCGTCCTCCTTGAGGTCCCGCACGAGCGCGGCGAGCTCCTCGTGGCCCGCGCGCAGAGCTGTGATGATCTGGTCAGCAGGGGTCGACATGGATCTCCTCAAACGGATTTTCGACGATGGTCGGGACGTTACCGGACGTGGCCGCCGGCCGGTCCACCCCACGCTCGGGGCGCTCCGGCCGGCGGCCACATCGGTCAGCTCAGCCCATGTGCACGGTGGTGCCGGTGGGGACGTCCTCCTTGCGGACCTTCACCAGGACCAGGGTGGCCAGGCCGGCGAGCACGATCAGCGCCGCGCCCCAGGCGAAGGCCACCCGGTAACCGTGCACCAGCGCCTCGACCTGGGTGACCGGGTTCGGCGCCCGGCCCACCAGGTAGGCGGCGACCGCGCTGGTGTAGAAGGTGTTCAGCAGGGCGGTGCCGAGCGAGCCACCGATCTGCTGGGTGGCGTTGAGCGTCGCGCTGGCCGCGCCGGCGTCGTGCTCCGGCACCCCGACCAGGGCGAGGCTGGACAGCGGGACGAAGGTGAAGCCCAGCCCCAGGCCCAGGATGACCTGCGCGGGCAGCAGGTGGGTGAGGAACGAGGTGTCCGCGTCGATCTGGGTCAGCACCAGCATGCCCAGGGCGGCGAGCACGGCACCGGCGACCATCAGCGGCTTGGCGCCCAGTCGCGGCATCAACTGGCTGGCGCCACCGGCGGCGATGAGCACACCGGCGGTGACCGGCAGCGACGCGAGACCCGCCTCCAGGGGCTTGTACTGCAGCACCACCTGGAAGTAGAAGGTCAGGAAGAGGAACGCCCCGAACAGGCCGGCGCCGATCAGCGTCGAGGTGAGGAACGCCCCGCCCCGGTTGCGGTCCAGCACGATCCGCAGCGGCAGCAGCGGGTGGCTGGAGCGCAGCTCGATCACCACGAAGGCGGCGAGCAGCACCACGCCCGCGGCGATGAAGCCGAGCGTCGCGGTGGCGTCCCAGCCGTCCTCGGCGGCCTTGGTGAAGCCGTACACCAGGGAGACCAGGCCGGCGGTCACCACGACCGCGCCCGGTACGTCGTAGCGGGTGTTGCCCTTGGCCCGGCTCTCCGGCACCAGCGGGAGCGCGAACGCGATGGCGATCGCGGCGACCGGGATGTTGACCAGCAGGCACCAGCGCCAGTTGGCGTACTCGGTGAGCACCCCACCGAGCAGCAGGCCGACCGCAGATCCGCCGCCGGCGATCGCGCCGTACACGGCGAACGCCTTGGCCCGTTCGGTGGCCTCGGTGAACAGCACGGTGAGCAGCGCCAGCGCGGCCGGGGCGAGCAGCGCACCGAAGGCGCCCTGCAACGCGCGGGCGGCGAAGAGCATCCCGCCGGTGGTGGCCAGACCGCCCAGGGCGGAGGCGAGCGCGAAACCGGTCATGCCGACGATAAAGGTGCGCTTGCGCCCCCAGTAGTCGGCGATGCGACCGCCGAGCAGCAGCAGCCCGCCGAAGGCCAGCGTGTAGGCGGTGATCACCCACTGCCGGTTCGCGTCGGTGATCCCCAGGTCGGCCTGGGCCTTCGGCAGTGCGATGTTCACGATGGTGGCGTCCAGGACGACCATCAGCTGCGAGACCGCGATGACCGCCAGCGCGATCCAACGCCGCGGGTGCGGCGTGCTTGTCGACGCCCCGGCGCCGGATGCGCCAGGTGCGGTCGAGGTGGTTCCGGGCATGGTGAAGCCTTCCGTGTTGCGGATGTCGGTGGGTCAGGCCGGTGACGGGCGGTCGGGCTGGTAGCGGAGGACCGGGATCAGCACCTGGTCGACGACCTGGATGAGGAACGCGTCGTCGGCGGGCAGGCCGTGCGCGACGATGCGGGACAGGGTGAGCGCGGGCGCGAGATCGTGGAACAGCTCCCGTTCGCCGGCCTCCGGCGGGATCTCCCCCCGGGCGGCGGCCCGGACCAGGATGGCGGTGCTGGCCACCCGCCCGGCCGGCAGCACCTGGTGACGTACCAGGCGTTCCAGCTCGGGGTTGGTCCGCATGGCGAAGGTCAGCGCCTGCATCAGGTCGCAGTCGGCCACGCAGATCGCTGCCGTGGCCCGCAGCAGCTCGATCAGGTCACCGCGCAGGCTGCCGGTGTCGGGCGGGTTGTGCACGCCGACGTGCCGGTCGCGCAGGGCGGCGACGACCAGCTCGGCCTTGCCGTCCCAGCGCCGGTAGATGGTGGCCTTGCTGACGTGGGCGCGGGCGGCGACGGCGTCGATGGTCATCCGGTCGAAGCCGACCTCGCGCAGCAGGTCGATGACCACACCGAACAGGTCGCTGTCGGTGCACCGGGGAACCCGGGCGGCCGGCACCCCGGCGCCCGCGCCCACCTGCTGACCACCCAGCATCCCAACCCCCCGCGAAACGATGTCGTACTCACAGTAGTTCCGGATTGGTGAAGGTGCAGGGTTTCGTGAGTTGCGTCGCACCGAGTTCACGAAACGATTGCGTTTCCGACAGGCGTCCGGCGGGTGAACCTGGCGGTCGGTAGTCCGGGCAGGAGGACCACCGGTCGACATCGCCGGCGGCCGGCCCCTGCCCGGCACCCCTCAACCGCTACGGTCAGGTGCTTTCGGCACCCCTGAACCAGTTCACACGAAAGGGCACGACGTGAAACGTCATGGCTGCGTGATCCGGCTCCGCCCCGAGCAGCGGGAAACCTACCTGCGGCTCCACGCCGACGTCTGGCCCAGCGTCGAGCAGACGCTGCGCGAGGCGAACTTCCGCAACTACACCATCTTCCTGCACGACGACCTGCTCTTCGGCTACTACGAGTACGTCGGCGACGACTACGAGGCCGACTCGCGGCTGATCGCCGCGGACCCGCAGACGCAGGAGTGGTGGAAGCTGACCGACCCGTGCCAGGAGTCGATCGCCGAGCCCGGCTCGGGAGACTGGTGGGCCCCGATGCGCGAGATCTGGCACCTGGACGACGAGGCGGTCGCGCAGGCACCCGACCCGACCCAGCAGGGCTCCGTCAACTAGACGAGTGAGTGTTGAGCGGTATGTCGCAAAGTCATGATGATGAATCTGCGGCATACCGCTCACTACCGCGTCCGCCCCCGCGAAGGTGGCCAACGGTCACCGTTGGAGGTTTGTACGCTCCAACGGGGTGACAACTCGGCTCGCGCATTGAAGACTAGCTTCATCCGTTCATGTGGATTGGTCAATATCCTACGGAGGAAGCGTGCTCACGAGAAGGAACCTGCTCGTCGCCGCCGGTGCGGCTGTGGTCGGCGCCGTACCGCTGGCTGGCTCGGCCACGGCCGCGTTGCCTCAGCTGGACATGGAGGCGCTGGTCAAGGCAGCCCAGATCGACCCGCGTCGGCCGGACACCGCGCTGACCGAGGGTGCCAAGGACAGCGTCCTGCTTGTGGAGCGCGCACTCCAGGCGAGAGGGCTGCTCTCGTCGGCGTACGTCGACGGTCACTTCGGCACCAGCACGATCGCCGCGTACGCCGCGTACCAGCGGTCCCTCGGCTACGCCGGTCTCGACGCGACAGGTCTACCCGGCCCGTCGTCACTGCGGTCGCTCGGCGAGGGACGGTACACCGTGGTCCGGGCGATCTCACCCGGCAGCGTGGTTACCCTGCGCGGTGTGCAGGTCAACACGCGCACCAGGTCGATGCTGATCGAGGCCGAACGCCTACTTGGCCGCCAGCTCGGCATCACGCAGGGCTCGTACAGCAGCGGTGTGGGCGCCTCCGCCGGCACGCACGACGGCGGCGGCGCCCTCGACCTCTCGGTCAGCGGTCTCTCCTCGTCGGTCCGGACCGACGTGCTGCGTCGACTGCGCACGGTGGGCTTTGCCGCGTGGCTACGGACCCCGGCCCAGGGGGACTGGGGCTACCACATCCACGCCATCGCGCTCTCCGACACCGACCAGTCGACAGGTGCGCAGAACCAGGCCGGCGACTACTACCTCGGTCGTAACGGCCTGGCCAACCGGGGCGTCGATGATGGCCCAGCGGTCAGCCCGAAGCGGACCTGGGAGGAATACCAGCGCACGCTCTGAGGTCCACGAAAGTCGTCGACAAGAACGTGGGCGTGCCTGTCGATTGGGACCTGGTCCATTCGTAGCCCTGGTGAGAGCCCGCCACCGCGGCGGGCCACACCCACGGGAGGGCACGATGACCACCACAGCGACCACCACGCCCGCCATCACCTCGACCGTCGGTGCGCTGATCCGGACCGGTGTCGCCGCCACGCTCGCCGCGAGCGCCGCCACCATGGCCGTCGCCGCCGTCGGACGCGCGGCGGGGATCAGCCTCGACGTGGCCGACTCGCCCATTCCGGTGACGGGTTTCGGTGTGCTGACCGCCGTATTCTCGCTGGTCGGGGTGATTCTCGCCGCGGTGCTGTCCCGTTTCGCCAGGCTTCCCCGGTTCGCGTTCGTCCGTACCACTGTGGTGTTGACGCTCCTGTCGCTGGTGCCGGACGTGATCGTCGACGCGGGGTCGGCCACCAAGGCGCTGCTGATGGTCGCTCACCTGGTCGCGGCCGTGATCGTCATCCCCGCTGTCGCGCGCCGCCTGGCCGCCTGACCTGTCGCCATCGCACCATCGAACGGTTGGAGGATCGTCATGAAGCAGTACCTGCTGTCCGTGCACGCCGTCGAGGGGGAGCCGGACCCGTCCGACGAGGAGACGCAGACCATGTTCCGGGAGACCGGCCGGATCAACGACGAGATGCAGGCCGCGGGCGCCTGGGTCTTCGGCGGAGGGCTCCGGTCGCCGGACAGCGCCACCGTCGTACGGATCGAGAACGGCGCCACCACCATGAGCGACGGGCCGTTCGTCGAGACGAAGGAGCACATCGCCGGCTTCTGGGTCATCAGGTGCGCGGACCTGGACCAGGCGCTGGCCTGGGCCGAGAAGTGCGCGGCGGCCTGCGGCCCGGTCGAGGTGCGCCCCTTCGACGACCTGTCCCAGGCCTGACCGGGAGCCGGCCGACCGACATGGACCTGGGAAGCATCTACCGCGCGGAGTACGGCCGCTGCGTCGCCACCCTGGCCCGCATCCTCGGTGACCTCAACCTCGCCGAGGAGGCGGTCCAGGACGCCTTCACCACGGCGCTGCAGAAGTGGCAGACCCCGCCGCCGAACCCGGGTGCCTGGATCGTGACCACCGCCCGCAACCGGGCGGTGGACCGGCTCCGCCGGGAGTCGACCCGCGAGGCGCGGCACGCCCAGGCTCTGCTGCTGCACCACCAGGACGAGCCCCGAGAGGTGGGACCGGTGAAAGACGACCAGCTGCGCCTCATCTTCACCTGCTGCCACCCCGCGCTCGGTCCGGACGCGCGGACCGCCCTCACGCTCCGCCTGCTCGGCGGTCTCGACGTACCCGAGATCGCCCGCGCCTACCTGATCCAGGAGTCGACGGTCGCGCAGCGCATCGTGCGCGCGAAGAAGAAGATCCGGGACGCCGGCATCCCCTACCGGGTGCCCGCCGAACACGAGCTGCCGGACCGACTGCCGTACGTGCTCACCGTGCTCTACCTGATGTTCAACGAGGGCTACGCGTCCACCGCCGGACCGTTGATCAGAACGGACCTGTGCGCCGAGGCGATCCGGCTCGCCCGCGAGCTCGCCGCCTTGATGCCCGACGAGCCCGAGGTGCTCGGCCTGCTCGCCCTGCTGCTGCTGACCGAGGCGCGCCGGCCGGCCCGGCTCGACCCGTCCGGCGAGCTGGTGCTGCTGGCCGACCAGGACCGGTCGCTGTGGAACCGGGCGCTCATCACCGAGGGGCACGACCTGGTCCGGCGTTGCCTGCGGCGTAACCAGCCCGGCCCGTACCAGATCCAGGCCGCGATCGGCGCGGTGCACACCGACGGCGCCGCCACCGACTGGCCGCAGGTCCTGGCACTGTACGACCAGCTTCTCGCGCTCCGGCCGAGCCCGGTCGTCGCGCTCAACCGTGCGGTTGCCGTCGCCGAGGTGCAGGGACCGGCGCAGGCCCTCGCCGGGTTGGCGGACCTCGACCTCCCGGGCTACCACCGGCTGCCGGCCACCCGCGCGGAGCTGCTGGTCCGGCTCGGCCGCCACGAGGAGGCCCGAGCCGCCTACGACCAGGCCATGGAACTGGCCACCAACGACACCGAGCGGGCCCACCTGCAGGCCCGTCGTGCCGCACTCACCTCTGAACGGAGCACATCATGACCGCCACCTACACCGTCGACGTCTTCTCCAGCCTCGACGGCTTCGGCAGCACCAGCGGCAACTGGGGCGGCTACTGGGGCAAACAGGGCCCCGAGCTGCTCGCCCACCGCCTGGCCGTCTACGGCGAGGAGCAGCGCATGGTCTTCGGGGCCCGCACGTACCAGGAGTTCGCGCAGATGCTGGCCGCGAGCACCGAGGAATCCGAGGTACGGGACGCCTGGGTCACGCGGATGAGGAGCCTCCCGGCGACGGTGGTGTCGAACACCCTGCAAGGCCCGCTCGACTGGCCGGACGCGACAGTCGTAGCCGGTGACGCCGTGGACGTCGTCGCCCGGCTCAAGGAGGAATCCGACGTGCCCCTGCGATCGCACGGGAGCCTGTCGATGAACCGGGCGCTGATGGCCGCCGGTCTGGTCGACCTCGTCCAGGTGACGATCTTCCCGGTCGTCACCGGTCAGACCGGACGGAAGCCGATCTTCTCGGAGGCGGCCGACTTCGACCTGGAACTGGTCGAGAGCCGGATCCTCGACGGTCGCTCCCAGGAACTCGTCTACCGCCCCACCCTGCACGTCTGACCGACCGGCTCGCCGGTATGACGCTTCCGCTATGCCCATCATCGATCGCCGTCACATTAACATCTACGTGCATCGATGAGATGGCGGCCGGTGGCCGCCGACGAGCGCAGGGGAGTGCCCGATGTTCCGAGGACAACTGAGACGCGCCGCGCTGGCCATGCTGGTGGCGATCCTGGCGGCGGCCGGGATGCAGCTCGCCACCGGCACGCCGGCCGCCGCCGTCCGGACCGTCTACTACGACGCGAGCCGGACCGGCGAGTTCCGCACCAACTTCGACCAGGCGGCGCAGATCTGGAACAGTCGGGTCAGCACTGTCCGACTCCTGGCCGGCACCCCGGCCAGCATCACCATCTACGTCGACGACGGCTGGCCCCGCGCGCAGTCGACCGGCCTCGGTTCGGGCCGGATCTGGATGGGCCGCACGGCCGTCAACCAGGGCTACGACCGCACCCGCATCGCCACCCACGAGGTCGGCCACATCCTGGGTCTGCCGGACCGGCGCACCGGCCTCTGCTCCGACCTGATGTCCGGCAGCAGCGCACCGGTCTCCTGCCGCAACGCGAACCCCAGCGCGGCCGAGGCGAGCCGGGTGAACTCGCTGTTCACCGGCACCCTGGCCGCGCCGGCCAGTACGGCATACACCTGGAACGGCGCATCCGACGTCGGCCCGCTGGTGGTCGGTGGCCGGCCGGCCTCCGAGAACTACCCCTTCCTGGTGTACGTCTCCGGCTGCACCGGCACCCTGATCAAGGGCAACTGGGCGGTCACCGCCAAGCACTGTTCGACCCCGTCCTCCGTGCGGGTGGGCAGCACCAACCGCACCAGCGGCGGGACCGTGGTGCGGGTGACCCGTGCGGTGAACCACCCGAACGTCGACGTCAAGCTGCTGCAACTGGCCAGCTCGGTCCCGTACGCGCCGGCCCCGATCCCGAGCACCTCCGGCGCGGTCGGCACCGCCACCCGGATCATCGGCTGGGGCCAGACCTGCGCCCCGCGGGGCTGTGGATCGGCTCCGACCGTGGCCAACGAACTCGACACGTCCATCGTGGCCGACAGCCGGTGCTCCGGTATCAACGGCGCGTACGAGATCTGCACCAACAACACCAACGGCAACTCCGGCGCCTGCTACGGCGACTCGGGTGGGCCGCAGGTGCGCCGGGTCAGCGGAGTGTGGAACCTGATCGGCGCGACGAGTCGGGCCGGCAACAACAACTCCACCTGCGCCACCGGCCCGTCCATCTACGTCGACCTGCCGTCGATCCGCTCGTGGATCTCCACCCAGGTCGGTGGCCTGCCCGTCTGACCGTCGGCGACATCGTGGGCGGGGGCGAGCGCCAGACGCGCCCCCGCCCCGGTGTCACCCACGCCATCCCACGCTGCGATACGACCAGGAGCGCCTCCCGCGAACCGGAGGGTGACCCGCGAGCCGTCGGCCTCAGGCTGCCGGGTACGCACCCTCGCGCCTCGGGATGTCGTCGTCGTACGCCCCGACCGGCCCGCTGTAGCGGTCCGTGCCCGTCGGGTACGGCCAGGCGTTCGCGGTGCAGCCGTGCAGGCCCAACGTCTGCTGCTGCATGACCGGTGCCAGCCGGCCCCGCCGGGGGCACCGCTCATGACCGAACCCGAGTTTGTGCCCCACCTCGTGGTTGACCATGTACTCCCGGTAGGTGGTCAGACTTGCACCGTAACCGGGCACCCCCTTGACCCAGCGCGCCACGTTGAGCACCACCCGACCACCGTTGCGGCAGGAGGTGTAGGCGTCGGGCACGTCCTGGCAGAGCGTGTCGCGGGTGCCGGGGGTCGCCAGGTAGATGGTGAAGTCGGCCGGCCCGCCGGCGCCCACCCGGCGCAGCCGCCACGTCCCGCCGGCCGTCCACCCGCGGGGGTCGTTCAGCGTCGTGGAGATGGCCGTCGCGACGTCGCCCACCGGCAGGCCCCGGATGTCGCGTTCCACGACGATCCGGTAGCGCAGCAACCGACCGCCGGTCGCTCCCGTGGGTGCCGCCTCGGCGGGTGCCGTCGTCCAGCGGTTGCCGCCGGTGGCGGGGTAGGTGACGTCGACGGTCGGCGCGGAACTGGGCGGGACACCGGTGACTCCGGTCGGCCGACCGGAAGCGGTGACCGTGGCCGGCCGGCTGGGCTGCGGCTCAGCGGCGACGGGACCGGTGCCGGGTTGCCCTCCGGCCGGCAGACCGCACCCGGTGAGCAGCACCACCACCAGCAGTAACGCCGCTGAGGCGGTACGCCATGGGCGGGTAACCTTCGTCGACATGTCTCTCCCCTCGCGCGCCGGTCGGCGGCGCGGAGGAGAAGACGGGCGACCACTGGGAAAAGTTGCTGTGACGTGGACTCAACCTTTTCCCGGCCTCGCCCGTCCCTAGCGGTGTGGCACGGGGGAGGGTTCGGGGTGGCGCGGGGTGACGCGGAGTTCGTCGAGTTCGCGAAAGCGGCGTCCGCGCGACTGGTGCATGCGGCGTTCCTCATGACCGGCGACCACCACCAGGCCGAGGACGCCGCGCAGACCGCGCTGGTCCGCACCTACGCGTCCTGGTCGCGGGTCCACGACGACGACGCCTACGGGTACGCCCGCCGCACCCTGGTCAACCACCTGGTCGACGGGTGGCGACGACCGATGCGGGAGTATCCGACCGACGAGGTGCCGGAGCAGCGGCGCGACGACGTGGCCGACGACGTGGCCACCCGGCGCTGGTTGATCACCATCCTCGGCGCGCTCAGCCCTCGTGAGCGGGCCATCGTCGTGCTGCGCTACTACTTCGACCTTCCGGAGGCGCAGGTGGCTCGGGAACTGGCCGTATCCGTGGGCACGGTCAAGAGCACCAGCTCGCGAGCCCTGGAGAAGCTGCGTACCGCCGCGCCCCACACAGCCGACGAGAGGGCGCGCCGATGAGCGAGCTGGAACGGCTCCGCCAGGCCATGCGGGCGACCGAGCGTCCCGACGCCGTGCTCGATCTGGACACCGTGCTGCGCCAGGGGCGTCGGTTGCGTACCCGTCGGCGCGTCGCCGGAGTCGGGGCGGCGACGCTCGCGACCGGCCTGGCCGCCGTGGTCGTGGTGGCGGTCGGCGCGTCCGGGCCGGGCGATCCGGCGCCGACCGAGCACCCGCCGCCGGTCGCCGTCGCGCCACCGTCGGTCGGTGCCTCGCCGTGGGCGCAGAAGTCGGCGGACTCCACGCCGCCGCCGACGGCGGGCCGCGACGAGCCGCCACCGAAGCCCCTCGGTCAGTTCGTGGACAGCGGGATACGTCACGGCGCCGACCGGCGGATCTACTACTTCGTCCCGGTGACCCTGCCCGGTGCGCCCAAGGTGACCATCGGGCTGGCCGCCGGTCGCCAGTCTCCGGACGGCGCACTGACCACGGACATCCTGGTCAACGACGTCGAGGGGTCCGACCGCAGGCCCGGGTTCCACCAGATCGGCTATGACGAAAGCTCGTCGACCGCGCCGGCGCCGACCTTCGGTTACTTCGTCGGCCCCGCCCAGCAGATCACCGGCACGGTGGACGGCCGGCAGGTCCACGCCCGACTTGCCCGCTGGAGTCTCGACAAGCAGGTGGTGATCTTCTGGTTCGAGCCGGCCGTGTTGACCCCGGGGGATCGGCTCGACGGCATCATCGCCCGGGACGCCTCCGGCCGCCGACTCTGACGCGCCGGCCGGCCGGACCGGTCAACGAGACCGCTCAGGCCGGGTCGGCCAGCCGGCGCTCGATCGTCACCGTCGTCCCCTCGGCGGTGGAGACCAGCCGCACGTCGCCGTAGGCGTTCATCAGCAACGCGCCGCGTCCCCGGTCCATCGCCGGGCGGCGGTCGCGCCAGGTGCCGAAGTCCCGCACCGAGATCCGGACCCGCCCGCCGCCCACCTGGAGTCGGACCCGCACCTCCGGACGGCTGGGCCGCTGCGCGTGCTCGACCGCGTTGTTCATCGCCTCGGACGCGGCGAGCAGGAGATCCTCCAACACGTCCGGGTCGACGTCGAGGTCGTCGAGCGTCAGCCGGACGTCGCGACGCATGGCCGCGGCCGAGGTGGGCGCGGACGGGTAGGTCCACCCGGCATCCAGGGTGTCGCCCAGCCCGCTCGGGTCGGTCGGGCCCTGTGCCAGCCCTGGCGCGTCGAGCCCGGCTGCGACAGTCCGGGGTGGCGCGACGGCGGTGACCGGGTCGGGCCGCGGTGGCGCCGCGTCGACAGTCGGTGCGGTGGCGTCGCCGGTCGGGTGGCTGCGGGCCCGCCGGATCCCGGCCCGGACCCGGGCGATCAGCTCAGCCGCGGCGAACGGCTTCACCAGGTAGTCGTCGGCGCCCAGGTTGAGGCCCTCCACGCTGGCCCGCCCGCCGGCCCGGGCGGAGAGCACCAGCACCGGCAGGGACCGGGTCGCCGGGTCCGCGCGGAGCCGCCGGACCAGGTCGAAGCCGTCCAGGACCGGCATCATCACGTCGGTGAGGACCAGGTCCGGCGGTTCGCGGTGGACCTCGTCGAGGGCCTGCCGGCCGTCGGTGACGGCCCGCACCCGCCAGCCCTGCCCGGTGAGCAGCCGGCTGAGGTACGCCCGCATGTCGGCGTTGTCGTCGGCGACGAGGATCCGTGCGCCGGCCAACTCGTCCACGGCCGGGCCGGAGACGTTGCCGGGCTCCGTCGGATCGCCGCCCGACTCGCTGAGCCAGCCCATCGCCTCCTCGACGGTGGCCCGGGCCGCGTCGCCCCGTCCGACCGGCGACGGCCCGGTCCCCGCCGTGCGGCCCGCCGTCGACCAGGGCAGCGCCACGGTGAACGTGCTGCCGACACCCACGCTGCTCGTCACCCGGATCGCGCCGCCCTCCAGCCGGGCCAGCTCGTACGCCAGGGCCAGGCCGATGCCGGTGCCCTCGTGGCTGCGGGCGCGGGCACCGCGGACCCGGTGGAAGCGTTCGAAGAGTTTCGGCAGGTCCGCTTCGGCGATGCCGATGCCGGTGTCCGCGACGGTGAGGCGGACCTCCTCGTCGTCGGCTTCCAGGGCAACCCGGATCCGGCCGATGAACGTGTACTTCAGGGCGTTGGACAGCAGGTTCGTGACGATGCGTTCCCAGTTGACCGGGTCGACGGTGACCGGCCGGGGCAGCGGCGGGCAGACCACCTCGAGCGTGAGCCCGGCCCGCTCGACGGCGGCCCGGAACACGCCGGCCAGTTCGGCGGTGAGCGCCGACAGGTCGACCACGCGGGCGTCGCTGCGGGCCCGCCCGGCTTCCAGGCTGGAGAAGGTGAGCAGGCTGTTGACAAGCGTCAACAGTCGGGTGGCGTTACGCCAGGAGGTTTCCACCCGCTCCCGCTGCACCAGGGGCAACGGCGCGGTGGCGTCGGCGAGCGGGCCGAGGATCAGGGTCAGGGGAGTGCGGAACTCGTGGCTGACGTTGGCGAAGAAGTCGGTCTTCACCCGGTCCAGTTCGGCGAGCGCCTCGACCCGGCGTCGCTCCTGCTCGTACTCCTGGGCGTTGCGCAGCGCCACGGCGATCTGCTGGGCCAGGAGTTGGTAGAAGGACCGGTACGCCTCGTCCAGCCCCCGGCTGGGGCTGACCCCGGCCAGCAGGACGCCGAGTGGCTGTTCCTCGCCGCCCGAGGGCAGCGGCAGTGCCAGCGCGGTCCGGACCGGGTCGCCCCACGGGCCGCCGGGCAGGGGCAGCCGGTCGGCGACGTCGGGCACCGCGGTCGGTCGGCCCTGCGCGGCGTCCGCCAGCCCCCAGGCGTTCGCGGCCGGGTCGGGGTCGGCCAGCTCGACGGTGTCCGGTAGTGCCCGCGCGTACCCCTGGTCGCCGCCGGTGCAGGCGACGAGCCGCAGGATCGTGCCGTCGCGCAGGTAGATGGCGGTGAACGGCACGTCCAGCGGGTGGCCCTGGATCGCGTCGGTCAGCCGGGCGCTGGTGGCGTGCGCGTCGACGGTGCGTCCGTCGCCGAGAACGGACAGGTCGCGCAGCAGTCGCAGCCGACGTTCGCCGACCACCTGCTCGGTGACTTCGCTGCACACGGTGAGGACGCCGACGGTGCGGCCGTCGTCGTCGCGGACCGGCGCGTGCGAGACGCTGAAGTACGCCTCCTCGCGGTAGCCGGCCCGCTCCAGCAGCAGCCGGAGGGCGGGGACCCAACTGGCCACTCCGGTGGCCGTGGCCTGGTCGATGAGCGGGCCGAGGACGTCCCAGCCCTCGGCCAGGGTCACCCGGACGTCGTCGCCGAGCGCCGCGGGGTGTTTGTCGCCGATCAGCGCGGAGTACGCGTCGTTGTAGAGCTGGGAGAAGTCCTCTCCCCAGAGCAGCAGCATGGGGTAGCGGGACGAGAGCACCGTCCGGACCGCGGCGCGCAGGCTCTGCGGCCAACTGGTCACCGGGCCGAGTGGGGTGCGGGCCCAGTTCAGCTCCGCCATCAGCCGGCCGGTGTCACCACCGCCGCTGAACAGGTCGGTGTCGGGTCCTGTCACGCTTGATCCGACCCCATCGCAAGCCCCCGTTCCGGGCCCGACGACCCCTGCTGGCGTTACCTACCCATCCTGGCACCTCTACTCACCTGTGCCGACGCCGGTACCTACCGTCGAAGCGGTGGCGGTTCGGCACGAACGACCGATGCTTGTGGCATCGACATCTGTAAGTGTCTCGGGTATCTCTCCAACCCCGAGGAGCCCCCATGAGAGGCAGAACGCTGAGCGCGGGTGTCGCGCTCGCCGTGTTCGCCGGGATGACGGTGACGCTGGCCACCCAGCCGGCGACCGCGTCACCTTCGACCGCGACAGTGACCCGGCCGATCGCCGCGGCCGCCGCCGCGTTGGCCGCACCGGACATCTCCATCACCAACGTCCAGGCGCACCTGACCCAGTTCAACACCATCGCCACCAGCAACGGTGGCAACCGACGGGCCGGCTCCGCCGGCTACACCGCCTCACTCAACTACGTCAAGACGAGGCTCCAGTCGGCCGGCTACACCGTCACCGAGCAGTACTGCTCCAACTGCCGGTACCCCTCGAACAACCTGATCGCGGAGTGGCCCGGCGGCCCGGCCGACCAGGTGGTCATGTTCGGGGCGCACCTGGACGGCGTGTCGGCCGGTCCGGGCATCAACGACAACGCCACCGGCTCGGCGACCCTGCTGGAGAACGCGCTGGTCCTGGCCGCGCAGAACCCGACAATGACGAAGAGGGTGCGGTTCGCCTGGTGGACCGACGAGGAGCAGGGGCTCAACGGCTCCCGGTTCTACGTCAACTCGCTCAACGCCACCCAGCGCGGCTACCTCAAGGGCTACTACAACTTCGACATGGTCGGCTCGGTCAACGGCGGTTACTTCATCAACCGGGTCAGCTCGACCACGGCGGCGCCGCTGAAGGCGTACTGGGACTCGTTGGGCCTTCAGCCGGAGGAGAACGTCGAGGGTCAGGGCCGCTCCGACGACTACTACTTCCAGCAGGCCGGCATCCCCACCTCGGGTTACGCCGCCGGCGCCAGCGCCCGCAAGACCAGTGCCCAGGCGGCCAAGTGGGGTGGCACCGCCAACTCCGCGTACGACCCCTGCTACCACCGGTCCTGCGACACCACCGCCAACGTCAGCGCCACCGTGCTGAACCGGGCGGCCGACGGCGTCGCGTACGCGCTGTGGCAGCTCGCCGTGAGCGGCGGCACCCCGACCTGTACCGGCGGTCAGGTGGTCGGCAACGGTGGCTTCGAGAACGGCAGCTCGCCGTGGACCGCGTCCTCCGGCGTGATCACCAACGCCAGCGGCCAGCCGGCCCGGACCGGGTCGTACAAGGCGTGGCTCAACGGGTACGGCAGCACCCGCACCGAGAGCCTGTACCAGTCGGTGACCCTGCCGGCCGGCTGCGCCACGTACACGCTGTCGTTCTGGCTGCACATCGACACCGCCGAGACCACCGGCTCCACGGCGTACGACCGGCTCGCCGTGCAGGTGGGTTCGACAACACTGGCCACGTACTCGAACCTCAACGCCGCGGCCGGTTACGTGCAGCGCAGCCTCAACGTGGCCGGGTTCGCCGGGCAGACGGTGACGCTGCGGTTCACCGGCACCGAGGACTCGTCGTTGCAGACCACCTTCGTGCTCGACGACGTGACGTTGCAGGCGAGCTGACCGCGTACCCGAGCAAAGGGGCCGCCACCGGTTGTCTCCGGTGGCGGCCCGTCGCGTCGTGGGTCAGGGGAGTTGCGGGTAGAGCGCGGCGACGCCGCCGGCCAGCCCGGCCTGCACCTGACGACTGAGGTCGTCGGCGAGGATCTCGTACGAGTCGGCCTCGATGCCGTCCACGCCGATCCGGGCGACCGTCGCCGGGTCGGACTTCGGGCCGGTGATGTCCGCGGCCATGTCGGTGTCCAGGTAGCCGACGTGCAGGCCGGCGACCCGGACGCCCCGCTCGGCCAGTTGGACGCGCAGCACGTTCGTCATCGCCCACTCGGCGGACTTGGCGGCGCTGTAGGCCGCGTGGGTCGGGGAGCCGAACCAGGACAGCACGGAGAGCACGTTGAGGATCGTTCCGCCGCCGTTGCCGGCGATCACCGGCGCGAAGGCCCGGATCGTCGACAGGGTGCCGACGTAGTGGGTCTCCAACTCCAGCCGGACGAGGTCCAGGTCGCCGTCGAGGAGGTCGGTCCGGGTGTCGATGCCGGCGTTGTTGATCAGCAGGTTCACGCCGCCGGCCAGCTCGGCGGCGGCGGCCACCGAGGCGGGGTCGGTGATGTCGAGGCGCACCGGCGTCACGCCGGGCAGGTCGACGCTGTCGGGGTTGCGGGCGCCGGCGTAGACGGTGGCGCCCCGGGCGAGGAGTTCGGCGGCCAGGTGTCGGCCGAGGCCACGGTTGGCGCCGGTGACGAGGGCGGTGCTTCCTGCGATCTTCATGGTGGTGACGCTATCCCACCTGACTTCTGTGTGCCAAAGTCAGCCATGTCACGCCGACGGCCCGTCCCGATCGGGAATACGACCGGGATGCGGTCACCACGCGGCCGGTGACGACTCGTATCCTTTCCGCGAACCTGCGCACGAGCCGAGAAGGGAGACGGTGTGAGCAATCAGGCCGAGACGTTGGAGTTCCAAGCCGAGGCGCGTCAGCTGCTTCAGTTGGTGGTCCACTCGATCTACTCGAACAAGGACGTCTTCCTGCGGGAACTCATCTCGAACGCGTCCGACGCGCTGGACAAGCTGAGGCTGGCCACGCTCGTCGACAAGGACCTCGTCGCCGACACCGACGACCTGCACGTCGCCCTGGAGATCGACCGGGACGCCCGTACCCTCACCGTGCGGGACAACGGCATCGGGATGACCCGCGACGAGGTGGTCGCGCTGATCGGCACCATCGCCAAGTCCGGCACCGCCGAGCTGCTGCGCCAGCTGCGCGAGTCCGCCGACACCCACGCCAAGCAGGACCTCATCGGCCAGTTCGGCGTCGGCTTCTACGCCGCGTTCATGGTCGCCGACCGGGTCACCCTGCTGACCCGCAAGGCCGGCGAGACCGGCGGCACCCGCTGGGAGTCCACCGGCGAGGGCACCTACTCGATCGAGGGAGTCGACGAGGCGCCGCAGGGCACCACGGTGACGCTGCACCTCAAGCCGGTCGACACCGAGGACAACCTGCACGACTACACCGCCGAGTGGACGATCCGCGAGATCGTCAAGCGCTACTCCGACTTCATCGCCTGGCCGATCCGGATGACCGTCGAGCGCCCCGGCACCGACGACGCCCCCGCCACCAGCGAGGTGCAGACGCTCAACTCGATGAAGGCGCTCTGGGCGCGGCCCCGCGACGAGGTCGACGCCACCGAGTACAACGAGTTCTACAAGCACGTCAGCCACGACTGGGCCGACCCGCTCGAGGTCGTGCACATGAAGGGCGAGGGCACCTTCGAGTACGAGGCGCTGCTGTTCCTGCCCAGCCACGCCCCGCTCGACCTGTTCTCCCCGCAGGGCCGCCGGGGCGTCCAGCTCTACGTCAAGCGCGTGTTCATCATGGACGACTGCGAGGCGTTGATCCCCACCTACCTGCGCTTCGTCAAGGGTGTGGTCGACGCGCACGACCTGTCGCTGAACATCTCCCGGGAGATCCTCCAGCAGGACCGGCAGATCCAGATCGTCCGTCGTCGCCTGGTCAAGAAGATCCTCTCCACGGTCAAGGACCTGAAGGCCAACCACGCCGAGCGCTACCGCACCTTCTGGACCGAGTTCGGCGCGGTGGTCAAGGAAGGGCTGATCGACGACACCGACAACCGGGACACCCTGCTGGACATCCTGTCGGTGGCCTCCACCCACGACCCGGCCGAGCCCACCGACCTGGCCGGCTACGTGTCGCGGATGAAGGACGGCCAGAGCGACATCTGGTACGCCACCGGCGAGTCGCGGGCCGCCATCGAGAACTCCCCGCACCTGGAGGCGTTCCGGGCCAAGGGCCACGAGGTGCTGCTGCTCACCGACCAGGTCGACGAGGTGTGGGTCGAGCGGGTCGGCACGTACGACGGCCGGACGCTGCGCTCGATCGCCAAGGGCGAGATCGACCTGGACACCGACGAGGAGAAGCAGCAGGCCGAGGCTGAGCGCGAGCAGCAGCGACAGGAGTTCGCCGCGCTGCTCGACTGGCTGGGCACCACCCTGACCGACAGTGTCCGGGAGGTCCGCCTGTCGTCGCGGCTGACCACCTCACCGGCCTGCGTC
Organism: Micromonospora sp. NPDC085948; assembly: GCF_040686315.1. Taxonomy (NCBI): domain Bacteria; kingdom Bacillati; phylum Actinomycetota; class Actinomycetes; order Micromonosporales; family Micromonosporaceae; genus Micromonospora; species Micromonospora sp. NPDC085948. The sequence continues at coordinate 129,974 of NZ_JBFBJW010000016.1, read as the reverse complement.
GTCGGCGACGCCCACGACCTCACTCCGACCCTGGAGAAGATGTACCGGGCGATGGGGCACGAGATCCCCGCGACCAAGCGGATCCTGGAGATCAACCCCGGCCACCCGCTCGTCTCCGGGCTGCGCAAGGCCCACGAGCAGGGCACCGATCCCACCGCCCTGACCGAGACCGCCGAGCTGCTCTACGGCCTGGCGGTGCTCGCCGAGGGCGGTGAGCTGACCGACCCGGCCCGCTTCACCCGGACGCTCGCCGACCGGCTGGCGCGCACCCTGTAACCGGCGTCACCCCTCCGGCCGGCGGGCCTCCCGCACCGCGGACCCGCCGGCCGGTCACGTCAGTGGCCGGGGATCACCAGACCGGACTCGTAGGCGACCATCACCGCCTGGGCACGGTCACGCAGGTTCAGTTTGGCGAACAGGTTGCCGACGTGCGTCTTCACCGTGTGCTCGCTCAGGTGGTGGTGAGCGGCGATCTCGGCGTTGGACAGGCCGGCCGCGATCAGGCGCAGGACGTCCGTCTCGCGAGCGGTCAGGGCGGTCACCGCCGCTGCCCGGGCCGGATCCGGGTGACCGCGCCGGTGCAGCTCGCCGATCACCCGGGCGGTGACGCCGGGGGCGAGCAACGCCTCGCCGGCGGCGACCACGCGGACCGCGTTCACCAACTCGGCTCGGGGAGCGTCCTTCAGCAGGAAGCCGCTGGCCCCGGCCCGCAGCGCCGCGTACAGGTAGTCGTCGGTGTCGAACATGGTCAGGGCGAGGACCCGGCTCGGCGTACGGGCGCACACCTGGCGGGTCGCGGCGACGCCGTCGAGGACGGGCATCCGCATGTCCATCAGGACGACGTCGGGTCGGTGGTCGAGGGCGGCACGCACGGCGCCCGCACCGTCGGCGGCCTCGGCGACCACCTCGATGTCCGGCTCGGCCCCGAGGATCGTCGCGAACCCGGCCCGGAACAGGTCCTGGTCGTCGACGAGCACGACACGCAGCATCAGCACCACCCCGGCGTCGGGTGCCGGGCGGCGGCGACTGCCCCCATCAGGCCACCGCCGGTGCCCGCATCGGCAGGGTGGCGGTGACGGTGAAGCCGTGGCCGTCCGCGGCGGGACCGGCGTGCAGGGTTCCGCCGCAGGCCTGGGCGCGCTCGCGCATGCCGAGGATCCCGTAGCCCGGCCCCTCCGCGCCGGCGACCCGGCCGCCGTGGCCGTCATCCGTGATCGACACGGTCAACTCCCGCGCGCTGGCGGTCAGCAGGACGCGGACCGATGCTGCCCCGGCATGGCGAACCACATTGGTCAGGGACTCCTGCACGATCCGGTAGGCGGCGACCCCGACGTCCGCGGGCGGCTCGACAAGCACCACACCGGCCTGCCCGGCCGGCGGCGTGGGCCGCGCTCCGTCGACGGTCTCCGCCGGTCCGGACGCGACGGTGAGGACGGCGTCCAGCCCGGTGGCACGCACGCGTGCGACGAGGGCGGTGAGGTGCGCCAGGCCCGGCTGGTCGAGTGGGTGGTCGGCGGGTTCGCGCAGGCCGCCGACCGCACGGCGGAGTTGGACGACCGCGTCCCGGCCGGTGGCGGCGATCGTGGCGAACGTGGCGTCGGCGCGGTCCGGGTGCGGCCGGACCAGCAGCGGCCCCGCCTCCGCCTGGACGATCATGACACCGACCGCGTGGGTGAGGATGTCGTGCAGGTCGTGGGCGATGCGGGCGCGTTCGCGCAGCACGGCCGCCGCCCGCTCACCAGCGACACGACGGTCGCGTTCGGCGAGGGCGGTGGCCTGGGTACGGCGGGCGCGGGTGCTGGTGCCCAGGGCGTACGCGAAGAGGTAGGCGACCGACAGGTACCGCAGCACCTCCACGTCCGGGTGTGGATGGAGCAGCGACACCACCAGCCCGGCCGCGGTGAGCACGAGGCCGAGCAGGCGGATCGGCAGGGAGGACCGCGCCGCGAACGTGTAGAGGCAGACGAGCGGACCGACCGGCAGCAGCGGGGGTGCGCCGAGCGCGGCCGAGACGGTCGTGGCGACGCCCACGACGACGGCGACGGCAACCAGCGCGCGGTCGCGCCACAGCACCGGGACGGACGACAGGACCGCGAGGGGCAGCACCCACCAGGCGCGTGGTCCGCCGGCCAGCGCGGGCAGCACGGTCGCGGCGACGGCGGCCACGGTGACGGCGAGATTGACGTACCGCTTCACGTCGGCAGTATCGTCCGGCCCGGCGCTCCCGCGCCTCCCTCCACGGGACCAGATCGCACCCGGTCCGTACGGCGATCCGCCCCCGCCGCTCCGGCCGCACGATCGACGCATGATGACGATCGTCGCCGCGCTGCTCAGCGGCCTGCTCTGGCTCGGTGGTACCGGGCTGCACCCCGTCGCCGCGCTGACCTGGCTCGCCCCGATTCCGCTGCTCCTCGCCTCGCTGCGGGTAGGCCCGCGGACCGCGCTCGGCGCGACGATCCTCGGCTGGTCGATCGGCCAGCTCGGCATGGTGGGGTACTACCTCGACACCCTGCGCCTACCGGTCCCCGGGGTGGCCGGTGTGCTCGGCCTCGGCCTCGGCCTGGCGGGCGGCACGGTCCTGCTCGCCCGGGAGGTGCTGCTGCGCGGGCGGACCGTGACCGCCGTCCTCACCGTGCCGTCCCTCTGGGTGCTGGGCGAGTACGCCGCGTCCCACCTGTTCCCGCACGGCGCGTGGTGGAGCCTCGCCTACACGCAGGCCGACGTCCGTCCGGTCATCCAGGTGACCGCCCTCACCGGCGTCTGGGGCGTCACCTACCTGCTGCTCGCCGTCCCGATCGCCCTCGCCGCACTGCTCGGCGGCGCACGACCGACCCGCGGCGGCCGGCGCGACAGTCCACGCCCCGCCCTCGCCTGCCGGCGCGACAGTCCACGCCCCGCCCTCGCGTGCCTGCTCGCTTTCCTGGTCGGCGTCGGCACGTGGTCGGCCTGGTCGCTGCACCGGTCCCCGGAGCGGGCCGCGCCGCTGACCGTCGGCCTGGTCGCCCTGCGGCAGCCCGAGGACGGACTCCCGATCGACGAGCCGGTCGGCCGGGACCTGCTCGCCCGCTACGGTGCGCGGGTCGCGGGCCTGGTCGATCGGGGGGCACGCGTCGTCGTGCTGCCGGAGAAGGTGTTCGCGGTGACGGATACGACGTTGCCCCTGCTCGTGGACGCGCTGCGGCAGACCGGGGCTCAGGTCGTCGTCGGCGCGGTGCTGCGGCGGGCTGGCACGGCGAGCAACGTCGCGCTGGTGCTGGACCCGTCCGGAGCGATCACCACGTACGACAAACAGCACCTGATCCCGGGCCTGGAGGAGTGGCTGACGCCTGGTGACGACGAGGTGATCGTGCAGGGGCGGTTCGGCGTCGCGATCTGCAAGGACCTGGACTACCCCGACCTGGTCCGGCGGTATCGGGCGGCCGGCGCGTCGGTGCTGCTCGTTCCCGCCCTGGACTTCACCTCCGACGGCTGGCTGCACAGCCGCATCGCCCTGGTTCGGGGTGTGGAGAACGGGCTCACCGTGGTCCGCGCCGCCGTGTCCGGCCGGCTGACGGTTTCCGACGCCGGTGGCAGGCTGTGGGGTGAGGACCGGGCCGGTGACGCGGAGTTGCTGGTCGCCAGCGCTCCGACCAGGGGATGGGGCACGGTCTATTCGCGTACCGGAGACTGGTTCCCGTTGCTGTCCGTGGCCCTGTTGGTCGTCGCGGTCGGTGGCGCGCGGCGGCGGTCCGCTACCAGCGGTTCCAGTGGGCGAACCCGTCCGCGTCGGCCCGCGGACCGGGCTTGAAGTCCGTGCCCAGGGTATATGCCACCGGCGTGAGCGCCACCTGCACGACGGTGTCGTAGGGGATGCCGAGCAGGTCGGCCATCTCCTGTTCGTAGCTGAGATGGCTCGTGGTCCACGCGGTGCCGAGCCCGCGTTCCCGGGCGGCCAGCATGAAACTCCAGAACGCCGGGATGACCGAACCCCAGGCCCCGGCCTGCCCGCGCGCCGTGGCCAACTCGGCGCGGGACTCGACCCGCAGACAGGGGATGAGCAGCAACGGGACCTCGTGCAGGTGGTCCGCGAGGTGTTGCAGGCTGCCGGCGATCCGGCCCCACTGCTCGGAGGCGAAGTTCATCCGACTGAAGGCCGGCCCGGTGCCGCCCGACGCCGGTGGCGGCGTCATCAGGCCGAGTCGCCACAGTCGGGCGACGGCCGCCCGGGTCTGCGGATCCTCGACGAAGATGAAGTCCCAGCGCTGCCGGTTGCGGCCGCTGGGTGCCTGGAGCGCGATACGCAGGCAGTCCTCGATCACGTCACGGGGGACGGGGCGTCCCAGGTCGAGACGCTTGCGGACGGCGCGGGTCGTGCTCAGGACCTCGTCGGCGGACAGGCCCAGGGTTGGCGGTCCGCTCCGCCCGGCCGGTCCGGTGTCGCTCATGCGGGGACTCCCACTCGTTGGGGTACGTCGAGGTTGGCGATGATCGCGGCAAGGAGACCGGGAAACCGGTCATTGATCTCATCGGCACGCAGTTCGTGCCGGCGGAAGCTGCCGTTCGGCATGACGCGGAGGACGCCGGCTGCCCGCAGCACCTTCAGGTGGTGCGACAGCGTGGAGATGCTCACCTCGGACAACGCGTCGAATTGTCCGCAGACGACGCCACCGGCCTGCGCCAGCTGTCGTACGACACTCAGGCGCACCGGGTCGGCGAGGGCGCCGAGCACGGTGGCGAGGTCGACCGAGGCGAGATCGGGATGATGGAGGGCTCTCATGGACGCCATGCTAGCTTTGGTTTCGTGATTTCGAAAATCGTCCAAATGATGAGCGGAGCATGATCATGTCGATTGACACGGTGATCTTCAGCGGGGAGGGACCGCACGCCGATCCCTGGCATCCGTTGGCGGAGACCAGCGCGGCGATCGCCAAACTCGTCGGCGACGCGGGCCAGGTGGCGATCGTGACCACCGTCGACCACCTCGCGGCCGCACTCGACGGCGCCCGCCTGCTCGTGGTGAACGCCAGCGCCGACCGCACGGCCCCGATCCCGGAGGACGAGGAATTCGGCCGGGTCCTCGACGACTTCCTGGCCGGTGGCGGCAGCCTGCTCGCGCTGCACAGCGCGACGATCGCGTTTCCCCAGCTCGCGACCTGGCGGTCCACGGTCGGCGCCGCCTGGGACCACGGCCGGACCTTCCACCCGCCGATCGGGTCGAGCCTCATCCGACGCACCGACGTCGCGCACCCGATCACCGCCGGTCTCGCGGACTTCGAGGTGCACGACGAGCGCTACACCGACCTGGAGTTGATCGACGGCGTCGACGTCGAGACTCTCTACGTCCACGACGAGGGGGGCGCCACCCACCCACTGGTCTGGGCGCGCACGGTCGGGAGCAGCCGGATCGTCTACGACGCACTCGGTCACGACGCCCGGTCGTACGAGTCGCCGGCGCACGTGGAGTTGCTGCGCCGCAGCACGGCGTGGCTGCGCCACGAGAGCTGAGCAGCGTGGCTGCGCTGTCACTGCCGAACGCTCGGCCGGGTCACCGGCCGAGCGTTCGTGCGTGTGGTGTGCTCAGCCCGAGCGTCGTACCCCTTGGGTGCCGCGGTCACGCAGCGGAGGCGGACGCCTTCGACCCGCGGTGCGACGCGGCCGGGCCGGCATTCCAACCCCATCGGGGGGCCGGTGCGGCGCTCTCCCCGGACCAGCCCGTCCCGCCCTCGTCGCCGTCGATGGTCATCTCGACCGCGTTCGGGGTGCTGCGGGCCAGTCGCAGCGACTGCTCGGCGCCGTTGCGGGCCGCGCACGGCCAGGACTGCCCGGCGCACTGGAGGTTGCGGCAGTGACCCTCGTCGTCCGGCTCGTGGGCGCTCAGCACGTCGATCGCCAGCTGCCACAGCAGAGGATCGGTCACGTCGTGCGGGCGCTCGGCGCGGCGACTCGGTCGGTTGCTGGTGTCGTCGTCGGACATTGTGGGTCCCCCCTTGTCAGGCTGTACCCCACAAGGGTCACCCGTCAGCCGTGGGTTAAACCGCCGACCTGCTGTGATGTGTCTCCGGTCGCAGCGGTCGCCGGGACGCGGCACGCAGATCGGTCAATCCGGCAGCAGTGGCATCTCCACTCCCGGGTCCCGGCCGAGCAGCACCGCGCGGGTGAGTGCCGCCGATCCGAACCGGTCGCGGACCGCGTCCACCGCGGCATCCAGCTCGGCGCCCGGGTCGCGGTGGAACGGCAGCTCCGGCTGCACCGGACTGTCGTCCAGATTGCCCACCGAGACACCGATCAATGTCACACCACGGCGATCGATCTCGGTCAGTGCGGCCCGAAGCAGTGCCCGCGCGGCGGCGAGCAGCGGCGTCGTGTCGGCCGTCGCCTTGCCCACGGTGTGCGAGCGGGTCGCCCGGGTGTAGTCGCCGAAACGTAGCCGCAGCATCACCGTGCGTCCGGCCCGCCCCGCCGCCCGCATCCGCCGGGAGACCCGATCGACCAGGCCGGCGAGGATGGCATCCAACTCCGCCGGGGCATGCGGGGTACGGCTCAGCGCGTGCTGCGCGCCCATCGAACCGCGTCGGCGCCCGACCTGCACCGAGCGGGGGTCGCGGTTGTGCGCCAACGCGTGCAGGTGCCGCCCGGCGCCCGACCCGAGCAGGGACACCAACGCGGCCTCGCCCAGTCGGGCCACCTCGCCGACGGTACGGATCCGGTGCTCGCGCAACTTCGCCGAGGTGACCGGGCCGACGCCCCACAACCGCTCGACCGGCAGCGGGTGCAGGAACGCCAACTCGGCGTCCGGTGCGACCACCAGCAGCCCGTCCGGTTTCGCCACCCCACTGGCCACCTTCGCCAGGAACTTCGTGCGGGCCACCCCCACCGTGATCGGCAGGCGGACTCGTGCCCGGACCTCCTGGCGCAGCCGCTCGGCGATCTCGGCCGGTGGCCCGACCAGCCGCCACAGGCCTCCCACGTCCAGGAACGCCTCGTCGATGGAGAGCCCTTCGACCAGCGGTGTGGTCTGTCGGAAGATCTCGAAGACCGCGCGGCTCGCCTCCGTGTACGCCGACATCCGGGGCGGCACCACGATCGCGTCGGGACACAGCCGGCGCGCCTGCTGGCCGCCCATCGCGCTGCGTACGCCCCGTGCCTTCGCCTCGTAGCTGGCCGCGAGGACCACGCCTCCGCCGACGATGACCGGCCGCCCGCGCAGGCGCGGGTCGTCACGCTGCTCGACCGACGCGTAGAACGCGTCCAGGTCGGCATGCAGGATGTGGGCGCCGGACGACACGTACACATGTTCGCATGGCGTCCGGCGGCGACGGCGGTGAGCTGGGTGAACGCCCGGTTCAGTCCAGGCAGAACTCGTTGCCCTCGGGGTCGGCCATGATGAGGTGACCGGCGCCCAGCGGGGGAGCGGGCTCGTGCCGATCGAGCCGGGTGGCGCCGTGCGCGACGAGCCGATCCGCCTCCTCCTCCAGGGCCGCCATCCGCTCGTCGCCCGCCAGGCCGGGCGCGGCCCGCACATCGACGTGTACGCGGTTCTTGACCCGCTTGGGCTCCGGCACTTTCTGGAAGAACAGCCGAGGCCCCGAGCCGTCGGGGTCGACCACCGCGGACGCGTCGTTGCGGTGCTCCGGCGGCACTCCCATCGCTTCGAGCGCCTGGTCCCACGTTTCGAAGTCTCCGGGTGGCGCCTGCACCTGGTAGCGGAGGGCCTCGGCCCAGAACGTCGCGAGCGCCGCCGGATCGGCACAGTCGAACGTGATCTGTATGTCGCGGGCCATGTCAGCTCCTTGTGTCCTTGTCTGGTCGGTCATGATCTGTAGCCTCTCGCGGATAGCGGACAGGATCGTTCCGCTATCCGTGCAACGATCGGCGCATGCGTGTCGAGGCGACCACCGAGCGGGTCCTTCGGCTGTTGGCGCTGCTGCAACGGCGGCCATCCTGGACGGCCGCCGAGCTCGCCGCCGAGCTGGGGGTCACCAGCCGTTGTGTGCGCCGTGACGTGCAGCGTCTGCGTGTGCTGGGCTACCCCGTGTACGCGACGGCGGGCGTCGGCGGCGGCTACCAACTCGGCGCGGGCACCCGGCTGCCGCCGCTGCTCCTGGACGACGAGGAGGCGATCGCGACTGCGGTCTCCCTGCGGCTGGCCTCGGGCGGCACGGTCGCCGGGGCGGGCGAGGCGGCGTTGCGGGCGCTCGCGAAGCTCGACCAGGTGATGCCGTCGCGGCTGCGCGCCGAGGTGCGGGCCGTGCACGGCGCCACGGAGACACTCATCGGTCCGGTGGCCGCGATCGACGCGGAGTTACTGGTGACTCTCGCACGGGCCTGTCGTGACGCCGTGCGGGTCCGGTTCAGCTACACCGCCCGCGACGGCGGGCAGGAGGAGCGGACGGTCGAGCCGGTCCGGATGGTCACGACGGGTCGCCGCTGGTATCTGATGGCCTGGGACGTCGACCGCGACGACTGGCGTACGTTCCGCCTGGACCGGATGGGTGCCGCGGTGGCGACGACCTGGCGGTTCCGGGCGCGCGAACACCCGGATCCGGTCGCCTTCGTGCAACAGTCGGTGACCGGGGCGCCGTACCGGTACGTGGCCCGAGCGCGGGTGCACGCCCCGCCCGACCGGGTGCGGGCGTTGGTGCCGCCCCAGGTGGGGCGTGTCGAGGACGACCGCGACGGGTGGTGTGTGCTGGTCGTGGGCGGCGAGAGCCTGGACTGGCTGGCCGCGCACCTCGCACGCCTGGACTACGAGGTGGAGGTGTTGGAGCCGCCGGAGCTGCGCGAGGCCGCCGGCCTGCTGGCCCGCCGCCTCGCGGCGATGGCCGGGACGGTGTCGGAGCGCAGCGCGTAGTGGCGCAGCGACACCGGGCTGCCGTCCGGGGCGGTCCACGGTGCGGTGCTGGTGCCGGTGCAGCGCCACCCGGTGCGCTCGTAGAGGGCGGTGGCCGCGGCGTCGTCGCAGGTCACGTCGAGCACCAGATCGATTCCGCGGGCGTTCGCCCACTGGCGTGCCCGCGCCAGTAGTGCGCTGCCCAGCGCCAGCCCTCGGGCGCCCGGCACCACGAAGAGACGCGCGAGGGCGGCCGTCGGTCGGGCCGGCGGCCCGGTCGCCGGGCCGGGCAGCCGGTGTACCGAGACGTGCCCGACAATTGCGCCGTCGGCGTCTTCGGCGGTGGCGTCAGCCGCGATGGCGACCCAGGCGCGCGCCGGGTGTGGTTCGCGCAGCCAGCGGTGCGGGTCGGTGGGCCAGTTCAGCGGGTACCTGTCGACCCGGTGGACCTCGGCGAGCGCAGCGACACATCCGTCGAGGTCGGTGGCGCGCCGCCGGCGGATCCGCGGTGGGATCACAGGTCGTCGAACGGGGACGCGTAGCGGAACTCGCCCCGGATCGACTCGCGCCAGGCGTTCATCGGTCGGGCCATGAAGTATCGCGGCCCCCATGGTTGGGGCGGGGTGACGCCCAGCTCGACGGCCGGCCGGAACCCGAAGCGTGGGTAGTAGTCGGGGTGCCCGAGCAGCACGACGAGCGGCTCGTCACGGGCGTCGGCCGCGCCGAGCACCGCGTGCATCAACGCGCTGCCGACGCCGCGCCGCTGCCATTCCGGCAGCACCCCGAGCGGCCCCAGGCCCAACGCGACCGGCTCACCGGCCACCCGGCCGCGGGTGGCCACCACGTGCCCCACCACCCGGCCGTCCGAATCGGTCGCCACCAGGGAGTACGCGGGCAGCCAGCCCTCGTCGGCGCGCAGCGCGTCGACAAGCGTCGCCTCGACGGGCGTGGCCTGGGTGGGCGTGGCCTGGGTGGGCGTGGCCTGGTCGGGCGTTGCCTCGACCGCCGCGCCGTCGCCCGTGGCCTTGGCGAAGGCGGCGGCATGTACCGCCCGGATGGCATCGACGTCGGCGGACGTCTCGCGTCTGATCAGCACCGCGCCACGATACGGGCACACCAGACAATGACTCCACGCCTTTACCCCCACCCCGCCCCGCCCGCGCCGATCTTGCAGTTTCGGTCGCCGATATGCCTAGAGTGCCGCTGTTTGTCGCGACGGTAAGTGCAAGATCGGCGCGGGCGGGGTGGGCGCGGCTCAGCCGACGGCGGTGGCCGAGGGCGGGGCGCTGCCGCCCCTGGGCGCCTCGGGGGCCATCAGCCGAATGATCTCCGCCTGGTCGGTCGGCGAGGGCATCCCCCAGTCCGGCTGGTAGCCGTACACCTCGTGCAGTGGGGTGGAGCCGGTGCGGCCGTCCAGGATCTCCACGGCGTCCGTGCCGATCAGGCCGGGGTGTTCCACCCCGCAGGCCTCGGCGACCTTGGTGAGGTCGCGGCGCAACGTCCGCAGGTAGTTTGCCGCCCGGACCGACTTCAGCGTCGGGTCCAGGCCTCGGGCCAGCCAGGCGTTCTGCGTCGCCACGCCGGTGGGGCAGGTGTCGGTGTGGCACTTCTGGGCCTGGATGCAGCCGATCGACAGCATCGCCTCCCGACCCACGTTGACCATGTCGCAGCCGAGCGCGAACGCCACGACGGCGTTGTCCGGCAGGCCGAGTTTGCCGGCGCCGACGAAGACCACCCGCTCGTGCAGATCGTGTTCGGCGAAGACCTTGTAGACCCGGGAGAAGCCCTGCTGGAACGGGAGCGACACGGAGTCGCTGAAGATCAGCGGCGCGGCACCGGTGCCGCCCTCGCCGCCGTCGATCGTCACGAAGTCGACGCCCCGGCCGGTGTCGCGCATCAGGGTGGCCAGCTCCTGCCAGAAACCGAGGTCGCCGACCGCCGACTTGATGCCGACCGGGAGGCCCGTCTCGGCGGCCAACAGTTCCACCCAGTCGAGCAGGCTGTCACAGTCGGAGAACTCGGCGTGCCGGGAGGGGCTGACGCAGTCCTCACCAGCCGGGATGCCCCGGGTGGCGGCGATCTCGGCGGACACCTTCGCCCCGGGCAGCAGCCCACCGAGACTCGGCTTGGCGCCCTGGCTCAGCTTGATCTCCAAGGCCCGCACGGGCGCGCCGGCGACCAGGTCCTTCAGTCTGTCCAGGCTGAACCGGCCGTGCTCGTCGCGGCAGCCGAAGTACGCCGTGCCGAGTTGGAAGACCAACTCCCCGCCGTTGCGGTGGTACGGCGACAGGCCGCCCTCGCCGGTGTTCTGTAGGCAACCGGCGAGCGCGGCCCCCTTGTTCAGCGCGGTGATGGCGTTGCCGGAGAGCGAGCCGAAGCTCATCCCGGAGATGTTGACCACCGACTCCGGGCGGAAGGCGCGGGCTCGCCCCCGGGCCGCGCCGAGCACCTTCGCGCAGGGCAACCGCACGTCGTGCCCGGCGGTCGGGGTGGACGGCGGCACCGCCCGGCCGAACGTGCGGTGCTTGATGATCGGGTAACCGCGGGTGTGTTCGATGTCGTTGTCCGTGCCGAAGCCGAAGTAGTTGTTCTCCTGCTTCGCCGACGCGTACACCCAGCGGCGCTGGTCACGGGTGAACGGCCGCTCCTCGTCGTTGCCGGCCACGATGTACTGCCGAAGCTCCGGCCCGATCGCCTCCAACAGGTACCGGGCGCGGCCGAGCACCGGGAAGTTGCGCAGCAACGCGTGGTCGCGCTGGATCAGATCCCGCGCGGCGAGCGCCGCGACGGCGGTGGCGACGGCGGGTACGGCTCGACGGGCCCATCTCATACCGGCAGTCTTTCCGGCCACGCCGTGCGCCAAACCGCCCGGCCGCAGCAACGCGCTGGTGGCAGCCCGGGTGGCGGTGCGGGAGTACCCGCACCGCCACCACCGCTCAGCGGTGCTGGAACGACTGGCGGACCGACCCGCCGACGACCGCGCACCACGTGCTCGTGCTGAGCTTGCCGTTGCGGGGAAGCCCGTGCAGCGCCTGCAGGTCCTGCACGGCTGCCCGGGTGGCGTGGTCGTACGCCCCGGTCGCGGTGACCGCGTATCCCTTGGTGGCGAGGATCTCCTGCACCGCGGTGACCGGCGCGCCGGTGGCGTGCTGGTCGAGTTCCGGAGCGAGGGTCTCCCAGGTCGGCGTGGTGAGGGTGGCGTCCACGTCCACCGCAATGCCGTTTCGGGCCTGCCAGTCCTGCACGGCCGCCACGGTCGCGGCGTCGAACGTGCCGCTGACCGTCACCGCGTAGCCCCGGTGGGCGAGCAGGTGCTGCACCACCCGGACCGAGGGGGAATTGACGAAGCGCCACAGGTCCGGCCAGCGGCGCGCCGGCACGTCACCGAGCTTGGTGCCCAGGGCGGCGTGGACGCGTCGCCGCAGCTCGGGGAACTGCCGGTAGAACGCCGCCCCCGGGCACTCGGTGGTGCGGAAGTCCCAGTGGCCGAAGATGTCGTACGCGTGCAGCCCGTACTGCCGGCAGATGGCGACGCAGAGTGTGACCAGCGAGTCGGTCAGCGCCTTCGGCGGCGTCTCGGTGACGTACGTGCCCTCGTTCTCGATGCCGATGGCCCGGCCGTTCTCACCCGGGCAGTGGGCGGAGACCATCTGCCGGTCGCCGGCTTCGAGGCGCTCCAGGCTGCCCCGGCGGCCCTCCAGCACGTAGCCACCGCGGCTCACCGTGAAGTGCTGGCCGGTGTCCGACCAGCCGTTGCCGTCCATGTGCAGGTCCTGGCAGTCGTGGGCCAGCTTGACCGCCTGCTCGCGGGAGTAGTCCGTGACGTTCGGGAACGCCATGTGATGCACGATGATCTTGTTGGTGGCGATGGCGCTCACCGACAGCGGGTCCTTCGGCGGGCGGGCGGCCCACTCGTCACAGCTGATGATCCAGTCCAGGTCGGTGCCGGGCGCGGCCTGTGCCGTGGTGGGGAAGGCGAGTTCGCTCCCGACGACGGCGACCGTGGCGGCGCCGAGACCGGCGCGCAGCAGTGTCCGGCGGTCCACTTCGGAATGATCGACGTGCATTGACATCTCCTCCTGCGGCCGACGGCGGGGATGAAAAGTAGCTCCAGTGGCCGCACGCACTCCGGAGAATATTGCCAAGACTTGCTCGCGCGCTAGAGGGCGGAGCCCATGATCCAGCCGGTCGGGCCGTCAGCGGCAGGCGTTTCCCCACGCCGGGTCGAGGGTAGGTCGGGAACTGACCATCCCCGGCTGCGCGTAGAGGAATGACCAGATGAGTGACAACGTCAGCGACGCGGTGGGCGACGCCCTCCGCTCGGTGATGCTCTTCCTGCCCAAGGCCGTCGCCTTCCTGGCGATCCTGGTGGCTGGTTGGCTGATCGCCAAGGCTGTGTTGAAGATCGTGGAGAAGGTCCTGGAGCGGGTGGGCTTCGACCGCGCCGTCGAGCGCGGCGGCATCCGTCGGGCGCTGAGTCGCTCCCGGTACGACGCCAGCGACATCGTCGCGAAGCTCGTCTACTACGCGGTGCTGCTGTTCACCCTCCAGCTCGCCTTCGGCATCTGGGGGCCGAACCCGATCTCCGACCTGCTCGCCGCGGTGATCTCGTGGTTGCCCCGAGCCTTCGTCGCGATCGTCATCGTCGTGGTCGCCGCCGCCATCGCCAACGCCGTCAAGGACATCATCAGCGGCGCGCTCGGCGGACTGTCGTACGGCCGGGTGCTGGCCAACATCGCCTCGGTGTTCATTCTCGGTCTCGGCGTCATCGCCGCGCTGAACCAGATCGGGGTGGCCACCGCGGTCACCACGCCCGTGCTGATCGCCGTGCTGGCCACCGTCGGCGGGATCCTCGTCGTGGGTGTCGGTGGTGGCCTGATCCGTCCGATGCAGAGCCGCTGGGAGGGGTGGCTGAGCCGTGCGGAGCAGGAGTCGCAGGTGATCGCCTCGCACACCCGCGCCTACCGGGCCGGTCGCCGCGACGCCGAGGCCGAGCTGGCCCGGCGGTCGACCCCCACCGCCGACCCGGTCCGCCCGTCGAAGGCGGTCAGCGATCCGGAGGCCACCCAGGTGGTGACCGTGCCGGCCGATCCGCAGGTGGTGACCCGCCCGGCCGACCCGGAGGCCACGCAGATCGTGACCCGCCCGGCCGACCCGGAGGCTACGCAGATCGTGACCCGTTCGGCCGACCCGGAGGCGACCCAGATCGTGACCCGACCGGCCGACCTGGACACCGAGCGGTTGCCATCGGCGCGGACCGACGCCGACACCACCCAGGTGGTCAGCCGCGACGCCGACACCACCCAGGTCGTCGGCACCGGTGCCGGCGGCCCGGTTCCCGGACAGCGGGCCGGCGACGACAGCGAGACCACCACGGTCATCCCGCCGGTCGACCCGAACCGCCGCTGATTCGCCACGATGCCAGCGGGGTGGGGTCCGGAAGCGACCCCACCCCGCGGTGTCTCGCCCGGCACGCCGAAAGCGCTCGCCGACGCGGCGGGACGCGGCTAGCATCGCCGGCATGACCTGGCGACATTGATCCCGCACCGTAGGCCGAAACCGTGGGCCGCCACGGGCACCGCACGTCCGGTGTCCGTCTCCACTCCCACGGGAAGGCCTAATGATCCACATCGCCGCACGCGTGCCCGACCTGGCGGCCCGCCGGCTGACGATCACCCTCTACGGGTACGCGTTCCTCAGTGACCTCGTGCTGCTCTACCCGCTGTACGTGGTGTTCTTCGCCGACACCGGGCTGTCGGTGGGGCAGATCTCGTCGCTCTTCGTCGTCTGGTCGGCGGCCGGCATCCTGTTCGAGGTGCCCTCCGGCGCGTGGGCCGACGTGGTGTCCCGACGGCTGCTGCTGTGCCTCGCGCCGCTGGTGGCCGCCGCCGGTTTCGCGCTCTGGGTGTTGCTGCCGTCGTACCCGGCGTTCGCGGTCGGGTTCCTGCTCTGGGGCGCCGGCGGAGCGTTGGTCTCCGGTGCGCTGGAGGCGTTGGTGTGGACCGAGTTGGACCGGCTCGGCGCGGTCGACCGGTACGCCCGGGTGCTCGGGCGCGCGCGGACGGCGGGCGTGCTGGGCGTGGTGCTCTCCGGAGTGCTCGCCGGCCCGGTGCTCGCCGCCGGCGGATATCCGGCGGTCGGCGCGGCCAGCGTGCTGGCCTGCCTACTCGCCACGCTCGTCGCCGCCCGGATGCCGGAGCACCGCCCACCGGCCGCCGTGCCCGTCCCGGTCCCCGAGTCGGCGCTGGCCGCTCGGTCGGTGGGTGCCGCACCACTCCGACCGGACGAGCCGGACACCGTCCCACCCGCGAACCCGGACGACGATCGTGACCTGGGGTGGTGGGACACGCTGCGCGCCGGAGTGGCGCAGGTCCGCACCCATCCGCCGGTACGGGCCGCCGTGCTGCTGGTGGCGGTGGTCGCCGCCGACTGGGGTGCCCTGGACGAGTACACACCGCTGCTGGCCCTGGACACCGGCGTCGGGGCGCGGGCCGTACCCCTGCTGCTCCTGCTGCTCTGGGCCGGGGTGACAGTCGGCGGGCTGCTCGCCCCGGCGGGGGAGCGGCTGGGCCGCCGAGGGTACGCCGCACTGTTGGGGCTGGTCGGCGTCGCACTGGCCGGAGGTGCCCTGCTTCGGCACCCGGCGGGGTTCGTGCTGCTCGCGGTGGCCTTCGGCGCCGCGCAGTTGGCCACCGTGCTGGCCGACGCGCGGCTCCAGGCTCGGATCACGGGCACCAGCCGCGCCACCGTCACCTCCCTGGCCGGGATGGCCACCGACGTGCTGATCATCGTGACGTACGCCGTCTACGGTCTGCTCGCCACGGTGGCCGGCAATGCGGTGGCGTTCGCGCTGATCGCCGGGGCGTACCTCGTGATGCCGCTGGTGCTACTGACCCGCCGCCGGTCGCCTGCCGAACTCGCCCTCCGTGCCGGAAGTGCTGATGACTGAGAGTCGCAGTGATCTGAGACACCGTCACGTACGGTTATGTCGGGAGTTCTTGACGTGTCGGGAGTTTCCGACGCATCATTCCTGACGTGCCCGACGACGACCTCTTCCTCGCACTGGCGAATCCGGTCCGCCGACGTTTGCTGGAAATCCTGAGCGACGGGCCCCGCACGGCAGGTGACCTCGCCGCCAGCTTCGAGCTGAGCCGGCCTGCCGTCGCGGAGCACCTGCAGATCCTGCGGCGGGCCGGGCTCGTGCACGACCAGCCCACCGGGCGACAACGGCACTACCACCTGACCGCCGAGCCGCTCGCCCAGGTGGGCGACTGGCTCCACCCCTTCGAGCGGTTCTGGCGCCACCGCCTCCGTACCCTCGCCGACATGCTCCTGGAGGAGACCATGACAGATACCGCCACCATCGCCGTGGACCAGTTCATCGCCGCGCCACCGTCGAAGGTCTGGCGCAGCCTCACCGAGCCGGAGTTGCTCGCCCGCTGGTGGGTGCCGGGCGACGTCGCCGCCGTCGTCGGCCACCGCTTCCACCTACAGATGCCCGGTTGGGGAGCGGTGGCCTGCGAGGTCACCGAGGTCGAGCCCGAGCGGCGTCTCGTCTACACGTTCAACGAGAACTGGACGCTGACCTGGCGGCTGGTTCCCGAGGGCAACGGCACCCGACTGTTCCTGGACCACTCGGGATTCGACCTCGACGACCCCCGGGCCCGAGACGCCTTCGCGCGGATGGGGCCCGGCTGGCGGGACAAGATCCTGCCCGGCCTCGCCCGGTTGGCCGCCGACCTGCCGGACTGATCACCCCGAATCGACGAGGTGCCCGGCGGCGGCCCGAGGAGGCCGCCGCCGGGCCGCACGGTCAGCCGGCCAGGTGCAGGAACGACCACTGGTGGCCGTCGAGGTCGCGGAAGCCGCGCATGTACATCGGCCCGTTGGCCATCCCCGGCCCGAGCGGCTGCCCGCCGGCGACCGTCGCCTTGTCGACCAGCTCGTCGACCTGCTCGCGGCTCTGCGCCGACAGCCCGACGACGACCTCCCGGCTGGTCTCCGTGTCGGTGGCGGCGACCCCGGTGTACGACTCGAAACCGGAGCGCAGGTGCAGCACGAGCCGGGTGCTGTCGGAGATGGTGAGGACCATGGAGTCTCCGTCCGGCTCGGCCTGGTCGCTGGTGAAGCCGAGTGCCTGGTAGAACTCGGCGGCGGTGGTCAGGTCGCGCACCGGCAGGTTGATGAAGGTCATGGTCATCGGTGGTCTCCGTTCGACTCGAGCAGTGCCTTCAACGCGGTGAGCCGCTCCCGCCAGTACGCCTTCAGTTCGGCGGCCTGCTCGGCTGCGGTCAGCTTCTCGTGCAGGACGGCGACCCGGGCCTTCGACTCGCCGACCGCGTCGACGCCGACCACGATCCGGGTGGGACCACCGGCCCAGTCGGCCCGGAAACTGCGCGGCGCGGTGGCGGTGCGGACGCGCACCTCGACGTCGGGCAGCCAACGGGCGCGTACCGTCTCGTCGGCGAAAGCCGCGAACAGCCGCGTCGCCGGGACCGCCACCGTCCGGCTGACGCTGGCCTCGAAGCCGCCCCCGCGCCGTTGACCGGGCGCGCGCAGGCCGCGCACCTGCTCGTACCCGACGGTGATGGTCTGTGCCCACCAACCCGGCACCTCGTGCTCGACCACCAGGTGACGGGCGATCTGGGTGTGCGTCCGTTCGGTGGCGCCCACGGCGTCGAGCAGGGCGAACCACTCGTCCCAGCCGCGGCCGGTCCGGGCGCGGATCAGATCGTCGGTGATCCGCTCGGTCTGCGCGGCGGCGGACGCGGGAGATGGGGCCGCGGGCACCTCGGTGGCCGGCGCGGCGGCCTTGTTGATCAGGTGCCGACGAGCGGCGGTGTAACTCTCGCCGGTCTTCTCCATCCGGGTGCGGACCCGGGTCTTGAACGATCTCTGGTTGGTCATCACATGCTCCCGGTCAACGGCACGGTCACCGGGACTCACGCTCCCGCCGACCCCGCCGGAGTGGGGCATGTGGCACCACGTCCCGAGGGCTCCAGGCCCCCTTTGCCTCCGCGTGGCCGGCGGCGTGAGCGCCGGGAGGGAGGTGCGGCGTAGGACGACGCCAAGGAGATCCTACGCCAATTCGACCGTCAGGTCTGGTCACCGTCGAGGTAGAACCATCGGCCGTCCTCGCGGACGAACCGGCTGTGCTCGGTCACCGTGCCGGGCCGGCCCGCAGCCCGGTAGTGGGCGTGGAACGTCACCGTGCCGGCGGCGTCGAGCAGGCCGCCCCGCTCGGTGTCCACGATCTCCAGCCGGGTCCACCGCTGCCCGGGGTCCAGGTCCAGGGAGGCGGGCCGGGTCGACGAGTGCCAGCTGCGCAGCAGGTAACCGGAGTCGCCGAGGGCGAAGGCGCTGAACCGGGAACGCATCAGGGCCTCGGCCGTCGCCGCCGGGCTGTCGCCGCCGTGCGCCGGGGCGCAGCAGTCCGCGTATGCCCGGCCGGAGCCGCACGGGCAGGCCCGCCCGGTCGTCGTGTTCGCCCGTCGGCGTCCCGCACCCTTACCCACATCGTCATCCTGCCCCATCGCCGGGCAACGGCTCCCGCCGGTCGCTGTGGCGCGCGGCCCTTGCCTGATCCACTCGACTTCCTGGAAGTCGCGGTATCCGAAAGGGTCCGACACCCCGACTTCAAGGAACCCGAGTCGATCAGACCGGCCGAGTCGGTCAGAGCCGCCCGAGGCGGTCAGAGCCAGCCGGAGCGGCGGAACAGGCGGTACAGGGCCAGGGCGACCACGGCCATCAGGGTCAGGGAGGCGGCGAAGCCGTGCCGCCAGGCCAACCCCGGCATGTGGTCGAAGTTCATGCCGTAGATGCCGGCGATGCCGGTCTGGGTGGCCGCGATGGCCGCCCACGCCGCGATCTTGCGCATGTCGTTGTTCTGTTCGACGGCGAGCTGCGCCAGCCGGGACTGCACGATCGAGGTGAGCAGATCGTCGTACGCGGCGACCCGGTCGACGGCCCGGGCCAGCCGGCCGTCCACGTCGACGAACCAGCGGTGCAGGGCGCGTGGTGGGCCGTCGGGGTCGAGCAGCGTCCGCATCGGCGCCTGCAACGGCAACACCGCCCGTTTGAACTCCACCACCTCCCGTTTGAGCTGGTAGATGTGCTGGATGTCGGCGCTGCGGTCGCGGGCGAACACCTCCTCCTCGACCCGCTCCAGGTCCCGCTCCACGTGCCCGGCCACCTCCAGGTAGGAGTCGACCATCCGGGCGCAGACCGCGTACGCCACCGCCCAGGGGCCGGCGGCCAGCAGCGTGGGACGACGCTCGATGTCGGCGCGGACGCTGCGCAGCGCCCCGGCGGCGCCGTGCCGCACGGTGATGGCGAACCGGTCTCCGAGCAGCACCATCACGTCCCCGGTGTCGATCACCTCGGAGGTGTCGGTCAGCTCGTCGTGCTCCACGTACCCGGCGGTGCGCAGCACCAGCAGCGTGACCGGCCCGTGCCGCTGCACGGTGGGCCGGTGCCCGTCGGCGAGCGCCTGCTCGACGGTCAGCTCGTCGAGGCCGAAGGTCCGGCCGACCGCGGCGAGCACGGCCGGCCCCGGGTCGTGCAGGCCCAGCCACACGAACGCGTTGCGGCCGTACCGCGCCCGGGCGTACGCGTCGGCGTAGTGCGGCTGCCCCGGCTCGCGCCGGCCGTCGACGTAGACGGCGCAGTCGACGACCGCGTCCGGGTTGGACCGGCGTGGGGTGGGGGAGTCGTCCTCGACCCGGCCGAGCAGTCGACGGGCCAGGGCGCGTACGCCTCGACCGGCCCGGTCCCGTACCGGTCGCTGATCCACCGCGTGCCTCCCCGTCGCCCGCGCACCGCCCCGGTCGCGGTGCCCGCACGGGATGGTGCCACCGCATTCTGCCGAGCGGGGTCCGGCGTCCGACAGGCGGGCGGCCGTGCTCAGGCGGTGCGGGTGGCGAAGACGACGACGTTGTCGACATAGTTGCCGGTCGTGGCGTCGAACCGGCCGCCGCAGGTGATCAGGCGGAGTCCGGCGGCGTCCGCCGGGCCGTAGACGAGCGTGGTGGGAAAGTGCTCCTTCGGGTACGCGCGGACGT
This sequence comes from Micromonospora sp. NPDC085948, assembly GCF_040686315.1. Taxonomy (NCBI): domain Bacteria; kingdom Bacillati; phylum Actinomycetota; class Actinomycetes; order Micromonosporales; family Micromonosporaceae; genus Micromonospora; species Micromonospora sp. NPDC085948. The sequence continues at coordinate 110,105 of NZ_JBFBJW010000016.1, read as the reverse complement.
CGTCCACGGTGAACGTGGCGACCCGCGCGTCGGCACGGGTGATCTCGATCTGCGCGCCGCTGCGCAGCCGACCGAGGTCGAAGAAGACCGCCGGTCCGGCGGGGGAGTCGACGTGTCCCACCAGGACGGCGTTGCCGGTCTCGCCGGGGCTGACCCCGTGCCGGTACCAGCCGGCGAGGGTGGGCCGGTCCAGTGGTGGCACCTCCAGCACCCCGGCGGCGTCCGCGCCGACCGGGACGACCTCGGCGCGTACGTCGATGGTGGGGATCCGCACCCGGACCGGCGCGGCGCGGGGCAGCGGCGCCAGGTCGGGTGCGGGGTGGGTGCGCCTCGGCGCGTCGACCGGCGGTCGTGGTGGCCGCGTCGGGTCGGCGGTGAGGCCGACGGTGATCAGCCCGAGCCCGGTCACGCCGAGCAGGGCCACCACGGCCGGTAGGGTCCGCCGCCACCACACGTGGGCACACCTCCGTAGGGCATCGTCGGGGTGCCCGCGCCGGTGTCACCGGTGCGGGCACCCGTCCTCAGGGATGGAGCAGTCGCCGATCAGGCGACAGTGGACACCGGACGTCGCCGGCGGATCAGGACCACCGCGCCAGCCAGGGCGGTGCCGAGCAGGGTGCCACCAGCGGCCAGAGCGCCGGTGTCGCGGCTGTCACCACCGGAACCGGCCGGTGCGCCGCCGATCGGGGTGACGGTGAACGTCGTGGTGCCGGCCGAGCTGCCGTCGCCGCAGGTCGCCGCCACCGTGTAGGTACCCAGGGTGAATCCGGCGGTGAAGAGTTCGGCGCTCAGTCCGCCGCCGGCGGCGGCAGTGGTGGATCGGACGTTCTGGTCGCGGTTGGGGCCGGTCACCCGGAAGAGGGCGTCACCCGACTTCGGGTTGCAGGTCGTCGCGGTGAGCACGACGGTCCCACCGACCGGGGTGGTGGCCGGTGACACCGTGGTGTCGGCCAGTGCGGCGCCTGGCAGCAGGAGCGTGCCGAGGCCCACGCCGAGCGCCGCCGAGCAGAGTGCTGTTGAGACCTTCATACGCGTCTTCCCTCACTTTTCGTCCGCTGACTGCGTGGGACGTCGTTCGGGTGGCCAACTCCGACTAGCACCGGTGTGCCCAACACTAGGTGGGTTGGCCCCACGATCAGGTGAAAATGAGAATTCTTCGTTGCCGTCACGTGTCCACCCGAAGGCGGGGAGAGCTGCGCAAAGGCCCGGACGGGCCGACCGGCACCGGTGCTCCGATCGATGTCCGCTGCGGCCGGGCTGTCGTCGCTGGGCCGATGGCGAGGTATTTCCGGCCACGGCGGAAATGCACCCCCTGGCCGGTGGGTCAGGGTCAGTGGGCCTGGGACGGGTCGGGCATCGGCTCGCCAGTCTCCAGCAGGGTTTTGAGGCTGGCCAGCAACTCCGGCCAGCCTCCGCTGCCGTCGAGCTGGCCGCTGATCGCCCGGTGCATCTCGCTGTCCGGGGAGAAGCCGTCATGGATGACGGTCAGCCGGACGGTCGACCCGCTGTGCGGCTCGATCTCGAAGGTCACCGTCGACCGGCGCTCGCCGAGCCGGGCGGCCAGCTCCTCGGCGGACCAGCCGAAGTGCTCGGCGTGCTCGGGTTGGAAGCCGTGCCAGCTGTACGACAGGCGACGGTACGGCTCGGCGACGAGCACCCGCTGGCCGAGGTCGCGCGGCTGGCCGTCCGGCGCGTCCTGCCACAGCACCGGAGACCCGACCTGCCAGTCGGACGCCAGGGCGACCCCGCCCCAGTAGCGGCGGGTGAAGGCCGGTTCGGTGAGCGCGGCCCAGAGCCGCTGCGGGGTGGTCCTGACGTAGGTGGTGTAGACGAACGCGGGACTCTCCATGGGCTGTCGCTCCAATGCGGTGCTCAGGTCGGCGAGCGCGGCGGCTCGCTCGCGGTCGTATCGGCTGAGCCATCTGTCGGCGATGGCGTTGATCGGGGCGGCGTTCAGGTAGTGCACCTTCTCCCGCCCGCGCCGAATGCTCGTGACGAGGTGGGCCGACTCCAGCACCGCAAGGTGCTTGCTGACCGCCTGTCGACTCGTCGCCAGCCCGGCACAGAGTTCCCGCAGGGTCTGGCCATTGCGGTCGTTGAGCCGGTCGAGCAGCCGACGCCGGCTGGGATCGGCCAGCGCCCGGAACGCGTCGTCCATGGACCTCCCCCGTGACAGGCAACCAATCGGTTGCCTGTCACGGTAGGCAACCGGGGAGTTGCCTGTCAATTTGGTGGCCGTCGGCGTCGCCGCCGCCACCTGGCGGGTCTTCAACCGCGCGACGGTCGCACGCGCCTACGCCGACCCGCCCCCGATCGAGTCGCCCGCCCCGGTGGCCTGAGCGCCGATACGCCCCATCGGTGGTGGTGGGCGACGGTGTGGCAGCGTGGTGCGGGTGACCGATTCCGCGCCGCTCGACGTCGACCTCGCGCTGCTCGGCGGTGGTGGCGCGGCGTCGTTGCTGCTCGCCGCACTGGACCGGCACGGCGTCCGGGGGCTGCGCATCGCCGTCGTCGACCCGGTCCGCCGGCGCGGTCAGGACCGCACCTGGGCGTTCTGGGGCCACCCCGGCACCGACCTGGACCCGCTGCTCAGCGCGAGCTGGCAGCAGGTCGAGGTGGCCACGACGGCCCGCCGCCGCGTCCTGGACCTGACCCCGCTGCGGTACGCCATGCTCCGCTCCGGCCCGGTCTACGACCGGGCTGCCGCGGCCGAAAGCCGGCTGGACGCCACCCGGATCGTCGCGCCCGCCGAGACGGTGACCGACGACGGTTCGCGGGTGCTGGTGCGCACCGGTGACGGGCGGACCGTACGGGCCGGTTGGGTGCTCGACTCCCGTCCCCGCCCGCCGGCGCGAGCGGGGCGGACCACCTGGTTGCAGCACTTCCGCGGCTGGTGGTTGGAGGCCGAGCGGCCCGTCTTCGACCCGGCGCGCGCGGTGTTGATGGACTTCCGCACCCCGCAGCCGCCCCGGGGCGTCTCGTTCGGGTACGTGCTGCCGGTGAGCGACAGGTACGCCCTGGTCGAGTACACCGAGTTCTCCCCCGACCTGCTCACCGACGCCGGGTACGACGCGGCGCTGGCCGGCTACCGGGACCTGCTCGGCCTCGACCCGGCCGGACTGCGGGTGCGCGAGGTGGAGAACGGTGTGATCCCGATGACCGACGCGCCGTTTCCGGCCCGGCCCTCACCCCGGGTGGTCCGGCTCGGCACGGCCGGCGGCGCGACCCGACCCTCCACCGGCTTCACCTTCTCCGCCATGTACCGCCAGGCCGACCAGGTGGCCCGCGCCCTCGCGGCGGGACGGGCGCCGGTGCCGCGGGCGGCGTACCCGCGTCGGCACCGGTGGATGGACGCGGTGGCCCTGCGGGCGCTGGACCGGGGCGGGGTCGGTGGCCCGGACTTCTTCGACCGGCTCTTCGACCGCAACCCGGCCGAGCGGGTGCTGCGCTTCCTCGACGGGGTCACCACCCCGGCCGAGGAGGTCGCGATCATGAACTCGACCCGGCTGCTGCCGATGATCGCCGCCACCGCCGGCGACGCGGCGCACCGCGTCCGCGACCGGCTGCGCCCGACCCGGCCCGCGCCGGCCGTCCCACCCGCGGTGGTGGGTCCGGCGCCGACGGCGCGGCGCGCCGGCCCCCCGAGCGGGGAGGACGACGTGCGCTGCCGGTAGGTTGCCGGGCATGGTGGACGCGGCGGCCGGCAGGGGCGTGCAGATCTGGACCGACGGGGCGTGCAGTGGCAACCCCGGGCCGGGCGGTTGGGGCGCCCTGTTGCGCTACGGCGACCACGAGCGGGAGCTGTGCGGGGGCGAGGCCACGCCGACCACCAACAACCGGATGGAGCTGATGGCGGCCATCCAGGCGCTGGAGAGCCTGAACCGGCCGGTCACCGTCGAACTGCACACCGACAGCACGTACGTGCGCAACGGCATCACCAGTTGGCTGGCGTCCTGGAAGCGCAACGGTTGGCGGACGGCGGCGAAGCAGCCGGTGAAGAACGCCGACCTGTGGCAGCGGCTGGAGGCGGCCTGTGAACGGCACGAGGTCACCTGGCTGTGGGTGAAGGGGCACAACGGTCACCCGGAGAACGAGCGGGCCGACGGGCTGGCCAACAAGGGTATGACCGAGGCGCGGGCCGCGCTGACCAGTCGCTGAGGCGGGGTCAGCGGGTCGCGTCGGGGTGCCCGGGCATGCTCGATCCGCCGCCGCTGCTGCCGGACGAGCCACCGGCGACACCTGAGTTGTCGGGCTCGGTCACGATGTCCGGTCGGACGTCGGTGTCGACCGGCGCGGGCACCTCGGTGTCCGCCTCGACCTGCACCAGCGGCACCTGGCCGGCCTCGTCCTCGCTGTGCTGCGGGTCGCCCGGCAACTCACCGTCGCGCTTTCGGTAGCCCACGCCGTGCCCCCCGTCGATGCCGGTCCGCGTCGGCGCTGGCTACCCGGCGTCGTCCGGGCCGAAACCTCGCGGTCAGCGCCGTCGGCGGCGGCCGGCGGAGGAGGTGGACGGGGACGGCCGGCGGACCGGGGTGAGCGGCAGCGCCGTCCAGTGCGCCGGTCGGGTGCGGGTCGCCGGCAGGCCGGTGCGGACGTCGCCGCGGGCGGCGTCGAGATGGGACTGGTGCAGGAAGAGGGTGCTCCGCAGGTCGGCGCCGCGCAGGTCGGCCCCGCGCAGGTCCGCGCCGGTGACGTCGGCCAGACCCAGGTCGACGCCGCGCAGGTCGGCGCCGATCAGCAGCGCACCGCGCAGGTTGGCCCGGCGCAGGTCGGCCCGGCGCAGGTCGACGCCGGGCAGGTGCGCTCCCCGGTGGTCCGCGCCCCCGGGGGAGCGGGCCGCGTCGCTGGCCCGGGACAGCAGCGGGTTGACCCGGTCCCGGTGCGCGGCGACGTCCACCGTCCGCAGGTGTGTGGGGTCACCCTCGGTGAGCGCTGTCGTCTCGGCGCGGGCGCGGGTCAGCTCGTCGCGCAGGTCGGCCGGCGGGTGCAGCGCCAGCGCCTCGGTGACGTACCAGAGCAGTTCGTGCAGGGGGCGCAGCACGGCGAACGCCTCCGCCATCGCCGGCAGCGTCTCCGGCGCGTCCCGCCAGTCCCGCCCGCCGAAGGTGACCTGGGCGACCTGCTGCCCGGCTCCGAAACAGTCGAACACGGTGCAGCCGGGAAACCCGCGTTGCCGCAGCTCGGTGTGGATGCCGCAGCGGTGGTCCGGACCCAGGTTGGGGCAGGCCCGCCCGGCCGGTTTGTCGATGGCGAAGTCCGTCGACCGGGCGAACGCGGGCACCACGCAGCACAGGCCGAAGCAGCGTCCGCAGTCGGCGCGAAGCTGCGCCGACCCGGTCGGCGGTGCGGTGCTGGACACGTGGCGGGTCCTCCGGGCGTTCGGGGCGGGACCACCATTATTTCGCGCGCCGAGCGAACCGGTCGGGCCGGGGTCACCGTCCGTGGGTGTCGCCGGCCGCCGCCGCGCGGGGCGCCGGGGGACGGGAGGCACCCGGTGGCGGCACCAACCGGTAGATCGCCCGATCCCCGTCGTCGTGCCCGTACTTCTGGTCGAAGTGCCGTTTCACGCTGTCGGCAGGTGTGCGGTCCCCGTCGGCGGGCTCCGCCAGCGCGAACATCGCGGGGGATGCCCCGGGTGCGCGGGGCGGCAGCATGGCGCGCGCGGTCAGCTGCCCGGTCACCCGGAACCCACGGCAGTCGACGTAGTGCTGCCCGTCCACCGTCACGTACGGCACGCGTACCTCGGCCACGTCCGAGTCGTCGTGCAGCAGGGTGACCATGACCGACCAGTACCGCTCCAGGTTGAGGGTGGCCTGTTCGTGCTCCCACAACTCCTCGAAGCGGGCGTGCACGAACCCGCCCCACGGGCTGTCCATGTCCACCTCGAGCTGGGGGACGTTGAACGACAGCTTCCCGATCGGGAAGAACGAGATCAACGCCCGCCCGTCCCACTGGTAGAGCTGGATCGACGGGGACGCGTCGTAGAGCCGGACCTGTAGGCGCTGCCGTAGCCGGGCGTCGAGGGCGTCGGTGAAGACGGCCAGGTGGCGCAGGTTGGTGCGGATCTGCCGGGGTACGTCCACCCGCTGCCGCTCCAACTCCTCGGAGCGTTGCTGCGCCGCGGTGCAGTCCGGGTCGAGCAGGAGCAACTGCACCTGGGCGCCGTTGGCGAGCGCCGCCCGGATCGCGCTCAGCGTCTCCTCGCGGTGCCGCTGTTCCAGCAGGATCGTCCAGGTGTCGAGGATGCGCACCCGGCGGCCGGAGCGGTGCAGCCGGGCCACGAACGCCTGCTGGTCGAAGCTCAGGTGCTCCTGCACCCGCGCCTTGCGGGCCTCCTCGAACAGCGGGTCGAAGATGACGTACGAGATGGCCGCGAGTACGACGCTGGCACCGAGGTTGAGCAGCAGGTCGCTCAGGAAGCCGGTGCTGCGCCAGGCGCCCACCAGCATGACGACGGCGACACCGAGCAGTGCCCCACCGACGACGAAGGCGCGTCGTTGCCGCCCGCCCCGACCAGCCCACTCGGGCATCCGGTCCCCTTCCGCCGTCGGTCGGCCCCACTACCGCTTGCTGATCACCGGAATTCGGAGGATACGTGCCCGCTGTGCTGGGCGCTGGCCCGTTCGCCGAGCGGTCGGTTCGCCGCTCGGACCCGGCTCGCCGCTCATAGGGTGACGGTAACGGAGTCGTGCGACCACGGAGGGTGGCGGGTGGACGAGAGTGAACGCGAGCAGGCGCTTCTCACCGTCCTGACCACCGAGCACTACGCGTTGCAGACGTCCCGCGCCGGCACCATCGCCGAGGCCACCGGCCGCGCCACCATCTTCCTGTCCGTCCTGTCGGCGGCGCTGATCGGCCTCGGCTTCGTGGCCAGCAACGACAAGCTGGTCCGGCCGTACCTGGCCGCGGTGCTGCCGACCCTGGTCATCATCGGGGTGCTGACGTTCCTGCGGCTGGTGGAGACCACCGTGGAGAACTCGCTGGACCTGCGGCGGATCCAACGCATCCGGGCCTACTACCAGCACAAGCTCGCCGGGGAGCACGACTTCTTCGCCGACGCGGTGGTGGCCGACGATGCCATGAGCACAGCCTGGAACCTGGTCGGCACGCGACCGGGGCGGTGGGAGTTCCTGCTGACCACCGCCGCACTCGTGGGCGCGGTCAACGCCGTGCTGGGCGGGCTCGGCATCGCGTTGGCAACCACGACCGTCGGGGCCGGGGGAGAGGTGACGGTCCTGGTCGGGGTGCTGGTCGCGGTGGTGGCGTTCGGTGTGCAGTTCGCGTACATCGTCCGGGCGTCGGCCGCGCCGATGCGTTGACGACGCCCGCGGTGGTCAGACCGACCGCCAGTCGTCGTTCGGCAACGCCGCCGCCTGGGGGCCCATCAGCAACATGCCCCCGTCGACCGGCCAGGACGCGCCGGTGACGTAGCCGGCGTCGGGGGAGGCGAGCAACGCGACCACGGCGGCCACCTCCCGGGCGTCGCCGGGCCGCCCCAGCGGCACACCGGGCCGTTCCTGGGTGTACGGGTCGACGTCCTCCTGACCGGTCATCGGCGTGGCGATCTCGCCCGGGGCGACGGCGTTGACGGTGATCCCGTCGGCGGCCAACTCCTGGGCCATCACCCGGGTCAGCAGCCCGAGCCCGCCCTTCGCGGCGCAGTACGCGGCGGAGCCCACCCGGGGCGCGTGCTCGTGCACGCTGGTGATGTTGATGATCCGCCCGCCCGCGCCGGTGGCCCGCATCCGTCGTGCGGCCCGCTGGGCGCACAGGAAGGGCGCGTCCAGGTCGACGGCGAGCACCTCGCGCCACTGCTCCCACCCGGTGTCGACGAACGGCGTCGAGGCCCCGGTGCCGGCGTTGTTGACCAGTACCCCGATGCCGCCCAGCCGATCGGCCAACTCGTCCACCACCCCCGCCGCATCCGGCAGTCGGGTCAGGTCCACCTCGGCGACCTCGCAGCGCCGACCCGTCGCGCGGACCTCGGTGGCCGTCCGCTGCGCGCCGTCGGGATCGCCGTACCAGGTGATGCCGATCTCGAAGCCGGCCTTGGCCAGCGCGACCGCGCAGGCCTTGCCGATGCCGGAGTCCGCGCCGGTGACGACGGCGATCCTCGGGTAGTTCTCGTATCGCTGCGGCATGCTGCCGCACTACCCCGGCAGGGCCGACCCAACCACCACGGGGACCGTGACCTGTCTGCCGACCGCGTACCGTCGCCGGGGTGCGGATCACGCGATTCACCCACTCGTGCGTACGCGTGGAACACGAGGGTGGGGTGCTCGTCGTCGACCCGGGGACGTGGAGTGAGCCGCGCGCCCTGGTCGGCGCGGACGCCGTCCTGGTCACCCACGAACACACCGACCACGTGGACGTGCTGCGCCTGGCCGGCCTGGGCGTCCCCGTGTACGCCCCGGAGGGCGCCCGACTGCCGGATCTCGTCCCGCTGTCGGTGACCCGGGTCCGCGCCGGGCAACGCTTCACGGCGGCCGGCATCGAGGTCAGCGCCCACGGTGGCCGGCACGCCGCCATCCACGGGGGTCAACCGGACTGCCCCAACCTCGGCTACCTGATCGGCGACGGGCTCTACCATCCCGGCGACGCGCTGCACGTGCCCGACGAGCCGGTGCGCACCCTGCTCGTCCCGGCCCAGGGGTCCTGGTTGCGCCTCGACGAGGCGATCCGGTTCGCCGGCGCGGTGGGCGCCGCCGCCGCGTACCCGATCCACGACGCGCAGCTCAACGAGCGCGGCCTGGCCAGCGTCGCCGGCTGGTTCGGCGAGACGATCTCCGGCTACCGTCACCTCGTCCCCGGCGACACCGCCTGACCGAGATCGCCACCGGAGGGCGTGGCGGTGAAGCGGGGCGCTGCGGCGGTCAGCACCGCACTGGCCGTCGGCGTGGACCACCCGTCGGTCACCTCGCTGACCAGCGCGGCGACCAGGCGGGTCAGGGTCGGTTCGGCCTCGGCGTGCAGCGCCTCGGCGACGATCAGCACCGACGACGTGTCGGCCCGCACGGCGGACCAACCGCTCTGCCGGTTCGTCCAGCGCCGGGCGTGTGCCCGCCCGGCGGTGTCGACGAAGGTCACCTCACCCGGGTCGGGATGCTCGGTGTCGCCGGCGAAGGTCTGGTACTCCTCGTCGCCGTGCGCGGGTCGGACCACCAGGTCACCGTCGATCCGGTCCAGGTCGAGCGCGGCGATCGGGATGGCGTACGCGGCCGAGACGGCGTTGCAGAGATCGACAAGCGGGTGGAGCCGGGGCAACTCGCCGTCCAGGCGCAGCCGACGCAGCAGCGCCTCCGCCGCGCACCGGTAGCGGGTGGGTGGCAACCCCATCGCCGCGTACGCCCGCCGCCACGCCTGGATCTCCGGGAAGCCGCTCTCCGGTCCGCCGGCCAGCCGACTGCGGGCGACGGCCAGGTAGCCGGCCGTGCGCCGCGCCACGTCGGCCGTGGCGGTGATGCCGGTGGCGTGGACCACGCCGGCGACCAGATCGGGGTACGCGGCGCGCAGTTGCGCCGAATGTTCGAACCGCACGGCACTCCTATCGTTGGGTGAGGGCGAGGGTCACGCCGAGCGCGACGAACGTGCCGGCGACGGATCGGCGCAGCCAGTCGGTGATGCGGGGGCGGGTGAGCACCCGGTCCCGCACCCGGGCGGCGAAGATGCCGTAGCCGCTGAACACCACGAAGGTGAACAGCATGAACACCGCGCCGCAGGCGAGCATCGCCTGGGTCGAGCCGACGGTGGCGGTGTCGACGAACTGGGGCAGGAACGCGACGAAGAACAGCGTCGGCTTCGGGTTGAGCAGGTTGACCACCACGCCGGAGATGATCACGCGAGTCGCCGAGCGGGGCGCGGCGTCGGTCGTCGCCGTGAAGGCGTCGCGGTCGCGTGCGGTGGACCAGGCCAGATAGAGCAGGTACCCGACGCCGAGGTACCGGACGACGTCGAACGCCACGGCGCTGGTCTGCATCAGCGCGGCCAGCCCGGTCATCGCCGCCAGCAGGTGCGGCAGGGTGCCCAGCGTGCAGGCGAACGCGGCCAGCACGCCGGCTCGGGCGCCCCGGGACAGCCCGGCGGAGAGGGTGAAGAACACCCCCGTGCCCGGGGTGACCACCACGACCAGCGTGGTGACCAGGAAGGCAATGGTCACGGTCGTCCTCCGATGGGTTCGGTGGGGTGGGTCCCCGTGTCCACTCTGCTGCCAAGATGGTCCGGTGAGCAGAGCCAAACCGAGGGCATCCGACAGGTCCATAACGGCGGGGTCGGACTTTCTGCACCTGGCCATCGCCGACGCGCCGCCGGGCGGCCGGGCCGACTGGTTGACCAACCGGTTGCGTCAGGCCATCGCCGACGGGCGGGTGCCGACCGGTGAGCGGCTGCCCCCGACCCGGGTGCTCGCCGCCGACCTCGGCGTCTCCCGGGGTGTGGTCACCGAGGCGTACCAGCGGTTGACCGAGGAGGGTCACGTGGCCGGCCGGGGCCGGGCCGGCACGGTCGTCGTCGCCGCGCCCGCCGCGCCGGTGACCGCCCCGGCCGCCGTGCCGCCCCCGGCCGCACTGTTCCCGCCGGCGCCGGGCAGCGACATCTTCGACGCGGTACGCGCGGCGAGCGCGACGATCGACCTGACGCCCGGCGTACCCGACCTGGCCGCCTTTCCCCGCACCGACTGGCTACGCGCCGAGCGGACCGTGCTGCGTCGCCTCGCCGCGTCCGACCTCGGCTACGGCGACCCGTGCGGCGCGCCGACACTGCGACAGGCCGTCGCCGCCTGGTTGGCCCGCAACCGGGGCATCAGCGTCGACCCCACCGAGGTGATCATCGTGGCCGGCGTCTCCCAGGCGCTCGGGCTCCTCGCCCAGGCACTCACCGCAGCCGGCGTCGACCGGATCGCGGTCGAGGACCCGGGTTCGCTCGGCGTACGTCAGCACCTGAACAACTGGCGGATGGGCACCCCGCCGATCACCGTCGACGACGCCGGGCTGCGCGTCGACGAGTTGGCCGCCAGTGGTGTGCCGGCCGTGATGCTCACCCCCGCACACCAGTTCCCGACCGGCGTCGTGCTCGACGGTGACCGCCGCCGCCACCTCGTCGCCTGGGCGCGGGCCGGCGGTCTGATCATCGAGGACGACTACGACGCCGAGCACCGCTACGACCGTTCACCGGTGCCGGCGCTGCGGGGCCTGCTGCCCGAGCAGGTCTGCTATGCCGGCAGCGTCTCCAAGCTGCTCGCCCCCGCCCTGCGGGTCGGTTGGCTGCTCGTGCCGCCGCGACTGCGTGCGGCGGTGGTGACCGCCAAACGCAACGCCGACCTGGGCAACGCCGTACTCCCGCAACTGGTGTTGGCGGAGTTGCTGACCTCTGGCGCCTTCGAGCGGCATCTGCGGCTGTTGCGCCGCCGACACATCCGCCGACGGGACGCCATGATCGCCGCGCTGGCCCGCGAGTTGCCATCGGCGACGGTGCACGGCGCGGCGGCCGGTCTGCACCTGATGATCACGCTGGACGACGACGTGGTCGACACCGACCTGGCGGCGGCGACGCTGGCGCGGGGGGTCAAGGTGCAACCGCTGTCCTGGCACTGCCAGCGTCCCTACCGGCCGGGCCTCGTGCTCGGCTACGCGGCCCGTACGACGACCGAGATCGAGGAGGGCATCGCGCAGATCGCCCTCGCGGTCGGCCACCGCCAAGCGTCCTGGCCGCGTTCAGCGGCGATTGAGGATGCACAACGCCCGACAGTTCGTCTCCCGAATTATCAGGTGCGCTGATGTACCCTGGTTGAGTGGGCAAGCGTGATGATGACCAGATCGGTATTGTGGCCGCGCTGGTGCGGTCCACGTTCTTGGTGAATGCCGTGTACGCCGAGTCGGCCCAGCGGTACGGCCTGACGCAGCAGCAGGGACAGTTGCTGTGTGTGCTGATGGCGCGTCCATACGGCATGGGTGAATTGGGTGCGGTGCTGAGGCTGGCCAAGTCGAGCCTTACCGGCCTGGTGGACCGCAGTGAGCGCAACGGCCTGGTCCGGCGCGAACCAGACCCGCAGGACGCGCGTGCGGTGCGGGTCGCGCTCACTCCGCACGGCGACCGGCTCGCCGAGGAATTCTATGCCGAGACCTGTCGGCGGATCGGCAACCTGCCGGTGGGGCTCGGTGCCGCCGAACGCGCCACACTCGCCGGTCTGCTCGGCCGCGTCGTGCTGGACAACGAGGTTCCGGTGGTGTTTCTGGAGCCGGGCGACGGAGCCTTCACCGCTCGCAAGCCCTGAGACCGGGATCCCGTGCTCATGAGAGGCTGCTTGCAGTTCGTGTTGCGAACCAATATGGTTCGTGCAGCGAACTGAATTGCCGGCGCTGTCGGGCGGCTGCCCTCTCCCGACGGTCCGTTCGCTGCCCCGGCCCCTCGAATGAAAGGCAGTGCATTGTCGGTACACGAGGTCGTCTTCGGCTTTGGCGCGCACAGCGGCATCGATGAGGGGCCGGAGTTGCTGCGTATGGCCCAGCAGGCCGACCAGGACGGACTGGACATCTTCTCGCTGTCGGACCATCCCTACCTCGGCGGGCGCCTGGACGCGTACGCCACCGTCGGATTCATCCTCGGCCGCACGCAGCGCATCTCGGGCTTCGCCAACGTCACCAACCTGCCGACCCGGCCCGCTCCCATGCTGGCGCGGACGGTCACGTCGCTGTCGGCGCTCTCCGGCGGCCGGATCGTGCTCGGCATGGGAGCGGGCGGGCTGTGGGACCGAATCGCCGACATGGGAGTGCCGAAGCTGTCACCGGCCGACGCCGTCGTTGCCTTCGAGGAGGCGATCATCCTGGTCAAGATGCTGTCCGGCGGCGGTCCGCCGGTCACCTACCGGGGACGCCAATACCAGGTGAACCAGATCGAGCCGGCTTCGGTGGCCGCGCCCCCCGTCTGGACCGGATCGGTCGGCCAGAAATCCCTGGCCGCCACCGGCCGGGTGGCCGACGGCTGGATCCCTGGCCACGCTGCGGATTGGCTCAGCGAGCGATACAGGGTGTCGCGGCCGGTCATCGACGAAGCGGCAACGGCCGTGGGCCGCCATCCGCGAGAGATCCGTACGGTCTTCAACTTTCCCGGACGCATCACCGACCGGCCGATGGCTGCCACCCGTGACCGCGACGGCCGCTGGACCGGTGGTTCGGTCGGACAGTGGATCGAGGAGCTGACCGGGGCCGTACTGGAGCACGGGGCGTCCGGCTTCACGCTCTTCTCACCGAGCGGTGGCACGCCGGACATCGTCTCCCTCAGTCGCTGGGCCAGAGAGATCGCCCCGGCCGTACGCGAAGCGATCGAAAGAGGATGACGACCGGGGCCGTGTATCGCAGATCGAGACTCTCCTGACCATGGTCCGCTGGTTGGACGGCCCAGCAGGCTCGGGCTGAGCGGGCCGAGAACGGAATCGCTCAGCCCAGGAAGAGCTGCACCAGCACCAGCACGGCGAGCAGCGCCGGCCCACGTGAGCCCTGCCGCAGCAGGTCGACCGGGATCATGCCGAACGGCGTGTTGACAGTCGCGCCACCGTAGTTGATCGGCGGGCGGGTGCCCGCTCGGAACGCGGCGGCCACCACTCCCAGCGCCAGCGTCGGCGCGAGCCAGGACGGCCCCGGCTCCACGGTCGGCAGGGTCAGCAACCACCACAGGCCCGCTCCGACGGCCGGCACCACCAGGTGGACCCCGCGCAGCAGGTCGTCGCTGCCGCCCAGCGCCCGGCGCAGTCCGGGTGACCGGCTGATCGACCGCAGGCCACCGGTCAACCGGTTGGCGGCGAGGTAGGCGAACACCACCTGCGCGGCCCCGGCCAACCCGGGCAGGGCGAGCGCGGCGGCGTACTGCACGCCGATCAGCGTCGCCCAGATCAGCAGGGCGCTCGGGTGGCGGCGCAACCGGCGCACGTCCGCCTGGAGGAACGCCCACCAGCCGGGGCCGGGCAGGAACCGGCGGCTGTGGACCCGGCCGATCCGACGCCACCGTCGGCTCTCCACCAGGCCGGTGAGCAGGCTCGGATCGAGCAGGATCGTCGCCGTGGCGGCGGCGTTGGCGAACTGCGCGCCGGTGGTCAGCGTGGCCCGGTCGACCCGGGGCAGCGCGCGGACCGCGCGGATCGTGCCCAGCCCGGCGAGGGGCAGCGCGAGGGCGAACAGCGCGACGGTCGGCGTCGCCGCCGGCCGGGGCAGCCCGTCACCGAGGTGACCGAGGAGCACCACCGCGGTGGTGACGACGGCAGCCGCCACCATCGGCGCCGCGCCGGCCACCGCCGGCCACCGCCGACCCGCCCGGCTGCTCTGGGCGACGACGCTGAGCGCCAGCGCCGCAGCCCCCCACCCCGCGCCGGCCGCGGCCGCCCAGCCCAGCGCCACCGGATCGCTGACCCCGCCGAGCGCCGCCACGGCCAGCCCGAGCGTCGCCGTGCCCGCCGCGGCGCCGACCAGCAGAAGGACGAACCGCGGCGCCAGCCACGCCCGCCGGTCGACCGGCGCGCTCGTCGCCCAGCTCTGCGTGGCCGGGGTGACCAGCAGCGGGCCGAGCGCGCGCAGGCCACGCCAGGCCAGGCCGGCGCCGGCCAGCAGCGCGGCGAGCGCCAGCCACCAGCGCACCCCCGGCTCCGCCTGCCCCACGGTCGGGGAATCCAGCAGGTCGCGGCTGGCGCTGATCGCGAACCAGCCGTACATGCCGGTGAACAGGACGATGACGTACGCGTCGCCCAGCACGTCGCCGAAGGAGTGATCGTGGTGTCGGCTGCGCGCCCGGCGCAGGTGGGTACGCAGTTGCCGGGCGGTGGGCACCCCGGTCGGCGTGTCGGCGATGGTGGCCGGTGGGGCGCTCACCGGCCGATCTCGATGCGCTCGTCGACCACCGCGTCGATCAGCTCCGGGTCGTGTGAGGCCAGCAGCACGGCGGTGCCCGCTGCCCGTTCCCGGAGCAGTCGGTCGGCGAGCCACTGTCGCCCGCGTACGTCGAGGCGCTGCTCCGGCTCGTCGAGGATCAGCACCCGGCGTGGCCGGACGAAACAGGACGCCAGCGCCAATCGGCGGCGCTGCCCGCTGGACAGGGTCACCGGCAGCTGGTCGCGGGCCGGCTCCAGACCCAACTCGGCCAGGACCTCCTCGACCGGCTCGGCGTTGCTCCCGTGGGCGTACGCGACCAGCTCCAGATGCTCGACCACGGACAGGTCGGGGAAGAAGTCGATGTCGTCCAGGGCGGCCGCCACCAGCGCCCGCACCTGCGGATCGGTCTCGTCGGCCCGGCGGCCCTGCACCAGCACCTCGCCCGCGTCCGGCCGGTCCGCGCCCACCACACAACGCAGCAGGGTGGTCTTGCCGCTGCCGTTGGGGCCCAGCACCACGGCGATCCGGCCCGCCGGGAGCGTGAAGCTCACGTCGTCGAGCACGACCAGGTCGCCGAAGTTGCGGCTGAGTCCCCGTACCGAGAGTGCGTCCACGATGCCAGAGTCTCCCAGACCGGTGCCACCGACCAACGCGAGCGACCTACGTCACGCCGTTGGCGGGGTCGTCCTGTCGGTGAGTCTCGTAGAGGGCGGCGAGCCCGGCGGCGGTGGCCGCCAGGCGTTCGCGCAGCGCGACCGGGGTCAGCACCTCGACGTCGGCGCCGAGGCGGAGCAACTCGCCGTGGGCGTGGGTGAGCGACTCGATCGGCAGCACCGCGGTCACCCAGCCCCGCGCGTCCGGCGGCTGGGCGCTGGCGTCCATCGCGGTCACCACCGGATCGCTGCCGATCTCGCGCAGCCGTTGCCGGCCGGCGGGGGAGAGCCGGACGGTGGCCTCGTCGCGGTGCAGGCGGGCCCGGAACTGCACCACGTGTGCCTGCCACCAGGCCGGCAGGTCGAAGTCGGCCGGTCGGACGAACTCCTGCGGCAGCGGGGTCAGCGCGAGGATCTGGTTGACCCGGTAGGTCGCCGGAGCGCCTCGGCCGGGCTGGTCGGCCACCACATACCAGCGGCCGCCCTTGAGCACCAGGCCGTACGGCTCCAGCACCCGGGTCACCTCGCCGTTCCACCCGCGGTAGCGCACCTCGACGCGGTGCTGCTGCCAGACCGCCTCGGCCGTGCGGGTCAGCTCGGGGGAGGCGTCGCCGTCGGCGTACCAGCCGGGGGTGTCCAGGTGGAAGCGTTGCTGGAGCTGGGTCGCCCGGTCGCGCAGGGGAGCGGGAAGCGCGGCGTGCAGCTTCAGTCGCAGCGCGTCCACCACGTCGCCGTAGCCCAGCTCGTCGGCCGGACCGGGCAACCCGGCCAGGAACAACCGGTCGGCCTCCCCGGCGGTGAGCCCGGTCAGCCGGGTTCGCCAGCCGTCGACCAGTTGGTAGCCGCCGGCGTGCCCGGCCTCCCCGTAGAGCGGGATGCCGGCGGCGTGCAGCGAGTCCACGTCCCGGTAGATCGTGCGGGGAGAGACGGTCAGCCGCTCGGCGAGCTGTGCGGCGGTCAACCGGCCGTGCTGCTGGAGCAGCAGGAGCAACGAGAGAAGTCGAGAAGCCCGCACTTCACTGACACTAGTTGTCAGGGGACCTGACCTACCGTCCCGGCATGGCATTTCGCGACAAGGAACTTCGCACCCCCGGACCGGTGACCGTGGGCGGCAGACAGTTCAAGCGGTACCACATCGACCAGCCGGAGCAGCCGATCGAACCGGAGGTGGAGAAGGCCGCGTACGAGCAGATGCCGTTGCTGCTCGTCGACCTCGTCGACGACGGCACCCCGGCCGCCGGGTGGGTGGTGCTGCACCGGGGCGCGGACAGCGGCGCCTACCTGCTGGCGTACTCCTGGGTGTGGGACAACGCGGTGGAGGTCCGGGTCGCCGCGGCCGGGCAGCCGGCGCTGGACTGCCCGGACGAGGACCCGACCCACTTCGTGACGGTCCGCCGACCCGCGATCGGGTGCGTGTGGGAGTTGGCGGTGCTGGAACACGAGCGGGCCGCCTGGGTTCGGCACGTGCTTGCGCCGGAGGCCCCCGACCTGACTGGATATCTCAACGACACGCGAGCAGAAGGGCCGGTGGGCCACTGATGGGCGACTTCGACTTCTTTGTGGGCACCTGGAACGTGGTGAACCGGCGGCTGCGCAAGCGGCTGGTGGGCTCCGACGAGTGGGAGGAGTTTCCCGGGGTGTCCGTCGCGCACGGCTTCTTCGGCGGCGGCGGCCACTTCGACGAGATCACCTTCCCGACCAAGGGTTCCGCGGGCGCCACCGTCCGGGTCTTCGACCCGGCGCGGCAGGAGTGGTCGATCTACTGGGTGAGCAGTGTCGACGGGGTGCTGGGGTTGCCGCCGATGGTGGGCCGCTTCGTCGACGGGGTGGGGCACTTCTACGCCGACGACCAGCACGAGGGCCGACCGGTGCGGTGCCGGTTCATCTGGTCGGACATCAGCGCGACCACGGCCCGTTGGGAGCAGGCGTTCTCCGTCGACGGCGAGCAGACCTGGGAGACCAACTGGATCATGATCTTCAGCAAGGCGTCCGACCAGGGTTGACACGACGGTTTCCGGCCGTCCGGGCGCGGTGTTAGTGTCCGTGCACCGCCCCGGATGGAGGAACTCGATGGCCTCCGACCACGTCGACGTGCTGATCATCGGCGCCGGCCTGTCCGGCATCGGCGCCGCCTGCCACCTGCGCCGGGACTGCCCCGACAAGACGTACGCGGTGCTGGAGGCGCGCGACGCCGTCGGCGGCACCTGGGACCTGTTCCGCTACCCGGGCATCCGCTCCGACTCGGACATGTTCACCCTCGGCTACTCGTTCAAGCCGTGGACCGCCCCGAAGGCCATCGCCGACGGCGCCACCATCCGGGAGTACGTGCGGGAGACCGCCCGCGAGTACGACGTGCGGCGGCACATCCGCTTCCGACACCGGGTGGTGCGCGCCGAGTGGGACAGCGGCGCCGCCCGCTGGACGGTGTACGCGCACCGCACCGACACCGCCGAAACCGTCGTGCTGACCTGCTCGTTCCTGTTCGCCTGCACCGGCTACTACCGCTACGACGAGGGATACACCCCGGCCCTGCCCGGCGTCGACGCGTACGCCGGGCGGCTGGTGCACCCGCAGCACTGGCCCGACGACCTCGACCACACCGGCGCTCGGGTGGTGGTGATCGGCAGCGGCGCGACCGCGGTCACCCTGGTGCCGGCCCTGGCGGAGCGGGCCGCCCACGTGACCATGCTCCAGCGCTCACCGACGTACGTCCTGGCCCGGCCCTCGCGCGACCGGTTCGCCGACGCGCTACGGCGGCGGCTGCCGGCGACCGTCGCGTACCCGGTGGTGCGCTGGAAGAACGTGCTGCTGTCCACCGCCACCTTCCAGCTCAGCCGGCGCGCCCCCGGTCTGGTGAGGCGGGCGCTGCGGCGGACCGCGACCGGCCTGCTGCCGGTGGGCTACGACGTCGACCGGCACTTCTCGCCCCGGTACGACCCGTGGGACCAGCGGCTCTGCGTGGCGCCCGACGGTGACCTGTTCACGGCCGTGCGTGCGGGCAGGGCGTCGGTGGTGACCGACACCATCGACACGTTCACCGCGCACGGTGTCCGGTTGACCTCCGGTGCGGAGTTGCCCGCCGACATCGTGGTCACCGCGACCGGGCTCAACCTGCTCGCCCTGGGTGGCCTGACCCTGCGCGTGGACGGCGCCGAGGTCAACCTCCCGGGCACCGTCGCCTACAAGGGCATGATGCTGTCCGGGGTGCCGAACTTCGCGCTGACCCTCGGCTACACCAACGCGTCGTGGACGCTCAAGGCCGACCTGGTCGCCGGGTACGTCTGCCGGTTGCTGCGCCACCTGGACCGCACCGGCCAGCAGGTCGTCACCCCGCTGCCACCCGCCGACGACGGGCGCGTGCCGCTGATCGACCTGCGCTCCTCCTACGTGCTGCGCGGTGTCGACGCGCTGCCCCGCCAGGGTGTGCGCGCACCCTGGCGGCTGCACCAGAACTACGCCCGCGACGTGCTGCTGATGCGCCACGGTCGGCTCACCGACGAGGGGGTGCGGTTCTCCCGCGCCACCGCGCCCACCCACCGTCCCGTACCGACCCGTCCGGCTGCTCGCCGGTGACCGTCAGCGGAGGAGCAGCGACCGTGCGGAGATTCGACTTCACCGGCGCGACAGCCGTGGTCACCGGGGCGGCCAGCGGCATCGGCGCGGCGTTGGCGCACGCGCTGGCCGAGCGGGGCACCGACCTGGTCCTGGTGGACCGCGACGCCGAGCGGCTGGACGCGGTCGCCGCCGTGATCCGTGCCGACCACCCGGACCGGCAGGCGCACACGTACCTGGTGGATCTCGCCGACGTGGACTCCACCGCCCGGGTGGCCGCCGAGATCGGCAGGCGGCACCCGCGCGTACGCCTGTTGGTGAACAATGCCGGCGTCGGCCTGGGCGGCCGGTTCGACCAGGTGACGTTCGACGAGTTCAACTGGGTGATCGACGTCAACTTCCGGGCCGTGGTGCAGCTGACCCACGCGCTGCTGCCGACGCTGAAGGCGGAGCCGGGCGCGCACCTGGTCAACATCTCCAGCCTGTTCGGGCTGATCGCGCCGGCCGGGCAGACCGCGTACTCGGCGAGCAAGTTCGCGGTGCGCGGCTTCACCGAGGCGCTGCGCCACGAGCTGGTCGACGACGGCATCGGGGTGACCTCGGTGCACCCCGGCGGGATCCGCACCCGGATCACGGCGAACGCCCGGATCGGCAGCGGCGTCTCACCCGAGGAGTACGCGGCCGGCCGGGCACAGTTCGAGAAGCTGCTCACCATCGCGCCGGAGCGGGCCGCCGAGGTGATCCTGCGCGGCGTCGAGCGGCGGCGGGGCCGGGTGCTGATCGGCTGGTCGGCGAAGCTGCCGGACCTGCTGGCCCGGGTCCTGCCGGGCTCGTACAACCGGCTGCTGGTCGCCGGTCTGAACCGGGGCGTCGTCCGCCGGGCGGCCGCCACCCCCGGTGTGCCGGCGCAACGCCCCGGCGACACCGACGCGGTCCGCGACGTGGCCTGACCGGCGGCGCGGTCACGGCGGTGTGCTGCCCCGCTTCTCCTCCTGGGCCAGCACCGCCTCGCGGTGCTCCGGGTCGTCGCGACGCTCCAGCTCGGCGGCGAGGCGCGCATCGGTCGCCAGCCGCACCCGGTTGCGGTGCAGGAAACTCTCGAAACCCCCGGTGTACGGGCAGGCCAGGTCGCCGAGCGCCCGCTCCGGGGTGTAGCGGCAGCCGGCGCAGTAGTCGCTGATCTCGTCGATGTCGGTGCCGTCCACCGCGTACGGGCGGGTGTCCACCCGGGCCAGGTCGGCGTACTGGCTCATGCCGATCACCGTCGCGTTCATCACCCAGTCGGTGCCGTCGACGAAGCAGCGCTGGAACCAGTCCGCCACCTCGGTGGGACGCCAGCCGCGTTGCAACGCGTAGTTCGCCAGCACCAGCAGCCGGGGCGTGTGGTGTGTCCAGGCCCGATCCCGGACGGCGGCGAGGACGTCGGCCAGGCAGCGCGCCTCCACCGCGTCGGCGTCCAGCTCGGCGAACCACTGCGGGATCGGCTCGGTCGCGGCCAACCAGTTCGCCCCCCGGTAGCGCGGCTCGAAGTACCAGTAGAGCTGCCAGAGGAACTCCCGCCAGCCGAGCAGCCCTCGGATGAACGGCTCCACCGCCGCGCGGGGGGCCGTGCCGTCCCGCCACGCCTGCTCGGCGGCGCGTACCGCCGGCTCCGGGTGCAGCAACCCCAGGTTGAACGAGGACGAGAGCGTCGAGTGGGCGAGCAACGGATCCGTACCGCTCATCACGTCGGCGTAGCGGCCGTACGCGGGGAGCCGGTGGGTCAGGAAGTGCGCGAGTCGGGCCTGCGCCTCGGTGTGGGTGGCCGGGTGCCGCCGGGGACCGTCCCGGCCGACGAACCGCACCCCGTCGGCGGCCCACCGGTCCAGGTCGCGGCGCACCTCCGCGTCGATGTCATCCTCGACGATCGGCGGCGGTGGGGTTGGTGCGACAGGCGCGGCGCGACTCTCGGTGCGCGGCCGCCGTCCCGGCCCGGTCGCGGTGGTCAGCACGCCGTGGCGGCGGCGGGCGTCCCGGTAGAAGTCGGTCATCCGCAACGAGCCGCGTCGCGGGCGGTCCGCCCAGCCGGCGAAGTCGGTCTGGCTGGTGATGAAGCCGCGCGGTGGCAGCACGGTCAGGCCCGGCACCGACCGGGCGAAGCGCAGCGCCGCCCGGGAGTGCGGATGGCACACCTCCAGTGGCTCACCGACCCGCGCGAACGCCTGCCGGAACGTGTCGGTCCGCAGCAGCAGCGCCCGGTCACCCAGCTCGGCGGCACGGTGACGCAGCGCGGACAGGATCAGGTGCGCCTTCTGTCGGTGCAGCGGTCGGCGGCGGAAGAGGTCCCGGACCTCCACCAGCAACACCGGCTGGTCAGGGTCGTCGAGGAAGTGCGGCCCGAGCTGATCGGCCAGCAACCATCGGCGGCGAGGCATGCCGCAATTCTGCCTACCTTCGGGCCGTCGCGCCCGGTGCCGCACCGGAAGTCGGGCACCGAGATGTCCGCCGGCGAGTCAGGACGGGTGGATCCCGGCGCTCGGCCCGACGTCGCGGCCGCGCAACAGCACGGTCAGCGTCACGAGGGCGACGAGCAGCGCCGCGAGCACGTACACCGGGGCCGGGCCGAGCGGCGCGAGCAGTGCCAACAGCGCGACGACGGGGAAGGCGACGACCACCGCGCCGTGCTGCTGCCGGCGTACGTGCAGCACCCAGACCGTGAGCAGGAAGACGGCGATCGGAATGGCCACCGCGTACCCGGCGGTGCTCCCGGAGACGTGCGCGAGGTGCCGCTCGACGTCCACCGACACCGCCAGGCCGGCGCCGATCGCGGCGATCGCGGCGAAGATCAGGTAGTGGCCGTAGCCCCAGATCAGGGAGTACGGCATCCGGTCGGGCGCCTCGATGGGCCGGTCGAAGTAGAGCCACCAGAGCGCGAACACGATGACCGCGCCGGCCGCCGCGAGCGACCAGAGGTCGTGCTCGCCGGCGTCGAGCCCGGTCTGGATCGCGATCGAGATGGCCAGGACGGCCTCGCCGAGCACGATCAGGGTGAACAGCCCGTACCGTTCGGCGATGTGTCCGGGATGCCAGGGGGTCATCCCGGGGCGTTCGGCCACCGCCGGCACCAGCAGGTCGGCAAGTGCCAGCAGCACGAACGTCGCGATGCCCCACTCGGCGGGCAGCGTGAGCCGCAGCAGCCAGCCGATCTGCACCACGGTCACGCCGATCGCGTAACGGGTCGCCGCCGCGCGGTGCCGAGGGTCTCCGGCGGCGGCTCGGGTCCAGTGCACGACGGCGGCCAGTCGCATCACCACGTACCCGTAGGTGATGACGGCGAAGTCGCCGTCGGCGAACGCGCGTGGCACGCCGGCCGCCAGGATCAGCGCTCCGGAGATCTGCACCAGGGTGGTGATCCGGTAGACGTCGTCGTCGGTGTCGTACGCCGAGGCGAACCAGGTGAAGTTCACCCACGACCACCAGATCGCGAAGAACACCATGGCGTAGCTGGCCGCGGCGTGGCCGAGGTGGCCCTCGGCGACGTCGTGGTGCAGGCTGCTGGCCGCCTGCGCGACGGCCACCACGAAACAGAGGTCGAAGAGGAGTTCCAGCGGGGTGGCCGCGCGGTGTGGCTCGTCGCGACGATGGGGCCGCATCGGCCGGTAGAACGGCCGCACCGAACGGGAGTTCGTCACCGCCGCTCCTCAGGCGGGGCTCACCGGCGTCGGCGGCCGTGGGTCAGCCCCTCCACCACCAGGGTCAGCCCGGCGCCGACGAGCCAGACGTCCTTGGCGAGCCCGGCACCCTGCTGGGTCGGTCGGATGCTGCCGGGCTCGCGCATCCCCGGCGTCTTCAGGTAGAGCTGCACCAGACCCGCGCCGAACGCGGTCAGGCCGAGGCCGACCAGGGGGGTCGGGACGAACGGCGCGAGCAACGCGGCCCCCAGGGCGATCTCCGAGTACGACAGCAGCTTCGCGAAGCGCGGTGGGTCGAACTGACCGAGTTGCGGCATCGCGGCGACCGCCATCCCGTGCATGCCCTCGGCGGCGGCGCCCTCCAGGTTGCGCTTGCCCAGACCCGAGTTGAGAAAGTACGCGCCGATGCTGACTCGAAGCGGCAGGTGCGCGAGCTTCATGATCACTCCCCGTTGGCCGTGGTCGAATGCGGCAGGCGTACCCCGCACCGCCCGCGATAACCCGTCCGGCCGGCTGGGCTGGCCGTGGTGGTCGCGGTAGGTTCGCCGGGGGCCCACCGCCGAGCCCGTGGCACACCTGCCCACCCGGCGCCCGGCCCTGCCGCACACCACCAGCAGGAGGCGAAGTGAGCCAGGAAGTCCGGGGAGTCATCTCCCGCAGCAAGGGCGCGCCGGTCGAGGTGACCACCATCGTGGTGCCCGATCCCGGCCCCGGCGAGGCGATCGTCCGGATCCAGTCCTGCGGTGTCTGCCACACCGACCTGCACTACCGCGAGGGTGGCATCAACGACGAGTACCCGTTCCTGCTCGGCCACGAGGCGGCGGGCATCGTCGAGCAGGTGGGCGACGGCGTCACCGACGTGGCCCCCGGTGATTTCGTGGTCCTCAACTGGCGTGCGGTCTGCGGGGTCTGCCGCGCCTGCCGCCGAGGCCGCCCCTGGTACTGCTTCAACACCCACAACGCGAAGCAGCGGATGACCCTGACCGACGGCACCGAACTGGCCCCGGCGCTGGGTATCGGCGCGTTCGCCGAGAAGACCCTGGTGCACGCCGGGCAGTGCACGAAGGTCGACCCGGCCGCCCGACCGGCCGCCGTGGGCCTGCTCGGCTGCGGGGTGATGGCCGGGCTGGGCGCGGCGATGAACACCGGCAACGTCACCCGGGGCGACTCGGTCGCGGTGATCGGCTGCGGCGGCGTCGGAGACGCGGCGGTCGCCGGTGCGGTCCTCGCCGGCGCCACGACGATCGTCGCGGTGGACACCGACAGCCGCAAACTGGACTGGGCCCGCAAGTTCGGCGCCACCCACACCGTCAACGCCTCCGAGACCGACCCGGTCGAGGCGATCCGGGCCGCCACCGGCGGCTTCGGTGCCGACGTGGTGATCGACGCGGTGGGCCGACCGGAGACGTGGAAGCAGGCGTTCTACGCCCGGGACCTGGCTGGCACGGTGGTGCTGGTCGGCGTACCGACCCCGCAGATGCAGATCGAGCTGCCGCTGCTGGACGTCTTCGGGCGCGGCGGTGCGCTGAAGTCCAGCTGGTACGGCGACTGCCTGCCCAGTCGGGACTTCCCGATGCTCACCGAGCTGTACCTGCAGGGCCGCCTCGACCTGGACGCGTTCGTCACCGAGGAGATCGCGCTCGACCAGGTCGAGACCGCCTTCGCCCGGATGCACCAGGGCGACGTGCTGCGTTCGGTGGTGGTGTTCTGATGACCGCCCGCGTCGACCACGCGGTCACCGCCGGCACGTTCTCCCTGGACGGGCAGACATTCGACGTGGACAACAACGTCTGGGTGATCGGTGACGACAGCGAGTGTGTCGTCCTGGACGCGCCGCACGACGTGGCCGCGATCCTCGCCCTGGTGGGTGACCGGCGGGTTCGGGCGATCCTGGCCACCCACGCCCACGACGACCACGTACGGGTCGCGCCCGAGCTGGCCGAGGCGACCGGCGCGCCGGTGCTGCTGCACGCCGCCGACCGGGTCCTCTGGGACATGGTCCACCCGCACCTGCCGCCGCACGGCGAGCTGCACGACGGGCAGGGCATCGAGGTGGCCGGCACCACGCTGCGGGTGCTGCACACCCCCGGGCACAGCCCCGGCGCGTGCAGTTTCCACGCCCCCGAGCTGGGTGCGGTGTTCACCGGAGACACGCTCTTCGCCGGCGGTCCGGGCGCGACCGGCCGCTCGTACAGCGACTTCGACACCATCGTCGAGTCGATCCGGACCCGTCTGCTCACCCTGCCGGCGGAGACGGTCGTGCACACCGGCCACGGTGCCGACACGACGATCGGCGCGGAGGCGCCACACCTTGACGAATGGCTCGCCCGGGGCCACTGAGACCCGGTGTGCGGCGCGGTCGACGGCTCAGCGCTCGTCGACCGCGCCCAGCACCGGCTTGACGTCCAGGATCGGGGTGCCGTCGAGGGCCTCCAGATCGGCCACCTGGACCCGCAGGCCGTCCACCGTCAGGACCCGCACCCGGTGCAGCCCGATCGGGTTGGGTCGGTGCGGGGATCGGGTGCTGAACACACCGGTCTCGGGCCGGCTCTCGTCGCCCCGCGGATGCACCGCCAACACGTCGCGGCGGGCACGGTCCAACCACGTCAGCACCACCAGTTCCGCGCCGGCGTGCAGGTCGCGCAGCGCCGGCGCGACGTGCGCGTCGAAGACCAGCCAGGCGGCCGGCGCACCCTCGTCGCCCTGCCGTGGCGCGCTCGCCACGTCGGTCAGCGGCGAGGCGACCCGCCCGACCGGGTGCAGCAGGTACGCGTCACCGCTCGCCGCCTCGACCACTGTCGCTCCCCTCTGGACGCTCCCAACCTAACCCCTTCGTGGCGCTAGGATCCCGGACATGGCCGCCGACCCGCCCGCCCCTGTTGTCCGCCAGCTGCGACTCGTGGTGGAGGCCGCCGACCACGACGTTGCCGTGGCGTTCTTCCGCGACGCGCTCGGCATGCCGGAGGAGGCGTCGTTCAGCGGCGACGACGACGCCCGGGTGGTGATCCTGGACGCCGGCCGCGCCACCCTGGAGATCGCCAACCCGGCGCAGAAGCGCATGATCGACGAGGTCGAGGTGGGTCGACAGGTGGCGCCCCGCCTCCGGGTGGCCTTCGAGGTGGACGACGCCGAGGCGACCACGGCCCGGTTGGTCGCCGCCGGGGCGAGCGAGGTCGCTCCGCCCACCCGCACGCCGTGGCAGTCGCTCAACTCCCGCCTCGACGCCCCGGCCGATCTGCACATCACCATCTTCCAGGAGCTGCGCACCGGGTCGGACGACGATGGCCCTGGACGTGACGGCGACGTCTGAGCGGGGCGGCCTGCGCGCCGCTGCTCTCACCCCCGCGCAGGCGACCGCCGTCGCGTACGTACGGTCGGTGGCCGTGGTCGAGCGCCCCGCCGCGCTGGCCACCATCGTCCGGCACCTCGCCGCCGCGGACGTCGGCCGCCGACCGGAGCACCTGCTGGCGGCCATCCGGTCCGGGCAGCTGACCGTCAACTTCCACCCCGACCGGCTGTCTGCCGACGGCCGGACCGTCGCCGACGCCCTGGCCGAGGACGGGGCGTACCGCAGCCAGTTCGTCACCGGGATCTCCAACGGTGGGCTCACCGCGTACCCCGGTGGCGACCGGGACCGCTGGGAGCGCCGGATGTTCGACGGCGCGTACCAGCGACCCGGCGTGACACCGGCGCAGCGGCCCACGTACGGCGGCCTGAACCTGCTCGACCACGCGGACGGTGCCTGCCCGCGCTTCGGCTCCTGTCACCTGCGGTTGCGCCCGGCGGTGCTGGCCCGGGCGACCTTCTGCCTCGGCGACAGCCATCTCGACCCTGGCGTGGTGGGCACGGCCGATGCCTTCGAGGCGGTGCTCGCCGGGCTGCTGGCCGGCGTCGCCAGCACGGGCGAGTGCCTGGGCCGGGCCGGAACGGACATCGCCACCCTGGCGCGGACGCTGCTGGACCCGCCGAGCGCGCAGGGCACGGTCGGGCGCGCGCTCGACGACTACGTGGAGGCCCAGATCCACGGCCCGCTCGACCTCGCGCACGACGTCGAGGCACTGGTGGTGGACCCGTCCTTCGCCGGCACGCCGACCGGCGGGACGCTGGAATCGATCGCCCAGCGGTACGGTTTTCCGCTGCGGTGGCACCCCGGCTTCGCGCTGGACGTCGACCGGGTCGACGCCGAGTTCCGGGGTCCGGCCATCCCGGTGCTGGCGGCGCGCCTGCACCGGGAGTTTGCCCGACCGGGCGCCCCGGTGGACGCGGCGCTGATCGGTCGGGCGGCTGCCTCGGTGGTCGGCGAACCGCACCGGTGGGCGGACCGCGGCCCGATCGCGGACACCCTTCAGCATCTGAAGCAGCTCTGGCACGTGCTGGTCCGCTACGGCACGCCGTACGGCACCTGATCTGCCCGCTGCGTCGATCGTCCGTTTCGGGCCGACCTGTCCTCGGTCGCGTCGACCGTCCCATGTCCCCAGGTGACGGGCACTACCCCGGACCCCCGCTCCGGCATTTCCGGAATGCCCGACACGTGAACCCGGTTGTGTCCCCGTACCGCCGGAGCACCAAACCCTCTTCCGCGGTCAACTCCCGAGGAGCGTTCACCCCGGAGCGTTCCGACGATCGAAAGGAACCATCGTGAAGGCCGACTTCACTCGATGGCTCCCCGCCATCGCCAAGGACTCGTACCGCAAGACCGCGCTGAGCGTGGCGGGTGTGGCTGCCCTCGGCGGTCTGGCACTCGCGCCGACCGCGGCCGCCGCCCCGGTCACCTCCGGCCCCCACGAGGGCGCCGTGGCCGCCATCGACCTGGCCACCGGCAAGGCCAAGGCCGCTGCCCCCGCGCACCAGGAGGAGCAGCCCGTCGAGTCGGGGCTGACCACCGGCTCCGCCACCGGCAAGCCGCCGGCCGGCAAGCCCAGCCGCGACCAGCTCATTCCGCACGGCATCGAGGGCGCGCAGTCGCGTATCCCGCTCGACGACGCGCAGCTCGACAACGCCCGCAAGATCGTGGACGCGGCCAAGAAGACCGGCGTCGGCGACCGGGGCGCGGTGATCGGCGTCGCCACCTCGTTGCAGGAGTCGAAGCTCTACAACCTCGGCCACCTCGGGGCGTACAACGACCACGACTCGCAGGGACTGTTCCAGCAGCGCCCGTCGTCCGGTTGGGGCACGCCCGAGCAGATCACCGACCCGGAGTACGCCGCCACGGCGTTCTTCACCGCACTCCGTAACGTCGGCGGCTGGCAGGACCTGCCGCTGACCGCCGCCGCGCAGACCGTCCAGGTCTCCGCCTTCCCCTACGCGTACGCGCAGTGGGAGGAGCAGGCGGCGGACATCGTCCAGCAGATGTGGTGACACCCGCGACACACACGCCGGCCGGCCCCCCGTGCAGGGGGCCGGCCGGCGTCGTCGTACCGGTCTCAGGCCGGCGGCGCGCCTTCCTTGCGCAGTTTCGCCGACCCGGCACCCACCGACCAGCCGGCGACCCACCGGCTGGTGCTGGCCGCGCGGGTGCGGTCGGCCAGGTGATACCAGTCCATCCGGCACCGCTCGCGGGTCACCTCCAGTACGCCGTAACCGTGCCCGTCCAGTTCGGTCCAGCGAACGTGCGGATTCGTCGAACGCAGCAGGCCGGCACCCAGCGCGCTGAGCGCGTTGCCGGCGGGCAGGCCGAGGAAGTCGTTGACGTTGTCGCTGGTCACCGATGGCACCACGAACTCGGCAGCGGCCGGGTTGTTCGGCCCGGTGGATCGGGTGGTCACCTCGTTGGCCCACGAGGTGTGGATGTCCCCGGTGAGAAACACGACGTCACGGGTGCCGGTGGCACGCACGTAGTCGACCAGCTCGTTGCGGTCGGCGTTGTACCCGTCCCACTGGTCGGTGTTGAGCGCCGCGCCGTTCTGCGGGATGCCGAGCAGGGCACCCAGTGGGCCGAGCAGCCAGGCGGGCAGAGCCCCGACGTCCACCCGCGCGATCATCACCGGGTTGCCGACCAGCTTCCACCGTGCGCTGGACGTGGCCAGCCCAGCCTTGAGCCAGGACATCTGCGTGTCACCGGTGATGGTGCGTCCCGGGTCGTCGACCGCGGTCCCGGACGCCTGCTGTGAGCGGTACGTGCGAAGGTCCAGCATGGACAACTCAGCGAGCCGGCCGAAACGCAGCCGACGGTAGATCGCGCCGTTCACCCCGACCCGCACCGGCATCCATTCCAGGTACGCCTGCCGCGCCGCGGCGAGCCGATCCGCGAACGGGCCCTCGGTGCCCGGCGTGTGGTTCTCCGCGCCGCCGGACCACTGGTCGTTGGCCACCTCGTGGTCGTCCCAGGTGATCACCCACGGCACTGCGGCATGCAACGCCTGCAGGTCCGGGTCGGTCTTGTAGAGCGCGTGCCGGATCCGGTAGTCGGCGAGGGTGAGCACCTCGTGCGCGGGTCGCACCGGCCGGACCACCGTGCCGCCCGCGTCGAACTCCCCGCTGCCGTACTCGTAGAGGTAGTCGCCCAGGTGCACCACCAGGTTGAGGTCGCCTCGCTCGGCCAGATGCCGGTACGCCGCGAAGAAGCCGGCTTCCCAGTTCGCACAGGACACCACGCCGAGGCGCAGCCGGTCGATCTCCGCCTCCACCGGTGGCGCCGTCATGGTCCGGCCAGCCGGCGACCAGCCGCCGTTGTGGCCGAAGCGATACCAGTAGGTGGTGGCCTGTGCCAGGCCGTCCACCACCACCTTCACCGTGTGGTCGGATGCCGGTCCGGTGTGCTGTGTCCCCACGGCCACCACCGTGGTGAAGTCCGGGTCGGCGGCGACCTGCCAGGTCACGCCCACCTCGGGGCCGAGGCCGGAGCCGGGCTGCGCCTCGGCGGTCGGGGTCAACCGGGTCCAGAGCAGGACGCCGTCCGGTAGCGGGTCACCGGAGGCGACGCCGTGCTGGAAGGCGCCGTCGGCCGCGTGGGCCGGCGCGCCACCGGCGAGGGTGACGCCGGCCAGCGCGGCGGTGCCAGCCGATGCGCCGGCCACCCGCAGGAGAGTACGACGGTCAAGGGTGTTCGTCATGGTCTATGTGTCTACCGTCGATGGTGGCTCGTGCGCTGCCCCCGTCGACGAGTGTTCGCCGACCCGTCGACGGGGGTTCCCGTTACCCCGCCGCTCAGCAGGCGGGGTAGAGGCGGCGGGTGCCAACCCCGGCGGCGTACGCGTCCCGGTCGCTGAACCGGCAGCCGTAGTCGGGCCGCGCCACCACGGCCGGGTCCGTCACGGTGTCGCCGGCCGGGCGCTTGCCGGTGCGTACCCACGACACCAGGTCGTCCCAGGCGGCGCCGGCCTCGGCCGGGGTGAACTCGCAGTGCTGCGTGGCCCGGATCGCCCGCTGCACCACCAGCCTGCCGCGACCGTTGCGTGCCACGTCGGTGGCGTACGCCTGCTCCATGCTGAACGGAACGAACAGGTCACCGAGGCCGTGCAGGCTGAGCACCGGCGCGGTGGGCCGACCGGCGATCCGCGGCACCTCGGTCAGCGTCGGCAGGAGCCGCTGCACGACGTTCTCCGGGGGGACCCGCCGCACGGTGGCGTTGACGTTCACCGGGCTGTTCGGGGTGTACCGGGTGAGCAGGTTCGTGGACAGCTGACCGGGTCGCTGGGCGGGGGAGTTGCCGCTGCTGGTGGGCACGCTGATCGAGAAGAGGAATTCCTTCCAGACCGCGAACGCGGCGTCAGCTCCCGGACGCGGCCCGCCCGAACGGTTCACCGTGATCGCCCGCAGTTGCCTGCCCCGCTCGGTGGTGGTGTCCGGCCCGGTGGGGGTCAGTCCCGTCAGGCCGAGCGCCGCCTGGATGCGGGGCACCGCGTTGGTCAGGTAGTCGGCCGGGGCGGGATGGGCCGGCACCTCGGCGAGCGCCTGTGCGACCAGGTTGTAGTCCAGGTAGAAGTCGAGCAGAGTCTGATCGCCGAGCACCCCGCACATCGGCAGCGCCCCGTCGTAGTAGCCCGGGTACTGCTCCAGCGAACGACCGATGACGTACCCGCCCATCGACACCCCGGCCAGGTAGGTGTGGTGCGGTCGGCGAACCGTCCGTCCGAAGTGGTCGGCGAGGTCTTTGGTGCCCAGCACGCCGGAGCGGATGTCGAAGCCGTTGCGGTCGTACGACGACGACGCCCAGGCGTACCCCTGCTCCACGAGACGCTCGCGCAACCCGAAGGCGGGCGGCTCCGGCGAGAGCACCGTGCCCTGGCCCCGGTAACCGTGCGCCCACAACACCAGGTTGCCGTTCCACCGGGCGGGGACCTCGATGATGTAGCCGGCGTGGCGGTGCACGCCCTGGCGTACCGTCGTCGACCTGCCGCCCACGACCAGCGGAGCCAACGGCGGGTTCTCGATGGTGTAGCCGGGCAGCGGTTGGCCGCCGCCCGGGTCGCGACCGGTGGCGCTGGCCGGCGCGGCACCGGCCAACCCGACCGCCAGGGTCAGCGTCACGGTCGCGGCGAGCAGCCGGCGGAGGGTACGAACGGGTGCGGACAGCATCGATGCTCCCCATCGGACGGATGTCGCCCTGGGGGCGACCAGGCGGGACGGTTGCCTACCGGCCGGTAGCGCCCTGAACCTAGGACCGCCGTCGACACGTGTCAATGGCTGTGCTGATCGGCTGGTCAAGCGGTATGCGCCGCGTGCTGGTGGATGGTCGGCCGGACGTACCCGGTTGTCGGTGGGGGTGGGCCGGTCAGGTTGACTTGTCGGCGTGGACGAGTTGATCTGGGAGGCGGCCCGAGCGTCGCGCACGTGGCTGGACACGGCGAACGGCACCGGGCAGACCGAACTGACCTGCCGCATCCTCAAGCTGACCGAGGAGGCGGGGGAGGCGTCCGCCGCGTGGATCGGTCTGCTCGGGCAGAATCCTCGCAAAGGTGTCACCCACACCCGCGAGGACGTCGCGGCGGAGTTGGCGGACGTCGCCTTCACGGCGTTGGTGGCCATCGAGAGCCTGGGGTTGGACGCGCAGACCGTCCTGGACGCCTGCGCCGCGAAGGTGCGCTCCCGCCTCGCCGGGTGAACCCGCCCCGGCCGAGGCCCCCGTACGCCGCGCGCGGCGTGGCCGGAGGCCGTGCGCGCCTAGGCGGGCATGATCGACTCGGTTCTCTTGATATCGGGGTGACTGTGGGTCCGGGATAGCCCGATTTTCTTGAAGTCGAGTGGATCGTGCTCGTTTGGTGGCTCAAGGTCATGGGCGCGAGATGATGTGGGTGTCTTGTCCGGTCAGGGTGGGTTCTGGGCTGTGGCCGGGCGCACCCGTGGGGCGGAATCGTGGCGGGGTCGGGGTCGTTACACACCCTGATGATCGCAGGACCACCGCCCGGCCGCCCGGCCCGCCGGGGGTGGGAATGCGGGACCCGGTCGGGTCGTTGTAGTCCCCACGAACGACCGCGGGCATCGCCTTCACGTGGGTGCCGATGGATGGGCCGCCCCCCGGAATGACCCTGGCCCCCCGGTCGTTACATCTGGACCCCGGCGCCCTGAGCCCTCCGCTCGGTAGGTCGCCGACCCGACGCCCGCGAGGGTGTTACCCCTCAGACTTCCCCCTTGTGAACGTGCAGCGCCGGACGAGGTGCTCACACCCTGCCGCCGTTCCCCCCTTTTGGCGGTCGGGGTGTCCTACCCCCGAAGGAGCTACCCCCATGAACACGATCATGCGTAAGAGTGTGCTGTCCGTTGCTGGTCTGGCGTTCGCCGGTGGTGTGTTCGCCGGCCCGATCGCCGCCCACGCCGCCAACCCGGTTGAGGGCAAGCCCGTCGCGGCGGCCGTGCAGACCACCGCGCCGAAGCCGCAGGGCGAGCAGTCGCACATCGACCTCAACGAGGAGAAGACCGCCAACGTCAAGGCGATCATCGCCGCCACGAAGAAGGCCGGCCTGCCCGAGCGGGCTGCGGTGATCTCGATCGCGACGAGCCTGCAGGAGTCGAAGCTGGACAACCTCGGCCACCTCGGCGACGCCAACGACCACGACTCGCTGGGCCTGTTCCAACAGCGCCCGAGTTCGGGTTGGGGCACGCCGGAGCAGATCACCGACCCCGCCTACTCCACCACCGTGTTCCTCAAGGGCCTCAAGCAGGTCGACGGCTGGCAGGACATGCCCCTGACCGAGGCCGCGCAGACCGTCCAGGTGTCCGCCTACCCCGACGCCTACGCCCGGTGGGAGCAGCAGGCCACCGACCTCGTCAGCCAGCACTGGAACAGCTGACCCACCGCACTACCGCACTACCGCACTACACGGACCGCTGGCCGGCACCCCGCAAACCGGGTGCCGGCCAGCGGCGTATCCGCCGCCTGGTCGGGGCTGGCGGGCTGGGCGGTGAGGTGCCCGACGCACCCTCGGGCGTGCCGGGGAGCTGATTACCCCGACCTGATCGGTGGTTGTTCGCAGATCTTGGACAGTTACCGTTCGCGCGAAACGGTAACTGTCCAAGATCTCCGTTCCTGCGGCGGTGAAGTGCGCGATCGGCACCGCGGGCGGCGGTGACAAGCATGACCCGCACCGCCAGCGGCGGGGAGCGCGATTGACAGCGCCGGCGGAGGTGGGGAGTGCGCGACTGGCACCGAGTGATTCGGCCGTCCCGGCGGATGCGGTACCTGCCGGCGCGACCTCGACCTGGGCGCGGCGGGAACTGTCGTCCGGCTCTCGGCGAGCTCTTGACCAGGAAGCGCCGCGACGGTCCGAGGGCGTGAGCGTACAGTCGGGCGGTGGAGCGTACCGAATCGATGCTGGCGCAGACCCGGCCACCTGGCGTGGCCGACGTGGATCCCGGCAGTGTGCTGTTGCCCGGCCACGACGTGCCGTTGGGTCGGTACACCACGGTGCGGCGGTTGTTGCCGCAGCGGGTCCGTCGGATGGTCGGCGCCTGGTGTTTCGTGGACCATTTCGGCCCGGACGACGTGGCGCAGCGGCCCGGCATGGAGGTGCCGCCGCACCCGCACACCGGTCTGCAGACGGTGACGTGGCTCCTCGACGGTGAGATCCTGCACCGTGACAGCCTCGGAAACGTGCAGCCGATCCGGCCAGGTCAACTCAATGTGATGACCTCGGGCAACGGCATCGCCCACTCCGAGCGGTCGCCGGCCGTCCACCCGCCGGTGATGCACGGCGTGCAGCTCTGGGTGGCGCTGCCGGACCCGGCGCGGGCCGGGGCGGCCGACTTCGCGCACCACGCCGACCTGCCGCGGTGGCGCGACGGCGATCTTGATCTCACCCTGCTGGTGGGCGAGTTCGCCGGGCAGCGGTCGCCGGCCGTGGTGCACACCCCGCTGGTCGGCGTGCAGTTGGAGTTGAGCGGTGAGGCGCCGACGACGTTGACGCTGCGGCCCGACTTCGAGTACGCCCTGCTGGCGATGTCCGGCGCCGCCGAGGCGGCCGAGGTGGGATTCGAGCCGGGGGAGTTGCTGTATCTGGGCTCCGGTCGCCGCGAGCTGACCGTGCGCGGTGGGGCCGGGGCCCGCTTGCTGTTGCTGGGCGGTGCGCCCTTCGAGGAGCCGCTGGTCATGTGGTGGAACTTCGTCGGCCGCTCGCACGAGGAGATCGCGGCAGCCCGCGCGGACTGGATGGCTGGGGACGGACGGTTCGGCGTGGTCGCTGACGATTCGGCGCCTCCGCTGCCGGCTCCCGCCCTGCCCACCACCCGCCTCAAGGCCCGCGACCGCACCGGCGGCCTGCACAGCTGACGCGGCCCGGCGTGGGCCGGGTGTGACCGAGGGTCGCGCGGGTAGTCGCCGGCATGCCGACCACTCTGATCACGCCCCTGGCGGACCGGAAGCGTCTGGCGCGCCGCCTCGCCGGCAGCGGGCGGGGCTTCGCCGAGCAGTACGGCTTTCGGGTGACCAACAACCCGGCGAGCCTGTTCCAGGTGCTCTACCTGGCGGTGCTCCTGGCGCGTCGGGGCGACTTCCGCCGGGCGTTGGACGGGGCGCGGGCGTTGCGCGACGAGGGCTGGGACAGCGCCGCCCGGCTGGCCCGGTCACTGCACGAGGACCGGGTCCGGGTGCTGCGCGCGAGTGGCCAGCGCGGCGACGTGGACGCGCTGGCCGACGTGTTGGGTGACCTGGCCCGCACGGTGGTCGAGCGGTACCGGGGGGATCTGCGCCGTTTGCGGGCGGTGGCGCGGCACGACCCGGACCGGGAGCGGACGCTCCTCACCGAGCTTCCGGGCGTGGATGGTCAGGTCGTCGAGTTGTTTCTCCGTGAGGCGCAGGCGCTGTGGCGGGAGGTGGCGCCGGTCGCCGACCGCCGGGCGTTGGCGGCGGCCCGTCGGCTCGGTCTGGGCAGGTCGGCGGACGACCTGGCCGGCCTTGCCAGCGAGTCGGAGCAGTTGGCCTGGCTGGTGGGGGCGCTGGCCCGGGTCGACCTGGAGCACCGGTACGCGGAGGTGACTGGTCGGCCGTGACGTGCCCTGGCCCACACTTCGTCAAAATCTGACCAAACGGAGGATGTTCTGTCGTATGGTTGGACCCGGCAGTGCTGACCGCTCGGTTCGGGCGGGCATCCACCGCTTGGTGACCCGCGACCGGTTCGGACGCGGTTCACCGCCTGGGCAGGCTTGCGTGGCGCCCTGGGTCGCGGTTCGTGACCAGGGGCGCCCGCCTGTCCCGGCCCTTCCTTTCGCGCCGCTCCGTGCCACCTCCGGGGCCAGCGCGGCCCCCTCCATCGCAGCCCGCTCAGTTGGCCAGGCCGGCCAGCAGATTCACGGTCACGGCGATGATGAAGGCACCGAACAGGTACGACACCATCGAGTGCCGTAGCACCGTGCGACGCATCTCGTTGCTGGTCAGGTTGGTGTCGGAGATCTGGAACGTCGTCCCGATGGTGAATGCGACGTACGCGAAGTCGGAGTAGCACGGCGGCTCGGACTGGTTGAAGTTCACCCCGCCGTCCGGGCCGGTGTAGTAGATCCGGGCGTACCGGGCGGCGAACACGGTGTGCACCACGAACCAGGACAGCAGCACGCTGAGGACGCCGAGGGCGCCGTGCGCCTCCCGGCCGAGCCCGGGTGGCGCGCTCTGGGCGCTGGCCACCACCAGTCCCACGGCCAGCAGGCTGGCCAGGCAGGCGACGAGCAGCAGCGCGTCGCGGATCGCCCGATTCGGGTCCTCGTGTACGGCCAGCCGCGCGGTCCGCTCGGCGTCCATCGGCCAGAGCTTGTGCCAGACCAGGGCGAGCCAGCTCAGCGCGCCCACGTCCCAGCCCGCGAGCGCGGCGAGCGGTAGGGGTAGCAGCAGCGCGAAGAGGCAGCCGGCGATGACACCGACCACGGCCACCACGGCGAGTTGCACTGCGGCCGGAAAGCGCACGTCCGGCGGTCGGGACGACGGTCGGGGTGCGGGGCCGGGGTGGGTCATCGGCGACGCCCCGGTGTCGGAGCCGTGGCCGCCACCGCCGGGTCAGATGCCGCGCAGATGCTGCGAGACCCGGTTGTGCGTCTTGTCCCGGGCCTGTTCGGCGCGCTGCGCGGGACCCACCTCGGGCGCGGCCTCGATGCCGGCCGACCGGGCCACCTCGGTGCCGTTGGCGTAGTCCACCGGCGGCAGGGCCCGCAACGCCTTCAGTACGTCCGGCGGGGCGCCCTCCCGTTCGGCCTCGCGGACCACGTCGTCCTTCTCGGCCGGGTAGTCCAGGCTCGACAGGTACTGCAGGACGTCGGCGTAGCTCGCCATGGCGTGGGCTCCCTCGGGGCATCGATGTGGTCACGACCGGCGGCGGTTACCCACCCGCCGGCCGGTCACGCCCGAGCGACGCAGGAATCCCGGCGCCGTTTCCGCCCCGCCGCCGCGGGTACCCGCAAACGCCGACGCGAGCCCAAGGGAGTACGCGATGAACTACGACACCTTCATCGACCAGGTTTCCCACCGCACCGCGACGTCCTCGGAGCGCGCGGTCGAGGTGACCCGCGCCGTCCTGGAGACGTTCGCCGAGCGGCTGACCGGCGGCGAGGTCCTGGACCTGGCCGCCCAACTGCCGCAGCCGTTGCAACTGGTGCTCAAGCCGAGCCCGAGCACGGAGCAGGCGGACCGGTTCGGGGCGGCCGAGTTCGTCGCCCGGGTGGCGTTGCGCGCGGGGGTGCAGGAGCCGGCCGCCGGGGACGCCACGCGGGCGGTCTTCACCACCCTGCGGGAGGCGATCACCGGTGGTGAGTTCGATGACGTCGTCACTCAGTTGCCGCGCGACTATCGGGGCCTGGTGGAGCAGGCGATGGCTCCGGGGGCGACGCTGCGCCGTGCCTGATCGCGGCGCACACAGCTGTTTACCAGGGCAACCATTGATGTCCCGCTTGGCTTGGGGATTCAGCCTGGCCTAACCTTGTCGTGCGAGGGGAGTACTTCCCACGAACCATTCCGGTCAGTACGGCACGCCCGGCGTGCCTCGGGTGGTTGCCCATCAGGTGATGGGTGAAGGAGACCTCGAACATGACGGTGTTCGAGGAGAGCCATGACCGAAGTGTCTTATTTGTCCGCCGCCAGTGACCTGTCGTCGGTGGGCACGCCCACGCTGTGGGCGGTCACCATCATCGGCGTCCTTCTGCTGTTGGTGCTGGACTTCCTGGTCACCCGTCGCCCGCACGAGGTGTCCATGCGGGAGGCCCTCGGCTGGTCGGCCTTCTATATCGCGCTGCCGCTGGCGTTCGGCGGCTGGCTCTGGGCACGCTTCGGCTCCCAGCAGGGTGTGGAGTACCTGACCGGTTACCTGGTGGAGAAGTCGCTCTCGGTCGACAACCTCTTCGTCTTCATGCTGCTGCTGGCCGCGTTCGCGGTGCCGGCGGTGCTCGCCCAGCGGGTGCTGCTCTACGGCATCGCTGGCGCGCTGGTGTTGCGGGCCATCTTCATCGCGCTCGGCGCGGCGGCGTTGCAGACCCTCGACTTCGCCTTCCTGCTCTTCGCGATCATCCTCATCGCCACCGCGGTGAAGCTGTTGCGCGACGCCCTCTCCGGGCACCAGCAGGAAGTCGACATCAACAAGATGCGCTCCGTGAAACTGCTGCGCAAGGTCATGCCGGTGGTCGACGACTACCACGGCACGAAGATGACCGTCCGGCAGGGCGCGAAGCGGGCACTCACCCCGTTCGCCCTGGTGGTGGTGGCGGTTCTGGCCACC
This sequence comes from Micromonospora sp. NPDC085948, assembly GCF_040686315.1. NCBI lineage: Bacteria > Bacillati > Actinomycetota > Actinomycetes > Micromonosporales > Micromonosporaceae > Micromonospora > Micromonospora sp. NPDC085948. Next base: position 72,252 of record NZ_JBFBJW010000016.1, on the reverse strand, counting down.
GACATCGTCTTCGCGGTCGACTCGGTGCCGGCCGTCTACGGCATCACCGAGGACCCGTACCTGGTCTTCGCCACCAACGCGTTCGCTCTGCTCGGCCTGCGGGCGCTCTACTTCGTCCTGCACGCGGCCCTGAGCCGGCTGGTGCACCTCAGCTACGGCCTGGCCGTCATCCTGGCGTTCATCGGCCTCAAGCTCGGTCTGCACTGGGCGCACGGCATCTGGGACAGCGTGCCGCAGATCCCCACCCTGGCCTCGCTCGGCGTGATCATCGGCGTGCTGGCGGTGGTCACCCTGACCAGCCTGCGCGCCACCCGGGGCGGCGACGTGCCCGAGGAGCGCGAGGTCGTCGCGGAGCGGCACTGACCGCACTGCGCCGGCACGACCAGGAGGTACGCGGGAAAGCTCCCGGCCGGGCCGGCGCGGATGGTACGACTGTGCAATGGGAATCGTGTCACCGGGCTTTCAGGGTCGGCCCCGAACGCAGGAGCCGGCCCTGCCACCCGGCCAGTACCTGACCGAGGACTTCCCGGTGCTCTCGGCCGGCCCGACGCCCCGGGTGTCCCTGGACACCTGGGAGTTCGTCATCGCCGCCGAGAACGGCAGCGAGCACCGGTGGTCGTGGCAGGAGTTGATGGCCCTGCCGCAGGAGACGCCACAGGTGGACATCCACTGCGTCACCCGCTGGTCCAAGCTCGGCACCACGTGGCAGGGCGTCTCCCTGGACACGCTGCTCGCCGACGTCGACACCGGCGCGCACTTCGCGCTGGCGCACTCCTACGGCGGGTACACCACGAACCTGCCGTTGGACGACCTGCGCGGTGGCCAGGCCTGGGTGGTGCACACCTTCGACGGCGCCCCGCTGCCCGCCGAGCACGGTGGGCCGGCCCGGCTGCTGGTGCCGCACCTGTACTTCTGGAAGTCCGCCAAGTGGGTGCGCGGCCTCCGGCTCAAGACGATGGACGAGCCGGGGTTCTGGGAGACCGCCGGCTATCACGACTACGGCGACCCGTGGCGCGAACAGCGGTACCAGGGTGACTGAGCGCGCCGTGGCGACGAGCACCCAGCGCCGGACGCCCAACCGGTGGCAGGTCGGCCGGCTGGTGGAGCGCCGGGTGGAGACACCCAGCGCGCAGACCCTGGTGCTGGAGGTGCCGGACTGGCCGGGGCACCTGCCGGGGCAGCACGTCGACCTGCGGCTCACCGCCCCGGACGGCTACCAGGCCGCCCGGTCGTACTCGATCGCCGGGCCGGTGGTGGACGGCCCGGGTGGCCCGCGCATCGAGGTGACCGTCCAGCGGGTGCACGACGGCGAGGTGTCCCCGTACCTCATCGATGTCTTTGGCGCCGGCGACCCGGTGGAGGTCCGCGGACCGCTCGGTGGCTGGTTCATCTGGCGGCCCGAGGAGACCGCGCCGGTGCAGCTGGTCGCCGGTGGTTCCGGCATCGTGCCGTTGATGGCGATGATCCGGGCGCGGCGGGCGACCGGCAGCAAGGCGCCGTTCCGGCTGATCTACTCGGTGCGCACCCCGGGCGACGTGATCTACGCCGACGAGCTGCGCCGCCGGGTCCGCGACGACTTCGGCCTGGACATCGCGTACGTCTACACCCGCGAGGCGCCCGAGGGCTGGCGCGGCGAGCCGCACCGGATCGGCTTGGCCGACGTCAACACGCACGGCTGGCCGCCGGACCTGGAACCGCTCACCTACGTGTGCGGTCCGACCGCGTTCGTGGAGACCGTGGCCGACCTGCTGGTGGGGCTGGGTCATCCGTCGCGGCGGGTCAAGACCGAACGCTTCGGCCCCACCGGCTGACCGCCCGCCCGCTCCCGTAACGCCGAGGAGATCCGATGACCGAGATGTCGTACCTGGACGGCAACATGCTCGACGGCCCGATGCGTGAGCTGTTCACCGTGGACCTGAGCACCGCGATGGGCCGTTGCGAGAACTGCGGGACGACCGGCTCGATGGCCAGCCTGCACGTCTACTCGCACGCCCCGGGTCTGGTCGCCCGCTGCCCCTCCTGCGAGGAGGTGATGGTGCGACTGGTCCGTGGACCGGACCGGGCCTGGCTGGACCTACGCGGCACCACGTACCTCCAGGTGCCGATGCCGATGGAACAGACGTTTCCCGGCCCGCTCTGACGGATCGCCCCGGCCGGGTCAGGCGTCGGCGACCGTCCTGATCGCGCGGATCGCCTCGGCGACCCCACCGGACCACGGCGTGCCGTGGCCCGGTAACACCCACGACGCCTGAACGTCCTCGAGGTGGCGCAGCGACGCCAGCGCCTGGTGGGGGTCGTCGGTGAAGGGCGCGGGTTGTGGACCCCGCTGGCCGGTCAGCACGTGCCGGGTGGTCAGGGCGTCGCCGACGAAGACGGCGTCGGCGATCGGCACGTGGATGGCGATGCTGCCCGCCGAGTGCCCGGGGACCGCGATGACGCGTGGCGCGCCGGGCAGGTCGAGCACCTGGCCGTCGTGCACGGCGACGACCTCGGTGAGGTGAGTGGTGCGAAGTCCGCCCTTGCGCATCGCGTACCAGAAGAAGCCGGCCGTCGCGCCGAGCTTCATCGTGCCCCACGACATGTCGGCCTTGACCTCGCCTCGCGCGCGGGCGGCGTCCGCCTCGTGCACGTAGATCGGGACACCGTGGTCGCGCCGAAGCCGTTCGGCGAACCCGAGGTGGTCGGTGTCGCCGTGGGTGAGGACGACGCCGCGGATGTCGTCCACCGAGCGGCCCAGGTCCGACAGCTCGGCCCGCAGCTCGCGCCAGTGCCCGGCCAGGCCCGCGTCGATGACTGTCACACCCTCGTCCGTGTCGACGAGGTAGACGGCCACGATGTCGTTGCCGATGCGGCGCAGGTGCGGGGCGAGCCTCATCGCCGCACCCGTGTCGGGATTGCTATCGTCTGCATGTGGCTATGGTACGTAGCCATCATGGCTATGGTCAATAGCCATCGAATCCGACCCCCGATCCGGAGGGAAGCGGCATGCCGACGCCCGATCGGACCTCCGTCGACGCCATCGTCCGCGCCGGGCAGGACATCCTGGAATCAGCGGGTATCGCCGGCCTGACCATGCAGGCCGTCGCCGACCGGGTCGGCGTGCGCGCGCCGTCGCTGTACAAGCGGGTGCGAAACCGCGACGACCTGGTGCGCCTCATCACCGAAGCCACCATTCGCGACCTCGGGGAACGGCTCGCGGTGATCGTCGCCGGCACCGACCCACGCCGCGAGTTGGCCGAGCTGGCCCGAGCCTTTCGCGCGTTCGCGCACGCCCGACCGCGGGGCTACCAGCTGATCTTCGCGCCGCGATCCGACCTCGCCGGCCCCAGCATCGTCCTGACCCACGCCGTCGAACCCGTACTGCGGGTGACCGCGAACCTCGCCGGCGAGGACCACGCCCTGGACGCCGCACGCACGCTCACCGCGTGGGCGAACGGATTCGTCAGCATGGAACTGGCCGGGGCCTTCAAGCTGGGCGGCGATGTGGACCAGGCATACGAGTACGGCATCGCCCGTCTCGCCGACGCGCTGGCCCGATGAACACCGCCCGATGGCGGGACGCGCCGCTCGCGGTCCGGCTGGTCGTGTCGGTCGCGGTGCTGGTCTTCGCCTACGGCGGCCTGGCGCATGTCGCCCAGTTGCTCGTACCGACGCTCCGGCCACAGCTCGCCCTGCCGGGGTGGCTCACGGTCTACTTCGTGTCCCTGACGCTGTGGGATCCCGTGGCCGCGCTGCTCCTGGCGGCCCGCCGGGTGGAGGGGCTCGCGCTGGGCTGCGCGGTGCTGGTGACGGATGCGGCCGCCAACTGGTACGCCAACTACGTGCTGGACCCGGCGGTCGGCGTCACCCCGGGCCGGATCGGGCAGGCGGTCATCACCGCCCTCGCCGTCGCCCTGGTGGCGCTCACCCCGTGGTTGGGCCGGTGGTTCGCCGCGGCCGGCCACCCGGATCGCCCGTGATGCGTTGGCCGGTGCCGGCCGACGTCGCGCCGCCGGCCGGCACCGTGCTCGTGGGCAACGCCTCGATCAGACCTGGTTCGCGCCACCGTCGACGAAGATCTCGCCGCCGGTCATGAAGCTGCTCTGGTCGGAGGCCAGGAACAGCGCGGCGTTCGCGATCTCCTCCGGCTGGCCCATCCGGCCCAGCGGCACCGTGGCGGCGAGCATCTGCAGCAGCGCGGGTGCCTCCTCCGGGCTGGCGGCCAGCCCGGTGATGCCCGGAGTCTCGGTCGGGCCCGGGACGAGGGTGTTGACCCTGATCCCGCGACCAGCCAGCTCGGCGGCCCAGGTGCGACCGAACGATCGGATGGCGGCCTTGGAGGCGGCGTAGACGCCGAAGGCGGGGCCGCCCTTCGTCGCCGCGGTCGAGCCGGTCAGGATGACCGACGCGCCGTCGTTGAGCACCGGCAGGGCTTTCTGGACGGTGAACAGGGTGCCGCGCACGTTGCTGTCGAACGCGTCCGAGTAGTGCTCCACGGTGATGGTGCCCAGGGCGGCGAACTCCCCACCACCGGCGTTGGCGAACAGCACGTCCAGTCCGTTGCCGTGGGTCGTGATCGCGTCGAAGAGGCGGTCGAGGTCGTCGAGATCGCTGACGTCGCTGCGGATCCCGGTGGCATTCGGGCCGATGGCCGCGACGGCCTCGTCCAGCTGCTGCTGGCGGCGGCCGGTGACGAAGACGTGTGCGCCTTCGGCCGCGAAGCGGCGGGCCGCGGCCAGGCCGATGCCGGTGGTGCCACCGGTGACCAGTGCGGTCTTGCCATTGAGCTGAGCCATGAGTCGTACTCCTTGGTGTGGGTGGTGGGGCACAACGGTCAGTTGGTGCCCGGTGTGCGGGTGGTGAAGTGGGGCAGCAGCGTGGCGAGTTCCCGCCAGTGCCGCCGCGGCGGACCGTCGCCGTCGCCGGCGTCGGGCCGGAGGACGTGCAGGGTGACGTGGTCGGCGCCCGCGTCCAGGTGGGCCTGGATGCGGTCGGCGACGTCGTCGAGGTCTCCCCAGGCGACGAGGGCGTCGATCAGGCGGTCGCTGCCGCCCGGGACCAGGTCCTCCGCACCGAAGCCGAGGCGGCCGAGGTTGGCGCGGTAGGCGGGGAAACCGATGAACATCCCGATGCCGGCGCGGGCGGTCGCCCGCGCCCGGGTGGGATCGCGGTCCAGGACGACCGCGAGGTGCGGGGCGATGAGTGGGGCGTCGCCCACGCGTGCCCGATGCGCCGCCGAGTATTCGGGAGTCACGAGGAACGGGTGCCAACCGGAGGTACGCGTGCTGGCCAGATCGACCATTTTTGGACCCAGCGCGCCGAGAAGGCGCCGGTCGGCCGGAATCGGGTGGGGTGCGGCGTCGAGCCCGTCGAGGAAGCGACGCATCGACACCGTCGGTGTGCCGTAGTCCTGGCCGGCGTTGGCGGCGGAGTGGGCGTTGCTGACGCCGAGGCCCAGAACAGCGCGCGGGCCGTACGTCGCGTCCAGCGCGGACCAGCGGCTCCCCAGGGCGGCCGGGTCCTGGCCCCACATGGACAGCACGCCCAGGGCGACAGTGGCGTGTGGCGCGGCGGCCAGCAGGTGCTCGACGTCGTCCACCGCCCCCGGGCCGTCGAGGCCGGGGATCCAGAGCGCCGGAAAGCCCAGTTGGTCCAGCTCGGCCGCGGCCTCGCGGACCTCGGGTCGGGCCGCTCCGCGCAGCTCCGTGCTCCAGATCCCGACCGGGCCGAGCGTGTGCCTCACGTGCTCCATGGCGAACCCCCTCCACACATCTGTACCGCTCGGTATGGAAAGAACCTAGCAGGGTCCACGGTCATTCCCCAAACTTTTGTACCGATCGGTTTCCGCGGGCGGTAGAGTGGGCGCGGCAAGGGGGTGGAGGAGATGGCCCAGACCGGACGACCGCGTGGTTTCGACACCGACGAGGCCCTGGATCGGGCGATGGAGGTGTTCTGGCGACACGGCTACGAGGGCGCCTCACTGACCGAGCTCACCGGGGCCATGGGCATCAACAAGCCCAGCCTCTACGCGGCGTTCGGCAATAAAGAGGGCCTGTTCCGCACAGTGGTGGCCCGGTACGCGGACGTCGAGATGGCCTACGCGCGCGACGCGCTGGACCAGCCGACCGCCCGGGACGTGGCCGCGGTGCTGCTCCGGGAGAACGTGGTGGCGCTGACCCGCCCCGACCGTCCCGCCGGCTGCCTCTCGATCCAGGGCGGCACCGCCTGCGGCACCGACAACGCGGCCATCTCCGACTTCCTGGCGGCCAGCCGGCGAACGGGGGAGAACGCCCTGGCGGCCCGCTTCACCCGCGCCGTCGAGGAGGGTGACCTCCCAGCGGAGGTCGACCCCACCGCCCTGGCCCGCTTCCTGAGCGTCGTCACCGAGGGCCACGCCGTCCATGCGGCAGCCGGCGCCCGACGTGACCAACTGGAACAGTCGGCCGAGATCGCCCTGCACGCCTTCACCGCCGCGGCGTATCCCGTCCGGTGACCGGACGCTCGGCGCCCCGGTCGAGGCGCGGAAAGTCGGGTGCGGGTGACCCGGCCCGCCCCTTAGGCTCCCGCTCCAACGGCCGGCGCGGCGTCCGGTCGGAGGGGAGATGGGCGAGGCGATGACTGCACACCTGTTCGCGATCTGCTTCGACGCACGCGAGCCGCTGCGACTCGCGCGGTTCTGGTCCGGGCTCCTCGGCCGAGAGATCGTCGACGATCCACGTGACGGCGTTCTGCTGCTGCCCGCCGGCGACCCCGACTTCCGGATCCGCTTCCCCCAGCACCAGCAGCCCAAGGTCGTCCAGAACCGGATGCACTTCGACCTGACGAGCAGCTCGCTGGAGGACCAGCAGCGGTCGGTGGCCAGGGCCCTCGAGCTCGGCGGCCGACACATCGACATCGGTCAGGACCCGAACGACGATCACGTGGTGCTCGCCGACCCCGAGGGCAACGAGTTCGACGTGATCGGGCCGGGCAACAAATTCCTCGCCGACACCGGGCCGATCGGCGCGCTCGCCTGCGACGGATCGCCGCAGGTCGGCTACTTCTGGAGCGCCGCGCTGGGGTGGCCGCTGGTCTGGGACCAGGACGAGGAGACCGTCATCCAGTCGCCCCGCGGGGGCACGAAGATCTCCTGGGGCGGTCCGCCGTACATGCCGAACGGGGGCCGGGACCGGGTCCGATTCGACGTCGCCGTGGGCGTCGACACCGACCGGCCGGCGGAGATCGACCGCCTGCTGTCGCTCGGCGCGACAGTCCTCGACGCCGACGGCGGCGATATCGGCGGGCGGGTGTTGATGGCCGACCCGGACGGCGGCGAGTTCTGGCTCCGGACGGCACGCTAGCGCGGGTCCGAGCCGTGTTCGGCGGCTCTGCGGCCGGCGCGGACGGACCGGGTCAGTCGAAGACCGAGACGCGGGTGCGGTGGTGCCGAGGGGATTCGATCTCGTCGAGCACCGCGACCGCGAGGTCGGCGTACGACAGGGTGGTCGATCCGGACCGGGGCACGGTGTCCCCGCCAACCCGGTAGCGGCCCCGTGGTGGTGCCGCCACGTCCAGCATCGCCGGTGGGGTGAGCATCAGCCAGTCGACCGGGGTGTCCGCCGTACGGAGCCGCTCCAGGCCGGCGGTGTGCGACAGGGCGAACGGGCGGAGCTCACTCGGGAACGCCGTGGGGTCGTCCAGGATCAGGCGGCCGTGCTCGTCGTGGAGGTTGGCGAAGAGTCCGATGAGGACGAGGCGACGGACTCCGGTCTCGGTCATGCCGTGCAGGAGCGCGTCGACGGCGTTGACGAAGAACTGGTCGTCGAGTCGGCCGAGGGCGGCCAGGGCCTCGGGTCCGGATGCGGGGCTGACCGCGCTGACCACCGCGTCGTGACCGTGCAGGATCGTGGACGTCGAGCGCGGGTCCGTGACGTCCCCGCGGACCACCGAGACGCCGTCCGCGGCGATGTCGTTGCTCGGGTCCGGATTCCGGACGACGGCGGTGACCCGATGTCCACGGGCGCGGGCCTCGGCGGTGATGGCCCGTCCCGCTCTGCCACCGGCACCGAAGATGGCGATGCTGTTCATGGATTCGTCCCCCGTCTGGCTGTCGCTGCGGACCACGGGAACGGTATCTACGAGATACTGGTTACTACAAGGAAACCGGGATGGATGGGGGCATACCGTGGCGGAGCTGGATCCCGAGATGTTCGACCCGATGTGCCCCTCCGGTGCCCTGCCCTTCCAGATCGGTGACAAGTGGACCGGGATGGTCGTGCTCTGTCTACAGGGCGGTCGGCGTCGCTTCACCGAGATCCGGGTGCCCCTTCGTGGCGTCACACCCAAGGTGCTGACGCAGACCCTGCGGGCGATGGAACGCGACGGCCTGGTGGTGCGCACCGCGTACCCGGAAAATCCGCCGCGCGTCGAGTACGAACTCACCGACCTGGGGCGCACGCTGTTGAGCCTGATCGAGGCGGCGCGTGCCTGGAGCAAGGACCACCTCCCCGCCCTGCTCGACGCTCGGGAGGCGTGGACACGAGCGGCCTCGGCCGCTCCGAGTGGTCGGCCGTGAGATATCTGCGTACCGGTGGTCCCGCCGCGATCCGGCGGCCCCGGCCCACCGACTCCGACGAGTTCGTCGCCGCCGCCCGGCGCAGTCGGGACCTGCACCACCCGTGGTTGGTCGCGCCGTCCAGCCCGCAGGAGTACGACAACTACCTGAGGCGGATCCGCCGCCGCGACGGGGCCGGTTACCTGATCTGTGACCGGGCCAGCGGTGCGATCGCCGGCTACGTGAACATCAGCGGGATCGTGCTGGGTGCGCTGCGCGGTGGTTACCTGGGATACGCGGCGTTCCAGCCGTACAGCGGGACCGGGCACGCCTCGGCGGGCGTGGCGCTGGTGATCGACCACGCGTTCCACACGGTCGGACTGCACCGCCTGGAGGCGAACATCCAACCGGGCAACGAACCGTCGCGCCGGGTCGCCCGCAAGCTCGGTTTCCGGCTGGAGGGCTTCTCGCCGGACTACCTGTTCGTCGATGGCGCCTGGCGCGACCACGAACGCTGGGCGATCACCGCGCCGCGCTGACCGGGGTCAACGGAAATGGTCCCGCTCCGTTACCCTCAGCGAAGTGGCGGTCAGTCCTGACAACGAGCGATGGCTGGTCCGCGTCCGCAGTACGGATGGCCGGGTTCTGGGCGCCGGCCTGGCGTTGGATGCTCGCCGCGTCCTGACCTGCGCCCACGTCGTCAGCGGCGGCGGCGACAGCAGTTCGTCCGGCAGCGAGCCGTCCTGGGCTGTTCTTCTCGACCTCGTCGGCCAACCGGTCAGCCGGACGGTGTCGGCCCGGGTCGTGCCCGGCTGCTGGTGGCCACTGACCGACGATGAACGGGACGACATCGCGGTGCTCGAGCTTGCCGAGCCGATGGCGCAGGGACCGTTCGCACCGCTGCGCCGCACGAAGACTCTGGACCGCCGCGTCGTCATGTACGGCTTCCCGACAACAGTCGAACACGGCGTACGCGTCGAGGCCACGCTCAAGGGCCGGTCCGGGGCGAGATGGGAACGGATTCAGATGGTCTCGGGGCCGACCGATCTCCGGGTCAGCAAGGGCTTCAGCGGCACGGCGGTCCTCGACGCGCGGAGCGGGCACGTCGTCGGGATGGTGGTCAGCACGTACGAGGATGCCGACCGCGACGGCGATGTGGTCGGCGGTGCCGCCCAGGGCCTGTCGTGGATGATCCCGGTCGAGACGATCCTGAATCGCCTTCCGTGGCTTGGTCCCCGGGTGCCCGGTGAGCCTGCGGTCGATCCGCGTCTGCGGTCGCCCGACGGCATTCCGGCGAACCTCAAGGTCCTCCGCCAACTCGCGGACTTCTTCGGTCGCCTCTCGCCCGACAACGTGCTGGTCATCGTCGTCAACCACCGCGAGTCCGACGTCGCCGAGGCGGTTCGCCAGGCCGCCGTGTTCTCCAGTCGGGAGCTTCGATCGTCGAGCGACCCGGAGCAGAGCCCGGACGCTCCACCCATCGGCAGCATCGACCTCGCGGTGGACGCGACGGACCGGAGCACGAAGGACGTGTCCCAGCGGATCGCCGACTGGGCTGGCGAATCCGACGTCGCGAGTACGGCGCCGGACAACGACCGCGCCGTCGAGGCGACGCCGCGCTCGATCATCATCAACAACATCGACGAGGCCGCGGATCCCGAGACGCTCCTGTCCGAGGTGGTGCTTCCCCTGGTCGACCAGGCTCCCGCCCGGGATCTGCGGATGCTGCTGACCTTCCGTGCGGAGTCGGTCCCGCTGCGCACCACACTGCTGGCGCGTCGCGTCGCGAGCCTCCAGGCCACCGAGGAGGCCACCCGCCGGGCCTACCGCCAGGCCGCCGCCGTGGTCGCCGACGTGCCCCGGCTCCAGCCCAGGGCGATCGAGCTGCGCATCCAGTTGACCAAGCTGCGGGCCGCGGCGGCCAGCACCGACGGCGACACCCTGGCCGCCCTGCTCGCCTCGACCGAGCGGGCCACCGACCGGGCACTCCGCACGGCCGAGTCGATCCGGCGGGAGATCGTGGCGCGGGAGGATCTCTGGTCGGAGCTGCGCGGCCGGCTGGGCGCCTATCGCGCGCGGGCCGTACGGCACGGGTTCGCCGAGGACGCCGTTCTCGGCACGTCGTACCGTGGCGCGCACGACCTGCTCATGGCCGCGCCGTGCGATCTGGTGACCGCCGAGGCGGCGGTCCGCGACTACACCGAGGCGGTCGCGGACCGGGTCGGTGGCCACCGCGGCGGGGGTGGGTCGTGACACCATGCAACTGGCCGGGCTGCGCCGGCACCGTCGACGAGACCGGGTTCTGCGACGTCTGCGGCCTGGCGCCACTGCCTCCCGACACGGCCAAACCGACCGCGGCCCCGTCCCGGTCGACCGGTCGAGACATCTGGACGGTGGCCAGCCTCGTCTCGCTGCCGGTGCTGACCTTCTCGCCCGACGGCGCGACCACCCAGCCCCTGCGGGTGCCCGAGGAGTTCCGCTTCTGCCCGAAGGGTCACCCGGTCGGTCGGAGCCGGGGCGGTCGACCCGGTCGGGACAGCGGGTTCTGCCCCTACTGCCCGACCCCGACGCCGTTCAACTTTCGTCCTGGCCTGCAACCCGGTGACCTTGTCGCCGACCGGTACGAGGTGGTCCGCTGTGTGGCCCGTGGCGGCCAGGGCTGGGTCTACCTTGCCCACGACACCCACAACGACCACGTCGACGTCGCGCTGAAGGGCGTGCTGCACGCCGCCGACGAGGCCTCCCTCCGGGCCGCCGTCGAGGAACGACGGTTCCTCAACGCGCTGGACCACCCGAACATCGTGCGGAGCATCGACTTCGCCACCCACGACGACCCGGTCGCCGGCCCCACCGGTTACATCGTGATGGACTATCTCGACGGCATGTCGCTGCGCAGGTTGCAGAACGCCGCGAAGGACCCGCGACAGCCGGACGTCTCGCTGCCGATCGACCACATCCTCGCCTATGGTCACGAGATCCTCGCCGCACTCGACTACCTGCACCGGCGCGGGCTGCTCTACACGGACATGAAGCCCGACAACGTGATGCGCACCGCCGACCGGATCAAGGTGATCGACCTGGGCGGGGTCCGCAAGGCCGACAGCGGGAGCGAGGGGATCGTCCACTCCGTCGACTTCTCGGTCAGCAGGGCCGAATACCAGAATCGGGGGCCGACCGAGCGCTCCGACCTGTTCGCCCTCGGTCGTACGTTGGAAGACCTGTACCGGCACCGCACGCCCGGCCCGGACACTCCCGGCGCGGCCCCGGACGCCCTCGGCATCGAGTCGTTCAACCGGCTCGTCGCCCGCGCGATCCGCCTGGACTGGGACCGGCGGTTCGCCTCTGCCACCGAGATGTCCGAGCAGCTCCTCGGTGTGTTGCGGGAGATCCTGGCGGGCCAGCCGGACCGGCGTCAGCCCGAGCCGATCTCGCTCTTCCAACCCTCCGCCCGGCTGCTGGACGCGGGGCACGGGCTGGTCCTGCCCCTGCGTACCTGGATCGACGCGGGCGACAGCACCGTCCTGGACGACGGCCGTCCCGCGTCCGTCGACGTGGCCCTCGGTCTGGCGGTGCCCCGACCCGACCCGGACGACCCGGCCGTCGACGTGCTCCGCACGGTCGACGCGTCGGACGCCCACGCCCTCCTGGGTGAGCTCGCGATGGTGGAGCAGACGTCCGTGGAGATCGAGCTGAGCAGGTGCCGGGCGCACCTCGCGCTGGCCGATCCCGACTCGGCCGCCGTATCGCTGGTCAGCGCCGAGACGTTGATCGGCACCCGAGCCGACGCCGACTGGCGGATCGCCTGGCACCGCGGGCTGCTCGCGCTTGCCGCCGACCGGATCGACGATGCGGGGCAGCGGTTCGACGCGGTCTACAGCGACATCCCGGGGGAGGTCGCCCCGAAGCTCGCGCTCGGCTACTGCGCGGAACGACGCGGCGACCACGTGTCGGCAGCCCGCTACTACGCGGCGGTCTGGCAGCGCGATCCCTTCCAGGCGAGCGCCGCGTTCGGGTTGGCCCGGCTCCGTCTGGCGGCGACCGACCGGGCTGGGGCCGTCGCCGTCCTCGACGAGGTGCCGGCGCTCTCCCGGCACCACGACGCCGCGCGGGTCGCCGCGGTGCGGGTGCTGTCGTCCCGGCTGCCCGGTGGGCCACCCGCCGCCGGTGAACTCAACCAGGCCGTCCACCGGCTCGCCGCGCTGGACGTCGGCGGGGAGGCGCGCGACCGACTGATCACGGCGATCCGGGAGATGGCGCTCGAGCTGGCCCGTTCCGGCGACGCCGCCAAGCTGACCGGCGGCCCGGTGCTGGGTGAGCCGCCCACCGAACGCGCCATCCGCACCTTGCTGGAGCGCTCCTACCGCGCCCTGGGCCAGCAGGCGCAACACGCCGCGTTCCCGGACCTGGTGGCGGTGCGCGCGAACCGCTTTCGGCGGGCCGTTCGCACCGACGACGCTGGCCGGCGTGCCGCCCACGACCTGCTCGTCGACCGAGCGAACGCCGTCCGGCCCCGCACCCGATGGTGACCGAACCGACCCGGAACGGAGCGTGAATCGATGGAAACCGCAATGCGGTTCGACCTGGAAGTCAACCAGAACAAGTTCCTGCGGGTTGGCGGTCGGGAGATGCACGCGGTCCTCTCGGTGACCGGAGAGGGTGACCCGGCCGAGGACGACCCGAGGGCCCCGTCGGATCCGTCCCGGCTGGTCGAGGTGCTGGTGATCGACTGCTCCGGCTCGATGGCGGATCCACCGACCAAGATGGCCGCAGCGCAGCAGGCCGCTGCCGCGGCCATCGCCGTGTTGCCGGACGGTGTCCGGTACGCGGTGGTCCAGGGGACCCACGAGGCCACCATGGTCTACCCGGCGACTCCGACGCTCGCGACCGCCACGTCGGCCACCCGGAAGGAGGCCAGAGCCGCCGTGGCCCGCCTCGGCGCCAGCGGCGGTACGGCGATGGGCAGTTGGCTGGCGGCGGCCCGGGGCCTGCTGCCGCCGTCGTCGACGATCAACCACGCGCTGCTGCTCACCGACGGCATAAACGAGCACGAGACCGCGGACGAGTTGGAGCGCGTCCTGCACAGCTGCGTCGGTCGGTTCGTCTGCGATCCCCGAGGGATCGGAGAGGGTTGGCGCCCTGCTGATCTGCTCCGGATCGCCGCCGCGCTGCACGGCACCGCCGAGGCGGTACGACGCCCGGCCGATCTGGCGGCGAGCTTTCGCGAGTCCGTTCTCGCCGCGCTGACCAAGCTCCTGCCGGACGGACGGATCCGGCTGCGGACCATGCCGTACGCCGAGCTGGTCTTCTTCAAGCAGACCAGTCCCACCATCCAGGACCTCACCGAGTACGCCGAGAGGGTCGACGAGCGGACGTGGGAGTTCGCCACCGGATCGTGGGGTGCCGAGCGCAGGGACTATCACCTGTCTCTGCGGGTCACGGCGCCCGACGACGTCCTGGAGCAGGACCGGTTGGCCGCCCGGGTCAACCTGGTGGTCGACGGCGAGGTGCGGTCCGCCACCGCCACCGTCCTCGTAAACTGGACCGTCGACATGGCGAAGTCTGCCCGGATCGATCTCAGCGTCTCCCAGGTGACCGGGCAGGAGGACGTCCGGCAGGCCATCAACGCCGGCTGCGACGCGTTCGACCGGGGTGACCGGGTCGAGGCACACGCCCAGTTGGCGCAGGCGGTGGCGCTGGCAACCGCGACGCGCGACGAGGCCGCCCTGGAGCAACTGCGGCACCTGGTGGACATCGAGCCGGACGGCCTCGTGCGGCTCAGGGAAGATCTCAGCCAGGCCGACGTCAGGGTCAGCATCGTCGACTCGGTGCAGAACCCGCTGCAGGTTCCGGCGCCACGGGTGCCGGCGGTGGCGGATGTGATCTGCGGTGTCTGTCTGGAGACCTCACCGGCCGGCTCGGCAAGCTGCGAGGCCTGCGGCGAACCATTCGGCGCAGGCCCGACGGCCGGGGTGCCGGCATGACGGCGGACGCGCGGACGCCACCACGGGTCAGCACCACCCGGCGGACCCTCGTGCGTCTGCGGGGGTGGCTGCTCGGGCTCACCGCGGTCACCCTGGCGACCAGCCTGGCGGTCTTCCTCGGTGTCGCCGGCAATGCCGACGCGGCCGCCGAGCGATCCGTGCCGGCGATCCTCGCCAGTTACGACGCGCAGGACGCGCTGCGCAACGCGCACCTCGCGGCGGTGGGCAATCTCGGCAGGGGTGGTGTCGTCCTCGGCGGTCCCGGGGCTGATTACCAGCGCCAGATCGCCGCCGCCGGCCAGTACCTCACCCTGTTGGCGGAGAACAACGCGGCCGGTGACGAGGGCACTCAGGACATCCAGACGATCGAGGCGCTGCTGGTGACCTACACCGGGATCATCGGCCAGGCCGACGCGCGCTTCCGGGACGCCGACCTGGGGGCGCTCGGGGTGGCGGCGCTCCGGGACGCGGCGAGCCTGTTGAACGACATCCTGGTCCGGATCCAGGATCTGCGGGGTAAGCAACTGCTCGCCCTGGACGGCCAGGTGGACAACACCTGGACCAACACGCTGACCGCGGCGCTCTGGTTGCTGCCGCTGGTCGCGCTCGGGGTGCTGTTGGCGCGGACGCAGGTGTATCTGGCCCGCCGCTTCCGCCGGACGGTGAATATCCCCCTGCTGGTGGCCTCGGTCGCGGCGGTGGGGATGGTGGCCCTGACCGGGGTGAGCCTCTCCTCCGCGGACCGGTTGGACCAGACCCGCGCGGGAGTCCACGTCGTCGACGGCAGCAGGCGGGCGCAGCTCATGGACGTGGGTTCCCTGGCCGCGTACGGCCTCGTGGGTCAGGTGGAGACGCAGTGTGGCAGGACGGCCTGTGCCGACACCATCGCTGAGCTTCGCGGCTCGTTCCCGTCCCCGTCTCCATCCCCGACTTCGACGTCCCAGGCTGTCGCGACCGACACCGCCGTCACCGACGACTCCGCCATCATGGACGACGGCGCTGTCGCGGCCGACGACGCCATCACGACCGCCGCCGACGGCGCGGCCAGGAGTTACGCCGGCGAGCTCCTGTTGCCCCTGCTCGCGCTCGTCATCGCGGGGCTGATCCTGTGGGGCTTCCAGCTCCGCCTGGCGGAATATGGGGAGCGGTGACCATGAAGCGCAGCGCACGGATGGCGGTCGCGACGGTCACGGTGCTGCTCGCTGGTGTCGCCCTCGGCGGTTGCTCTGCCGAACCGACTGCGGAGCTGACGGTCTTCGGCTCGTGGACCGGCGTCGAGGAGGCCGCGTTCACGGCGGTGTTGGACGACTTCCAGCAGAGGCACGGTATCCGGGCCCGCTACCAGGGGCACCGGGACGTCAGCCAGGTGCTTCAGGTGGCGATCGAGCGCGGCCGTCCGCCCGACGTCGCGGTCCTGCCCCGCGTCAACGACCTGCAGCGGTACGTCAATGCCGGCCAGTTGGCGTCGCTGGAGGGCGCTGTCACGACCGATCCGGGCGCCGCCGCGCAGCTGATCAAGCTCGCCCCCAAGGTCGGGCCGAACGGCACGCGCAACGGCAGGGACCTCGCCTACGCGGTCGCGATCGCCACCCACCTGAAGAGCGTGGTCTGGTACGACCCGACCGAGTTGAAGAAGTTCGGCCAGGATCCGCCGGCGACGTGGGACGAGCTGGTCAGCCTGACCCAGCGCAGGATCGGCGCCCAACAGGTGCGCTGGTGTCTCGCCATGAGTTCCCAGTCGGTCTCCGGTTGGCCGGGCACCGACTGGATCGAGGACATCCTGTTGCACCAGTCCGGCCAGGCCTTCTACGAGCAGTGGACGCGCGGTGACCTCCGCTGGGATTCCCCGCAGGTCAAGGAGTCCTGGGAAACCTGGGGCACCCTGCTGCGGGCCTCGTCGGAGGGGACGGCCCGGGCCAGCCTCTACACCACCTTCCAGACAGCGGCGAAGGGCTTGTTTCCCCGTAGGACGGACGCGGGGTCGACCGCCCCACGTTGTCACCTGGACCACCAGGGTTCCTTCGCGGTCCGCGAGTACCGTCCGCACCTGCCGGCAACGTCCAGCCCGACGACCACCGGTCCGACTGCCCCGCCGTTCACCTTCTTCCCGACACCGTCGATCGGGGCGGCGGACACGTCGGCGCTGCGCGAGGTCTCCGACGACGTCGCGGTCATGTTCCGTGACCCCAAGGAGCCCAAGGGCACCAGGGACACCGAGCGGGCCAGGAAGTTGATGACCTACCTCGCCTCCGAGGAGGCTCAGACGGTCTGGCGTCAGCAGACCCAGGACCTGGCGTTCAGTCGGCGCGGCCAGGCACCCGAATACCAGGACGAGGTCCTGGCGGCGGTCGCGCAGCGACTGCGTACCGGCACCCTGTGCTGGGACGCGTCGGACCTGATGCCGGCGACGATGGCCACGGCGTTCGAGCGGGCGGTCCTGGTCTACCTGGAAGCACCGGAGCGCCTGGACGGTCTGCTGGCCGAACTCGACAAGATCAGAGAGACCGGGCACAAGGCCGAGTGGCTTGATCTGACGTGCGTGCCGCCCGCCTGAGAGAGGACGTGAACGATGACGGAACTGCGCAGATTCGACCTGGACGGCGGCGGCTCGGTGGTGGTCGAGGTCGACGGTCGGGCCGGCGTGACGCCGGCCGGCAACGCCGGCAAGGTGGTCCGTGAGGCGCGGGCGACGTTCGACCGGGCGCTCTCGGAGGTACGTGATGCCGCCTCCGCCGCGCTCGGGCAGTTCCAGTCGATGGCCCACCGTCCGGACGAGGTCGAGATCTCCTTCGGGGTGCAGTTGACCGCGGAGGCCGGCGCGGTGATCGCCCGCACCGGCGTCCAGGGTCAGTTGACGGTCACGGTGCGCTGGCAGCGGCCACCACACGGCCCCACCCCACCGCACCCCGAGGCGCCCGTCTCGCCGGAGTGATCAGGAGGTTCGCCCCCGGTCTCAGGCCGGGGGCGAGCCTCCTGATCGAGGGAACACCTAGGCGCCTGGGCGGGGGAAGGCCACCGGGCTGCGGAGGTTGTTGTGGCCCACCGCGCGGATGCCGAAGAAGACGTTGTCCTTGGACAGGTCGATGCTGACCTCGGTGACGTCACCGACGCCGATCACCCGCTGCCACTCGGCGGCCGTGGTCTCCCGCCACACCACCTCGTAGCCGGCCAGGCCCGGTTCGTCGCCGCGCTGCCAGCGCAGGGTGGTGTTGTTGGTCAGGTCGGTGGTCACGATGATGGCGCCCCGGGGTGTCCCGGGCGCCTGGGCCAGCGACCAGAGCGCCGCGCCGTTCACCCGGGCCACCCGGGCGATGTACGCGAAGTCGCAGAACTCCGGCAGGTCACCGAACTGTTGGCCGTCCTGCATCCGGACGTCCTGGTGCTGGTGGGCGAAGTCCTCGTTCGGCTCGGTGAACCGGGCCGCCGGCCAGCCCTCGCGCAGGAACGAGATGTGGTCGCTGCCGCGCAGGTAGCGGTCGCGGCGGTAGATCACCCGTACTCGCATGGCGGTGGCGTCGTTCTCCGCCACATCTCGAACGAACCGGGCGAGCTGCCGTGACGGTGAGTCGTTCTCGCCGCCGACGGACTGTCGGGTGGTGGCCTCCGCCGGGGTTTCCGCCGTCGGCACCCCCTCCGCGAAGAGTCGCACCGCGTGCGGGTCGCGGGTGCCGTCGTCGGCGGTGCTGCTGCCCACGATGTCGTCGCTGAACATGCCCTGCACGTCCGCGCCGGCCGCCTTGAGCTGCCCGGCGAGGTACGCCGAACCGTACAGGCCCTGCTCCTCGGCGGCGACCGCGGCGAAGACGATGGTGGCCGCGGTGGGGCGGGTGGCCATCAGTCGGGCCAGCTCCAGCACCACTGCCACGCCTGACGCGTCGTCGTCGGCGCCGGGCGCGTCGCTGACCGCGTCCATCACGTCGGTGACCCGGGAGTCGTAGTGGCCGGTCACCACGTAGGTGCGGTTCGGCGCGCTCTGGCCGCGCAGGGTGGCCACCACGTTGGTGATCCGGGTGGCGGTGGGGATCCGCGACGCGGGTTGCTGCACGTACGACTGGAGTTCGACGGTCATCCGGCCGCCGGAGGTGGCCGCGTACTCCTGGAGCCGGGCGTGGATCCAGTCCCGGGCGGCGCCGATTCCCCGCTGGGGGTCGTCCTGGCTGGAGAGGGTGTGCCGGGTGCCGAACGCGGCCAACCGCCGTACCGTCGCCTCGATTCGGCGCCGATCGACCTGCCGGAGCAGTTCGCGCAGTTCACGGTCGGGTCGCTGGGCGCGGGCCGGGCGTCCGGGGCCGGCGGGGACGGGGTCGGCGGCGGCCGGCGCGGCGAGCGCGGGCACCGCGACGGTGGCGGCGGTCGCGGCGGTGGCGGCGGCCGAAGCGGACAGGAAGGTGCGGCGGGTCGGCCTCGTGGGCCGTGCGCCGGTGTCGTCTGATCCCATCCCGGCATCCTGCCCATCGACGGTGGTGTCTGTCTATATCGCTGATCGTGGATGTTTCGCCGCTCGCACCCGAGCGGCGGTTCCACGTTTGTCCTGGGCTTCGACGGGAAACGGCCCGCAATGACGAAACCTCGTGTGGTGATCGTGGGGGCCGGGTTCGCCGGTTACCACGCGGCGAAGACGTTGAGCCGGATCGCCCGTGATCGGGCCGAGATCGTGGTATTGAACTCCACCGACTACTTCCTCTACCTGCCGTTGCTGCCCGAGGTGGCGGCCGGGGTGGTCGAGCCCAAGCGGATCGCGGTGCCGCTGACCGGGACGCTCAAGGGCGTACGTGTGGTGGTCGGCGAGGCGGACCACGTCGACCTGCAGAACCGGTGGGTCGGCTTCACCCAGGCGGAGGGGGAGAAGAACCGGTTGGCGTACGACCGGCTGATCCTCGCCGTGGGCAGCGTCAACAAGCTGTTGCCCATCCCGGGGGTGACCGAGTACGCGCACGGCTTCCGCGGTCTGCCCGAGGCCGTCTACCTGCATGATCACATCGTTCGTCAGGTCGAACTGGCCGAGCAGGCCGAGGACCCGGCCGAGCAGCAGGCCCGCTCCACCTTCGTGGTGGTCGGGGCGGGTTACACCGGCACCGAGGTCGCCGCGCACGGGCAGTTGTTCACCGACGCGCTGCACGCCCAGCGGCCCCGGCTCACGGTCCGGCCGCGGTGGATGCTGCTCGACGTGGCGCCGCGGGTGCTGCCCGAGATGGACGAGCGGATGTCGAACACCTCGCACCGGGTGCTCAACCGCCGGGGTGTGGACGTGCGGCTGGGCACCTCCGTGGCGGAGGCGACCTGCGACGGGGTGAAGCTCACCGACGGCGAGTACGTGCCGACCTGCACCCTGGTGTGGTGTGTGGGGGTGCGCCCCGACCCGTTCGTCAACGAGTTGGGCCTGCGCACCGACCGGGGGCGGCTGGTGGTCGACGAGTTCCTCAACGTCCCCGGCTACCCGGAGGTGTTCGCCTGCGGCGACGCCGCCGCGGTGCCCGACCTGGTGAACCCGGGCAAGATCTGCGGGATGACGGCTCAGCACGCGCAGCGGCAGGGCAAGCGTGCGGCGCACAACATCGCCGCGTCGTACGGCTTCGGCAAGCGCAAGCCGTACAAGCACCACGACCTGGGTTGGGTCGTAGACCTGGGGGGCAAGGACGCGGCGGCGAACCCGTTGCAGGTCAACCTGGGCGGGTTGCCGGCCAAGACGGTCACCCGGGCGTACCACCTGATGGCGATGCCGGGCAACCGCACGCGGGTCAGCGCCGACTGGGTGCTCGACGCCGCGCTGACCCGCTCGGCGGTCCAGTTGGGGCTGGTCCCGGCGAACGCGGTGCCGTTGGAGAGCACCACACCCGAGGTCGCGTCCCGAGCCCGCTGAGCGGGGAGCCCACGCGCCGGCCGGTCAGCCCCGAGGGGCGGGACCGGCCGGTCGCCGCGCGCCGGGACCGGCCGGTGGGGCGGGTCGCAGTCGGCGCGGGCCGTACTCGCGCAGCAGGGCCTGGATGATGCCGGCGGCGGGGATGGCCAGCAGCGCGCCGAGCAGACCGGCCAGCTCCGCCGCGAGCAGCACACTGACCAGTACGGTCAGCGGGTTGAGCCGGACCGCCCGGGACAGGATGAACGGCTGGAGCAGGTGGTTCTCCACCTGTTGGTAGACCACGAAGAAGACGAGCACCACCACCCCGGCGGTGGGGGAGTGCAGGAAACCGGCCCCGGCCGCGATCACCGCGCCGAGCGTGGCGCCGACGAGCGGGATCAGGTCGGCCACCGCCACCAGCAGGGCGATCACGGCCGCGAACGGCACGCCGGTGAGGGCCAGCACCACGTAGGTCAACACCCCGCAGATGACGCTGATCAGCAGGTTTCCGGTGAGGTAGCCGGTGACGGTGCGCGATACCTCCCGGCCCACCCGGCGCAGCCGCTCACCCTGACCGTCCCCGGCCGCCGCGAGCAGGCCGCGGGTGATCCGCGGCGCCTCCAGGACCATGAGGTACGCCAGCACGATGACCGTGACCACCCCGGCGACCGTCTCGACGACGCCGCGCAGCACGCCCACCGCGGGTTGCCGCAGTCGGGTGCCGAAATCACGGAGCTGGTCGGAGTGCTCGCTGACGTAACGCCGCACTCCGGTGCGTTCCAGCAGTTGCCCCAGCGGGCCACGACCGGCGCGGGCGTCGTGCAGCAGCTCGGGCGCCCGGTCGGCGAACCGGGCCAGTTCCCCGGACAACGGCACCAGGATCAGCGCGGCCAGGATCGCCAGCAGCACGAACGCGACGAGGAACACCAGCAGCGTGGCCAGCGAGCGTCGCCGCACGAGACGGCGTTGCACGCGGTCGACGAGGGGTTTGAGCGCCACGGCGAAGAACGCGGCGACCACCGCCCAGACCAGCACCCGGCGGGTCGCGTACACGAGGACCAACGCGAGCGCGGTCGCGAGCAGCAGACCGATCACGATCAGGGTCCGGCGGGCGGTCGCCCGGTCGTCGGCGGTGCTCATCCGCCGCGCCTTCCCCGCACTCGCCGTCGGAAACCCGGCATTGCGGACGGAACGGCCGCTCTGGTCCTTCCGTACGGGTCAGCCGCGCTCGTCGGCGTCGGTGACCGGGTGCGCACCGGCGACGAACGTGTCGAGCGCGGCGGCGTGCAGCAGCCCGCCCGGCACCGGGTCCCGCAGGGCCGCCACCGCCAGCCGGCCGACCGGCAGCCCGGCGGGTCGGGACGTCGCGGCCAACACCAGGTTGCCGTACCGACGACCGCGCAGCATCCGCCGGTCGCCGAGCACGCACACGTCGGCGAAGACCGCCCGCAGGGTGGCCACCTGCACCCGGGTGGCGACGAGCGGCGGCAGGTCCGTGACGTTGACCAGGAACATGCCGTCGGGGCGCAGGACGCGGGCCACCTCGGCGGCGAACTCGACGGTGCGTACGTGCGGGGGCATCCGGGCCGCCCGGTAGATGTCGGCGATCACCAGGTCGTGGGAACCGGCCGGGGTGGCGCTGACCGCGTCCCGGGCGTCGGCGACCTCCACCCGTACCTGCGGCGGCAGCGGCGGCAACTCCCGGGCCACCAGCTCGACCACGGCCGGGTCCCGCTCGACGACGCGTTGCGGGGAGCCGGGGCGGGTGGCGGCCAGCCAGCGGGGCAACGTCAACGCGCCGCCGCCCAGGTGCAGCACGCTCAGCGGGACGCCCGTCGGGGCGGCCAGCTCGACCGCGGCGGCGATCCGTCGCACGTACTCGAAGTGCAGGTGGCGGGGATCATCGACATCCACGTACGACTGCTCGACCCCGGCGGACAGCAGGATCCGCCCGGTCCGCCGGACCGGGTCGGCGACCAGCTCCAGCCGGTCGGCGGCGCGGTTCATGACGGGCACGCTAGCCCAGGCCGACGACCGAGCCGGCGCGCGGCCCGGCACGGCCGACGGGCCGGCGGAGCGGGAGGTCCCGCGTCCACCGGCCCGGCGGTGCCGTCGTAGCCGATCAGCTGCCGGCCATCCCGGCACCCACCTCGTCGATCGCGTCGTCGATCCGGTGGGCGAGGTCCACGTCGAGCGCGGTCACCCCGTTGGCCTGACTGGTGCGCACGGTCAGGACGGCGGCGGTGTCTCCCGGACGTCCGATGCTCGGCCCGCGTCCGCTGTCCTGGCGCATCCGGTCGAGCCGGTCGAGCACCCGGTCCAGGTTGTCCGGCGGCAACGCGACCACCCGGTGCAGACCCTGGGTGTCGCCGGCCCAGTAGGGCAGGTCGTCCAGCGCCGCGTCGACGGCGTCCGGGTCCAGGGTGGGCGTGGTGGTGGAGGCGCCCACCAGGCCGCCGCCAGCTTCCGGTGGGTTCAGCAGGTCACGCAACCCGTCGGGTACGTGCAACGACTCGACGAGGTCGCCATCCTGCTCGGCGAGCGCGGCGATCGTCGCCTCCGCCTGGTATCGGGCCTGCTCGGGGGTGTTGCCACTGATCCGGCCCACCTCGGCGAGGAAGCCGGGCAGGTCGCGGTGTCGCTCGATGCCGTCGACGGGCAGCACGTCGTGCAGCGACGCCGGCACCGCCGCGAGCAGGCGTTGCCGCTCGGCGGCTTCCAGGGCGAAGGCGAGGACGAGCACGGTCGCCTCGGTGCCGACCTTCGCCGTCTTGAAGTCGACCCCGGCCCGACGCCGGACCTCGTCGACCAGGTCGTGGTAACCCATGCTGCTGACTCCGGCCGCGCCGGTCGGCGGGGACGGCTGCGGCCTCGGATTGTCGGCGCTGCCGACCGGCGGCGGCGCCGGCCCGCCGCGCGTACTGTCCGGCTTGTGCGGTCCGGCCGCCGGTGGACCGGATCGCCTGCTCTGGTCCAGGCTCGTGAGTTGCTTGGAAGCGCTCAGGCTGGCACCGATCTCACTGGGCTGGCGACCCTGTTCGCGGGCCTGCCGGGCCAGCGCCCGACGCCGCTGGTTGTCGCCCTCCATCTGCTTACGCATGGTGGCACCCCTTCCGCTGGGGATCGTGGGCTGTGTCAGTCGCGTTCCCGCCGCCCCGGGAGCCGAAACGGGCGCCGCCGGGGCGGGTCGGCCCGGTGTCCGCGACGCTTCATCCGGCGGGGGTGAGGGGTGCTCACCCGCTCGGAGCGCACGATCGGGTCAGGACCGAAGTTCTTCCGAGGTACGCGGAAGGAAGGTCGTCATGAAGCAGATCGTCGAGATCGTCCCCGCCCGACGTGGCTGGTACGCCCGCTGGCAGCTCACACCCGAGGTCACCAGGTGTTACCCGGTGAGCCTGTGGGCCCTGCTGGAGGAGGCCGACGGGACCGGCCGTGAGGTCATCGGGATGGACTGCATCGGCCAGTGGCCCGGCGCGGACGACAACGAGGCGGGTGGGCAGTTCGTCCGCTACCTGTACCAGACGCCCGATTCGGGAGAGCCCGACGACGTCGATCCGGCCCCGACGGGCGAGCTGCGCGAGAACGGGCCTCGACTCCAGCCGATGACGACACCCTAGAGACATTCCTCCGGCCCCCGACCCCAGGTCCCAGGGTCGGGGGCCACCCCGGCTGCCCGGAGGTGGCCGCGAATCAGCCGATGGCGCGCAGGTCGTCGGTGGCGTGCTCCACCGTCAGCAACTCGGTCAGACCGGTGCGGTCCAGCATCCGTTGCAGTTGCGGGCCGGCCCCGGTCAGCCGGATCGCCCCGGCGGCGTGGTGCACCACCAGCAGCGCGCTGAGCCCGGAGGAGTCGCAGAGGCTCACGCCGGTCAGGTCGACCAGCACCTGCTGGTCGTCGCGCAGATCGGCGGCGGCGGCGATCAGCTCGGGCGCGGAGGCGTAGTCGAGCTCGCCAGTCAGCCGCAGTCGGACGTGCCCGGCGTCGAGCCGGGTGGTCTCGATGATCAACAGCTGGTCGGACATCCCACCATGTTCCCAGCCCGGTGGGCGAATGCAAATCGGGGGCCGGCGACACGCCCGCTCGCGCTCGCCCAGCCGCTGGTGGCGGCACCTCGCCAGCCACGCTGAGATGCCGCTTCGCGCGTCCCGGCGTAGGGTGGGCGGGAGAGTTTGCACCATGGACGCCGGTTCCGGTACGGGTTCGGGTGGACGACAAGGAGTGAGGCTCAGCTGGTGACTGCATCCGACGTCAGGGACTGGGACCCGGGCGACGGACGGGTCTTCACGCCGAGCACGACACAGTCTCCGGCGTGGAGCGCCGACATGTCGCCCCGCCCCGCCGCGGCCCCGCCGCCCCGATCCGCCCCGGGCCTACCGCCGACGGCCCTCGACCGCGATGACGCCGCGTCCGACTGGTTCGAGGTCGCCGAGCACCTCCGTGAGGGCCTGGTGGTCTGCGACGTCGACGGCGTCGTGCGGTACGTCAGCCCGGTGGCCGAGCGGTTGCTGCCCGGTGTGACGCCCGGCGAGCCGCTCAGCGCGGCCGGTGTGCCCGGCCTGAGTGAGGGCGACCCCGGCGGCTTCACCCATCGCGGACGTCGGCTGACCGCCCGCCAGGTGCCGCTCTCCGGCGGCCACTGCTGCTGGTACGTCGAGGACGTCACCGACCGTCTCGGCCGCGCCGACGCGCTGCTCGCCGAGCGGGCCCGCTCGACCTTCCTGGCCGTGGTCGGTGACAAGCTGGGCAACCCGCTGCACCCCGCCCGGGCCGCAGCCGCGATCGTCCGGCTCGCCGTGCCGACCCTGGCCGAGGTGGCTGTGCTGGTTCTCGCACCGCGCGCCGGTCGGGCCGGCTGGTGGCGGGCCGCGGGCACTCCCGACGAGCAGGCGTTGGTGGACAACGGTGTGCTGGCCGCCGGCGAGCTGCCCGCCGCCATCGCCGACGGGCTGACCGGGGTCGAGCCGCACGCCCTGGACTGGCTGGTCGAGCAGGCGGTCGACGCCGGCTGGCTGCCCGAGTTCGCCGGCGTCGCGACCGCGGCGCGGGTCGTCCCACTGCCGGGCCGGGACGCGCCTGTCGGTGTGCTGCTGGTCGCCCGTCGCGCCCCCGACTCGTACGACGAGGCCGACGCGGAGCTGATCCGCGCGTTCGCGGCCCGCGCCGGCGCGGCGATGACCACCGCGCTGCTCTACCGCGACCAGACGGAGGTCGCCGACACCCTCCAGGCCAGCCTGTTGCCGGTCGAGCCGGCCGAGGCCGCGGGCGTGCAGTGGGGCGCCGCGTACCGGCCCGCGCAGGCGGGGCTCCGCATCGGTGGCGACTTCTACGGATCGCACCGGCTCGCCGACGGCGGCTCGGTGTTCTTCCTCGGCGACGTGTCGGGCAAGGGGGTCGAGGCGGCCGTCTTCACCGGCCAGCTGCGCCAGTGCCTCCAGGCGCTGCACCGCTTGGAGTCGCACCCCGGGCGGTTGCTGCGGCTGCTCAACGACGCGTTGCTGGAGACGACCCAGGCGCACGGTCAGGGCCGCTTCGCCACGATCGTGCTCGGCCTGGCCCGTCCCCACCGCGACGGTGGCCTCACCCTGACCATGGCCGGCGGTGGGCATCTGCCGCCGCTGGTGCTGCGCGCCTCCGGCGAGGTGGAGTCGGTGCCGCTGCGCGGCATGCTGATCGGGGTCGTGCCCGACCCGCGCGTCGGCGAGGTGACCGTCCGGCTGGCACCGGGCGAGACCTGCCTGCTCTACAGCGACGGGGTGACCGAGGCCCGCGGTGGCCGCCGTGGCGACGAGCAGTTCGGCACCGAACGGCTGGTCGCCACGGTGACCGGCTGCCAACGGATGCCGGCGCCGGCCCTGGCCGAGCGGGTCGAGCAGGTCACCTGCGACTGGTTGGCGCAGGGCGATCACGACGACATCGCGGTGCTGGCGCTGCGGGCGGCCGGCCCGGGTGGGCGCGCGTCGCGGCACCTGCACTCGGTGCCCGCACCGGCCCTCTTCGAGCAGCGCGGCGAGGTCGAGGCGTGACCGCCGCCCCGGCCCGCTCCGACCAGCGCGGCGAAACCGCCGCCACCGACCCGGGCGACGCCTACGTCGGTTACCTGGACTGCCTCGCCGACGCCGACGAGGACGCCGCGATCGACCTGGCGATCGGCCTGCTCGACGCGGGAGTGCCCGCGGAGCGGGTGCTGCTCGACCTGGTCGCGCCCGCCCAGGCCGAGGTGGGTGAGCGGTGGGCGCGCAACGAGTGGAGCGTCGCCCAGGAGCACGCGGCCACCCACATCAGCGAGCGGGTGGTGGCGGCGGTCGCCACGCACGTCAACCCGCGCCCGACCGGCGGGCGGGTCGTCGTCGCGTGCATGGACGGCGAGTGGCACGCCCTGCCGCCCCGGCTGGTGGCCGAGGTGCTGCGGTTGCGGGGCTGGCAGGTGACGTTCCTGGGCGCCAGTGTGCCGGCGGCCCACCTCGTGTCGTACCTGCACCGTTATGACGCGCACGCGGTCGCGTTGGCGTGCGCGCTGCCGATGCGGCTGCCGCACGCCCACCGGATGATCGAGGCCTGCCGCCGCTCGGACGTGCCGGTGGTGGTTGGTGGGCGCGGGTTCGGTGCGGACGGCCGGTGGGCGCGTCGGCTCGGCGTGGCCTGGGCGCCGGACGCGCCCTCGGCGGCTGAGCTGATCTCCGACGAGCGGGCGTTGCGCAGGGTGCCGCCGGCGCGGCTGGGCCACCTGGCCGACGACGAGTACGCCAGCCTGGTGCGGCGTCGTGGCGAGCTGATCGACAGCGCGTTGGGCGACCTGCGGGAGCGGGTGCCGGCGACGCACACCTACACCGCCAGCCAGCTCGACTCCACGGTGAGCGACCTGGGTCACCTGGTGGATTTCCTGGCCGCGGCGGTCTACGTCGACGACGCCTCGTTGTTCATGGAGTTCGTCGAGTGGCTGGCGGGGATCCTGTCGAGTCGGGGGGTTCCCGGGTCGGCGCTCGCCCGGTCCCTGGAGCACTACGCCGGCACGTTGCGCGACTTCCCCCGGGCGGAGCGCATGGTGGCCCTGGGGCGCGCCGGGCTGCCCGCCGCCGACCGCTGAGGGTCCACCCGCCGACGTCGCTGTCGATCACCGCGCCCTACGGCCGATGCGCCGACCCTGCGTATACTTGCCGCACCGCAAATGTCCACCCGCGGGTGGAGCGAGGGGGAGAACGGTGACGTTCAGCGTCAGCTACGTCGAGCGCGACGGCGGTGGCGCCTGCCTGCGTCTGGCGGGTGAGCTGGACATGAGCACGTCCCCCGAGCTGACCGCCGCGATCGACCGGCTCACGGCCGCCGGCGAGTCCCGGGTGCTGCTCGACCTCACCGACCTCACCTTCTGCGATTCCACCGGGATGGCGGTGTTCGTCCGGGGGGACAATCAGGCTGCGGCCGACGGTGGTTGGCTCCGGCTCGTCGGCGCCAATGGTCGCGTCGAGCGGGTGTTGCGGATGACCGGTCTGGCCGACGTGTTGAGCTACGAACCGGAATCGGTCGACCCCGCGTCCCGCAGCGCCTCCTGATGGGCTAGATTTCCCCGCCAGCGCGGTGACCGTCAGGTCCCGTCCCCGCCGACCCGAGGCAGGTAGTGATGGGCGCAGACAGCCCGCAGCCGGTACGCATCCTGGTGGTCGACGACGACCCCGGTGACGTACTGATGATCGAGGAGGCGTTGGCGGACTCTGACGTCGACAAGGTCATCGACGTGGTCAGCGACGGCGAGGAGGCGATGGAGTTTCTCCGCGCCGAGGGCCGGCACGAGCAGGCCCGCCGGCCCGACGTGATCCTGTTGGACCTGAACATGCCCCGGATGGACGGCCGGCAGGTGCTCAGTGCGGTCAAGCAGGACGAGGATCTGCGGACCATCCCGATCGTGGTGTTGACCACGTCCAACGCCGACACCGACATCGTCGGCAGCTACACGTTGCAGGCCAACGCGTACGTCACCAAGCCGATCGACCTGGACGACTTCAACGACGTGGTCCGCCGCATCGACGAGTTCTTCGGCCGGGTGGTCGTGCTGCCCAAGCGCGCCTGACGCGCCCCCGTGCGCGCATGCTGAACATTTTTCCCGAACCCCCTCGGTCGTCACCGTCGCGGCCGAGGATCCAGAAGGGGAAGTAACAGCGGCTGCCTGGGGGGCGACGGGATGAGGTTCTCCATCGTTGAGACCGGTTACGACACGCGGCAGGTGGATTCCTGCCTGGACGAGTTGGGGATCCGGCTGTCCCGGCTCGCGGCGCGCGCCGAGGGGGCCGCCGACGCCTCCGGCGAGTGGGACGAGATCCGGCAGGAAGCGGCGTGGCTCAGCGGGCTCCTCCAGCGGTTGGACCTCGGCGACACCACCGTCACCCGGGACGCCTCCGCCGGGGAGCGACGGGCGGCCGCCGAGATCCTGGCCCAGGCCCGCGCCGAACTGGACGAGGCCCGCGCGGAGGCCCGACAGGTGCGCGAGCAGGCGTACGAGGAGGCGGTGCAGGCCCGGCGCGACTTCGAGGCGGCACTGTACGTCCGGCGGCGGCGCGAGGCGCAGGTGGACCTGATCCTCGGTCAGGTGACCGAGGATCAGGTGCCCGCCGACACCCCGACCGCGGCTGCCGGCCTGGCGGGGCGCCGGGTGGGAGTCGGCGGGCTGGACGCGGGTGCGGAGCCGCCCTCGGGCCGTCGCTGAGAGCGGTCGGCGCGGAGTTGAGCTGTCGGCTCAGGTGGTGAGCGCCGCCGCGACGGTGGACGCCCGATCCTCGTGCTGGGCGTACGCGTCGGGGTAGGCGGAGATCTGCACGGCCTGGGCGGCGGCGGTCACGCTCATGTCCTGCCAGCCGGGGATCTCGTTCAGCGCGCTGTAGAAGGCCCGCGCGGCGTACGACGGGCGCATCAGCTCGGCCACCGTGCCCCAGCCGCTGCTGGGCCGTTGCTGGAACAACCCGAGCGAGTCGTGGTCGGAGCCGCTGCCCTGGTTCGGGTAGTCGGCCGACTCGGGGAGGACGTCGCTGGCCAGGTTGTAGAGGTTGCTCTCCTGCATCGCGGTGGCCAGGGCCACCACCAGGGCGCGACGCGGCATCTTCATGTCCCGGCCGACGTCCACGATGATCTTCGCGTTGTCCATCTGTGCCTGGTCGAGACCGGCCACCGGACGGGGTCGGCGGGGCTTGACCGGCTTCTTCGGCGCCTTGCGGGCGACGGTGGGCGCGGGGGTCGGCGTCGCCGTCGGGCTGGGCAGGACCCGCGCGGGGGCGAGCTCACGGTCCAGCGACCGGGAGGCGCGCTCGTCGGCGATGGCGGCGCGGTCGGCCACCGCCTCGGCGAGCGGCTCCACCGAGCGGGCCGACTCGTCGTCGTTGCCCCGGGCGGTGGCGACCGCGACGAGGCTGAGACAGCAGGTGACGCCGGTGGCCAGGGCTACCCGGATCGGGGTCGAGCCCAGCAGGGGCCGCCGGGGCGGTTCGGGGACGCGGTGCCGGCCGATCGTCCGTTCGGTTGATGCGACATCGCCCGATGGGGTGCTCGGATGCGCGTCGGTCAGCTTCTGGTCGGAGGGGTCGTCGGGATGCACCTGACGAGGTTAAAGACCCAATTGCTCGAATTCGCCGGCCCGTGGGGTGGCCTGCGCCACAATTTGCCCCGATCCGGGGGATTTCCAGGGGCGAAGGTAGTGCAAGGCCTACCAACCTCGCGGATCGGGCCAGACCGGCATTTCCGATTGGCTGGGCGAAGGCGGTCAATTGACCGAGTCGCCGTGTCGAAGCGTGCCGTCGAGGGGGCCTCACCTCTTCGGGTGAGCCCCCCTCGACGGAACGGGCCAGTCCGGTCTGCCCGCCCGGTCCGCAGGGATAGAGGTCTCCCCACGCGTCGCCTGACGTTGAATCGTCCGGCCAGACCTCAGTGTCGACCGTTCTCCGCCGGCGTGACGGTCAGCCGATGCCGGCTCGTGTCGCCGCTGGAGAACGGCCAGAGCCGGTCCGCGTACTCCACCAGGTCGGCCAGTTGATCTCGGCTCAGGCCGGCGGACGAGATCGAGGCGTGCACGTCGGCCCGGTACAGCCCGTCGTCGTCGCGCCCCAGCTTCGCCTCCGCCCGTACCTGCACGGTGTGCGCCTCGTTGGTGATCTCCCCGGCCGCCTCCACCGCCGCGTGATGCAGGCAGGACGCGAAGGCGGCGGCCAGCAACTGCTCTGGTCTCAGCCCCGTGCAGTGCGCCGCCAGCGGCGAGGCCAGCGGGGTGGAGAGCCCGCCATCGTCGGTGCGTACGTGACCGCCCTCGGCGGTCGCGGTGGCCTCACGCAGCCAGGAACTCTGATCCGGCATCGCGTTTCTCCCGTCGCTCGGCAGGTCGGCTACCCGGCCGCCGCCCGCCGAAACGCCCGTGCGCCTCCGGTCAGCGCCCGGAGGCCCCCTCCGGCTCGTCGAGCAGGACCACCGCCTCGGTCGCCTCGGTGGCGGCCCGTTCGGTCCACTCCGACGTCGGCACGGGCCGGCGGGCCGTCGGCATCGTCATCGGGACGTACACCCGGGCGTCCACGGCCTCGGCCAGCAGCAGCGCCGCGACCATGCTGCTCGGGCGCAGCGCGGGATCGTCGGCCAGGCAGGAGCGGCACAACTCGGCCACCTCCGGCGGCAGCCCGTCGATCTCGGGCAGCGGCTCCGGTGGCTGACAGCGGCGTACGCCGAGCAGTTCGTTGAGGGTGGCCGCGTGGTAGGGCAGACGGGCGGTGAGGCTGTAGTAGAGCAGGACGCCGAGGGCGTACATGTCGGCGGCGGGGGTGGCCGGCGCCCGCTCCAACTGCTCGGGCGCGAGGTAGGCCGGGGTGCCCAACACCATCCCGGTCGGGGTCGGATCGGGTGCGCCGGCGGGGACGGCGATGCCGAAGTCGAGCACCTTCACGCCCGACGGGGTGAGCATGACGTTCGCGGGTTTGACGTCGCGGTGCACGATGCCCTCGGCGTGCGCGGCGGCCAGCGCCGCGGCGACCTCAGCGCAGACCCGTACCGCGATCCGCCAGTCCAGCGGCCCGGCCCGCAGGTGCGCGGCGAGCGTCTCGCCCTCGGCCAGCTCCATCACGATGTAGGGCACGGCACGGCCCGGCCAGGTGGAGGCGGTGCCGAAGTCGTGCACGCTCGCCACGTTCGGGTGCACCAGGCGGGCGGCCGACCGGGCCTCCGCGCGGATCCGGTCCACCGGGCCGCCCTGGCGGTGCCGGCCGTCCTGGTCGTCCGGGCCGGGGAGGATGAGCTTCACCGCGACCGGCCGGTCCAGCACCTGGTCGTGCGCCCGCCACACCTCCGACATCCCACCCACACCGATGCGCTGCTCGAGCTGATACCGCCCGTCCAGTGTGCGCATCGACCACTCCTCGCCCTCGCTCCGCCGACGGCGGGTGCTCCGATCGCGGTACCCGAGCGTCAAGCTGGGCAAACCGCAGCGGTGTTCGGGGCGATCGGCGCTGCGCCGACGGTGGCGGGTGCGGTAGCTTGCGAGCCAGAGCCGGCGTCACCGATTGTGTCGGCACGGTCACCCGAGGGGGCGCCGCGATGAGCGAGGTCACCGTACGCTTCGTCGGCGGGCCCGCGGACGGCCTGGTCCGCCTGCTGCCGGCCGGGTCGGACGGCGCCCCACCGCAGCGCTGGATCATGCGGCACCCGGACGGCACCGGGCCGGTGCAGCCCGGCCCCGACCACCTCTACGAACGCGGCCAACCCGACGACGCGGGCGGTTGGAGCATGCGGTTCGTGCGCACCGACGCGTACGGGGTGTCCGAGTGACCACGAGGCGGGGCTGACGGTGGTGAGGCCGGCGTCCCGTCGGGTCGACCGCACAGCTGGCGCACAGCTCCCGCAGGGGCGTGGCACAGGCGTCGCGGCCACGATGGGACCCATGGGCACCAACGGGCAGGCCGCGCTGAGCCGGATCGAATTGCGTCGTCCCGACGGCGAGCCCGTCCGGGTGCTGGTGGTCGACGACGAGGCGACGCTCACCGACCTGCTGTCGATGGCGCTGCGCTACGAGGGCTGGCAGGTCCGCAGCGCCGGCGACGGCATGGCGGCGTTGAGCGCCGCCCGACAGTTCCAGCCGGACGCCGTGGTCCTCGACGTGATGCTGCCCGACCTGGACGGCTTCCAGGTGCTGCGCCGGCTGCGTGAGCACGCCCCCACCGTCCCGGTGCTCTTCCTGACCGCCCGCGACGCCGTCGAGGAACGCATCGCCGGCCTGACCGTCGGCGGCGACGACTACGTGACCAAGCCGTTCAGCCTGGAGGAGGTGATCGCCCGGCTGCGCGCGCTGCTGCGCCGCTCCGGCTTCGCCGTCGCCGCCCGGGAGGACGCGGTCCTCACCGTCGGTGACCTCAGCCTGGACGAGGACAGCCACGAGGTCCGCCGGGACGGCCAGCTGATCACCCTCACCGCAACCGAGTTCGAGCTGCTGCGGTACCTGATGCGCAACCCGCGTCGCGTGCTCAGCAAGGCGCAGATCCTCGATCGGGTGTGGCACTACGACTTCGGTGGCCAGGCCAACGTCGTGGAGCTGTACATCTCGTACCTGCGCAAGAAGATCGACGCCGGTCGCGCGCCGATGATCCACACGCTGCGCGGCGCCGGCTATGTCCTCAAGCCCGTCGAGTAGCCGCCACCCCCTGCGCGCCGTCCGCCGGTGGCTGGCCGGCCGCTCCCTGCGTACCCGACTGGTGTTTGCCCTTCTCGCGCTGCTGGCGGTGGTCAGCGTCGCCGTCGCCGGCCTGACCACCGTGGCGCTGCGGCACGTCCTGATCGACCGGCTGGACGCCGAGTTGGCGCCCGCCACGGTGATGCGGGGTGACCGCCCGGGACAGCCGGCGTTCCCGGGCAGCGGCCCGGCCATCCCACCCGGGTCCCCGTCCGGCACGGTGGTCGCCGAGATCACCGACGGCCGGGTGACGAGCGCCCGGACCCTGACCAAGAGCCCGTCGGGCGACGACCCGTTCCCCGACGAGCAGACCGTCGCAGTCGGGGAGGTCGCCGCACTGGCGGACCTGCCGGTCGACGCCACACCGCGTACCGTCGACCTGGGCGCCCGCGGCGACTACCGGGCCGTGGCCCGGCAGTACTGGGACGGCCGGGTACGCGTCGTCGCCGTCCCCCTGGCCGGGGTGCGGGAGACCGTCCAGCGGCAACTCGCCGCACAGGCCGCGGTGGTCGCCCTCGGGCTGCTCGTCGCGGGCGCCGCCGGGGCACTGATCGTGCGGGTCACGCTGCGCCCGCTCAGCCGGGTGGCCGCCACCGCCACCCGGGTCACCGAACTGCCCCTGGACCGCGGCGAGGTGGCACTCGCCGTCCGCGTCCCGACGGCGGACACCGATCCGCGTACCGAGGTCGGCCAGGTCGGCGCGGCGCTGAACCGGATGCTGGGCCACGTCGCCGACGCGCTGTCCGCGCGGCAGGCCAGCGAGACCCGGGTACGCCAGTTCGTCGCCGACGCCAGCCACGAGCTGCGTACGCCCCTCGCGGCGATCCGCGGCTACGCGGAGCTGGCCCGGCGCGGCCGCGACGAGGTTCCCGCCGACGTGGCGCACGCGCTGCGCCGGGTGGAGTCGGAGAGCACCCGGATGACCAGCCTCGTCGACGACCTGTTGCTGCTGGCCCGCCTCGACTCCGGTCGCCCGCTCGCGGCGGACCCGGTCGACCTGACCGCCCTGCTGGTGGACGCGGTCAGCGACGCGCACGTCGCCGGCCCCGACCACCGCTGGCAGCTCGGCCTGCCCGAGGTGGCGATCCGGGTGCCCGGCGACGCCGCGCGACTGCACCAGGTGGTGGCGAACCTGCTCGGCAACGCCCGGGTGCACACCCCGCCCGGCAGCACGGTGGTCACCACGTTGGCCGTCGACGCCGACAGCGCCGTGCTCACCGTCGCCGACGACGGACCCGGGGTGCCGCCGGAGCTGCGACCGGAGATGTTCGAACGGTTCGCCCGCGGCGACAGCTCCCGGTCCCGGGAGCACGGCAGCACCGGCCTCGGCCTGGCGATCGTGGCGGCCGTGGTGGAGGCCCACCACGGCACGGTCGCGGTGGACAGCCGCCCCGGCCGGACCGTGTTCACCGTCCGGTTGCCCGGTCCCAGCACGGACACCTGATCGGTCCGCGCGGACACCCTTGGGTCAGCCGCGCAGCACCTCGGCGAGGACCTCGACGACGCGTCGCGTGGAATGTCCGTCGGGGTCCTCGTCGGTGTTCAGGTCGGTCACGCTCATTCCGAGCAGCCGGTCGGCACGGGCCAGCGGGGTGACAAGCGCGATCAGGTCGGCCCAGCGCAACCCGTCCGGCTCGGGGTAGGTCACCGCGGGCAGATCGCGTGGATCCACCACGTCCAGGTCGAGGTGCAGCCAGGCCGGCCCGTCAGAGTCGGTGGCCAGGCCCGCCCCGACCGTCGCGGCGCCTCGGCGCAGCACCTCGGCGGCGTTCACCTGGCGGATCGCCGGGTCGATCCGGGCCGCCTCGACCCGGCTGCTCTCGTCGGTGGCCGGGCGGTGCCCGAGCAGACAGACGCGGCTCGGCGCGATCAGCGTGCCGTCCGGGCCGACGGCGGCGGCCGGGCCGTGCCCGGTGACCACCGAGAGGTCCATGTCGGCGGCCTCGCCGGTGGGGGAGGTCGCGCCGTCGAGGAAGTCCGGGTGGGCGTCGACGAACCACAGCTCGGTTCCCGGCGGCAGGGCACGGCAGATGCCGGGCAGGATCGCGCAGTCCCCGCCGAGCACCAGCGGTCGGTGGCCGTCCGCCAGGAGCGCGCCGACCCGCGCGGCGATCGCGCCACCGGCCCGGACCAGGCCCGCGGCGCCGATCACCCCGCTGGCCGGGTCCCGGACCGGGTCGCGCAACCGGGCCTCGTCGATCTGCCCGTCGTCGTCGGCGGACAGGGCGTCGATCAGGCCGGCCCGGCGCAGCGCGGCGGGGGCCCGTTCCTCGCCGCGCCCAGCGCCGGAGGAGTCCAGCGGCGCGTCCACGATCATCCAGCGCACGTCCGCAGCGTACCGGTGCGGTCGGGCGTTTCGACCACATTCTGTGGCGAGGCTGGGAGTACGCCGATGTGCCCGCGACGGCGATGACTAGCGGCGTACGGTGTGGGACAAGTCCGGCTTTCTGGGTCAAAAGCCTCACCGGTATTGCGGCCGGGACGCCGGTGTCGAAACGGCGAGCGCAAGGAGCGATCGGTGATACATCTGGCCTACCTGGACGCGGGATCCGGCAGCCTGATCGTGCAGGCGGTCGTCGGCGGGGTGGCCGGCGCAGCGGTCGCCGCCAAGCTCTACTGGCGACGCCTCGTCGACCGGTTCCGCCGGCAACCGACCGACCAGCGGTGAGCGGACCGGTCCCGACGATGGCGATCTCACCCACCGAGGTACGACCCGAGCCGGCCTCCTTCCGCGACCCCGCCAACCGCGTCTTCCACGTCGGCGACGAGGTGCTGCGCGGGCTGGACCCGCAGGCCGCCGAGCACTGGCGTGCCCTCACCGGCAGCACGTTCTTCCCGGCCCTGGTCGCCGCCCGCAAGGTCTGCGCCACCGAGGACGCCCCGTCGACACTGGTGCCCGCCGCGACCGGCGCGCCGTGGGCCGCCGTGCTGCGCCACGAGCGCATCCCGTTCGTCTCCCACCCGTACGAGTGGTCGTTCGGCATGCTGCGCGACGCCGCCCTGCTGCACCTGGAGATTCTGCACGCCGCGCTCACCGACGGCTTCACCACCAAGGACGGCTCGGCGTACAACCTGCAGTGGCGCGGCGCCGAGCCGGTCTTCATCGACATCGGCTCCTTCGAGCCGGTCCACGACGGCGAGCCGTGGGCCGGTTACCGGCAGTTCTGCCAGACCGTGCTCTACCCGCTGATGCTCACCGCCCACCTGGGCGTCGACTTCCAGCCCTGGCTGCGCGCCCGGGTCGACGGCATCGAGGCCGACGAACTCCGGCCCCTGTTCGGCGGGACCCGTCGGCTGCGCCCCGGCGTGCTGACGCACCTGCACCTGCACGGCGCCATGCAGCGCCGCAACGCCGCCGCCAGCACCACCGACGTCCGCGACCAGCTCCGGGCCGCCGGCTTCTCCCGGGAGTTGCTGCTGGCCACGGTACGCGGCATGCGGAAACTGGTCCGCAAGCTGGACCATCGTCCGGCGGAGACCCACTGGTCGGACTACCAGCAGACCTGCGGCTACTCGGCCCGCGACCGCGTGGCGAAGGAACAGTTCGTCGCCGCCGCGGTGGCCGCCGGCGCCCGCCCCCGCCTGGTGCTCGACCTCGGCGCCAACGACGGCCGGTACTCCCGACTGGCCGCCGGGCACGCCGACTACGTGGTCGCCGTCGAGCAGGACCCGGCGGTGGTCGACCAGTTGTACCGGACCCTGCGCGCCGAGGGGCAGCGCCGGATCCTGCCGCTGGTGCTGGACCTCGCCGACCCGTCGCCCGGCGGCGGCTGGCGGGGCGTCGAGCGGGCCGGCTTCGCCGAACGGGCGTCCGCCGACGTGGTGCTCGCCCTGGCCGTGGTGCACCACCTGGCGATCGGGCGCAACGTGCCGCTGCCGGAGGTCGTCGACTGGCTGACCGGGCTGACCGCGCCCGGCGGCGCGGTCGTGGTGGAGTTCGTCGACCCGCAGGACCCGATGGCGACCCGACTGCTCGCCAACAAACCCGCCGGCCTCTTCCCGGACTACCGACGCGACACGTTCGAGGCGTTGCTCGCCGCCCGGGGCCGGATCACCGACCGGCTGGAACTGCCCTCGGGCACCCGCACGCTCTACCGGACGGTGGTGGGTGGCTGACCCGGCCGCCCACCCACCAGCCCCGGACGCCCGGTCGCGACCGGCCGCCACCCGCTGGTACCGGGGCTGGCGGGGCGAGCTGGGCCGGCTGCTGGAGGTGGTCGCCCTGGTCGGGCTGGTCGTCACCCAGCCCCTGCTGGACGTACTCGGGCGCAGCCCCGACTTCTTCCTGTTCCACCGTGCCGACCCGGCCCAGATCCTGCTGCTGACCGCCCTGGTCGCGGTGCTGCCCACGACTGCGGTGGCCCTGCTCGGCGCGCTCAGTCGACTGGCCGGCCGGACCGCCCGCGCCCTCACCCACACCGGCCTGGTCGGGCTGCTGCTCGCCGCCCTCGCCGTGCAGGTGGGCCGGCACGTGACGCCGCTTCGGGGCGTACCCCTGCTGCTGGTGGCCGTGCTGGCCGGTGCCGGCGGCGCGGCCGCGCACCGGCGGTGGCGGGCGCCGGGCCGGGCGCTGCGACTGGCCGCCGCCGGGCCGGTGGCGTTCGTGGCGCTGTTCCTGCTCGTCTCACCCACCTCGGCGGTGGTGCTGCCGCGCGGCGACGGCGGCGCGGCCGGCACCGCGCAGGGCACCGGCGTACACCCGCCGGTGGTCATGCTGATCCTCGACGAACTGCCGCTGGTCAGCCTGCTCGGGACGGACGGACGGATCGACGCCACGCGGTACCCGCACTTCGCCGAGCTGGCCGCCGGCTCGACCTGGTACCGCAACGCCACTGGGGTCAGCGGCTGGACGCCCAACGCGCTGCCCGCCATGCTCACCGGCCGGTACCCGGCGAAGCCCGTCGCCCCGCACTACTCGCAGTACCCGGACAACATCTTCACCGCCTTCGGCGGCCTGTACGACATCCGCGCCGAGGAGAGCATCACCCGACTGTGCCCGCCCAGTCGCTGCGAACAGGCGGTCGCCCCCGAACAGGGGCTCGGCGTGCTGGCCCGGCAGACCGGCAGGCTGCTCGGCCAGCTCGCCGGGCCGACGGAGAGCGCCGTCGACCCGGAGGACTCCTACCGGGAGCAGACCCGGGCCGAGGCCGGCCTGGACGCCGCCGAGCCGGTGCCGGCCGACCCGACGTTCCGCTGGGACAGCCTGGACGACAACCAACCGGCCCGGTTCACCACCTTCCTGGCCGGGCTGAAACCGACGTCCCGGCCCACCCTGCACTTCCTGCACCTGCTGATGCCGCACTCACCGTGGGCCTACCTGCCCTCCGGGGCGCGCTACGACGCCCCCGAGGACCTGCCCAACGACGGCGCCGGCTGGATCGACCTCGCCCGGCAACGCCACCTCGCCCAACTCGGCTACACCGACCGGCTGATCGGCGAGACCCTGCGGACGCTGCGCGCCAGCGGCCTCTACGACCAGGCCCTCGTCGTGGTCACCGCCGACCACGGCGTCAGCTTCCGCCCCGGCGCGCAGGGCCGGGGCATGGACGCGATCAAGGCCGCCGCCGGTGAGGTCGCCTGGGTGCCGACGTTCGTCAAGGAGCCGCGGCAGCGGACCGGGCGGGTGGACGACCGCAACTGGGAACACGTCGACCTGCTGCCGACCGTCGCCGACGAGGCCAACCTCCGGCTGCCCTGGCCGGTCGACGGCCGCTCCGCCCGGCAGGCCCCCCGCGCCGACGGCACGAAACACTTCTACGACCGCCCGGGCGTTCCGGTCACCTTCCCCGGCGGGGTGCCCGCCCCACCGCCGCCGCCGACACCGCACCCCCTGGTCGGCACCGAGGTGCGCGCCGGACCGGCCGGCGGCAACGCCCGGGTGGCCGACCTGGCCGCGTTCACGGCCATGGACCCGGACACCGGCACCCTCCCGGCGCTCGTCTGGGGCGACGTCCCGGACCGGATCCCGGACGGCACGCTGCTGGCGGTGGCCGTCAACGGCCGGATCGGGGCGGTCGTCCCGGTGGTGCCGCCCGACCCCGGCGGTCGTCGGTTCGCCGCGTTGCTCACCGACGACAAGCTGTTCCACGCCGGTAGCAACCAGCTCGACGTCTACCAGGTCGCGACGGACGGTACGCTGCGACGCCTCGCACTGTCCTGAACCGGTCGTCCCGCCCACCGGGAAGCCGGGTTTCCCGGTGGCCCGGTCGGGAATCGGGTGACGCATACCTCACCGCCGAACCACGGCGGGCGTTGTCCCCCGAGCCGCAATTACGGTAGAAGCGAAGGCAATTCAACGTAGATCTGCCGGCGAAGCGAGGAACCACATGACGGAAGTCAAGCTCGATCACCCCGGTGGGCAGCTGTCGATGCCGGTACACCCAGCGGTCGACGGCCCCGCCGGTATCGGGGTGAGCAAGCTGCTGAAGGAAACCGGGATGACGACATACGACCCCGGTTTCGTCAACACCGCGGCCGCCTCATCGGCGATCACCTACATCGACGGCGACGCGGGGATCCTGCGGTACCGGGGATACCCGATCGAGCAGCTGGCCGAGAAGTCCTCCTTCCTGGAGGTCTCGTACCTGCTCATCTACGGTGAGCTGCCGACCGAGCAGCAGCTGACCGAGTTCACCGAGTGGATCCGGCGGCACTCGCTGCTGCACGAGGAGATGCGCCGCTTCTTCGACGGCTTCCCCCGGGACGCCCACCCGATGGCGGTGCTGTCGTCCGCGGTGAGCGCCCTGTCGACGTTCTACCAGGACAGCCTGGACCCGTTCGACTCCGAGCACGTGGAGATCTCCACGGTCCGGCTGATGGCGAAGGTCCCCACCATCGCCTCGTACGCGTACAAGAAGTCCATCGGGCAGCCGCTGCTGTACCCGGACAACTCGCTGGGGTACGTGGACAACCTGCTGCGGATGACCTTCGGCGTGCCGGCGGAGCCGTACGAGGTCGACCCGGTGATGTCGAAGGTGCTGGACATGCTGTTCGTCCTGCACGCCGACCACGAGCAGAACTGCTCCACCTCGACCGTCCGCCTGGTCGGCTCCAGCAACGCCAACCTGTTCGCCTCGGTCTCCGCCGGCGTGAACGCGCTGTTCGGCCCGCTGCACGGCGGTGCCAACCAGGCGGTGCTGGAGATGCTCCAGAAGATCCACGCCGGCGACGACGACGTCCGCTCCTTCGTCCGCAAGGTGAAGAACAAGGAGGACGGCGTCAAGCTGATGGGCTTCGGCCACCGGGTCTACAAGAACTACGACCCGCGGGCGGCGATCGTCAAGAAGGCCGCGCAGGACGTGCTGGGCCGGATGGCCAAGCCCGACCCGCTGCTGGACATCGCCATGGAGCTGGAGGAGATCGCCCTCGCCGACGACTTCTTCGTCTCCCGTCGGCTCTACCCGAACGTGGACTTCTACACCGGTCTGATCTACAAGGCCATGGGCTTCCCGACGAAGATGTTCACGGTGCTCTTCGCGCTCGGCCGGCTCCCCGGCTGGATCGCCCAGTGGCGCGAGATGATCAGCGACCCGGAGACCAAGATCGGCCGTCCTCGGCAGGTCTACGTCGGCGCGCCCGAGCGGGACTACGTCCCCTTCGCCGAGCGCTGACACCTGCTCCTCGCTTCACCAGCAGGCCGTCGACCCCTTTCGGGTCGGCGGCCTGCCGCTTTCCCCGACGTTGGCTGCCCGACCGTGGTCGGCCGTCCGTCGGCGGGGCTCGCGCGTGATCGACTCGGCTTTCGTGGTGCCGGGGCATCAGAAGGCGGAGATGTCCTGTGCGCGCTCGCTGCGGCTCAGGGCGCTGATCAACGCGGACTGACCACGGCGGCGTACGGCCAGGCGCACCAGCAGGTCGCGTACCGGATCGAAGACCTCCGCGGGGAAAACTGGCGTGGGTACGCCGACGCTCACCGCCAGGTCGTCGGAGTGGACCACGATCTCCAACTGGCGGGTGAGCAGGAAGTCGCCGCGGCGCAGCGCCCAGCCCTGCCACGGGATCGGCACGACGTCACGAGCGCCACCTCCGGAGAGCAGGTGATCCACTTCCTTCAAGGCGAGGACGGATCGGGCGCGCAGGCGGGCCAGGCCCTGTGCGGCTTCGGCCTCGTCGGGACCCGCGGCCACCGACTCCTCGTCCGGAGAGCCCTCGGTGACCCAGGCGGCCCGCTCGTAGTGGCCGTCGGCCGACTCCAGCAGAGGCAGGTCGGTCGACATTGGCAGCAGGTGCGCCGCGTGTACGGTCTGCCGTCCCAGGTGGCACGCCAGGGCTCCGACGGACAGGTGCGGCAGCGCGCTCGGATGCGACCACCGCTCGGACACCTCGGGGCGCCGGATCAGGTCCAGCGCGATCGAGGCGGCGACCGGGAAGGCGTCATCCAGGGCGTCGACAGGGCGAGACATCCGCACATTCTGACAGGCGCCGGCCGGTCGGGCTGGCGTGCGCCGACCGGCCGGTGCCGAGCGGCGCGGTGCCGGCTGGCGCGGCGTGATCGACTCGGCTTCCGGGAAGTCGGGGTGTCGCGGGCGCTGGGACACCCCGACTTCAAGGAAATCGAGTCGATCAAGCGCCGGGCCGTCGATCACGCGCAAACGGGCCAGGCCGCCGATCACGTAGCGTCAGCGCAGGCCGGCGGCGGCGAGCAGGTTGCCCTCGGGCAGCGCCGGAAGCGCCCGGCCCCGGGACATGCGCTGCTCGGCGCGTTGGGCGGTGAACGCGGCGTCGCTGGCGATGGCGGCGGCGTAGCTGGCGGCGGTGCGCTGGGCGATCGCCGACCAGCCGTACTGGTCGTGGACCATCCGGCGGGCACGGCGGGCCATGACGCGGGAGCGGTCGGGGTCGGACAGCAGCGCGTCGATCGCGTCGGTGAGTCCGTCGGGGTCGTGCGGGCGGAAGGTCATCCCGGTCACGCCCGGCTCGACGATCTCGCCGAGGCCACCGGTGGCGGCGACGGCCAGCGGTGCGCCGGCTGCCGCGCCCTCCAGGGCCACCATGCCGAACGGCTCGTAGATGCTCGGCACGGCGAAGCAGTCGGACGCGGCCATCAACGCCGGCAGGTCGGTGCCGCCCAGGAAGCCCGGCATGGTGACCATCCCGCCGAGGCCGCGGCGGTGCACCTCGGCCTCCAACTCGGCGCGGTACGGGCCGTCGCCGGCGATCACGGCGCGCAGCCCGGGGTGCCGCTCGCGCAGCCGGGGCAGCGCGGCGATCAGGTGCTGGACGCCCTTCTCGTAGACGAGGCGGCCGGCGAAGGTGATGAGCGGGCCGTCCCCGGCGAACCGGGCGCGGGCGGCGGCCACCGCGCGGGCCGGCACCCGCCAGCGGTGCGGCTCCACGCCGTTGGCGACCACGTCGACCCGGGCGGTCGGTACGTCGAACAGGGCGTTCACCTCGTCGCGCATGTACCCGGAGCAGACGATCACCCGGCCCGACTCACTGGTGAGCCACTGCTCGACGCCGTGGATGGTGCGGTTCATCTCCTCCGGCAGCCAGCCCTGGTGCCGTCCGGCCTCGGTGGCGTGGATCGTGCTGACCAGCGGGATGTCCAGGTGGTCGCGCAACGTCATCGCGGTGTGGGCGACGAGCCAGTCGTGGGCGTGGATGACGTCGTACGAACCGGCCTGGGTGGCACGCAGCGCGGTGCGGGTGAGGGTGTGGTTGAAGGCCATGGTCCAGGCCAGCAGCGAGTCGGTGGCCAGGGGGAAGGCGACCGGGTCCTCGGGGGCGCGCAGGACGCGGACGCCGTCGGCGTACTCCTCCATGGGAGCGCCCTCGGTGTGGCGGGTGACGACGGTGACCTCGTGGCCGGCGGCGGCGAGGGCGACGGAGAGCGCGTGCACGTGCCGGCCGAGGCCGCCGACGAGCACCGGCGGGTATTCCCAGGACAGCATCAGGATGCGCTGGGTCTGCGGGGGCACCCCGGCGCCGGGCTGCGCCGGCACGGCCGCGCCGGGCTGCGCGGTGAGACCGGGCTGCGCGGTGTGACCGGGCTGGGTCGGGAGCGGGG
The DNA here is from genome assembly GCF_040686315.1 of Micromonospora sp. NPDC085948. Lineage (NCBI taxonomy): Bacteria > Bacillati > Actinomycetota > Actinomycetes > Micromonosporales > Micromonosporaceae > Micromonospora > Micromonospora sp. NPDC085948. Next base: position 29,231 of record NZ_JBFBJW010000016.1, on the reverse strand, counting down.
ACCGGGAGGTCAGGGTGGGCCGGTGGGCCCGGTCCTTGGTGGCTGTGTGCTGCTCGTCGACCCGCAGGGTCACATCAATCTCCGTCCATGCATGGTGGTACGCCGGCGTCAGTGGCGGCGGAGTGAGGTGTAAGGGGTGGCCGAGTGGCCTGGCGGAACACGCGCGAACGCTTGTCCCCGGTCAAGGAAAGTGCATCGGGCCCGAGAACGCACCTCGAAAAGGGTCATCGTGACGGAGGACACCTGAGGGTGTTGCCCGCATCAGACGGGTGGTTTTCCGTCACCGCCTGAAAGGATGGATTGGCGCTGCCGGGCGGGGGGCAATACCTGCGTGCGCGCGGGCATGCGTCGGCCGGTGCGGGCACAACCATGGTCTAAGGAGCAACATGCAGGTCTGGCCGGGCGAGCGGTACCCCCTGGGCGCCACCTACGACGGGATGGGCACCAACTTCGCCATCTTCTCCGAGGTGGCCGACAGGATCGAGCTCTGCCTTTTCGACGAGTGGGACACCGGCGCGGAGCGCCGCGTCGAGCTGCGTGAGGTGGACGCCTACGTGTGGCACGCGTACCTGCCGGGCATCGAGCCGGGGCAGCGCTACGGCTACCGGGTGCACGGCCCGTACGACCCGGCCAACGGGCTGCGCTGTAACCCGCACAAGCTGCTGCTCGACCCGTACGCGAAGGCCATCGACGGTGACGTCCAGTGGGACCCGGCGGTCTACGACTACGACATGGCCGAGCCGGAGAAGATGAACGAGGCCGACTCGGCGCCGTTCATGCCGAAGTCGGTGGTGGTCAACCCGTACTTCGACTGGGGCAACGACAAGCCGCCGCGCACCCCTTACCACCACTCGGTGATCTACGAGGCGCACGTGCGCGGGCTGACCATGCGCCACCCGGACATCCCGGAGGAGCTGCGCGGCACGTACGCGGGCATCGCCTCCCCGCCGATGATCGACTATCTGACCCGGCTCGGGGTGACCGCGATCGAGCTGATGCCGGTGCACCAGTTCATCCACGACAACCGCCTCAGCGACCTCGGGCTGCGTAACTACTGGGGTTACAACACCATCGGGTTCTTCGCCCCGCACCACGGCTACTCGGCGCTGGGCCGCACCGGCCAGCAGGTGCAGGAGTTCCGGGGCATGGTCAAGGCACTGCACGCGGCCGGCATCGAGGTCATCCTCGACGTGGTCTACAACCACACCGCCGAGGGCAACCACCTCGGCCCGACGCTGAGCTTCAAGGGCGTGGATGCCCCCAGCTACTACCGGCTCAGCGAGGAGGACCGCCGCTACTTCGTCGACTACACCGGCACCGGCAACAGCCTCAACGTGCGCAGCCCGCACTCCCTGCAACTGATCATGGATTCGCTGCGCTACTGGGTGACCGAGATGCACGTCGACGGTTTCCGCTTCGACCTCGCGGCCACCCTGGCCCGCGAGTTCTACGAGGTGGACCGGCTCTCCACGTTCTTCGAGGTGGTGCAGCAGGACCCGGTGGTCAGCCAGGTGAAGCTGATCGCCGAACCGTGGGACGTCGGCCCCGGCGGCTACCAGGTGGGCAACTTCCCGCCGCTGTGGACGGAGTGGAACGGCAAGTACCGCGACACCGTGCGGGACTTCTGGCGCGGCGAGCCGGCGACCCTCGCCGAGTTCGCGTCGCGGATCTCCGGCTCCGCCGACCTCTACCAGGACGACGGCCGCCGCCCGTTCCACAGCATCAACTTCGTCACCGTGCACGACGGGTTCACCCTCAACGACCTGGTGTCGTACAACGACAAGCACAACGAGGCCAACGGCGAGGACAACCGCGACGGCGAGAGCCACAACCGCTCCTGGAACTGCGGCGTCGAGGGCGACACCGACGACGAGGCGGTGCTCGCCCTGCGCGCCAAGCAGCGGCGCAACTTCCTGGCCACCCTGATGCTGTCGCAGGGCGTGCCGATGATCGGCCACGGCGACGAGTTGGGCCGCACCCAGCACGGCAACAACAACGTCTACTGCCAGGACAGCGAGCTAGCCTGGGTCGACTGGGACAACGTCGACGAGCAGTTGCTGGAGTTCGTCCAGACGTTGACCGCGTTCCGCAAACGCCACCAGGTGTTCCGCCGTCGCCGGTTCTTCACCGGCCTGCCGGTGGGCGGGCGCGGCAGCGACGAGCCGCTGCCCGACCTGGCCTGGCACACCCCGGACGGGCGGGAGATGACCGGCGACGACTGGGGTAACGACTTCGGCCGTTCGGTGGCGCTGTTCGTCAACGGCGAGGGCATCCGCGAGCGCGGCCAGTACGGCCAGAAACACCACGACGCCTCGTTCCTGCTCTGCTTCAACGCCCACGACGCGCCGCTGGACTTCACCATGCCCGGTTCCGAATACGGCCAGAAGTGGGAACGGGTGATCAGCACGGCCGAACCCGAGCCGGGCGACGCCACGGTGATCAGCGCGGGCGGCACCATCCGGGTGCCGGACCGCTCCCTCGTCGTGCTGGAGAGGACGATCTGACATGCCGGCCACCCCTCCGCAGGCCACCTACCGCGTCCAGGTCCGCCCCGGCTTCGACCTGGACGCCACCGCCGCGATCCTCGGCTACCTCGCCGACCTGGGCGTGAGCCACCTCTACACCGCCCCGCTGCTGACCGCCACCCCCGGTTCGCAGCACGGCTACGACGTGGTCGACCACCGGGCGGTCAACCCGGAGCTGGGCGGCGAGGCCGCCCGGCAGCGACTGCTGGGCGCGCTGCGCGACAGGCAGCTCGGCCTGGTCGTCGACATCGTGCCCAACCACGCCGGTGTCGCCGTGCCGCCGGCAAACCCGGCCTGGTGGGACGTGCTGCGCCGGGGGCGCGACTCGTCGTACGCCGACTGGTTCGACATCGACTGGGACCGAGGCCGGCTGCTGCTGCCGGTGCTCGCCGACGACCCGGCCGCCCTGGACGACCTCAAGGTGGTCGACGACGAGCTGCGCTACCACGAGCACCGCTTCCCGATCGCCGACGGCACCGGCCACGGCACCGCCCGGGAGGTGCACGACCGGCAGCGCTACGAGCTGGTCTCCTGGCGGCGCGGTGACGCCGAGCTGACGTACCGCCGGTTCTTCGCCATCGCGGGCCTGGCCGGTCTGCGGGTGGAGGACCCGGCGGTGTTCGCCGCCACCCACGAGCTGATCCTGCGCTGGGCCGCCGCCGGCGAGGTCGACGGCATCCGCGTCGACCACCCGGACGGCCTGCGCGACCCCGGCGGCTACCTGACCCGGTTGCGGGCCGCCGCGCCGGACGCCTGGCTCGTGGTGGAGAAGATCCTGGAGTACGGCGAGGAGCTGCCGGACTGGCCGGTGGACGGCACCACCGGTTACGAGGCGCTGGCCGCGGTCGGTGGGCTGTTCGTCGACACCGACGCCGAGGGCGACTTCACGGTGCTGGACACCCAGCTCGTCGGGCGCCACACCTCCTGGGAGGACCTCACCCACGCCACCAAGCTGGCCGCCGCCACCGGGCTGCTGGCCGCCGAGCTGACCAGGCTGGCCGCGCTCGCCCCCGAGGTGCCCACCGAGCAGGCCCGAATGGCGCTCGCCGAGCTGGCCGCCGCGTTCGAGGTCTACCGGGGCTACCCGCCGCACGGTGCCCGGCACCTCGCCGCCGCCCGCTCCGAGGCCGGCCGCCGCCGCCCCGACCTGGCCGGCGCCCTGGACGCGATCACCCGCCGACTGCGCGACCCCGCCGACGAGCTGGCGCAACGGTTCCCGCAGCTCACCGGCGCGGTGATGGCCAAGGGCGTGGAGGACACCGCGTTCTACCGGTGGACCCGGTTCGTGGCGCTCAACGAGGTCGGCGACAGCCCCGCCCACTTCGGGGTGCCGCCGGCGGAGTTCCACCGCTTCGCCGCCGCCCAGCAGGTCCGCTGGCCCGCCACCATGACCACCATCTCGACCCACGACACCAAACGCGGCGAGGACGTCCGCGCCCGCCTCGCCGTGCTCAGCGAGCTGCCGGGCCGCTGGGCCGAGCAGGTCAAGACCTGGATGGAGTACGCGCCGCTGCCCGACCCGGCGTTCGCCCACCTGCTCTGGCAGACCGCCGTCGGCGCGTGGCCGATCGAACGGGAACGGCTGCACGCGTACGCCGAGAAGGCCGCCCGGGAGGCCGCGGCCTCGACCAGTTGGGCGGACCCCGACCCGGCCTTCGAACAGGCCATGCACGCGGTCATCGACCGGATGTACGACGACCCGAGCCTGCACGACGAGCTGACCGAACTCGCCGCCGCCATCACCCCCGCCGGCTGGAGCAACTCGCTCGGGCAGAAACTCGTGCAACTGACCATGCCCGGCGTCCCGGACACCTATCAGGGCACCGAGCTGTGGGACAACTCCCTCGTCGACCCGGACAATCGGCGCCCGGTCGACTTCGACGTACGCCGAGAGTTGCTGGCACGCCTCGACGGCGGCTGGCGTCCCCCGATCGACACCGACGGAGCGGCGAAGCTGCTCGTCGTGTCGCGGACCCTGCGGCTGCGGCGGGCGCACCCGGAGCTGTTCACCGGCTACCGGCCGGTGCCGGCGCACGGGCGGCTGGGGCGGCACGCGGTGGCGTTCGACCGGGGCGGCGCGATCACCGTCGCCACCCGGCTGCCGCTGGGCCTGGCCCGCGCCGGCGGCTGGTGCGACACCGCGCTGTCGCTCCCCGTTAACGAGGTTAAGGACCTGTTCACCGGTCGGGTCTACAGTGGCGGGGAGACCCCTCTGGACGACCTTCTGTCCGACTATCCCGTCGCACTGCTGGCCCCACCCACCGCTGCCGTGGAGGCTGCGTCATGACCGAATTCTCCGTGTGGGCACCGGACGCCACCCGCGTGCGGCTACGCCTGACCGGTGACGCCGACCACGAGATGCGCGCCGCCGCCGACGGCTGGTGGCGCGTCGACGTCCCCAACGCCGGCCTCGACTACTCCTTTCTGCTGAACGACGACGAGACCCCGCTGCCCGACCCCCGGTCACCGTGGCAGCCTGCTGGTGTGCACGGTCCCAGCCGCCGCTACGACCACTCGGCCTTCGCGTGGTCCGACACCTCGTGGACCGGCCGGCAACTGCCCGGCAGCATCCTCTACGAGCTGCACATCGGCACCTTCACCCCGGAAGGCACCTTCGACGCGGCCATCGACCGCCTCGACCACCTGGTGTCACTCGGCGTCGACCTGATCGAGCTGCTCCCGGTCAACGCCTTCAACGGCGAACACAACTGGGGGTACGACGGCGTCTGCTGGTACGCCCCCCACCAGCCCTACGGTGGCCCCGACGGCCTGAAACGGTTCGTCGACGCCGCCCACGCCAAGGGGTTGGGGGTGATCCTCGACGTTGTCTACAACCATTTCGGGCCCTCCGGGGCCTACGCGCCGCAGTTCGGCCCCTACCTGGCCGAGCAGAGCAACAGTTGGGGCCGCTCGATCAACCTGGACGGCCCGCACTCCGACGAGGTACGCCGCTACATCATCGACAGCGTGCTCATGTGGCTGCGCGACTACCACGTCGACGGCCTGCGCCTGGACGCCGTGCACGCCCTGCCGGACTCGCGGGCGGTGCCCATCCTGGAAGAACTGGCCATCGCCGTCGAGTCGCTGTCGACGCACGTGGGGCGGCCGTTGTCGCTGATCGCCGAGTCCGACCTCAACGACCCGCGGCTGATCACGCCTCGGGAGGCGGGCGGGTTCGGGCTGCACGCGCAGTGGAACGACGACGCCCACCACGCGCTGCACACGTTGCTGACGGGGGAGCGGCAGGGGTACTACGGGGACTTCGGCTCCCTGGAGACGTTGTCTGATGTGCTGACTGGTGGGTTCTTCCACGCGGGGACCTGGTCGAGCTTCCGCAACCGTCATCATGGGCGGCCTCTGGATTCCCGCGTCCCTGGTCACCGGCTCGTGGCCTACTTGCAGAACCATGACCAGATCGGGAACCGGGCTGCTGGGGATCGGATCTCGGCTTCTCTCTCGCCTTCGCTTTTGCGGGTCGGGGCTACGTTGCTGCTGACCGCTCCGTTTACTCCGATGTTGTTCATGGGGGAGGAGTGGGCTGCCTCTACGCCGTGGCAGTTCTTCACCTCGCATCCGGAGCCTGAGCTGGCGTCTGCGGTGCGTAGCGGGCGGCGGCGGGAGTTCGCGTCGCACGGGTGGCCGGAGGGAGACGTGCCGGATCCGCAGGACCCGGAGACGTTCGTACGGTCGCGGTTGGACTGGGCGGAGCTGGACAAGCCTGAGCATGCTTCGATGCTGGCGTTTTACCAGCGGTTGATTGGGCTGCGTCGGTCGTGCCCTGACCTGTCGGATCCTCGGCTGCACGCGGTGTCGGTGCAGCATGGGGACCAGTTTTTGGTGATGCGGCGGGGGGACACGCTTGTTGTGGCCAACCTCGCGGGGCGGGGGCAGGGGGTGAGCCTGCCTGGGGTGGCTCGCCGGGTGTTGCTGGCTACGGGGGAGGGGGTCACGGTGATGCGGGACCGGATCCAGTTGCCGGCGGAGACTGCGGCGATCGTGGCGCTGTGACTACATGAACTTCAGAGAACATCGCTGTCGATATCGAGACCGGCCGCGCGCATCTCCCGTACCAGCCTCATCTTCCAGCCATCGGAATCATCGGTTACCTTTATACAGGCGATTCCCAGGAGGTTTGAAGGTAGATCCACATCGCCGCGTGACATGGCAGCCACTCGGTTACGTCCGATAAGGCCGATGAGGAAACCCCATTCAAAGATCACGTTCTGTCGGGCGCGGGCTTCAAGCTTGCCTGTTTCGCCAGCCAGTCGGCCCTCGTCGTCCGGAGTCAATAAGACGATAGCGAATGCTGCATCTTGTGCCTCTGCGGCCAACTTTTCGATCACCGTTTGACCTCGATTTGGCGTAGACCCAAGAATGCAAGGCTCGTATCTGAACTCGTGTACCGCCCGGGTGACGTGATTCTTTAATGTGTTGTCTCTGCCATGCACAATAAATACGCGGCGGCTGGTATTTAGGTCTGAACGGACTCGACTGTGCTCCGGTATGCGGACTTCCCCATTTTGCTTCGAGAGTTGACCCCTCTCCAGTCGACCGGATGCTATTGTCCATCCGTCGTTCTGAAGGGACTGAATAAATCCCTCCACTTGCGGATCCGTCCCATCTCCCATGCAGTCAGTGTCATGAAAATGCGGAATGAGGTCCGTAATAAAAGCTCTCATTGCTTCGGATGCACGTGGCTCTCCCATTTCCTGGATGATCTTTATTGCGTTCAAGATTCTTCTTTGTTTGCTGACCCATGACCGTTCGGTCGAATCCTCTACTATTCCGTGAGTTAGAAGAAGTGTCTCTAGGCCGGTGTGGCTGTAGTAGTCGGGAGCGACCCGCGCGAAAAGTCCGAGCGTCTGAGATGAGAAATCTTCCACTGTCACGTGGATCCCCCTATTCGCGACGGGTGCTTCTTCGTACAAGTGAATCGAATGAGCGTCATCATACCGACTGCCGAAGGTCATGTTAAGTCAAAGTTCTGTCAGGCCGGCGACCTGCTTGGCAATATTGCATTCATGGGAATTGCAAATGTCGCAATTGCTGGGCATGTGAATCGCAAAGCGTTTGCGGCCATTGGGTACGATCTGTGCCGAGGTGCCCGACGCTTTCGAGCAAGAGCATCCTCGATGGGACATCAGCAATTGAGCTATTGGAGAGACGATGAGTTCATCGGATGAGCTGTTGATTACCTTCTGGGAGGATCAGAGGCGGCAAGCTCAGCGGTCGGAGGATCAGCGTGCAGTCTTCGCAAACATCGTCTTGACTATATCCGCAATCGGTTTCGGATTTATCGCTCAAAACGGTGCGACGTCAGCCACCTTGCCGATCTCTTGCGGGCTTGTTTTACTGGGACTATATGGTGCCGTGGCATCTGCGAAGCTGCACGAGCGCTATCGGCTGCACATGAGGCAATCAGCCGGCTTCGCAGTAGCGATGGAAGAGTTGCATCCCGGTCTCGATCTGGAGGCCGCCCGGCGTCGAGGCCGCGATATCCACGATAAACAACATCCGTGGCTGCGCCGAATTCGCCTTAACCTGATATGGGTTAGTCTTCATCTTTCGATATCGGCTGGCGGGGCAATTCTCGTCGTGGTATCACTCCGTTGACTATTCGGTGCTCGGGTCTTGTTTGTTCGAGTACGCTGCACGCCCGCTGTCAATTGCCGTCAGGTCATGAGCGGTGCTCCGCAGTCGAAGGTAAAGCTGGTGATCGCTCACGGTCGGATCCCTGCAGGTGGTGCCAGTCCACCATGAGTAGCCTCCCCACCGTCAGGGCGGCGGCGTGCAGCCGGGCGAGGATTGTGGCGGGTGCGCGGCAGTCCTGTCAATGGGTCAGTCCCGCTGATGTGGCGGGAAGTATCTGCACCTCTGCCAGAGTTTGACCATGCTACATGGGTATCGCGGCCAGCCGGAGCGGTTCCTGGTAGTCGGTTTGAGTATTCTTCGGCGGTGGGTAATCCGAGGCAGATGACGAATTCGTTTTTCCGAACTTTCGTTCAAGAGCCTTCCAATTCCTACACAAATACTCGACGGCGATTCAGGTGCTGTCACCTTTCTCGCCGAAACAGAAGAACCGGGTCGCAGCGCGTTCGGCATCCTGAAATTTCTCTATGACTGCTAAATGCATCTGTGCGTCGATTACCAGACGGTTGCCGGATCGATGTTGAACCTCGATGGCGCGATTCTTCGTTGCGCCGGTCGGCAAACGGCCATCCGCGCGTTCGTAGCTGAACGTGGCGCGTGGAAGTCCGGCCCGGATGTACCGTCTGCGAAGTGAATTGCGATCAGCCGCACCTATGGTGATTGCGGGGCCGCCGGCATGAGGTGAGGTCTCGTTGATGGCATCTGTAACAGTAGTCACCGAGTTAAGGGTGGTGCTTAGCCAAATTCCATCGACGAGCCCTCGGGCAATCTCAGGGGCTCTTAACTGGGATGATCCAACGAGACTGGCAATCGCCTGAGCGGCCATGGACTCATGAAGGGAGATAGAGTAACCTCCCGTCATGTTGGTCGCTTTCCGGCAGCCACAAATTTGACACATAGGCACTGATAGTGGAGTGGGTACGAAGGCCAAAGAATCCGCCAAACTTCCGGCGGCCGGCCTTGCTCGCCAACCAGAATATGCCGCCGAGGACGACCCAGAACAGCACGTTCGCAATGAAATTACTCAGGATGTTGAAAGCGATTTCGATCAAGACCAGCCCCTAACGATGGCGGCTGCTGTGGCGGCGCGGAGGGTGGCAGGGGCAGCGTACGGCGCATCGGAGTCGGTCCACGTCATGCCAACGACGATCGTCAGTGCCGACACAGCACATTGGACGTGCGTCACGGGCCACTGCGACGGTCAACCGGTGTACCGTCCCAGAATGGGGGCCAGCAGAGCATGGCCGCTGTTTTGGTCCTCTACCTCCAGGTTGGCAAAGGCATGGTGATGAAGCCAGACACCATCGGTGCCAGGATCCGGTACTGGCGGATGCGCCGGGGCGGGATGACTCAGGCCGTCCTCGCCGGGCTTGCTGGCGTCACCCAGTCCTACGTGTCGCAGGTCGAGTCCGGCCGAAAGCCGATCGATCGCCGCTCCACTCTGGTCGCTCTCGCCGCCGCACTCCAGGTCACGGTGGCCGATTTGCTCGGCCAGGGCACTGAGTCCGGCGATCCGGCCCGTGAGAGCGCCGCCGAGTGCGTGCCGGCGGTCTGGTCGGCCGTGATCGAGATCGAGGACGGCGAGCGCCGCCCACCGACCTACACCGCCGATCAACTGGTGGCCGAGATCGCCCTCGCCGATCAGCTCCGCAACTCGTGCAACTACCCGGCCATGGCCCGCATGCTCCCGACCCTGCTGCTCGAAGCCGCCGCCGTGGGCGGCACCGCACTCGCTCAGGTCGCCTACCTCGCCTCCACCTGCCTTCGGCACCTCGGCTACCGCCACCTTGCCCTCAACGCCGCCCGGGTATCCGTATCGGCTGCCGAGGACGTCGAAGATCGCGCGTGGATAGGCGCCTCCCGGTTCATCTACGCGCAGAGCCTGCCGATCGAGTCCGCGCGCCTGGCAGCCAGAGTCAGTGACCGCTCACTGGTGGAGCTTCAGGGGGACGCCTCCGACGTCCGGGTGCGGCAGATGCTTGGTCAGCTTCACCTGATGGCAGCGCTGGCCTTGACCGTGGACGCTCGCCCGGACGATGCTCGTGACCACCTCGCCGAAGCCACCCGGGAGGCGGCGAGTCTGGGAGATCCGGCCGACGGAGGCGGCTTCAACGGCTGCTGCTTCGGCCCGACCAATGTGGGGCTCTGGAAAATGTCGATCGCCGCTGAGCAGGGCGAGTACGGCAAGATAATCGAGCTGTCCCGCACGATCCGACCGCAGGTGCTCAAAGCATCCAATCGCCAACTGTCGTACTGGCTCGACATCGGGCGAGCGTTGGCGGACAGCGGTCGTCGGGATTCCGAGGCGCTGGCTGCGTTCATCCGGGCCGAGCAGGCCGCGCCGATCCCGTTCGCCATCAACCCGCTCGCCCGCGACGCCGTGGTGACCCTTGCCCAGCGCGCCCAGCGCCGAGCCATCCCCGACGACCTGCGGCTGCTCGCCGGCCGCATCGGCATCAACCTGGCCACATAACTGCCAGTAATCACCGCATCACCATTTCGCCCTAGTTTCCGGTTTGGGACGCGATCACGTCCTGGCCTGGGAGGGCGGCGAGCCTCCCGGAACTATGACGGAGGAGGCGGGGATGAGCGGGCAGGACGACAACGTTCCGGACAACACGGGTGAGGCGGCCGAGCGGGAGGCTGCCAAACAGCGCCTCCTGGCCCAGGCCGAGGCGGACCGCGTACCCGTGGACGACACGACCCGCGCGGTCCCGGACCGGCGGTGGCGGCGTGACCAACGATGACCTCCCGATCGGCCGCCGGGTTGCCCGCTGGCGGGTGCGGCGGTCGATGACGCAGCAGATGCTTGCCGACCGGCTGCGCAGGTCGAAGAGCTGGGTGGACAAGGTTGAGCGGGGCGTGCGCGCCCTGGATCGGTACTCGGTGATCCAGGAACTGGCCCACGTCCTGCGGGTCGATCCGGAGGTGCTGCTCGGCCAGCAGCCGAGCACTCCGGCGGGCACGCCGGACGGGGTGGACGACATCCGGGCCGCGCTCGCCCGCTACGACATCCCGCAGTCCCCGGCGCAGGCGCCGGAGGAGCTGCGAAGGCAGATCGGGTACGCCTGGTTGTCCTACCAGCACGCGCACTACGGGCAGTTGGTGCGGGTGCTGCCGGGTCTGCTGGACGCCGTCCAGGGCGTGCGGTCGACGGAGGTGCTGGTGCCGGCGTACCGGATCACCTCGTCGCTGCTGGTCAAGCTCGACGAGGCCGACCTGGCCTGGCTGGCGGCCGACCGGGCGATGGCCGCCGCCGAAGACAACCAGATCCTGGCGGCAACGGCGACCATCGCGGTAGCCCAGGCGCTCCGCGCGTCCAACCGCGACCACCTGGCCCTAACAGCGTCCCTAACGGCCGCAAACCGCATCCTCCCATCCCTGCCCGGCCTTGGTGATCAAGAGGTTTGCGGGACTGTTGGAGATCAAACCGCCCGCAAACCTCTTGATCACGGGGGCGAGGGTCGGGGGTGGTCGGCGGGGGAGTGGGCTTTGGGTGGGACGCTGCTGGTGCAGGCCGCGCTGGCCGCCGCCGGCTGCGGCGAGCACCGCCGCGCCGCCGAGCTGACCGACCGGGCCGCGGGGGTCGCCGCACACCTTCGGGGGTACGACGATCAGCACCGCACCGGCTTCGGGCCGGTTGTCGTCGAGCTGGCTCGGGTGGTGCTGGCGGCGCAGCGGGGTGACGCCGAGGAGGCGCTCCGGCGGCACTCGGCCGTGGTGCGGCGGGAGGCGTGGCGGCGGTTGCCGGCCGAGTATCGGGGCGCGTACCTGATGGACGTCGCGCGGGCGTACCTCCAGGTGGGTGACCTGCGCGGCGCGGCACGGGCGCTTGTGGACGCGGACAGTGTCGCGCCGGCCGAGGTTCGGTGCCGGCCGCTGGCGCGTACGGTGATCGCTGATGTCGCCCGCGCGCAGCCGGCGCCGGCTGGCGTGGCGCGACTGGCGACGCTTGTCGGCCTCACCCGGTGACCGCACCCAGTCCAACTGGACCCGTGACGAGTCGGCGTCAGCCCGTCGTTTCGACTCACAGCGAACGCCACGCGTCACCGCCTCGTCCAGGACGTCGACGAGACCGGCTTACTGAAAAGGGAATCAAGTCCGCCGGGGTGCAGCGGCGGTACTCGGGCAGGGCCGGGCGGACGGAGAACTGCCAGCTCGGAGTGTTCCTGGCCCATGCCAGCCCGGCCGGGCGCACGCTGATCGACCGAGAGTTGTATCTACCCCGCGGCTGGTGCGACGAGCCCGTCCGCCGCGAGGAAGCCAACTCGCCACTATCGCGGGCCTCCGGCGAGCTGGGTCACGGAGGACGGGGCATACGGACAGGACTCGAAGGTTCGGACCTGGCTGCGGCAGGGACCACCTTGGTTACGTCGTCGCCGTCCCCGCAACCAGCGGATCCCGACCACGGCCGGCAAGCTAGCCGACATCCCGCCGGGTCGCGGCCTCGGCGATGTCGACGAACTCGCCGACCAGGGGCGACCGGTTGTCCTCGGCCCAGGCCAGGCACACCTGGTTGTGACCGAGGTCGGCGACGGGCACGTGCACGACGTCGGGCCTGGTGTAGAACGTCGCCGTTGACAGGGGGAGGATCGCCATCCCGGAGTACGCGGCGACGTGCTCCAACTTCTCCTCGACGGAGTTCAACTCGGGCCTTGGGCGGGGATCGGGGTCCGTCGGGCGGTTCGGCAGGTCCCGCCACTCCGGCACCGCGTCCGGGTCCTGGAGCAGCCGTTCCTCGACCAACTCGGCGAGGTCGACGGACTCCTTGCCGGCCAGGCGGTGATCTCTGGGCAGGACGACGACGCGGGGTTCGCGGAACAGTGGGCGGAGGCGCAGGCCGCGTTGGTCGACCGGGAGCCGTACGTAGCTGACGTCGGCGCGCCCCGCACGAACAACTTCGGCCTGGTCGTCCCAGGAGGTGCGCACGACATCGACGGTCAGGTCGGGATGCCGCTGCGCGATGGCGCGTGCCTCGGCGGTGACGATGATGCCCGGCATGAACGCGATGGTGAACGTCGCCCTGCCGTGCGCCACCTGTTGCACCCGCCGGCGCAGAGCCTCGGCCGAAGCGAGCAGCGGACGGGCGTCGGCCAACAGTTGACGGCCGGCCTCGGTCAGCACGGTGGACCGGCGGTCCCGGACGAAGAGCTCCGCGCGGAGTTCGTGCTCGAAGGCCCGGATCTGGCGCGACAGGACCGGCTGGGCGATGTGCAGCCGCGCGGCGGCCCGCCCGAAGTGCAACTCCTCGGCAACCGCCACGAAGTAGCGGAGCTTGCGCAGATCGACATCCATCGGTCCCCCCGTCCGGCTCGTGATCCCGGTCCGATCCACGATACCCGTCAGGTATCACAGCAGGTGAAAGAGGTCTTGGACGTGGGGTTCGGAGGCGACGCATGGTGGTAGCCGTCTCCACCACGAACCCGGAAGGACACCATCATGACCCTCACCGACCAGCGCGTCGTCGTACTCGGCGGAACCTCGGGGATCGGGCTCGCCACCGCCACCCGCGCCGCCCGCGAGGGCGCCCAGGTGGTGGTCGCCTCCAGCAACCAGCGCAGCGTGGACCGCGCCCTGGCCACCCTGCCGGGCACCGCCCACGGGTACGTCGCCAACCTCACCGACCCCGCCGACGTGGCCCGACTGTTCCAGGGTCTCGGCCCGTTGGACCACCTCGTCTACACCGCCGGCGAGCCGCTCGCGCTGATGTCCGTCGACGCCCTCGACCTCGCCGCCGCTCGCAGCGCCTTCGACCTGCGCTACTTCGGCTCCCTGTCGGCGGTCAACGCGGCACTCCCGTACCTGCGATCCGGCGGCTCGATCACCCTCACCACCGGCACCGCCAACCACCGGCCGAGCACCGGATGGTCGGTGGCCGCCAGCATCACCGGGGCCATCGACGCGCTGGTCCGCGCCCTCGCCGTCGAACTCGCCCCGCTCCGGGTCAACGCCGTCTCCGCCGGCGTCATCCGCTCGCCACTCTGGGACTCGCTGCCGGAGGACACCCGAGAGCAGATGTACGCCCAGCTCAGCGAGTCACTTCCGCTCGGTCGGGTGGGCGAGCCGGAGGAGGTCGCGGAGGCGTTCGTCTACCTGTTGCGGGCGACCTACGCCACCGGCACGGTGGTGACCGTCGACGGCGGCACACTGATCGCCTGAGCCCGTACCCGGACGCCGGTCTCGTCGCGCCGCGCGTCTGGCGGTCACGATCCGTTGCTGCCACGGCCGGCTGTCCTCAGCGCAGCTGTTCGGCCGGCGCACCCGCGCAGTTGGGCCCATGGCCGCTGGCTAGTCCGGCCGGAGGGCCAGACCTCGCGGGGCGGGTGGGGAACCGTCTGGGGCTGGTGTGCGTCTCATCCTCTGGTGGTTCGTTTATCCGTAGTGTCCGTCTGGCGGTGGGTGCCGCCGAAGGAGGTCGACGATGCCTCGCCGTGTTCCCGCGTTGCTCACCCTGGCGCTGCTGGCCCTGCCTGCGGCCTGCGCCTCACCGTCGGCGTCCGCCGTGCCGAGCGTGCCGCACGCTGAGCAGTCGTACTGGCCTGCCCAGGATGCGCTTAGCGACGCCGCCGAAGCCGTGGATGGCGTCGGCGAGCGCTGGCCCGACCTGTACGCGGACGTGAGCCTCGATGTTCCCGCTGGTGTGCTGCTGGTGCACCGCATACCTTCTGCCGGGTTCGACGAGGCGGTGCGTCAGCTCGGTCTGCACGTCACGGTGCGTTTCGTCGACGCTCAGCATTCCGCTCGGGCACTCGACCGGTGGGTCGAGCAGATCGCTGCCGACATGGATTACTGGCGGCAGCGGGGTGTGGCCGTGTACGAGGTGGGGCCGACGATCGGGAAGTGCGTCAGCGTCGGCGTCGGTGACCCGCAACGCGACGCCGCCACGGTCACCGCTCACTACCCGGGTGTGCCGCTGTGCGTGAAGCAGGGCGCGCCGGCGGTGCCGCTCACCGCCGGTTAACCCATGCACGATGGAACAGGCCGCCTGGGCGACCGCGGGTCCTGCACCTGGGTACGACTGTCTGTCGACTGGTTGGTCTGCGGACAGCAGCGACTTGGGTGCCGCGGAGTCCATTGACCACGTGGACCGTCTAGACGTCGTGGTCGACCGGCAGGGCGACAACCCGCTGGACGCAGCCGGCCGCGTGGGTCGTGGCAGGCGCGGTCGAACTGGTCGGCTGCCTCGACCAGCGGCCCACCGGGCTCGCCTTCCCACGCGTGTGCGGTCACGGTTGCCAACAGACGGGGGTGGCAGACCGTGCCGCACGGTCTGCCACCCCGCCTTGCTGAGCCCCGGTCAGACCGCGGTTCTTGTCCAGCGCTGGTTGTTGGCGCTTCCGCAGGTCCACTGCTGGATGTCCGCGCCGTCTGCGGTTCCCGACTGGTACACGTCCAGGCACTTGCCGCTGTGCCGGGCCACGAGCCGGAAGTTGCTGCCCTGGGACTGCCATTGCCACTGCTGGTTCTGGCCGCTGCCGCACGTCCACTGGACGATGTTCGCGCCGTCTGCGGTGGAGGCGGAGGCGACGTCGAGGCACTTGCCGCTGTTCTGGTTGACGATGCGGAAGTAGCCGCTACCGGCGTCCTCGAAACGCCATTTCTGGTTGCTGCCGCCCAGGTAGCTCCATTGCTTGATCTCAGCGCTGTCGGCCGTGGACTGCCCGATCACGTCCATCGCCTTGCCGCTGTTGACGTTGTTGATCCGGTAGTGGGTCCCCGAGGGCGGGGGCGTCGTGGAGCCGCCGCCGATGTTGTCGCCATAGGCATAGCGGATCCGGTCGGCGCCAGAAGTGTTGCGGATGGTCAGGTTGAGATTGGTGCCGCTGCCACTGAGGGCGAACATCGAGTACCAGTCGTGGCCGGAGCCGGAGTTCTTGCCGCCGAGGGCGGGCCAGTAGGTGCCGCCCATCTGGTTGTCCCGCATGACCTGAGCCATGGCACGGATGTGGCGCACGAAGTTGTCGGTGCTGTTCGCGTCGGCGTAGTTGAGGCCGTTGTCCATGGGCCCGCCGAACTCGGTCGCGACCGCCCGGGAGGCACAGTTGCCCAGACGGGTCTGCATGTGACTTCGCCAGGCGTCGTAGGTCATCGCGCCGTAGAAGAAGGCGTAGTGGTGGAACGACAGCAGCGTGCCGTTGAAGCGGCTGTCGTTGCAGACGTCGCGCAGGTCCTGGCTTGCGCCAGTGCCGCCGATGAGCACCCGGCTGGGCACGGCGGAGTAGTGGGTGCTGAGCCAGGTGGCTGCGATGTCGCGCCACTGTGCCGAGCTGTAACCGCCCGGCTCGTTCATTGGCTCGAAGTACACGTTGGTGTTCGAGCCGTAGGCGCTGGTCACGCTGGACCACATCGTGTTCCACGCGGCGAGGTTCGCGATCCTAGCGCCGGAGTTGTGGTCCGTCCAGAAGGCGAGGATGACCTTCATTCCACGGGCGGTGGCGGCGTCAATGGCGCCCCGGTAGGCGTTCCACCAGGTGGTGTTGGCCACCGTCTGAGTGTTGATGGGCAGCCGGACGGTGTTGATCCCCATGGTGGAGGCCATGTCGTCGTAGAGGGCGTTGGCCTTGGCCTGCACCGTCGCGTAGCTGTCGGATTGGCTCAGACCCTGCACGACGAGCGGGCTGGTGCTGAAGTTGTCACCCAGTTGAGCCCAGTTCATGCCTCGGAACTGGCTGGTGGCGGCAGCTGCTGGGCCGGCGGTAGCGGTGATGGCGATTGCCGCTGCGGCAGCCGTGGTCGCCATCACCGCACTGGTGGCCACGAGCCTGGCCATTCGCGACAGGGGGCGGCTGAACATGGCAGGTCGCATTGCGTCGTCCTTTCTGTTGGGGGACGGGGACGGGGACGGGACGATGCGGGTCCTATTGGTCGTCCGGCGCGACCGGCATCACGGCCGGACGACCCCGACGGCATCCACGACGAGACTGCCGCTGCGCACCATGACCTGCACGGTGTGCGTGCCGGCGCCGAGGTTGCGCAGGGCGTACGTCTGAGAGAACTCGGGAGAGGCGAGCGTGCTCGCTGCGGAGTTGACCACCGTGCCGTCCACCGTGACCTGCAGGACGGCCGAGCCGTTGTTCGGCCCGATGATGTCCAGTCCGGTGCCGGCGAACGTGTAGGTGAGCGTCGAGCCGCTGCCCTGGCTGGTCGACAGGCTCCGCTGAACGTTGTACATACCCTTACCGTTTTCGTGCGCCCAGGACCCGCCGTACACCAGCTTCCGGGCGGGCGGGTTGGCCAGGTCGGACATCTCCAGGTTGTCCAGCACCTCGGAGTAGTACGGCGGGCTTCCGTCGACCGTCTCCACCTTGAGGTTGTCGAACCGGGTGAAGTAGTAGCCGCTGCCCAGCGTGATCCGGCCGGACAGCTTGGGATTCGGGTCGGTGTAGGTGGCCAGTGTGACGCCGTCGAGGTAGGCGGTCACCGTGCTTCCGACGCCTTTCAGCGCGATGTTGTGCCACGCGTTGGGAGCGGTGTTGAACCCACTGATCCGCACGCCGCCGGCGCCGCTGACCACGTTGCCGCTGGCGACCGCAGTGTTGTTGACCAGCAACTGCCAGCCCCCGTCGAAGGTGAACCGCACCGAGTACGGCGCACCGTTGTCCCCGTGCTGCTCGCGGATGCCCAGCCGGGCGTGGTTGGCGCCGTTCTGGGTGCTGCTGTTCTCGAAGGAGACGTCGACGCTGGCCTTGTAGTTGAGCCACCGGCTGTCACCGATCCTGGTGACCGCGTCCCCCCCGTTCCACGCACCGCCCAGGCCCTGGCTCGGGCTGTCCAGCTGCTGGCGCAGCACGTAATTGGTCGATCCGTCCGGCTGGTATGCCTCGAAGGCGCCGTTGCGGTCGCTGGCGTAGCGCGGGATGACGCTCTTGGCGCCGCCACGCGAGGTGATGAAGTCCTCGGTGCCCGTGATGGTGCCGCCACTGCCGATCACCGGGACCGTCTTGCCGGTGTAGTCGAAGCCGTCGGCGTAGAGGATGTTGTCGCTGGTGCTCTGCACGTCGCCGGAGATGTCGGTGTCCAGCACGGTGCGCTGGCCCTCCACCGGCAGGGGTTCCAGGTACTCGGGCTTGGTGTGGTTGGCCAGCGTCGTCACGGTGACGACCGAGTTCGGCCGGACCGTCACGGTGTACACCCCGCCGTCACCGGCCGGGACGCTGCCGAGGTGCTTCAGGTAGTTGGCGTTGAACGCCTGGCCGGGGTCGGCCGCGCGGGTTTCCCACAGCTGTAGGGCCGGAGTGCCGGAGTAGGCCATGTTCACCGGCTGGAGGCGGTACGACTGGGTGTACTCGCTGTCGTTCATGAAGACCGTGGAGAAGTTGCGCCGGTCGGGCGCGGCGAGCGTGAGATAGCTGGGCGTGCCGTTGCGTCCGACCACCGGGTTCGTCCCGGTCGCTCCGGTGTAGCTGGATTCGGGGACGGCGCGCCAGATACCGGCCGTGTTGCTGGAGTTCTCCCAGCCGGTCTTGGCGAACCAGCTGAAGTGCCGCAGCACGTCGATGGCGGCGTCGTAGTGCAGCCAGCCCGACCAGGGATCACGGGCGCTGACGACCTCCTTGTAGGAGTACTGCCCACCTTCGTAGAAGGACCCGATGGCCGGTTGGTAGATGAAGTTGGTCCGGCGCGAGTTGACGAATCCCTTGATGATGGTGTTTCCCATCTCCAGGGCGCTGTTGGTGCCGCCGATGCCGGTTCCGACCACCGACGGGGACCGCATGTTGTTGTTGGGGCGCAAGGCGGAGTTGCCGAAGGTCGCCTGTGCTTCGCTGTTCCAGATCTCCTTGTCGTAGTCCATCGCCAGGCGCTTGAAGTTGCCGGCGCCGTCGTCGTCGGGGCTGTAGTGGTAGCCGGCCGCCGCCACCACGTCGCGCAGGCCGGCGTCGCTGATCATGCTGCCGCCGAACGACCCGACACCGACCTCGTCGGAGATGACGACCTTGAGCTGGTTGTACCGGGATTGCTCTGTCGAGTTGGCGAAGTCGGCACTGTCGGTCCTGACCCGGTTGGCATAGGTCTTGGTCCAGTTCAGGTCCGCCCCGCGCTCGTTGAGACCCGGGTTGACGTAGTCGACCATGAACCCGTAGGTCCGGTACGCGCTCAGGATGGTCTTCTTGAACCAGGTGTAGACCTTGTCGTTGCTGTTCGCCCAGCCGGGGGAGTTCCAGCGCAGCAGGGACACCTTGACGTTGGGATTGACCTTCTTCGCGTCGGCCGCGAGTTGGAAGCCCTGCGCACGCTTGACGTTG
The DNA here is from genome assembly GCF_040686315.1 of Micromonospora sp. NPDC085948. Classification (NCBI taxonomy): domain Bacteria; kingdom Bacillati; phylum Actinomycetota; class Actinomycetes; order Micromonosporales; family Micromonosporaceae; genus Micromonospora; species Micromonospora sp. NPDC085948. The sequence goes on along the minus strand of NZ_JBFBJW010000016.1, from coordinate 9,814 downwards.
GGCGTCTCGGACTCCCAACGCATTGTCGAGGGGTCCGGTCCGGTGGAGTTGTTGCGGTCGTTGCCCATCTCGATCTTCACGTTGGTGAAGACCGGACTCTCCCCACCGAAGAGGACCCGCAGCAGCTGCGCGTACGCGGTCGGGCTCTGGGCCTTGTAATCCATCAGCAACTCGCTGGTGCTGTTGGCGCTGAGCGCGCCGAAGCCCTTGAACGTCAGGCCGTTGACGTTGCCGGCGCGGATGTTGTTGCCGTCCACCGTGATCGTGCCCGATCCCGGAGTCGACACGTCAGTGACGATCCACTGCTGGTTGGTGCTGCCGCTGTTCGCGTACTGGACGAGGTTGGCGCCGTCGGACGTGCTGCCCCCGCCATCCAGGTACAGCCCGTTGGCCCGGTTCCTGAACTTGGCGTAGCCGCCGGAGTCCTCCCGGGTCCACTGCTGGTTGGTGCTGCCGGTGTCACTCCACTGGCCGCAGATGGATCCGCCCGTCGTGCGGCCCATCCCGTCCAGGTACAGGCCGGTGGCCCGATTCCTGATCCGGACGTAGTCGCCGACGGCATCGATCGTCCACTGCTGGTTGTCGCTGGACGACGAGGAGTACTGGCCGACTGCGGCGCCGTTGGTGGTCCGGCCCATGCCGTCGATGAACTTGCCGGTGGTCCGGTTGCCCAGTTTGACGTAGGTGGCGGCTACTTCCATGGTCAGGCCCACTGGGGTGGATGCGGCCGGCATGGCTACCACGTACGCCAGGGCAAGCGCTGCGATCGACAGCATGCTCAGCGCGGTGGGTCTGACGCGGGCACGGCGCGGGCGGGCTACTCCCGGAGTCTGCCGAGGCGGAGCGGATCGAGGGCTGGTCATGAGATCTCCAGTCAACCGGTCAGGGTGGTGGTGGCAGGCGACGCCTCGGGCTCGCCGGCCTGCGGTGTCCAGAGGTGGCACGCCATCGTCTGATCGCATCGAATCATATTTATACGATCCGGATCAAGAGATGCCATGAAACGGACCGAGGCGTTCAAGAACGTTCAGACTCGATCATTCGGCCGTCATGCTGGAGGGCCGCGATTTATCCACCCAGCGGTCGGGGGCCACGCTGGGGACAAGGTCTCGCGCTTGTGGACGCGGACGACGAGGGAGCGGCTCGTCGCTGGATCAGGCGGCGTTGTGCTGGCCGTTGACCGGAGGGCTGATGGTGCACCGGCTCGCCGCATCCAGCCGGGCGGACACGCTTTCCGGCAGTTCGAATGCGAGGCCGGCCAGGTTGGCGTTCAGTTGATCGGCGGAGCGAGGGCCGAGGACCACCGAGCTGATCTCGGGGCGGCTGCCGAGCCAGGCGAGCGCCACGGTTGGCGTGGTCGTTGCCAGTTCGGCGGCGACGGTGGTGACCTCGTCGACGATGTCGAAATGCCGCTCGGCGAGGAGGCCGGTCACGAATGCGCGTGCCATCGGGCTGGGCATGGCCGCCCACTCGGCGAGTCGGGATCCGGCGGCCGGCGCGGTGCCGCGCTGGTATCGACCGGCGAGCAGACCGCTGCCGAGCGGGCTGTAGGCGAGGATGCCGAGCCCGTGTTGCTGGCAGGTGGGCACGATCTCGGCCTCGATCGCGCGCGCGATCAGCGAATAGTTGGCTTGCAGGCTGATGAAGGGTGTGCCGCCCAGGCGTTGCGCTGCCCATTGGGCGCTGACGATTCCGGCGGCGGTGAAGTTGGAGCAGCCGACGTAGCGGACCTTGCCGGAGCGTACGAAGCCGTCGAGCGCTGCCATGGTTTCGTCGATCGGGGTGTCCGGGTCGGGCACGTGGCACTGGTACAGGTCGACGTAGTCGGTGCCCAGTCGGCGCAGGCTCGCCTCCAGGGCGCGAGTCAGGTGGGCGCGGGACAGGCCCCGGTTGTTGGGTCCGGCGCCTTGCGGTGCCGCCCCCTTGGTGGCGAGGACGACCTCGGAGCGGCGGTGGGCGATGGCTCGGCCGACGACCTCTTCGCTGGTGCCACCCCGGTAGGTGTCCGCGGTGTCGATGAAGTTGTGGCCGGCGTCGAGGAACTCGCCGATGACGCGGCGGGCCTCGGTGGCCGGCGTCGGTGCCTGCGGATCGGTGCCGAAGTTCATCGTGCCCAGGCATGCCCGGGAGACGTGGAGGCCGGATCGGCCCAGTGTCGCGTACCGCATGCCACCCCTCGTACAATCGGAATTAGCATTCCGCTTCAACATACGGAATCTGGATTCCGATTGTCAACGGTATTCGATCGGAGGAGGCCGGCATGATCCGCTCGGATGCGGCGCGCAACCGCGCGAAGGTGCTCGAAGCGGCCGAGATCGTGCTCGACGAGCAGGGACCGACCGCCCGCATGGACGAGATCGCACGCCGAGCCGGAGTGGGTGTCGGCACCCTGTACCGGCACTTCGCGACCAAGGAAGCCCTCTACGCGGCGATCGTCTCGGCGCGTGTGGACCTGCTGCTCGACGAGGCCGCCCGGTTGCGCGCCGCCGCGGAGCCACAGACCGGGTTCTTCCGATTCTTCGCGCAGGTCGTCGCGGACGCGGCGGGCAAGAAGACCCTGACGGACGCGTTGCGCAGCGCGGGGATCGACGTCAAAGCAGAGCAGGCGGGCCAGCGTACGCGGATGCGTGAAGCGTTGGCAGAGCTTCTGCGCGACGCCCAACACGTCGGCGCCGTACGCCCCGACGTCGGCCTGCCCGAGATACTCGCCTTGCTAAGGGGCGCCAGCATGGCGGCCGAAACCGGTGACTACTCCGGCCCCGTCATCGACCGGACCCTCGCCGTTCTGTTCGACGGCCTGCGCCCGCATTAACGGCATAACGCAGCCATCGGCGGTGCTACGGTTCGGCCCGGGCTGAAGGTACTTGTCAGCGGATGCTTGCAGGGGCAGGCGCTGCGGTACAACGGCAGCAGCGTGATCTATGACGGCTCGTTCACCGGCCGTACCGTGCCCGGACGGGGAGTAGCCGCAGAGGAACTGCTCCGTCACGGCATGCCGGTGTTCCACCAGGGACAGCTTGCGCAGGCCGCGGCGATGCTCACTGACCTGGAGACGTCACCGCGCCGCACCGGCCAGCAGAATCCGCAGTCTGAGGTCAGGGAGATCGACACTTGAACGCATTGTGATGCGTTCAAGTGAATGGATATGCTGGAGGTATGTTATCCGCCTATTCGGAGGAGCCCGGCGCGACGGGATCGCGGTGCGACCTGCGGGTGTGCTTCTTCGGTGACTCGTTCACGACGGGGGTTGGCGATCCGTCCGGTGTGGGCTGGGTGGGGCACGTGGCTGCTGCCGCCCGCGCGCAAGGCCATGATCTGACCGTCTACAACATGGGGGTTCGCCGGGACACATCCCTGGACGTGGCCCAACGCTGGCTTCCTGAAGCCCGTGTCCGCCTCAAGGACGGGCAGGCTTTCGGGGTCGTGTTCGCGTTCGGGACCAACGACGTGGACATGCAGCTCGACCAGGTTCGTGTCCCGCCGGGCCGATCACTCGCGCTGCTCGCCGCGATGCTCGACGACGCCCACGCCGCACGGTGGCACACGCTTGTCGTGGGGCCGCCGCCGGTGCTGGACCCGCAGGCAAGCAAACGGGCAGCCGATCTCGCCGCCGCGATGGCGCGGGTTTGTACCACCCGAAGCGTGCCATTCGTCGATGTCACGGAGCTCTCCGCGGACCCGGTCTGGTGCCAGGAAATCGCTGCGGGTGATGCCTATCATCCGTTCGCGGCTGGTTATACCCGCCTCGCCGCCCTGGTAGAGCCGGGTTTCCTGCGGTGGCTGGCCGGCATGCAGGCCGACCTGAGGCACTCTCTGGGACTAGCGGGCGTCGCGCCGACGACGCGCGCGCTCGAATTCGGCGACATCTGACATCCAGGGACCGTGCTGTTCGAGTGCGGCACAGCCGCCACGCACGAAGGCGGTCACCAGACTTCGATACTCGCCGATCCCGTCGACCAGGCGGTACTCGACCTGGTACTGCGGATCCGACCCGGCTGCCCCGTGCCGCACCGTCGTGATCCGGGCGATGGAGTCCGCGTAGAAGTGCAGTTGAATCCCCTCGCCCAGTTCCTCGTCCTCGATGGTGAACACTTCGTTGTCCCCGGCGGAGCGATCGGCGACGAACTCCCAGAACTCGGCGGAGGCGGTGCGAGAACCGTCCCGTACCCACGTCTTCTCGCCGCCCTTGTCATCGGTGAACGACAGGGCCGCCTTTCCCGCACTCGCACCGACGTCGGCGGCCTCCTCGTCATCGTCCGCAGGGGTGCTCCGGGAGCGGTCCGCCGCCTCCGAGCACATCAGGAAGCTCACCGTACGGACCGCGTCATCGACGAGTTCGGGGTGTGCGCGGCGCACGGCCGCGTCAACCGTCGCCGCCATCCGATCCCAGTCGCGCTTGTCCGTGGCCCGGTTTCCCCGCCGCGGATCGAGGTCGATCCGCATCCCGGCGCACGCCTGCTCCGCGGTGGCGATCACACGCATGACCTGGGGCAGCAGCGCGGGGTCGACGGCGTCGGGGCTGCGCCGTGGCACCGTCGCGCCATGCAGGTACCGGCCCGTGTACCTCAGGATCTCCGCATCGAGTGGCCCGAGGACCACTCCGCGCTCGGCGCGACGGCGGTGCGCGTGATACTCCTGCGCACGTTTCTCATCCGACCCCTCCGTCGCCGTGCGCATCGCCGTGCAGACCTGACCGCGCCCAAGTAGCTCGATGTCGGCACCATGGGCAACGAGTCGGCTCCGGTCCCACCGGATGCGCCGAAAGAGCGCGTCGACGTCCGCGGGTGGGGAGAGCAGGACCGGATCCAGGAGCGCGACGGCAGCGTCCTCGTCGAGCTGGCCCCGAGTGCCGGCGGCGTCGCACAGTGGGAGGACCGCACTCCACAGCAGCAGGTGTCTGGCCAGGTCGTCCCGGATCACCGCGAGGTGGGCTTCCCCGATCGGGAACGTGAACGTACGAGGGTCGTGGTTGGCGTCGGCCCCGGCGGCGAGCATCAGTCTCAGTTCGCCGTCCTCGCGGATCACCGTCGGGATCCAGCCGCTGCCGCTACGCGTGAAGACGATGTCCCGCACGGCTCACGACCACCGTGCACATTCGACGTCGAGGCGTGGGTCCGTCCGCACCCAGACTTCGCCCCCGGCGGCGTCGGCCGGGGCGTCGACCTGTTCGAGGCCGAGGAAACCGATCAACTGGAGCAGTTCGGCTCGTTCGGCTCGGTCCTCGTCGACATCATGCGAGTCGAAGAAGACGTAGTACCTGTCGCTCGGGTCGACGATGCCGGAATCTGCCCAGATCCGGGCGACTTCTTCGACTGCCGCCGCTTCCGTCGTGAACGTGGCGGCGCGGGCGGCACCGCGGGTCTCCGGTGACGCGTCGAGATCGGAGAGGTCGGGAAACCACTGGCCGAAGTGGTCGAGGCCGGCGTATCCGTTCTCGAAGAACAGCATCGCGCTCGGAAGGTAGCGGTTGCCCCTGTCGACCAGGAGATGTTCGGACCGAGGTTGGTCCGCATCCTTGATCCGGGAGATCGCACCGCGACCGGGCCTGAGCACCACACTCTGCCTCGCCGCTTCGTCCCTGATGGTGTAGGTGTCAGACTCTCGACCTCGGAAGAACGCAGAGAACGCCACGTACGCCTCCTGCGGGTCGCCCACCGAGACGTGTTGATCGTTGCCAGCACCGGCAGTGAAGACGAACAGCTTCGGTCCGGGACTGTAGGGGCGGGCCATGTGTGTCCTTCGTTCACGTGTGACAGCTCCCCAGCGTAGTGGATCGAGCTGACACGCCCACGGCCTGATCATGAGCGTGCAGCCGTACGGCAGCTTGTGTATCGACGTGTCGTACGCCAGCACCGCCGATGGCACGGCCAACAAGCAGTGGACCTGCAACAGCACCGCCGCCCAGCAGTGGAACCTGCGCGGTTGGTAGAACGGATCGGCGGGCACTGGGAACCACGCGGTCCGTGCTGCACCACTAAACTGCTGCCCCAGCACTCGGTGGTGATGCCAGGACGGGGGCGGCGATGAACGCCGAAGATCGCATCGAACGAACCAGGACGCTCTACGACCAAGCCGTGTTGGGTGGGGATGCGAGCGCGCTGACCGACGCCGATCGGGACCTGGACGGGGTGGAGGCCGACACCGCGCTGGCCCGTGGGCGGATCCTGCACGCGCGGTTTCTCATCGCACGCGCCAGTAGCGGCTCGCCTGCCGTCGAGGACCCGGCTGAGCTGCCGTTGTTCGAGCGTGCGATCGAGCTGTACGAGGCGTTGGGCGACGTCCGCGGCCAGGCCGAGACGTCGTTCTGGATCGGCTGCCTGCATCAGGTCATCCGAGGTGACAACGAGACCGCGGTTCCACACCTGGAGAGATCCCGCGAGATGGCGGCACAGGTCGGCGACAAGACGACCCAGGCCGAGGCACTGCGACACCTGGGCATCGCGGCGCACGCTGCGAGTCGGCTGGACGAGGCACGCGAGCGGCTGGAGGAGTCGTCGCGGCTGCGCCGAGAGCAGGGAGCGCTGGGCAGCGTGGCCGCCAACATGGTCGGCCTGGCCTACGTCGCCGCCGCCCAGGACCGTCACGAGGACGCGCTCGCGACACTCGACCGCGCGGACGCCCTCGCCCAGGCGCACGGCGCCCACGCCATCGTGCGGCAGATCGAGCACGCACGGACGCAGATCTAGGCACGCGATGACGCCAGGTAACCCGACCTGCCGACCCAGGCCCGACCACGACCGCCACCCGAGGCCACCGCGAACCACCCGCGTCCGGCGACGGCCGGGAGCGGGGTTTCCGGGAACGTGAGATCCGGGCATGTACTTCGGCACTGCTGGAGGGGAGAGACAGCAATGCTGGTGACTGGTTATCTCGGCGCGGTGCTCATCGGTGCCCTCGTCGGCCTGCTCGGCCGACTCATCCTGCCGGGGAGGCAGCGGATCGGCCTCTTCGCCACGTTCGTCATCGGCGTCGGCTCGGCGGTGCTGGGCACAGTGGTCGCCAGGGCGCTCGACATCGACGACGGAGCCAGCATGCGGGTGTGGGTGCTGCGGTGGGACTGGGTCGTGCTCGCGATCCAGGTCGGCGTCGCGATCGTCGTGGTGGCGCTGGCGAACATGCTCACCTTCACCAGGCTTGCCGGCGGCGACGACAACCCCCGTCGGCGGGCTCGTCGTAGGCCGGCCAAGGGCTGACTGAGGACACCCGTCCAGGTGGCGGGCTGGAACACCGCGAGACGTCGTAGCCGCGCCTACTCGCAGAAGACCCGCACGGTGGCATCGGGTGAGTCCACCTCCACGGTCACCTCGTCGAGGTGCTCCACGAGCGCCTCCAACTGCTCGGGCTTGAGCTGCGTCAGGTCGATCGGCACACCCGAGTCGCTGAGTGAGGCGTTGGCCTTGACCAGGGCCTGCGGCGGGACCAAAGCCGCCAGCCGTACGCCGGCGCGCAGCAGTTGCAGTGGCACCCGCACGTTGACCCGCGACGGCTCGCCGTTGTCGGTGGCGTCCACCAGCACCCGCAGGTACTTCACCTTGCCCTTCGGGCGGGTGTCATGACCCGCCGTCGCCGGTGCCTGGTCGCGTTCGAGGGCGGCGATGAGCTGCTCCGCCTCCTCGGCGGTGATCTTGCCGGCGGCCAGCAGGTCGAGGATGTCCTTGCGTTGTTCGGTCATGCGAACGTCTCCTATCGGATAGCCACGAGCACGGCCGTGCGGCCCTGCTCGATGTCGAAGCGGGCGCCGGGTAGCGCGCAGATGACACGCCAGGCGGCGCCGAGTGCCCGCACCACACCGATGCGGAACACAAGGCAGGCCACGATCGCCGCCAGTACGACCAGGACCACGACCGGGAAGAGCACGAGCGCCACGGGGAGCACCGGAACCCAGACGCGGACGGGTCGGCGGTCCGGGCGGTTGACCTTGACGGTCACCAGCTGCGGCATCACGTCCGGCCGTCCAGCTCGGCCAACGCCTGCTGTGCGGTGATCTCACCGCGGCGCAGCCGGTCGATGATGTCGGCCCGCGAGGGCGCCGGGTCGGTCTCGACGAAGTCGAGCATCTGCGTGATCCGGTTGAGTCGTGACTTGATCGTCGGGTAGCTCACCCCGAAGATGCGTTCCATCTCCTTGATCGAACCGTGGCAGCGCACGAACGCCGTGACGAAGACCTGATCCTCGACGTTGAGCTGAGCCAGTTGCGGCGGCTCGAACTCGCCCTCGATCGCGACGCCGTTGCTCGCCAGGCGCACCCGCTCGACGACGAACGGCTGCCCTCGCGTCAGGCTGGTGAGGTCCTGCCAATCCATCGCCTGATCTGTCATACCTGAAGTTCTAGCTCAGAAATCCTCAACTTCCAAGAGGTTGATCTTAATTTTCTTAAGCAGGGCCGCGAGCTGCGCCACGACGGTCCGAAGCGCGAGGCTCGTGAGCACGGCCTGATACTCCAACGTCACGTGATCTGCCGGCTGGCTTACTCGGCTAGCTCATGAAGAAGATCATGGCCGCGAGGCTTGCCCCCATGGCCAGGTGCTCCCAACGGAGCAGGTCCGTGATCGGTCGATTGCGCAGCCGGACGAGTGCGGCCGCCATCCAGCAGAGGTAAGCCGCCGTGGCGGCGCGTAGCAACACGAGCGCCCCGTCATGGCCGGTGACGGTGCCGTGGTCCATCCGGGGCCCGGCGGCCAGGTGGTGGATGGCCATCGACCCGCCGTGTTGATGCATCAGCACGGCGAGCGCCATGAGCACGGCCCCGGCCGTACGGTGCCACTCCACCTCCGGGCCGCGCTCGGTCGGACCGCTGGTGACGAGTGCGACCGCGAAGGCGAGGAGCAGCAGCGCGCCCGCGTACTGCACAACCGGTGCGGCGTCGAGGGTCACCGCGACCATGACAGCCACCATCGCACCCGCGAGCATCCGGGCCCTGCGGCACGCGCCCGCCCGCGGCGCGACGCAGCAGCAGGCCGACACCGCGGCCGACCCGAGCATGATCATCTCGAGTGTCAGGACGTCACCGCCGAGGTAACGCCGGGGCGTGACCATTGGGCGGTGGGGCGGCCGTTGAGCCGCCACGGGTGACCACTGACCCGCGGCCAACCTTGGGGTGAGTTCTCCCAGTCCTCTTGCCGTCCGTACACGGTGAGGTCCAGGGCGTGGTAGCTGGTCATCAACGCCTCCACGCCCCGCCCGGTGGTCCAGTAGGTCTCGTAGACCTGGTCGCCGTCGCGCAGGTAGCAGGCGATGAACCCGAAGTCACGACCGTCGGCCAGAGCCGGGTCGGAGTCTTTCGCCGAATACCAGGGGAACGGGTAGCCCATGAACTCCGCGAACGGGGCACTTTCGTCGTAGGGGCCCTGGCAGAACACGGCGTAGGTGACGTCCCGGGCATGCAGGTAGTCCAGCGTCTGCATGTGACAGGTCGAGAAGGTGCACCCCTCACACTGATGCTCGTGCGGCTTGCCGTCGTGCCACATGTGGAAGTAGGCGATGAGCATCCGGCGGCCCTCGAAAACCTCTACCAGCGGGGTGTCCCCGCCGGGGCCCTGGACCGTCACCGTCGGCATCAACGTCATCGGCAGCTGACGACGAGCGGCTGCGATCGCGTCTCCTTCGCGGGTATGGGCCTTCTCCCGGACCAGCAGTTCGTTGCGCTCGCGCAGCCAGGTCTCCCGGTCGACGACCGGGGGCGTGGCTGCGCTGGACGCGGGGGTTGCCGTCATGGCTGTCTCCATAAGATTGTTGATGTCCGGGATCGATGTCTCGGATGCCCGGAGCGGTGGGGTGTGGCTGATGGCTGCTTGCCCGTGGTGGTTCCGAAGGA
>NZ_JBFBJW010000015.1:0-182411 GCF_040686315.1 Micromonospora sp. NPDC085948 | reverse complement strand
AGGACATGCCGCTGACCGAGGCCGCGCAGACCGTCCAGGTCTCCGCCTACCCCGACGCCTACGCCCAGTGGGAGCAGCAGGCCACCGACCTCGTCAGCCAGCACTGGAACAGCTGACCCACCGCACTACCGCACTACCGGACTACACGGACCGCTGGCCGGCACCCCGCAAACCGGGTGCCGGCCAGCGGCGTATCCGCCGCCCGGTCGGTGCTCCGCGCTGACCACCGCACTGGCCGCGTCCCGCTCCGCCGAGATCGAACGCGGCTGAGCGGTGAGGTGCCCGACGCACCTCTCGGGCGTGCCGGGGAGCTGATTACCCCGACCTGATCGGTGGTTGTTCGCAGATCTTGGACAGTTTCCGTTCGCGCGAAACGGTAACTGTCCAAGATCTAACCGACCGCCGACCGCCGACCGCCGACCGCCGACCGCCGACCGCCGACCGCCGACCGCCACTGCGCGACCGCCCACCGCGGCCAAGATCGTGCTCGATCCTGGTTGTAGTCCCCTCGATCGGCAACGGTGGCCACTACAACAAGGATCGAGCACGATCTTGCAAGGGCAAGGGCAAGGGCAAGGGCAAGGGCAAGGGCAAGGGCAAGGGCAAGGGCAAGGGCAAGGGCAAGGGCACCAGCACCAGCACCAGCACCAGCACGTCCGCGACTGCCGCCGCGCGACCGCCCGCCGTGACCGCGACTGCCACCGCGACCGTTACCCCCACCGCGACCGCACGATCGCCACTGCGACTGCCGCCGCGACCGCACGACCACGGCCGCGCGGACTGCCATCGCGACCGTTATCCCTACCGCGAGCGCGCGACGCTGACCGCGCTGCCGGCCACCGTCGTGTGGCGGCTTGGCGGTAGGGAGGGGCGTGGGAACAACGTGGGGGCCTGGCTGGTTGTGGAGGGTGTCGGTGTGACTCAGTGTCCCCGGGCCTCACCTAATATCGCCTTCGCGGAATACCGTTCGGCTGGAGCCGCGTCGCGCCACTCGCCGCGAGGCGACCTGCACACCGACACCAGCGCCGCCCCGGCCCACAAGGCCGGGGCGGCGCTGTCTGCCTGCCCCCGCTCGCGAACATGTCTCGGCTGGCCTATGTTCATGGGGTCGCTCGCGTGGGAGGGGGTGTCGGGGCATGGGTCTGCGGACCTTCATCGAGGGTTGGCCGGTCTACCGGCAGCTCACCGGCACGGACCCGCTGGGCCGGGGTGCTGCGGCCCAGTCCGCCCGGTCGGCAGCGTTGACCGCCCGCACCGAGGACGCCGACAGCGTCGCCCGTTCGGTCTGCCCGTACTGCGCGGTGGGTTGTGGTCAGCGGGTGTACGTCAAGGACGGCCAGGTCAGCCAGATCGAGGGCGACCCGGACAGCCCGATCTCGCGGGGTCGACTGTGCCCGAAGGGTTCGGCCAGTAAGAGTCTGGTGACCAGTCCGCTGCGGCAGACGACGGTTCGTTACCGCCGTCCGTACTCGACGCAGTGGGAGGATCTGGACCTCGACACCGCGCTGGACATGATTGCCGACCGGATGCTCGCGGCCCGTGAGCAGACCTGGGAGGACGTCGACGTCGAGGGTCGGCCGCTGAACCGGACGCTGGGTTTTTCCAGCCTGGGTGGGGCGACGCTGGACAACGAGGAGAACTACCTCATCAAGAAGTTGTTCACCGCGATGGGGGCTCTCCAAATCGAGAACCAGGCCCGTATTTGACACTCCGCCACCGTCCCCGGTCTGGGGGCCAGCTTCGGTCGTGGCGGTGCGACGGATTTCCAGCAGGACATCGCCAACGCTGACGTCATCATCATCCAGGGGTCGAACATGGCTGAGGCGCACCCGGTGGGTTTCCAGTGGGTGATGGAGGCCAAGCGCAACGGCGCGAAGGTGTTCCACGTCGATCCCCGGTTCACCCGCACCAGCGCGGTCGCGGACGCGTACCTGCCGATCCGGGCGGGCACGGACATCGCCCTGCTCGGCGGGGTGGTGCGCTACATCCTGGACAACGAGTTGGACTTCCGCGAGTACGTGCTGTCGTACACCAACGCGGCGACGATCGTCAGCGAGGAGTTCGTCGACACCGAGGACGGCGACGGGTTCTTCTCCGGGTTCGACCCGGAGACCGGCAGCTACGTGCAGGACAGCTGGCAGTACGCGGGGCACGAGGGTTCGTCCGGCAGTGGGCACACCGACCAGGAGCGGGACAGCGCCGCGGGGCTGACGCACGAGTCGCACGGCGCGCGGGTGAGCGGGCAGACCGAACGCGACGAGACGTTGCAGCATCCGCGCTGCGTCTACCAGATCCTCAAGCGGCACTTCGCCCGCTACACCCCGGAGATGGTGGAGCGGGTCTGCGGGATCCCGCGGGAGCAGTTCCTGGAGTTGGCGCAGGCGTGGACGCGCAACTCCGGTCGGGACCGCACCGGCATGCTGATCTATTCGGTGGGGTGGACGCAGCACAGCGTGGGTGTGCAGTACATCCGCACCGGCGCGATCATCCAGCTGCTGCTCGGCAACATGGGTCGCCCCGGTGGCGGGGTGATGGCGCTGCGGGGGCACGCCAGCATTCAGGGCTCGACGGACATTCCGACGCTGTTCAACCTGCTGCCCGGGTACCTGCCGATGCCGCACCACGCCGAGCACCCGAGCTTCGACGAGTGGGTGGACAGCATCCGCCACCCCGGCCAGAAGGGGTTCTGGGGCAACGCGCGGTCGTTCGCGGCCAGCCTGCTCAAGGCGTACTGGGGTGACGCGGCGACGCCGGAGAACGACTTCTGTTACGGGTACCTGCCCCGGTTGACCGGTGATCACGGCACCTACCAGCAGGTGCTCAACATGATCGACGGGAAGATCAAGGGATACTTCCTGCTGGGTCAGAACCCGGCGGTCGGCTCCGCGCACGGCCGGGCGCAGCGCCTCGGCATGGCCAACCTCGACTGGTTGGTCGTCCGGGACCTGTTCATGATCGAGAGCGCCACGTTCTGGCAGAACGGCCCGGAGGTCGCCACCGGGGAGATCGTGCCCGAGGAGTGCCGGACCGAGGTGTTCTTCCTGCCCGCCGCCTCGCATGTGGAGAAGGAGGGCACGTTCACCCAGACGCAGCGGCTGTTGCAGTGGCGGGAGAAGGCCGTCGAGCCGCCGGGCGACGCCCGCTCCGAGCTGTGGTTCTTCTACCACCTGGGTCGCAAGCTGCGGGAGAAGCTGGCCGACTCGGAGCTGCCGCGCGACCGGGCACTGCTCGACCTCACCTGGGACTACCCCACCCACGGCCCGCACGCGGAGCCGAGCGCCGAGTCGGTGCTGCGCGAGATCAACGGGTACGACGTGGCGAGCGGCCGCCCACTGTCCAGCTTCGCCGAGGCCCGCGCGGACGGTTCCACCGCGATCGGCTGTTGGATCTACACCGGGGTGTACGCCGACGGCGTGAACCAGGCGGCGCGGCGCAAGTCCCGACACGAGCAGGACTGGGTGGCCGCCGAGTGGGGGTGGGCGTGGCCGGCGAACCGACGCATCCTCTACAACCGTGCCTCCGCCGACCCGGACGGCAACCCGTGGAGTGAGCGCAAACGTTACGTGTGGTGGGACGCGGAGAAGGGCGAGTGGACCGGTTACGACGTGCCGGACTTCGAGAAGACCAAACCGCCGTCGTACCGGCCGCCACCCGGCGCGTCCGGCACGGAGGGCATCGCCGGTGACGACCCGTTCGTGATGCAGGGTGACGGCAAGGGTTGGCTGTACGCGCCCAGCGGTGTCCTGGACGGACCCATGCCCACGCACTACGAGCCGGTGGAGTCGCCGGTGCGTAACCCGCTCTACCGGCAGCAGGCCAACCCGACCCGCAAGATGTACGCGCATCCGGTGAACTCGGTGAACCCGAGCCCACCGCAGGAGCACAGTCAGGTGTTCCCGTACGTGTTCACGGTCAGCCGGCTCACCGAGCACCACACCGCCGGTGGGATGAGTCGGACCGTCCGGACGCTTGCCGAGCTGCAACCGGAGATGTTCGTGGAGGTGTCACCGGAGTTGGCCAGCGAGGCGGGGCTGACCCATCTGGGGTGGGCGCACCTGGTCAGTGGTCGCGCGGTGATCGAGGCGAAGGTGTTGGTGACCGATCGGCTCACTCCGCTGCGGGTGGACGGTCGGATCATCCACCAGGTGTGGTTGCCGTACCACTTCGGTTTCGAGGGTCTGGTGACCGGCGACTCGGCCAACGACCTGTTCGGGATCAGTCTGGATCCGAACGTCCTGATCCAGGAGAGCAAGGTCGGCACCTGCGATGTCCGGCCGGGCCGGCGGCCCACCGGGCCGGCGTTGCTCGACCTGGTGGCCGACTACCAGCGGCGCGCCGGGATCACCCCCGGCCAGCACGCCCCGACCGTCACCACCGACAGCCCGGGGGAGGAGCGCGGTGATTCCTGACCCGAACAGCCTGTACGGCCCGTTGGATCCGGCACCCGAGGCGGGTTACGAGAACGCGCCGCCGCGGATGGGGTTCTTCACCGACACCAGCGTCTGCATCGGTTGCAAGGCCTGCGAGGTGGCCTGCAAGGAGTGGAACGGCGTCCCGGGAAGTGGCCTGGACCTGCTCGGCATGTCGTACGACAACACCGGCGCGCTGACCGCGAACTCGTGGCGACACGTGGCGTTCATCGAGCAACCCCGGCCGGCCGGGCACCGCGCCCCGCCGTTCGCGGGCATGCCGACCGGCGGTTCGGTCAGCGCGGCGTCGGCGGCCGTGGCGGCTGGCACCAGTCAGGGCACCGGCACGGACCCGGGGGTGCCGACCGGCTCGCCGTCCGCCGCCGCGCGGATGGCCGGAGGCGCGCCGGCGGATGTGCTCGGCGCCCCGCTCGCCGCCGGTCCGACCGCCGCGGGCCAGGGTGGCGCGGGCCAGGGTGGCGCGGGTCCGCAGTTCCTGGGGATGCCGGGGGCGCAGCCGCCGGGGCGGGGGACGGGCGTCGAGGAGCGTACCGATTTCCGGTGGTTGATGATGTCGGATGTCTGTAAGCACTGCACGCATGCGGCTTGTTTGGATGTGTGTCCGACGGGTTCGTTGTTCCGGACGGAGTTCGGGACGGTGGTGGTGCAGGAGGACATCTGCAACGGGTGTGGGTACTGCATTTCGGCGTGTCCGTATGGGGTGATCGATCAGCGTAAGGATGACGGTCGGGCGTGGAAGTGCACACTGTGTTATGACCGGTTGGGTGCGGGGATGACGCCGGCGTGTGCGCAGGCGTGTCCGACGGAGTCGATCCAGTACGGGCCCCTGGAGGAGTTGCGGGAGCGGGCGGCCACGCGGGTGGCGACGTTGCGGGGGCGGGGGGTGCCGGAGGCTCGCCTGTACGGGCACGACCCGCATGACGGTGTGGGTGGTGACGGGGCGTTCTTCCTGTTGTTGGACGAGCCCGAGGTGTACGGGTTGCCGCCGGACCCGGTCGTGACCACCCGTGACCTGCCGAAGATGTGGAAGCGCGCCGGGCTCGCCGCCCTCACCATGGCGGCGGCGACCGTCGCCGCGTTCGTCGGACGTTCCTCGTGAACGCCCACCGCCCCGAGGTGGGTGACCGCTTCCGCCGCTTCCGCGACCGGCTCACCGCCAACGACTCCGGCCCGTCGGCCGCCGCCGACACCGGCCCACTGGACCTGACCTCGCAGCAGCGGCGCACCGCAGAACCCCCCGGCCGGCGGGGCGGGCGTCGCGGAGGCGGGCGTCGCGGCGGTGGCGAGGAACTGCGGGTGCCGGAGGCCGAGTTCACCTCGTACTACGGTCGGCCGATCCTCAAGGCGCCGGTCTGGAAGTGGGACATCGCGGCGTACCTGTTCACCGGTGGGCTGGCGGCCGGCTCGTCGCTGCTCGCCGCGGGTGGGCAGTTCACCGGGCGGCCGGCGCTGCGTCGCGCCGGTCGGGTGACCGCGCTGGCGGCCGTCAGCGCCAGCGCCGTCTTCCTGATCCGGGACCTGGGCCGGCCGGCGCGGTTCCACCACATGCTGCGGGTGGCCAAGCCGACCTCGCCGATGTCGATGGGCACCTGGATCCTCACCGCGTACGGGCCGGCCGCGGGCGTCGCCGCGATCGCCGAGGTCGCTGGCCGGCTGCCTCGGCACGGCCCGCTCGGGCTGGCCGGCCGGGCGTTGCCGCCGCTCGGGCACGCCGCCGGGCTGCTCGCCGCCGGGACCGCGCCCGCGCTGGCCACGTACACCGGGGTCCTGCTCGCCGACACGGCGGTGCCGTCGTGGCACGAGGCGTACCCCGAGTTGCCGGTGATCTTCGCGGGCAGCGCCCTGGCCAGCGGCGCCGGCGTGGGTCTGCTCGCCGCGCCGTCGGCGCAGGCGGGTCCGGCCCGCCGGATGGCGGTGGCCGGCGCGGCCCTGGAGTTGTACGGCACGCACCGGGTGGAGACCCGCCTCGGCCTGCTCAGTGAGCCCTACCGGCAGGGCCGGCCCGGTCGGCTGCTGCGTGCCAGCCGGATGCTGACCGTCGGTGGGGTCGCCGGTGCGCTGCTCGGTCGGCGCAGCCGGGCGGTCAGCGCGCTGTCCGGTGCCGCGCTGCTGGCCGCGTCGGTGGCGACCCGGTTCGGCATCTTCTACGGTGGCGTCGCCTCCGCCCGTGACCCTCGCTACACGGTGGTGCCGCAGCGTGCGCGGGCCGACGCCCGACGAACCGGCATGGATCTTCCAGCTGATCGGGCGGCCCCGCCCGCGGTGTGATCGAATGTCCGATGGAGGCGTTCAGGCGGCTGGTGCCCCTCCCGGTCTTCAAAACCGGAGTGGTCCGGGACCCGGGCCAGGCGGGTTCGATTCCCGTCCGTCTCCGCCAAACCGCAGCAGGAGATGACGCGATGGGCGACGGGCTGGTGGACCCGCGACGCCGGGTGCCCCGCACCGACACGCTGCTCGCCGACCCGCTGCTGGCCGCGGCCAGCGCGACGCTGGGCCGGGACCAGGTCAAGGCGGTCGTCGTCCGCGCCCAGGAGCAGGCCCGCCGCGGCGAGATCAACCCCGATGAGGTACGCGACGCCGCGGTCGCCGCGTTGCCCGCACCCGGACCCCGGGCGGTGCTCAACGCGACAGGTGTCGTGCTGCACACCAACCTGGGCCGGGCGCCCCTGTCGCCCACCGCGGTCGCCGCGGTGGTGGCCGCCGCCGGGCACACCGACGTGGAGTTGGACCTGAGCACCGGCCGACGGGCCCGCCGTGGCCGCGACGCGCTCGACGCCCTGGCCGCCGCCGTGCCCGACGCGGGCGCCGTGCACGTGGTCAACAACGGCGCCGCCGCGCTGGTGCTGGCCGCGACCGCGCTGGCCAACGACCGGGAGATCGTGGTCAGCCGCGGCGAACTCGTCGAGATCGGCGACGGTTTCCGCCTACCCGACCTGTTGGAGAGCACCGGCGCTCGCCTGCGGGAGGTGGGCACCACCAACCGCACCACCCTCGCGGACTACGCCGCCGCGCTCGGCCCGCAGACCGGCTTCGTGCTCAAGGTGCACCCGTCGAACTTCCAGGTCACCGGCTTCACCTCGGCCACCCCGGTACGCCAACTGGCCACCCTCGGCGTGCCCGTCGTCGCCGACATCGGCTCCGGTCTGCTCAGCGCGGATCCGTTGCTGCCCGACGAACCGGACGCGGCCAGCACGCTGCGCGCGGGTGCCGCGCTTGTCACCGCCAGCGGTGACAAGCTGCTCGGCGGCCCGCAGGCGGGCTTGCTGCTCGGCGACGTCGCGCTGATCGACCGGCTGCGCCGCCACCCGCTGGCCCGGGCGTTGCGGGTGGACAAGCTCACCCTGGCCGCGCTGGCCGCCACCCTGCACCGACCGGACACCCCCACCCGCACCGCCCTGCACGCCGACCCGGCCGCCCTGCGGGATCGGGTGGAGCGGCTGCGGGACCGGCTCGGCGCGGACGGCCGTAAGGCGGAGGTGGTGCCGGCCGTCGCGGTGGTCGGCGGCGGCGGCGCCCCCGGCGTGGAGTTGGACTCGTGGGCGCTGAGCCTGCCCGAGCGCTACGCCGGGCCGCTGCGCACCGGGGACCAGCCGGTGCTCGGCCGGGTGGTGCGGGGCCGACTCCTGCTCGACCTGCGGTGTGTGCCCGTCGAGGCCGACGACGCCGTCCGCGCGGCCGTGCTGCGCGTACCCGGGGACGACTGAGCGTGTTCGTCGTCGCCACCGCCGGACACGTCGACCACGGCAAGTCGACACTGGTCCGGGCGCTGACCGGGATGGAACCCGACCGGTGGGCCGAGGAACGTCGCCGGGGCATGACCATCGACCTGGGCTTCGCCTGGACGACGCTGCCCTCCGGCGCCACCATCGCCTTCGTCGACGTGCCCGGTCACGAACGGTTCGTGCCGAACATGCTCGCCGGTGTCGGCCCGGTGCCGGCGGCGCTGATCGTGGTCGCCGCCGACGAGGGGTGGATGCCGCAGTCCGCCGAGCACCTGGCCGCGCTGGACGCGCTCGGCGTCGGGTACGGCCTGCTGGCGGTGACCCGCGCGGACCTGGCCGATCCGGGGCCGGCGACGGCCCGCGCCCGCGCCGAGATCGGCGCGACGAGCCTCGGTGCGGTGGAGGCGGTGGCGGTCAGCGGCCGTACCGGCGCCGGTCTGCCGGAGCTGCGGGCCGCCCTGGACCGGCTCACCGCCCGACTGCCGGCGCCCACCGTCGAGGACCCGGTCCGGCTCTGGGTCGACCGCAGCTTCACGGTGCGGGGCAGCGGCACCGTCGTCACCGGCACCCTCGGCGCCGGCCGGCTGCGGGTGGGCGACGTGCTGGAGGTGGCCGGTGCCGACGAGCCGGTCCGGGTACGTGGCCTGCACTCGCTCGGTGAGGCCCGACCGGAGGCCGCCGCGGTGGCCCGGGTGGCGGTCAACCTGCGCGGTACGCCCCGCGACCGGCTCGGCCGCGGCGACGCGCTGCTCACCCCGGGCCGGTTCCAGCACACCGACCTCGTGGACGTCCGGCTCACCGGCGACCCGGCCGCCGACCTGCCGGCCACCCTCACCCTGCACGTCGGGTCGGCGGCGGTGCCGGTGCGGGTCCGACCGCTCGGCGCGGACACCGTACGGCTGCGCCTGTCCCGTGCGCTGCCGCTGCTGGTGGGCGACCGGGCGCTGCTGCGGGACCCGGGCCGGCACCACGTGACCGGCGGGGTACGGGTGCTGGACGTGGTGCCGCCGCCGCTGGCCCGCCGGGGTGCCGCGGCCGCCCGCGCGCAGGTCCTGGCCGCGCTTGACGGTCGACCCGAGCTGGCCGGTGAGCTGCGCCGCCGGCGGCTGGTCCGAGCCGGCGCGTTGCTCCGGATGGGCGTACCGGTGCAGGCCGCGCCGGTGGCCGGTGACTGGTTGGCCGACCCCGAGCACTGGCGGTGGCTCGGCGACCGGGTGAGCGAGGAGGTCACCCGCCACGCGCGGGAACACCCGTTGGAGCCCGGGATGCCGGTGGACGCGCTGCGCCAGCGCCTCGGCCTGCCGGACCGGGTACTGGTCGAGGCGCTGGTCCGGCCGCCGCTGCGGATCCACGCCGGGCGGGTCGGCGCGGCGGACGCCGACGCGTTGCCCGAACCGGTGGCCCGAGCCGTGCGGCGGGTCCGCGACGAGTACGGCGAGCGGCCGTTCCGTGCTCCCGAGGCGGACCGTCTCGTCGACCTGGGACTGGGTCCCCGGGAGATCGGCGCGGCGGTGCGGGCCGGTGCCCTGCTGCGGTTGGCCGACAACGTGGTGCTGCTGCCCGACGCGCTCGACGACGCGGTCCGGGTGCTGGCGGGGCTGCCGCAGCCGTTCACGCTCTCCGCGGCCCGGCAGGCGTTGGACACCACCCGCCGGGTGGCGGTGCCGCTGCTGGAGTTGCTGGACCGTCGCGGTGCGACCCGACGACTGCCCGACGACGCCCGGATCGTCGTCACCTGAGCCCGCGACACCCCGCCCCGGTCGGCATCCGGACCGTTGAGCCGCCCGTTCCCGCGCTGGTTTCGCGACCCGGCCGGGGCTGACAGGACCGTCCCGGGGTGCGACGGTAGAGCGATGGTCGAGCTGATCCCGACCCGGTCGCGGCCCGCCGACGGTCGATGGCGTGCGGCCCTCCCGGTGGCACTGCGCTGGGGGTTGCCGGTGCTGTGGGTGCTGTGGGCATCCCTGGCCTGGTGGGTGGAGCCCCGCGAGTCGACGCAGGCCCAGCTCGACCGGGATCTCGCGGCCGGCCGGGTGGTGACCTTCCAACGGGCGTACGGCTGGGCCGACGACGACGCGTACTGGGGCAGCCGTCCCCGGCTACAGTACGCGACGAACGGCGGAATGCTCGCCTGGAGCATGCCCAACGGCCAGACCCGGTACGCGTACGTCGACCCGCCCGCCTCGGACTCGTCAGGCGTCGAGCCGGACCTGTCGGCGACCGCGGGGTGGGACGAAAGGCTCGCCGCCGTGGCCGATCCGTGGCAGGGCGCGGCCGCCACCGCGCAGCGGATCGCGCACGCCGCCGCCGTGCTCGCCGGCGTGGTGACCGTGCTGTGGCTGGCCAGGCTGATCGGGGGTGCGCCGCCGCTGGCCGGCACCCGGTGGTTCTGGTTCTGGATCGGGCTGCTGCCCTTCGGGCTGGGAGTGCTGGCCTGGTCGTACCGGGAGGCGTGGAGACCGCGGGCAGCGCCGGCCGCCGACCGTGGCTCGGGCTGGCGTGGCCTCGGCTGGTTGATCCTCGCCGGGATCGGCATCGCCATGCTGGTGTCCGTCGCCCAACGGCTGCTCGGCACGACGGTGGTCCCGGGCTAACCGCCCCCCGGCTGGTTGGCGGTCACCTACGGTGACGCCATGGACCCTTCGGCGGTCTGGCGGGACCGGCAGCACCGGTGGCGGATCGAGGCGTACCGCGCGCCCGATCTGCGGTTCGCCATCTACGCCACCAGCGGCCCCACCGAATCGGTGCCGCTGTGGCTGTTCGGTATGTCGGCGTTGGCCCGCTGGTTGATGACCCACGCCATCTCGCTTGACGACCTGGAGGTCGACTGAGCGGTGGCGCGGGCGCAAACCGGACCCGGGACCGGCTCCGCTGCGGTTGAGTGACCTGAGGCGGCGGACGGGGGTGCGCGATGGGTGGTCAGCTCCTGCAGGTGGCGCTGGTGGCCGTACTGGTGCTGGTCAACGCCGCGCTCTCCGGCAGCGAGATGGCGTTGGTGACGCTGCGCGAGGGGCAGTTGCGGCGGCTGGGGCGCCGGTCGCGCGCCGGAGACCGGTTGGTGCAGTTGTCCCGCGACCCGAACCGCTACCTGGCCACCATCCAGCTCGGCATCACCCTCGCCGGTTTCCTCGCCTCGGCGGCGGCCGCGGTGTCGCTGGCCGAGCCGTTCGTCGGTCCGCTGGGCTTCCTCGGCGGTGCGGCCCGCCCCGCCGCGGTGCTGCTGGTGACCGTGCTGCTGACGTTCGTCACGCTGGTGCTCGGCGAGTTGGCGCCCAAACGACTGGCGATGCAGCGGGCGGAGCGTTGGGCGTTGCTCAGCGCCGGCCCGCTGGACCTGCTCGCCCGGGCGTCGCGGCCGGCGGTGTGGCTGCTCAGCCGGGCCACCGACACCGTGGTACGGCTGGCCGGCGGTGACCCGCGGGCCAACCGCGCGGAGATGACCGAGGAGGAGTTGCGCGAGATGCTGGCCAGCCAGCGCGGCCTGTCGGCCCAGCAGCGGGAGATCCTGACCGGCGCGTTCGACATCGCCGGCCGGACGTTGCGGGAGATCCTGGTGGCCCGCCGGGAGGTGATGACGCTGCCGGGCAACCTGACCGCCGACGAGGGGGTACGCCGGCTCGCCGCCGCCGGCCGGTCCCGCGCCCCGGTCACCGGTCCCGGCGGTCTGGACGAGCTGCTCGGGGTGGTGCACATCCGCGACCTGGTGCGGGCTGGCACCGCGCCGGTGGGGGACCGGGTGCGCACGCCGGTGCTGCTGCCGGTGACCCTGCCGGTCGCCGACGCGTTGCGCCAACTCCGTCAGGAGCATCAGCAACTGGCCCTGGCGGTCGACGAGCACGGCGGCATCGACGGCCTGGTCACCATGGAGGATCTGCTGGCCGAGGTGGTCGGCGAGCTGTACGACGAGACCGACCGGGACGTGCACGGGGTGATCAGGGAGGAGGACGGCGCCCTGCTGGTGCCTGGTGACTTCCCGCTGCACGACCTGCCCGACCTGGGGGTGCGGCTGCGCTTCCCGTTGTCCCGGGACTACACCACGGTGGCCGGGTTGGTGCTGGCCCGACTGCGGCACCTGCCCGACCGGCCGGGGGAGACGGTACGGCTACCCGGGTTGACGCTGGAGGTGGTGGAGGTCGCCGACCGGGCGGTGCGGCGGGTGCGGTTGCGCGGGTTCACGGCCGAGGGGTGACCGGGTCGCCCGGACGGGGGACAGCAGTGCCGAAAAAGCTCGCCGGGAAGGCGGCCCGCCTACGGTGCGATTCGTGAAGGACCGAGGTTTGCGTACGTTCGTCACCGTGCTGGCCGGCCTCGCGGTGATCTACTTCGGCAGCGCCGGGCGCAGCCCCGAGGAGGGCCGTGGGATCTCCGGCGGGGTGGTGGTCCTGGCGTTGCTCGCCGCGTTGCTGGTGTGGCACCTGACTCGGCCGGGGGACAAGACGGTGAAGTGAGCGGTCTCAGCGGGCGGCGACCCGGGTGACCTCGCCGGCGGACTCCTCGCCGAGCGCCACCCGCACCAGCGCCGAGGCGAGCCGACCGAAGTCCGGTTCGTCGACCAGGCCGGCCAGTCCGTCCGGGGAGCCCGGCAGACCCAGCCGCTTCGCCCCGGCCAGTGCCCGACGGTCGGCGTACGGGCGCAGGTCCGACCAGACCGTCTGCGCCTCGCGCAGGTAGATGTCCGCGCCGGTGGGGCCGATGCCGGGGAACTCGGTGAGGCGTCGACGCAGCCCGGCCGGGTCACCCTGGGCCTCGCGGTGTAGTCGGCGCAGGTCACCGTGCCAGCGGTCCAGGCACAACCGGGCGCCGGTGCCGAGCATGGTGGCGGTCCGCTCGTCGTAGCGGCGGTAGTGTCCCCGGCCCAGCGCGTCGACGCGGTCCTGCCAGCTGGCCGCCTCCATCGCCTGCGGTGTGCGGTAGCCCGCGGCGAACAGCTCCCGCGCGGCGTCCACGGCCACACACGCCCGGATCCGGGTGCTCAGCAGGGTGGTCAGCACCAGCAGTTGGTAAAGCGGCCGGGGGCGGTCGGCGAGCTGGATGCCGGCTTCCTCCGCGTAGGTGCGGCCACGCCGGTCCAGCAGGACTCGCGCCACTGTTCGATCGTTGCCCACACCGCACGGTTACCCACTGCGTGGCCCGCTAGCCGTCGCGCCGGCGAGCGCTGTCGGAATGCCACCGGAGTGGACGGGTATGCCGGCGGTGGAGGCGGTCGATGCCGTCCGCCGTATCCGGAGGGAGACACCTGTGGTCAACCCGCAGCAGGAGGAGTTCCGGCGCAACGCCAAGGGCGCCACCAGCCAGGACAGCAAGGGACCGACGCCGACCGGGCACCCGCTCAACCGTGGCTCGTCGCGCGGTGACGAGGGTCGGCCGGTGCCCAAGGGGCAGGTGTCGCCGTACGGCCCGGCCGGTGAACCGGTGGCCGAGGACGACAGCGACACCCGCTAACGGCCCCTAGCGTGACGGCCGCCGCAACCTGTTCCAGGTCGCGGCGGCCGTCAGCCCGTACGCGAGGTGCGGGATGATGTCGGAGATCCAGTCGGAGCGCCGCCAGGTACGCGGGTCGCTGATGCCGAGCACGGTGATCGACCCGTCGGTCATCGTCATCACGCCGGCGCCGAGCAGGCCGGTGGCCACCGGCAGCGGTTGGCGCCGACCACCGGCGTAGAGCGCGAACGCGACGCCCGCGGCGATGCCGAGCCCGTAGCCGATCAGGGGTCCCAGGCCCGAGCGGCGGTTCACCGCCCGACCGTCGGACCCCAGGCTGACGTGCGCGATCCCGGCCAGCCGGTCGACGGTCTCCTGGGGAACGTCGCTCTCCGGCCGTCCCCGCAGGGCCATGTCGAGGAAGCTGACCACGTTCAGCGCGGCGCTGCCGACGGCGCCAGCGATGGCACCGTCGGCAAGGTCGACCTTCCTCACTTCGGGTCGCCCGGTTCGCGCTCGCTCTTGGGGCCGTACGCGCGGTCGCCGCGAACCACGCCCCGCTGGCCACGGTCCTCCTGGAGGATCCGGTTCGCGACCTGGTTGGCCTTGCCGTCGGGCACCCGACGTCCGGAGTCGTCGATCGCGTTGCGCAACCGCGCCCGCTGCTTGTCGTAGGCGTTACTGCCCGGCCGTGGTCCTGGCATGTGGTGCCTCCTTCGTCGGTCTGGGCATCTGCTGTCGCCCTCGTCGCCGTCGGCGTACCGCGGCCGTCTACCCGTCTGGCGGCCGGTGAACCCCTCGCGGTCCTAGCGGGGGGCGTGCACCACGGCGACCGGGCACCGCGCGTGGTGCAGCATCGACTGGCTCACCGACCCCAGCAGCAACCCGGTCACCTCGCCGCGCCCCTGCCCGCCCACCACCGCCAGTTGCGCGGAGCGGGACGCCTCGGCCAGCACGGCGCCGGTGCGGCCGTGCACCGCCCGGCAGGTCAACCGCAGCCCTCGGTGGTGCTCGGTCAGGCCGGTCAGCCACTCGGCGAGCATCCGTTCCTGCTCGCCGTGCAGCGTCGCGTCGTCGTACACCAGGGGTTGCATGTCGCCGGGGCCGCTGCTGCCGGGGTGCTGGTAGGCGTGCACCGCCAGCAGCGGCACGCCGCGCGACACGGCGGTCTCGGCGGCGAAGTCGGCCGCCAGGCGGGAGGCCGGCGAGCCGTCCACCGCGACCAGCACCGGCTCGTCGGGTCGTTGCGCGCCGCGGGCCACCAGCACCGGACAGTCGGCGTACGCGGCGACCTGCACCGCGACCGAGCCGACCAGCAGCGCCGAGAAACCACCCAGCCCCCGGTCACCGAGCACGATGAGCGCGGCGGTGGGGGACTCGCCCACCAGCACCGCGGCGGCCTCACCGTCGATGATCTCGCCGGAGATCGGCAGCCCGGGTACGGTCGCCTCGGCCTCGGCCACCGCGGCCTGGACCAGCTCCTCGGCCCGGTGTCGCAGGCCACCGCCGGGCGGCGCGCCCGGGGCGGGGGCGGCGGGCACGTGCAGCAACGGCCAGATGAACCCGTGCACGATCCGCAGTGGCCGGTGCCGGCGCGCTGCCTCGGTGGCGGCGAGGCGGACAGCGCGCAGGGCCGGCGGTGAGCCGTCCACGCCGACCACGACCGCCGCGCTGTTCGCCGAGTTCACCGCCCACCTCCCGCTCGGGGTCAGTATCGCGGGCAGGACCGCCCCCGCGCCGTGATACCGCTGAGCGCGTCGGGGTCGGTACGCTGGCGACGATCGGTCCGGAGGGAGGATTGTCGATGGGTGAACCGGACCAGCCGAGCACCGGCCGCATGATCGACTTTTGGCTCGGTGGGGAGCACCACTTTCCGGTCGACGTGGCCGCGGCGAGTGCGTTCGAGCAGGCGTACGGCCCGTGCGCGCCGGTGTTCCGGGAGCTGCGGGCGTTCCTGGGCCGGGCGGTGCGGGCCATGGTCGCCCAGGGTGTGGATGGTTTCCTGGTGTTCGGCGCCGGGGTGCCCACGATGGGCAACGTGCACGAGGTCGCCGTCGACGCGACGGTGCTCTACACCGACGTCGACCCGGTGACCATCCGGCTGGGGCAGAGCATCCTCGCCGGCAGTGGCCGGGCCGGCTACGGTTTCGGTGACGCCACCGACATCGGCACGGTCGACCCGGCGCAGATGCACCGCTTCGTGCCGGGCTGGGGCCGCCGGCCGGTCGGGGTGGTCTTCCTCGGGCTCGCGGCGTTCCTCGACGACGCCACGCTGACCCACACGCTCGACGAGTTGTACGCCGCCGCGGCGCCGGGCAGCCTGCTCGTGGTGGACTTCGACACCGAGGAGCTGGCGGGTCACCCGCAGGCGCTGGCGATGATGGGCCCACAGTTCCGGATGCGCCCACCGAGGGCGTTCGCGCCGCTGCTGGGCCGCTGGGCGCCGACGGCGGACGGGATCGTGCCGGTCGCGCGGTGGCGGCCGGAGGGTCCGCCCGCGCAGGTGCCCGACGCGTTCCACGGCGTGCTCGCGTCCCGTGGTCACGACTGACCGCAGCGGTTCGCCGTCCGGGGGTGTCCGTATGATGCTTGCCCTGTAGCAAGCTTCTGGAGAGGACGACAATGGTGGAGCCGCCGGACGTGGTGTCGCGCGCGCTGCGCGAGGCCCCGCCCGACCAGTTGGCCGAGGCGGCGGACCAGGCGATCCGCTCGACGCTGGGTGCGCTGCGCACCGACGTCTTCGTCGCCGACTATCGGATCAGCGGGCTCTGGCCGGTGCTGGACCCGGACCTGGCGGCGGCCGGCTCCCTCTCCCGCCACACCGTGGCGCAGCGGTGCTTCAGCAGCCAGCAACCGGTACGCGACGCCGCCGGCGACGGCCCCTGTCGGCTCTACCTGCCGTTGACCCTGTGGGGGGAGCGGCTGGGCGTGCTGTTGATCGAGCTGCCGGCCGTACCGAATCCGACAGTCACCGGCCACGCGACCGACATCGCCGCCGCCCTCGCGGTGGCGATGCGGGCGGCGGACCGGGGGACCGACAGGTACCGGCGGGCCCGTCGCCGTGAGCGACTCACGATGGCCGCCGAGATGCAGTGGGACCTGCTGCCCGGTCGCAGCGTGGCGCACCACGCGTTCGCGCTCGCCGGGCAACTGGAGCCGGCGTACACCGTGGGTGGGGACCACTTCGACTGGTCGCTGGACGGCGACCGTCTCACCGTGACGGTGCTCAACGGTGAGGGCAGTGGGCTGGCCGCGTCGATGCTGACCGCCGTCACGGTCAACGCGATGCGCAACGCCCGGCGCTCCGGCGGCGGCCTGGTGGAGCAGGCCGAGCTCGCCTCGGACACGGTTTTCTATCAGCACCGGGGCCGCCGGTACGTGGCGACCCTGCTGCTCGACGTCGACACCCGCACCGGCCGGGTCGGTGCGGTCGACGCGGGTTCCCCGCACCTGCTGCGGATGCGGGGGGCCACGGTGGAGCCGATGAAGCTGGATCAGCAGTTGCCGCTGGGGATGTTCGCCGAGACCCGCTACGAGGTGCAGGAGTTGTACCTCGAGCCGGGGGACCGGCTCTTCGTGGTCAGCGACGGGGTGTGGGCCGCCGAGCCGCCGGGTGAGGAGCCGTACGGCGATCGGGAGATGGCTCGCTCGCTGCGCGCCACGCGGTTGCAGCCGGCGGCCGAGGCGGTTGGTACGGTGATGCGCGAACTGCACGCCTACCACGCGGACTCCGATCTGCGCGACGACGCCGTCGTGGTGTGTCTGGACTGGCACGGTCCGCGTGAGCGGGGCAGCGGGTGAGGGTCGCCGCCGCCTCGTCTGGTGGGCACCAGCGCGACGACGGCAGGGGACATCGGGTGGAGCGACCTGAAGATCTCGCCGCGGCGATCGCCGCGGCTGCCGGGACGCTGATCGCCGTGCTCGACTCGTCGGCGTCGGGGCATCAGGTGCCGCCCACGCAGTTGCGGGTGTTGACGTTGATCAGCAGCCGAGCGGAAACCAATGTCAACGGGTTGGCGGAGCTGCTCGACGTGGTGCCGTCGTCGGCGAGCCGCCTCTGTGACCGGCTGGAGGCGACCGGGCTGTTGCGGCGGGTGGCCGATCCCCGCGACCGGCGTGAGGTGCGGTTGGTGCCCACGCCCGCGGCGTTGGCGCTGCTGGGGGACCTGGCCGAGCGGCGCCGCCGTGCGGTGCAGTCGGTGCTGGATCGGATGCCGGGCAGGACGCAGCACGATCTGTGGCTGGCGTTGGTCGCGTTCGGCCGGGCGGCGACCCAGTCGGTGCCCGAGCAGCAGACCGACCCGGCGGCACAGACGGCCTGAACCCTCGCTTCCACTAGTATCCTAGGACGCTCTACGCGTGGTGATCCACGCCACAGTGCGACACAGTCGCGCCAAACGCACGGTGACGGCGCCGGGCGAGCGGAGGCAGGCCCGATATAGTGACAGCGCACTTACCCGGCCCGTGATCTTCGAGATCGCGGGCCGGATCAGGGAACAGGCCCCACCCCGGGGCCGCAGGGGGAGCCGGCGCGGGCCGGCCCGACAGCGCGTACGACCCTCCGCCGCGCCCGACGTCGGCCGAGGGTCCTTGCCGTGGAGGAGGATCGGTGTCGCGTCCGGCTCGGGCAGAGCAACCGCGGGACACCGGTGACGAGGCCCCCGGCAACCAGGTGCTCACCCTGCCCAACCTGATCAGCTTCGTACGGCTGCTGGGCGTACCCCTCTTCCTCTACCTGTTCCTGGTCGAGCGCGCCGACGTGGCGGCGATCGTCGTCCTGGCCATCGGTGGCACCACGGACTGGGTCGACGGCTGGATCGCCCGCCGCCTGCACCAGGTGAGTCGCCTCGGGGAGTTGCTCGACCCGTTCGCCGACCGGCTCTACATCCTCGCCACCCTTGTCGCCTTCACCGTGCGGGAGGTGGTGCCGTGGCAGTTCACCGCGGCGTTGCTGGCCCGCGAGTTGCTGCTGCTCGGCTCGCTGGCGGTGCTGCGCCGCTACGGGTACGGGCCGCCGCCGGTGCACTACGTGGGTAAGACCGCCACGTTCCTGCTGCTGGCGGCGTTCCCGGTGCTGCTGTTGGCCAGCGAGTGGAGCGCGGCGGCGACGGCGACGGCCGCGATCGGTTGGGCGTTGGCGTGGTGGGGGTTGGTGCTCTACTGGGTGGCCGGCGGGATGTACGTGGTGCAGGCGGCGCGGCTGGTGCGCGCGGCGCGTGGCCCGGGAGCGGCGGCATGAGCGCGCCGCAGCCGGGCAAACCCCGCCCGGACCGGGTGTACGCGCCGGATTTCCTCACCGAGTTGTTCCGCAACCCGCTCGATCCGGGCTACGCGGATGCGGCGGCTGCCCGTCGGCGCTCGGAATCCACCGGGTCGGCGCGGGGGTGGCGGGCGTGGCCGGCACGGTCGGTCAGTCTGGTCGTGGTGGTGCTGCTCGGTTTCCTGTTCGCGGTCGCCTACCGGCAGACGATGGCGGACGAGCCGGGGCGGGCCCAGGCTCGTTCCGGTCTGGTGGCGCAGATCAAGGAGCGCGAGGGCACGACCGACCGGTTGTCCACGCGCGCGGACCAGTTGCGCGAGGAGGTCAGTCGGCAGCGGGACGCGGCGTTGAGCGGGTCGGCGGCGGCTCGGCTGCGGGACCTGGAGGCGAGCACCGGCCTGGGTCGGGTACGCGGCGACGGCGTGGTGGTGCGGTTGGCGGACGGGCCGGGTAACGCGGACGCGGTGACGGGGGCTGGTGCGGGGCCGTCGCGGGTGTTGTACAGCGATCTGCAGGGTGTGGCGAACGCGTTGTGGAGTGCCGGTGCGGAGGCGGTCGCCATCAACGGGCAGCGGTTGACCTCGACGTCGACGATCCGTACGGCGGGTGATGCGATCCTTGTGGATTTCCGGCCGGTGATGGGGCCGTACGAGGTGTCGGCGGTCGGGCCGGGTTCGATGCGGCGCAGGTTCGAGGACAGCCGCAACGCGGATGTGATGCGTGAGGTCGCGCAGAAGACCGGGTTGTCGTTCGGTGTGCGGGAGGCCGATGACCTCACCCTGCCGGCGGCTCCGGAGCCGCAGCTACGCTACGCGAAGCCGTCGGCCAGTCCGAGCCCTTCCGCGTCGGGTGTCCGGTCCGGCAGTCCTGGGTCGTCCGGTCCGACGACGACCGTTAGCCCCTCCGGAGGTGGCCGATGATCGCGGTGCTGGCGTTGCTTGCCGGTGTGGTGCTGGGTGTGTGGCTTGATCCCACGGTGCCGGCGGCGTTGCAGCCGTACCTGCCGATCGCGGTGGTGGCCGCGTTGGACG
Organism: Micromonospora sp. NPDC085948; assembly: GCF_040686315.1. Lineage (NCBI taxonomy): Bacteria > Bacillati > Actinomycetota > Actinomycetes > Micromonosporales > Micromonosporaceae > Micromonospora > Micromonospora sp. NPDC085948. The sequence goes on along the minus strand of NZ_JBFBJW010000015.1, from coordinate 162,547 downwards.
CGGTGTTCGGTGGGGTGCGGGCCCGGTTGGACCGCATCTTCGACGACAAGCAGTTCGTGGTGTCGTTCATTTCGAACGTGCTGGTCGCTGGTCTGATCGTGTATCTGGGTGACCAGCTCGGGGTGGGCGGGCAGTTGTCCACCGGCGTGGTCGTCGTGTTGGGTGTCCGCATCTTCGGCAACGTGGCGGCGATCCGTCGGCACCTGTTCCGGGCGTAGGTTTGACAGCGATGAGTGATGAGCAGAGCGACACGGGGACCGGGTGGCCGCAGCCGGGTGGACCGGCACGGCCGGGTGGGCCGGCGGGTGAGCCGGATCCTCGTCCGGACGCACCGGATCCGGACGAGCTGAGCCCGTTGGCCCCGCAGGAGCCGGTGCGGCCGCAGGAGCGGCCGGACGAGGAGCCCGCGGTGGAGCGGGTCGACGACGGCGCGACGGTGGACCTGAGCGCGGTGTCGCGGTCGGAGGAGCCGGTGGCGACGTCGGACGGGTTGGGTGAGCCGGCCGGGGAGTCGGTGGCGGCGCCTCCGGTGGCGGCGGGTCGGTTCCGGTGGAGTACGGCCGGTGTGATGATCGTGGCGTTGTTGGTGTTGCTGGGGTTCACGTTGGTCGTGCAGTTGAAGACGACGTCGACGGATCCGACGTTGGGGGCGACGCGCCAGGAGGACCTGGTGCGGATTCTGTCGGATCTGGATGCGCGGGAGAGTCGGCTTCAGCAGGATATTCGTGCCCTGGAGGACAGTCAGCGGCAGTTGCGATCGGGTGAGCAGGGTCGTCAGGCGGCGTTGGACGAGGCGACGCGGCGGGCGAACGAGTTGGGCATTCTGGCGGGTACGTTGCCGGCGGTGGGGCCGGGGTTGACGGTGCAGTTCGATGCGGGTGTCAAGCCGATCACGGCGACCCGGGTGTTGGACGCGGTGCAGGAGTTGCGGGGTGCGGGCGCGGAGGCGATGCAGATCGCCGGTGGTGACCGTGCGACGGTGCGGATCATCGCGTCGACGTACTTCCTCGATGGGGACAACGGGTCGTTGGTGGTGGAGGGGCGTCGGTTGACGGGGCCGTACACGATCACGGTGATCGGTGATCCGGCGACGATGCGTACGGCGTTGAACATTCCTGGTGGGGTGGTGGCGTCGGTCCGGGGTGTCGGCGGTAACGTGACGTTTGGGGAGCGTGAGGTTGCCGAGGTTTCGGCGCTGCACGCGCCGATCAAGTTGGAACACGCCCGTCCGGTCTCCTGACCGGCGCGGCCGCGCCGGGCCCGGGTGGTCCGGGGCACCGATGGATGAAGGACGCGTCTGGTGATTCCTGAGGATCTGCGATACACCGCCGAGCATGAGTGGGTGGCGGGTGACGGCACGGGTTCGATCCGGGTCGGTATCACGCACTTCGCGCAGGACGCGCTGGGTGACATCGTGTACGTGCAGTTGCCCGAGGCGGGCGCGGTGGTAGCGGCCGGTGATTCGTTGGGCGAGATCGAGTCGACCAAGAGTGTGTCGGAGATCTACGCGCCGGTCGCCGGTACGGTGGTGGCGCCCAACGAGGCGTTGGGTGACACACCGGAGCTGATCAACACTGATCCGTACGGTGCGGGTTGGTTGGTGGAGATCACGCCGAACGATCCGACGGCGACGGATGGGTTGCTGACGGCGGCGGCTTATCAGAAGATCACCGAAGGCTGAGTGTGCGTGATCCGGTGCGTGGGTTGTGTGCGCGCGTCCGGTTGCCCTGCATTTCGGCGCTGGCTAGGCTCGCCCAGTCGACCGAGAACCCAAATAGTTGAGCGTTGTGGAATTGCCTTCCCGGGCACGGGGAGCCAGCCGCCGGGTGTTCACGTGCCCGGCGGCCAGACCCGCCATTACCCGACGCCGACCGAACAGATCCGTGAGGTGGTCCCATGACGCGGCCAGACGACGAGTTCCCCCCGCTCGACGTCACTTCGACGCTCAATCTCGGTTCGCTTGACGAAGTGCTGGAAGGGCCGGACACCGATGTGGTGCCGAGCCGGATGTCCGGCTCGTTGCCGCCGGGTATGGCGCTGCTGGTGGTTCGTCGAGGTCCGAATGCGGGTGCCCGGTTCCTGTTGGACCACGATGTGACGACCAGTGGCCGGCATCCGGACAGTGACATCTTCCTCGATGACGTGACGGTGTCGCGTCGGCACGCGGAGTTCCACCGTGATGGTGGGACGTTCACGGTGCGGGACGTGGGTAGCCTGAATGGCACGTACGTGAATCGTGAGCGGGTTGAGGCGGCCACGTTGAGCAATGGTGACGAGGTTCAGATCGGTAAGTTCCGGGTGGTGTTCATCGCCGGTCCGCGCCCGGAGGAGGAGGCCGGCCGGGGGTGAACGAGCCTGCGGCCTCCATGTCACCCGGGGCGGCTCGGTCTGAGCCGTTGATGAGCATCGGTGAGGTGCTTGGGCAGTTGCGGGTGGATTTCCCGGACACGACGATTTCGAAGCTGCGGTTTCTTGAGGCTGAGGGTTTGGTCGAGCCGCAGCGGACGGCGGCGGGTTACCGGAAGTACAGCTGGGACGATGTGGCGCGGTTGCGGTTCGTGTTGACCGCGCAGCGGGACAAGTACCTGCCGTTGCGGGTGATCCGTGAGCAGTTGGCCCAGTGGGATTCGTCTGGTGAGCAGCCGGGGCGGTCGCGGCCGGCGTTGGTGGCGGTTGGTCCTGATGGTGCGGTGCCGGGTCGTGAGTCGGTGGAGCCGGCCGAGTCGTCGCAGGTGCGGCTCGGCCGGGCGGAGCTGGTGACCCGGAGTGGGATCGACGAGTCGACGCTTGGGGAGTTGGAGCGGCTCGGTGTGCTGGTGTCGGATCCGCCGGGGTGGTATGACGGGGATGCGTTGATCATCGCTTCGGCGGTGGCGGGGTTGGCGTCGTACGGGTTGGAGCCGCGGCATCTGCGGGGTTACCGGACGGCGGCGGATCGCGAGGTTGGTTTGTTCGCTCAGTTGGTGGCGCCGTTGGCGCGGCAGAGCGATCCGGCGGCGCGGGCTCGGGCGGCGGAGACGGCGCGTGAGTTGGTCGCGTTGTCGGAGCAGTTGCACGCGGCGTTGGTGCGGGTGGGTTTGCGGTCGACGTTGGGTCGGTGAGGGGTCCCGGTGGGTGGTGGCTGAGCGGAAAGATCTCTTCCGGGAAGCGTGCCGTAGGCTTGCCGGGGTAACCCCTTTCCGGCGCGGGCGTGGTGCGGTAGCGCACGGGACGACCGTGTCGCGGTCCGTGTACCGTGCAGGGAAGGGCGCGGTGCGGCGTAGGTGACAACGACACGGAGGCGGCGGTGCGCGAGCTGAGCGTGGTCGGAGTTCGGGTGGAGCTGCCTAGCAACCAGCCGATCGTCCTGCTCAGGGAGGTCGAGGGTGACCGCTATCTGCCGATCTGGATCGGCGCGGTCGAGGCCACGGCTATCGCTTATGAGCAGCAGGGGGTCAAGCCGGCCCGACCGTTGACGCATGATCTTCTGCGGGATGTGTTGGCGGCGTTGAAGGCGCCCTTGCAGGCGGTGGAGATCACCGAGCTCAAGGAGAACGTGTTCTACGCGGATCTGTTGATCGGTGATGGGGTGCGGGTGTCGGCGCGTCCGAGCGATTCGATCGCGTTGGCGTTGCGGGTCGGTGCGCCGATTCGTTGTGCTGAGCAGGTCCTCAGCGAGGCGGGGATCGTCATTCCTGATGAGCAGGAGGACGAGGTGGAGAAGTTCCGGGAGTTCCTGGAGCAGGTGCGTCCGGAGGACTTCGCGGGCTGAGGTGGGCCGTGTGCTCGCTCCCGGGTGGGTGGTCCCCGGTGCGGTTGGTGATCTTTCTCGGTGGCGGCGCGGCGTGTCGTGTCGGTTCCTCCGTGGTAACCCCTGAGGGTGGCGATAGGGTTGCCGTGTCGAGGGGTGCGCGTCCCGGAAACGACGCGTCGCCACACTGACGGGGGAGGTTGTCCGGATGCACGAGCCGCGGGATCCCGATCCAGGCACGGAGTTCGACGAGTCGGGTGCCTCGTCGCCAGGTGTGGCGGCTGAGGGTGACGGTTCGGTCGGCTACCGGGGTGTGACGGCCTGCCACGCGGTGGGCATCAGTTACCGGCAGTTGGATTACTGGGCGCGGACGGCGCTGGTGGTGCCGAGTGTGCGGGACGCCTCGGGTTCGGGTACGCAGCGGTTGTATTCGTTCCGGGACCTGGTGGTGTTGAAGGTCGTGAAGCGGTTGTTGGATGCGGGGGTGTCCCTGCAGAACATCCGCAAGGCGATTGAGGCGTTGCGGTCGCGTGGTGTGGAGGATCTGGCCGGGATCACGTTGATCTCCGATGGGACGACGGTGTACGAGTGTCGGTCTCCGGAGGAGGTGGTCGACCTGTTGCAGGGTGGCCAGGGTGTCTTCGGGATCGCGATCGGTGGGGCGTTCAAGGAGATCCAGGGGTCGTTGTCGCATCTGCCGGCGGAGCCGGCGACGAGCGCTCCGGTGGAGCCTGCGGTGGCGTCGGGTTCGGATCCGGTGGGTGACGAGTTGGCGGCGCGGCGGGCGCGGCGGCGGGCTGGCTGAGCGCGGTTTTTTCGGTTGGTTTTTTCGCGACCGTCGGTGACGGTCGGTGGCGGCGGTGGGTGAGTTCGCTCCACTGTGGACACCCTGGGTGGTGTTGTCGTTGCCGACTGTGGAGATACTCGCCGGTAGTGGTGACGCTGCGTTTCCGGCAATTGTCGGGAACGCGATAGGGGGGCAATGACCCCAGACGATTGACACGCTATGGTCCGTCACGGTTATCGACCCTTCCCCCCGGAGGAACGACCGTGACGGTTACCGAAGAGGCTGCCCCCAAGTCGCACTACGACCGTATTGGCGGTGCCAGCTCGGTCAGGGCGGCTGTGGAGCTGTTCTACGACAAGGTGTTGGCCGATCCGACCACGGCGAGCTATTTCGTCGACGTGGACATGGTGGGTCAGCGGCGGCACCTGACGTTGATGTTGACCACTGTGTTGGGTGGTCCGGACGAGTACACCGGTCGTGGGTTGGCCGAGGCGCACCAGCCGTTGAACATTCCGGTGGAGCACTACGCGAAGGTGGGCGAGTACCTCCTGGCGACGCTGGCCGAGTTGGATGTGCCGGCGGACACCCTGGACCACGTGCGGGCGGTGCTGGGCCAGGTGCAGGACCAGGTGGTGGCCTCCGGAGACCGGTCGGGCGCCTGAGCGTGGACGCTGCCCAACTCAAGCAGAGCTGGTCGGTGGTCGCCGAGCACGGTGACCAGGTGCCGCTCTATTTCTATTCGACGTTGTTCCTCGCTCATCCTGAGACGCGGCAGATGTTCCCCACGAACATGGCCGGTCAGCGGGACCGCCTGGTGACCGCGTTGGGGCACATCGTGTCCAACGTGGATCAGGTGGACCGGTTGGTGGGTTTCCTGCAGGACCTGGGTGCGGACCACCGCAAGTTCGCGGTCCGCGCGGAGCACTACCCGGCCGTCGGTGAGGCGCTGTTGGCGACGTTGCAGCATTTTCTCGCCGAGCAGTGGACCGACGAGTTGGCTGCGGACTGGGCTGCCGCGTACGGGTTGGTGGCGCAGGTGATGATGGAGTCCGCTCAGGCCGCCGAGGCGGTGAACCCGCCGTGGTGGGTGGCGGAGATCGTGGCGCATGAGCGGCGGGCGTTCGATGTGGCCGTGTTGACGGTGCGTCCGCAGTATCTGCTGCCGTTCACTCCGGGTCAGTCGATCGGGGTGTCGCATCCGTCGGTGCGTTCGTGGCGGTACTACTCGCCGGCGAACGCGCCGCGGGCGGATGGCACCCTGGAGTTGCATGTGCGGGCCGCGCCGGGTGGCGCGGTGTCGTCGCGGCTGGTCTACGGGTCGGCGGTGGGGGATCGGATCCACCTGGCGGCGCCGGTCGGGGAGCGGCTGGGGTTGTGGTCGGCGGGCTCCAGTGATCTGTTGCTGCTGGTCGCGGGGACCGGTTGGGCGCCGGTGAAGGCGCTTGTGGAGCAGGTGGCGGCGGAGGGTTCGCGTCGGCGGGTGGATCTGTACGTGGGGGCCCGTTCCCGCAGTGAGTTGTACGACAGTGAGGCGATCGACAAGTTGGCGTCGTCGTATCCGTGGTTGACGGTGACCTATGTGGTGGGTGCCGACGTGAGCCGGCCCGGGGAGTTCGCGCACGCGGTGGATCGGGCGTTGGCCGACGGTGACTGGCGTTCCCGGCACGTGTTCGTGTGTGGGTCGGACGAGATGGTGTCGTACGCGGTGCGGGCGTTGCTGCAGGCGGGTTTCCACGCGGGTCAGGTGCACCACGAGGGCCTGGGTGAGCAGTGGTACGGCCCGGCGTGGCGTACGGCGGTGCAGCAGTCGCCGGTCGGTGACGTTTCGGGAGGTGGGCACAGGTGAGCGCGACCCCGATCAGCCGGTACGACGGGATGCAGGTGTCCGGCGCGGTGCAGGTGCGGATGACCGCCGATCGGGTGCGGCGGTGGCAGTTCGGGGCGGCGTCGTTCGCGCGGCGTGGTTACGACAACGCCGACGTGGACCGGTTCCGGATGCAGATCGCCGACGAGTTGGACGTGTTGGCGACGCAGATCGCGACGTTGCGGGCGGAGAACGAGCGGCTGACCGACCGGGTGGAGCTGCACCGGCACGGGGTGATCCCGAGCACGGGGGCGGCGGGGAAGGCCCCGGCGGCGCGGGAGGTGAATCTGCTGTCCGCGGCGCAGCGGGAGGCGGAGCAGATCATCGCGCAGGCGCACGACTACGCGCGGCGGGTCGCCGAGTACGCCCGGGTGCAGTACGAGAGTTACCTGCACGCGGCGGAGGCGGAGGCGAAGCAGGAGGCGGAGCGGGCGGTGGCGGAGTATCGCAGCGCGGCGGGGTCGAGCTTCGACGACACGGTGGCGACCCGGGAGGCGTTGCGGATCTTCGGGGAGATGATGGTGTCGCACATGCAGGCGGCGGCGCGGCATCTCGATGATGGCAGTGAGCAGTTGGCGCGGACGATGGATCGGATCGCGGCGGAGACGCCGGGGGCGCCGTTCGTCGGCGGTGTGGTGGGTCAGTCGGCGTTGCCGCGTCACCACCAGCGGTGAGCGCACCGGGTGGGGTGCGCCCCCACCCGGTGCTCAGCTGAGGCGTTGTGCGAGGTGGAAGGTCACCTCGGTGCCGGCGTCGCTCTTGCCGATGGCCTTGCAGAGGGCGGCGCGGATGGGCAGCCAGTGCGGGCCGGTGCCGGAGGGCATGAGGGTGGCGCTGAACGGGTGGCCGTCGATGGTGCCGGTGACCTTGACGGCGCGGCGGGTGCCGAGCAGTTGCGCGGAGTCGGGGACGGTCACGTAGGTGGCGAACGCGCCGTCTTTCTCGATGGGCGCGGTGAAGCGGTGATCGAGTGGTTGCGGGTCCATTGCTGTCCTCCGGGGGTGGCGCGGCGGGCGTTCAGGTGGTGGCGGCGCGGATGGCGTCGGCGATCGGGGTGGGTCCGCTGACGAGTTCGAGGGTCGCGCCGGCGGTGGCTGGTGCGTCGAGCAGGGCGACGAGGACGTGGGCGACGTCGGCGCGGCTGATCGCGCCCCGCCCGGCGTGTGGGGTGAGGGTGACCCGTGCGGTGGGGTCGTCGTCGGTGAGCCGGCCGGGCCGCAGCACCGTCCAGGCCAGGTCGCGGCCCCGCAGGTCGTCCTCGGCGGCGCGTTTGGCGCGCAGGTACGCCGCCCACACGTCGTCGGTGTCGGCGGCGAGTGGGTCGTCGACACCCATGGAGGAGACGAGCAGGTAGCGGCGGACACCGGCGCGGGTGGCGGCGTCGGCGAGCAGCGCTGCGGCGGCCCGGTCGACGGTGTCCTTACGGGCGGCGCCGCTGCCGGGTCCGGCGCCCGCGGCGAAGATCACCGCGTCGGCGGTGTGCAGGTGCGCGGCGACCTCGGTGACGTCGGCGTGTTCCAGGTCGCAGACGACGGGGGTGGCGCCGGCGGCGCGTAGCGTCGCGGCCTGCTGGGGGTTGCGGATCAGGCCGACGGCGGTGTCGCCGCGCCCGGTGAGGTGACGCTGGACGAGGAGGGCGATCCTGCCGTGGCCTCCGGCGATGACGACGCGCATGGGTCCAACCTACCGGCGGTGGTGGTGGCGGCACCGGGCGCCGACGGGGTGGTGTCCTGGCCGGCGGAGGTTGACCTTGACCTTTGGGTAACCCCCAGGGTGGTGCGTGCCGGTCGCGGTGACCGGTACGAGGAGGATGCCGTCGTGGAGTTGTTGACCATCGGGGCGTTCGCGCGGGCGGCGAGGCTGACGCCGAAGGCGCTGCGCCTGTACGACCAGGTGGGGCTGTTGGTGCCGGCCGCGGTCGATCCCGAGTCCGGGTACCGGCTCTACGACCCGGAGCAGGTGCCGTTGGCGCGCCTGATCGCGCAGTTGCGCCGCATCGGGATGCCGTTGGCGCAGATCCACGCCGTGTCTGGTTTGGCGCCGGCGGCGGCGGCTGAGGCGGTCGCCGCGTACTGGCAGCAGGTCAGCGCCGACACGGCGGCGCGGGCGCGGCTGGCCTCCGTCCTCGTGGACCACCTGTCTGAGGGGGGCACCACCATGTCTGAGGCGACACCCACCCTTGCTGTCCGTCATGCCGCTGGTTGTGTGGCCGGGGCCGTGCGCGACAGCAACGAGGACGCCGCGTACGCCGGCGGGCGGTTGCTGGCCGTCGCCGACGGGATGCGAGGACCGGGCGGCGCCGCCGCCAGCGCTGCCGCCATCGACGCGCTGCGACCGTTGGGGCTGGCCGACGTCGCGGCGGGCGATCTGCTGACGGTGCTCGCTGGGGCGGTCACCGACGCCGAGCGCACGGTGCGCGCGTTGGCGACCGACGAGTACCAGCCGGTCACCACGCTGACCGCGGTGCTGTTCGGTGGCTCCCACCTGGCCGTGGTGCACGTGGGGGACACCCGGGCGTATCTCCTGCGCGGCGGTGAGTTGTCGCTGCTCACCCAGGATCACACCTGGGTGCGGGCTCAGGTGGAGCAGGGCCGCCTGGACCGGGAGCAGGCCGCCGCGCATCCGCAGCGGGCCGTGCTGGTGCGTGCCCTCGGTGGCGGCCAGCAGGTCGAGGCGGATCTCGCGTTGCGTACCGCGCTGCCCGGTGATCGTTACCTGTTGTGCTCCGACGGTCTGTCCGCCGTCGTCGATCGTGCCGACCTGTGCGCGACGCTGGGCGCGGCGACCGGTCCCGGGCCGGCGGTGCGGGCTCTGATCGGTCTGGCTGAGGCGGCGGGGGCGCCGGACAACGTCGCCTGCGTCGTCGCCGACGTCGTCGCCGGGTAGGAACGCGACAGCCGCTGACGGTCGGCGCCGCGCCCAGCCGCCAGCGCCCCGCGCGAGGGCCGAACCCCCGACCGCCCGGTGCGGTGCGGGTGGCCGGGGTTCGGCGTCGGCGGGTGGGGTGAGGCAGCATGGAGGGGTGACGGAGAGCTTCGAGGCGGTGCGCGCGCTGGTGGCCGGTGGTGGGGTGGTGGTGCTCAGCGGCGCGGGCCTGTCCACCGAGTCGGGCATCCCGGATTACCGGGGGCCCAGCGGGGTGGCGCGGCGGCACACCCCGATGACGTTCCAGGCGTTCACCCGGGATCCGCTGGCCCGGCGGCGCTACTGGGCGCGTAGCCACCTGGGGTGGCGGTTGATCGCGGGTGCGGCGCCGAACGCCGGGCACCGGGCGGTCGCCGGGTTGCAACGGGCCGGGCTGGTCGACACGGTGATCACCCAGAACGTCGACGGTCTGCACGGTGCGGCCGGCAGCACGTCGGTGATCGAGTTGCATGGGCGCCTCGACGAGGTGATCTGCCTGGACTGCGGCAACCTGACCTCCCGGGAGGAGTTGGACCGGCGGTTGCGCGAGGCCAACCCGGACTTCGTGGCGCGGGTCGCCGCGGTGAACCCGGACGGTGACGTTGATCTCCCCGACGAGCAGGTGGCGGCGTTCCGGACGGTGGACTGTGCGATCTGCGGCACCGGGATGCTGAAACCGGACGTGGTGTTCTTCGGGGAGACGGTGCCGCCGCAGCGGGTGGCGCGCTGCTTCGCGGCCGTGGAGCGGGCCCGGTCGGTGCTGGTGCTGGGGTCGTCGTTGACGGTGATGTCCGGGCGACGTTTCGTGATTCGGGCGGCGAAACGGGGCATCCCGGTGGCGATCGTGAACCAGGGTCCGACCCGGGGCGACGGGCACGCCAGCGTGTGTGTCGACGCCCCGTTGGGCGCGTTGCTGCCGGAGTTGGCCGCCCGGGTCGCCGGCGACGCGGCGACGGTCGGGGTCTGAGCACCGCCGGGGGAGGACATCTGCCGGAAACACCGGCGCTGGTAGCGTTGTCCGTGCCGGTAACACCCACGTGGGAGAGACCGCCCGACAGCACGCAGGGCGGCGCCGAAGGGGCAAATCCTCCCCGGAACCTCTCAGGCAAAAGGACCTCGTGGGCAGGCACTGTGGAGCGCCCCCCGGGTGCGACAGAGGGGGAGGCCGACACGTCGACCTCGCCCCGGGAGTGCCCCTATGACCGTAGAGCAGTTCGCCACCCGTCACATCGGTCCCAGCCCCGACGATGAGCGTCGGATGTTGGAGGTCGTCGGCCACGGCTCGATCGACGAGCTGATGGACGCCGCGATCCCCGAGGTGATCCGCTGGCACGGCACCCTGGACCTGCCCGACCCGGCCACCGAGGCCGAGGCGATCGCCGAGCTGCGGGCCCTCGCGGCCCGTAACACCGTCGCCGTGTCCATGATCGGGTTGGGGTACCACGGCACGCACACCCCGGCGGTGATCCGCCGTAACGTGCTGGAGGACCCGGCCTGGTACACGGCGTACACGCCGTACCAGCCGGAGATCAGCCAGGGCCGCCTGGAGGCGCTGCTGAACTTCCAGACCATGGTCACCGACCTGACCGGCCTGACCACCGCGAACGCCTCCATGCTCGACGAGGGCACCGCCGCCGCGGAGGCGATGACCCTCGCCCGGCGGGCGTCCAAGAGCAAGAGCCCGGTGTACGTCGTGGACGCCGACGCGTTGCCGCAGACCATCGCGGTGATCACCAGCCGGGCCGAGCCACTCGGCATCGACGTGCGGGTCCTCGACGTCGAGCGCGACGAGGTGCCGGCGGAGTTCTTCGGCCTGCACCTGCAGTACCCGGGGGCGTCCGGTGCGGTGCGCGACCACGCGGCGCTGGTCGAGGCCGCGCACGGTGTCGGCGCGCTCGTCACGGTCGCGGCGGACCTGTTGGCGTTGACGCTGCTGCGGGCACCGGGGGAGATCGGCGCGGACATCGCCGCCGGCACCACCCAGCGCTTCGGCGTACCGATGGGCTTCGGGGGGCCGCACGCCGGTTACCTGGCGGTGCGCGCGGGCCTGGAGCGGATGCTGCCCGGGCGCCTGGTCGGGGTGTCCCGCGACGCGGACGGCAACCCTGCGTACCGGTTGGCGTTGCAGACCCGCGAGCAGCACATCCGGCGGGAGAAGGCGACGAGCAACATCTGCACCGCGCAGGTGCTGCTCGCGGTGATGGCCGGCATGTACGCCGTCTACCACGGTCCGGACGGGCTGCGGGACATCGCGACGCGTACCCATGCCATGGCGGCGCGGCTCGTGGCCGGGTTGCGCGCCGGTGGCGTGGACGTCGCGGACGTCGCGTTCTTCGACACCGTCACCGCGACCGTGCCGGGCGGCGCGGCGCGGGTCGTCGCGGCGGCCGCGCAGCGGGGTGTGAACCTGCGGCTGGTCGACGCCGACCGGGTGGGGGTGTCGTGCGACGAGACGACCACCGACGCGCACCTGGCGCAGGTGTGGGAGGCGTTCGGGGTGCCCGCGTTCGACGGCGACGCCGACGCGGCCCTGCCGGTGGATCTGGCCCGCGCGAGTGACTTCCTGACCCACCCGGTGTTCCGCAGCCACCACTCGGAGACGGCGATGCTGCGCTACCTGCGGCGGCTGTCGGACTTCGACTACGCCCTGGACCGGGGCATGATCCCGCTCGGGTCGTGCACGATGAAGCTGAACGCGACCACCGAGATGGAGCCGGTCAGCTGGGCCGAGTTCGCGAACATCCACCCGTTCGCGCCGGACGCGCAGACCGTCGGGTACCGGGAGATGATCGGTCAGCTGGAGTCGTGGCTGGCCGAGGTGACCGGCTACGACGCGGTGAGCGTGCAACCCAACGCCGGGTCGCAGGGTGAGCTGGCCGGTTTGCTGGCGATCCGCTCCTACCACGCCTCGCGCGGTGAGTCGCACCGCGACGTGTGTCTGATCCCGTCGTCGGCGCACGGCACGAACGCGGCGTCGGCGGTGATGGCCGGCATGCGGGTCGTCGTGGTGGCCTGCGACGACGACGGCAACGTCGACCTCGTCGACCTGGACGCGAAGATCGACAAGCACCGCGACGCGCTCGCCGGGATCATGGTGACGTACCCGTCGACGCACGGGGTGTACGAGACGGGCATCGCGTCGCTGTGCGCGAAGGTCCACGACGCCGGCGGTCAGGTGTACGTCGACGGGGCGAACCTCAACGCCCTGGTCGGGTTCGCGAAGCCCGGTAAGTTCGGCGCGGACGTGTCGCACCTGAACCTGCACAAGACGTTCTGCATCCCGCACGGCGGCGGCGGCCCCGGTGTCGGTCCGGTGGCGGTGCGCGCGCACCTGGCGCCGTTCCTGCCCGGCGACCCGCTGGGCGCGCACGCGGACTCCACGCCGGCGATCTCGGCGGCGAAGTACGGGTCGGCGGGCATCCTGCCGATCCCGTGGGCGTACCTGCGGATGATGGGCGCCGAGGGCCTGACCCGGGCCACCGGTGTCGCGGTCCTCGCGGCGAACTACGTCGCGGCCCGTCTGCGGGGGCACTTCCCGGTGCTGTACGCCGGCAACAAGGGCCTGGTCGCCCACGAGTGCATCCTCGACCTGCGACCGTTGACGAAGGCGACCGGCGTGACGGTGGACGACGTCGCGAAGCGGCTGATCGACTACGGCTTCCACGCGCCCACCATGTCGTTCCCGGTGGCGGGGACGCTGATGGTGGAGCCGACCGAGAGCGAGGACCTGGCCGAGCTGGACCGGTTCTGCGACGCGATGATCGCGATCCGGGCGGAGATCGAGCAGGTCGCGTCGGGGCAGTGGCCGGCGGGGGACAACCCCCTGGCCAACGCGCCGCACACCGCGGCGATGGTCAGCGGCGACGACTGGGCGCACGCGTACCCGCGGTCGGTGGGCGCGTACCCGGCCGGGGTGGACCGGGCCGGGAAGTACTGGCCGCCGGTGCGGCGCATCGACGGCGCGTACGGCGACCGGAACCTGGTCTGCTCGTGCCCGTCGCCGGAGGCGTTCGAGGACTGACAACGCCGCAGCCGGTCGAGACTGACGGCGGCGCGCCGGGGCGGGCGGTTACGGCCTGCCCCGGCAGCCGCTGCGACCTGGGCGGAGACGTCCCGTACCGGGGGACTAGCCTGGCCCGACGGCGGCTAAACGGTAACGCTGGGTGGTCGATCAGGCCGCGAGGGCGTGGCGGGCGGGACCGCGGTGCGGCGCGATGCTGCTGCCGTCGGGAAGCAACTCGCCGGTGTCCTCAAAGACGATCACACCGTTGCAGAGCAGGCTCCAGCCCTGCTCACGGAAGCAGGCGAGGACCCGTGCGGCTTCCCGGTCGGTGGCTTCAGCGGAGGGGCAGGTCGGTTGGTGCTGGCACATCAGGGTCTCCGGACTGTGGGGGCACTGTGTCATGGTTCACATGACCAGTGACGCACAGTACCAAGCGAAAGTGTCCAGCATCGAGCAGGTGCCGGCCCGGCGCACACGAAATCCACTGAACGGATGAGGAAGGTCGGACCATACGGCGTGGAAACGCTCCCACAGGTGTACGCCGCGTCCTGCGGCCCGGCCGGGTTGGTCGATGTCCCCGCGGCACCCACCGCCTGCCGCCACACGCTCACCGAACGCGCCCGCCTGCAATGGCACCGCCGCGACGGCGGCGACCCGGCCGCCCTCGCCGAGGAATTCCTCGCCGCACACGGCCTGCCCCTGCACGACCTGACCCGACCCACCCCCACCCACCACCACACCGGCCCCTGCGGCGCCGCGCTCTACCTGTCCGCCGCCGCCGGCGCGCGCCTGGCCGGCGCACCCACCAGCGCCCCCGAGCCCGCGCCCACCCTGCCCGACCTCACCGTCGTCGTCTACGACCACGGCCCCACCCGAACCACCCCACCAACCGCACCCACCCCCTGGTGGCTCGGCCCATGGACCGACAGCTGGACCCCCCACCAACACGCCGACGCCGTCACGTGCGTCCGCGCCGCCATCGGCCGCGGCGACGTCTACCAGACCAACCTCGTCGGACACGCCGCCGCCCCCTACACCGGCGACCCCCTACCCGCCCTGAAACGCCTCGGCGCACTCCCCGGCGCCCGCTACGGCGGCGTCCTCACCGGCGACGGCTGGGCCATCGGCTGCGCCTCCCCGGAAACCCTCATCGAGGTCACCGACGGACACCTGATCACCCGACCCATCAAAGGCACCCGCCCAGCCACCCCCGCCGGCCGCGCCGAACTGCTCGCCAGCGCCAAGGAACGCGCCGAACACATCATGATCGTCGACCTGGAACGCAACGACCTCGCCCGCATCGCCCGCACCGGCACCGTCACCGTCGACGACCTGTTCGCCGTACGCCGCTGGTGCGACCTGTGGCAGGCCGAATCGACAGTGCGCGCCACCGCCGCCGACGGCCTCGGCCTCGCCGACCTGCTGCGCGCCACCTGCCCCGGCGGCTCCGTCACCGGCGCACCCAAACACGCCGCCCTCACCCAGATCAACACCCTCGAACCCGTCGGCCGCGGCGCCAGCATGGGCGCACTGGGCTGGGTCGCCCCCGGCCGCATCGACCTCGGCCTGACCATCCGCACCGCCGCCGCCGACACCGAACTGCTGCACACCTGGGCCGGCGGCGGCATCACCTGGGACAGCGACCCGGACGCCGAGGTCGCCGAAGCCGCCGCGAAAACCGCCCCGATCCGCGCCACCCTGGCCGGACACCGAACCCACCCGCACCGGCGATAAACTGCCCCCCATGACCATGCGGCCCATCCGGATCATCGGCGACCCCGTCCTGCGCACCGGATGCGAACCGGTCACCACCTTCGACGCCGAGCTGCGGGCCCTCGTCACCGACCTGATGGACACCCTCCTCGGCGCCCCCGGCCGCGCCGGCGTCGCCGCACCACAGATCGGCGTCAGCGCCCAGGTGTTCGTCTACGACGCCGACGGGCACCGCGGCCACCTCATCAACCCCACCCTGGAACTCTCCGACGACCTCCAGGACGACGACGAAGGCTGCCTGTCCATCCCCGGTCTCTACTTCCCGACCGTCCGGGCCCTGCACGCCACCGCCCACGGCGTCGACCAACACGGCGAACCACTGACCATCGCCGGCAGCGGATTCCTCGCCCGCGCCCTGCAACACGAAACCGACCACCTGCGCGGCACCCTCTACGTCGACACCCTGCGCGGCGACACCCGCCGCCGCGCCCTGCGCGAGATCCGCGCCGGCCGCTTCGACTCACCCAGCCGCCGCGGCTGAAACGCTCACCGCCCAGCCGCCCGAGCCGTCAACATCCACTCGTCGTAGTCCGCGACCCGGGCGAAACCCACCCGCTCATACAGACGCACCGCCGCCACATTGTCGGCCTTCACGTTGAGCGTCACATGCGCGACGGTCTCCCGCAGACGCGCACACAACGCCGCCACCACCGACGCGCCCAACCCCCGCCCCCGCCACCGCGGATGCGTCGTCACGTTACCCAACGCCGCCACCCGATACGTCGGCGAGAACACGTGCACCCCGGCCACCGCCACCAGCGCCCCGCCGTCGTAGATCCCCAGGTACTGCCCGGTCCGCAGCATCCGCTCGTCAAACCAGTTGCCGGGATACGCCAGCGCGTACAACTCCCGCACCTGCGGCAGGTCAGCCTCGCCGAGCACCACCCCCGCCGCCACCACCGCGTCCAACCGCGCCTCGTCGGTCAACGCCATCCGGTGATGCCGGCCACCGGACTCCCACCGAAACGACCCGGCCAGCGCACCGACCAGCCCGGGGGACAGGTGCGCGTACAGCCGGGCCGGCAGCACCGGCGCCAACTCCGCCAGCAACACCGCAAGCGCCTCCACGTCCCCCGGCGCGGCGAACGCCAACAACGTCGGCACATCGACGCCGTGATACAGCAACGCGACCTGCTCACCCCGACGGAACCACGACGTGTACGGCCAGAAGAAATCGTCCAGATCACCCAACTGGTAGGCGTGCAACACCGGGTCACGCCCCAACAACCGCGCCAACACCGCACGGTCGTGCTCGGCCCGCACCACCATCAGCGCGCCACCCACTGGTCGTGACCCAACTTCGCGACCAACGCCACCACCACCACCAACAACACCACCCGCACGAACCCCGAACCACGACGCAACGCCATCCGCGCCCCCAGCACCGCCCCGGCGATGTTGCACACCGCCATCGCCGCCCCCAGCAACCACCACACGTGCCCGGTCACCCCGAACACCACCAACGCACCCAGATTCGTCCCCGCGTTGACGACCTTCGCCATCGCCGAACCGTGCACGAAATCCGCGCCGACCAGCGCGGTGAACGCCAACACCAGGAACGTCCCCGTACCCGGACCGATCAACCCGTCGTACAGCGCGATACCCACCCCGGCCACCGCGATCACCGCCACCACCCGCACCGGAGTCCGCCGCTGCGGCAACGCCACCACCCCCAACCGGGGACGCACCAGCACGAACACCGCCACCGCCACCAGGACAACCAACACCACCGGCCGGTACGCCGACGCCGGCACCGCCCCGGCCAACGCCGCGCCCACGCCCGCACTCACCACCGCCAGCCCCGCCGCCGGCGCCACCACCCGCCAGTCCACCGCGGTCCGCCGCGCGTACGTCGCCGCCGCCGTGGCCGTACCGAAGATCGCCGCCAACTTGTTCGTCCCCAACGCGGTGGCCAGCGGCAACCCCGGCGCGGCGACCAGCAACGCCGGCAGCAGCAACAACCCACCACCACCGACCACGGCGTCGACCCACCCGGCCATCGCGGCGGCGGCCAGCAAAGTACTCAAAGACACGGCGTCCACGGGCGGCAATTCTCCCCACCACCCCCGCCCCGAACGCCACCCGAGTGGCAAGCCTCACCTGGTCAGCGACCCCGGGAACGCCGCAACCACACCCCCAACGCGCCAACCGCCACGAACACCAGCACAGAACACACCAACAGCTTCAGCACCCGGCCACCATGCCACGGCCACGTATGGTGCAGAAGTGCGCCTGGCCACCTTCAACCTGCTGCACGGACGATCCCTGACCGACGGGCTCGTCAACTCCGACCGCCTCACCGCCGCCATCGGCGCCCTCGACGCCGACGTGCTCGCCCTGCAGGAGGTCGACCGCGACCAACACCGCAGCGGCAAACTCGACCTCACCACCATCGCCGCCCACGCCCTCGACGCACCCCACCACCGCTTCGCCGCCGCCGTCGTCGGCACCCCCGGCGAACACTTCCGCCCCCTGCGCCACGAGGACGACGGACACGGCGAACCCTGCTACGGCATCGGCCTGATCAGCCGCCACCCCGTCCGCAGCTGGCACATCACCCGCCTCACACCAGCCCCCGTACGCTCCCCGATCTACGTGCCCGGCCCCGGCGGCGGCCTCATCCTCCTCCACGACGAACCCCGCGTCGTGCTCGCCGCCGTCCTGGACACCCCCCACGGCCCCCTCACCGTCGCCGCGACCCACCTGTCCTTCGTGCCCGGCTGGAACGCCCGCCAACTGCGCCAGACCGTGCGCGCCCTGCGCGCACTACCCGGCCCCCGCGTCCTGCTCGGCGACCTCAACCTGCCCGCCGGCGCGGCCCGGCTCATCTCCGGCTGGCACCCCCTGGGCCGCCGCCCCACCTACCCCGCCGGGCAGCCCCGCGTCCAACTCGACCACGTCCTCGCCGACCGGCACGCCCTCGACCAACTCCCACCGGTACGCGCCGTCACCACACCGGCGTCCACCATCTCCGACCACCGACCCCTGCTCATCGACCTCGGCTGAACCCGCCGGCCACCCGCCCGACAGTGCGTAGGTTGGAAACCACCGCCGCCACGGAGCTGACCATGAGCGACACACCCGACACCATCGTGCTCATCCACGGTTTCTGGGTCACCCCCCGCAGCTGGGAACACTGGGTCACCCACTACCAGGACAAGGGCCTACGGGTCCTCACCCCCACCTACCCCGGGTTGGAAGCCGAGGTCGAGGCGATCAACGCCGACCCGAGCCCCCTGGAGACACTCACCGCGCCGCAGATCATCACCCACCTGTGCGCGGTGCTCGACGCACTGCCCACGCCACCGATCATCATCGGCCACTCCGCCGGCGGAGCGTTCACCCAGGTGCTCCTCGACCGCGGCTACGGCGCCTCGGCGGTCGTGCTCAACTCCGCACCCACCGAAGGCGTCACGGTGACCCCCTTCTCGCAGCTGCGCTCCACCTTCCCGGTGCTCCGCAACCCCGCCAACCGGCACCGGGCCGTCGGCTTCACCTTCGACCAGTGGAACTACGCGTTCACCAACACCTTCGACGAGCGCACCGCCCGCGCCCTCTACGAGCGCTACGCCATCCCCGCCGCCGGCGGCATCCTCTGGGACGGCGTCCTGGCCAACCTGCTGCCCGGCCCGCAGGACATCGCCGTCGACTACCACAACCAGCGGCGCGCCCCGCTGCTGTTCATCTCCGGCTCCGAAGACCACATCATGCCGCCCAGCGTGCAACACGCCAACGCCGCGCACTACCAGGGCGACACCATCACCGAGGTCGAACTCTTCGAGGGATACGCCCACCTGCTGCCCGCCCAGCACGGCTGGGAGCAGATCGCCGACCACGCCCTCGACTGGGCGCTACGACACGCCCGCTGACCGGCGCGCTCAACCCCGGTCCACCGCCACCAACGACGCCAACACCCGGTTGGTGCGGTTGGCCCGCACCGCGTCGCGCTGCTGCCCGGCCGTCACCTCGATGTACGTCTGCGACGACGCCAACGACGCGTGCCCCAACAACCGCATGATCTCCGCGGCGCTCGCCCCGTCCTCGGCCAGCCGGGTCGCGAACGTGTGCCGCAACGCGTGCAACCGCGCCCCCCGCGGCACCCGGTCCCCGATACCCGCCCGCCGATAACACGACTCCACCAGATACTGCAGCCCACCACGACGCAGCGGCTCACCGTGACGATCCACCAGCAACGCCGAGTCGGGGCGCACCGACCGCCCCCCGAAACGCCGCCTCCGACTGTCCAGATAGTCGGCCACCACCCGGTCCAGATCGGCCTCGATCGGCACCACCCGCGGTCGCCCGCCCTTGCCCGCCACCTCGATACGCCGCTCGCCCGGCCGACCCGCCAGCGACCCGACCCGCAGCGCCAGCAACTCCGACAGGCGCAGCCCGGCGCACAACGCCACCGCCAGCACCGCCACGTCGCGCTCCGGCCACGGGTCGCGCTGCCGACCGTCGTCGCGGGCGACCGACGCGAGCAGCACCTCGGGGGTGTCCGTGCCCCGCAGCGGCTTGGGCTGGGGGAGTAGCGCCCGAGGTCGTCCGACCGCCGGCATCGGGTTGCCCGCCAGCAGCCCCTCGGCCACCAGGAACGTGAAGAAACTGTTCCAGGTGGACCAGGCGCGGTGCACCGACGCGGCCGCCCGGGGAGCGGCGAACCGCGCGAAGGCCGCCCGCATCACCCGGGGGGAGAGGTCGGTGATCGACAGGTCGTCCAGGGGGAGGGGAGTGGCGGCGTCCTCAGCGATCAGCTCGCCCACCGTGTGCAGGTCCCGCCGGTACGCCGCCAGGGTGTGGGGGGAGGGCTTGCGGGTGGCTCGGGCGGTCAGGAACTCCTCGATCAGCACCCCGAGCGATTCGTCCTTTTTGTCATGCATAAGGGATATTATGCAGCATTTTCGTGTTACCGGGAAGAGGGGAGGAGGGGGAGCGATGCCCGAACCCAGGCGCTACGTCCTGACCGGAGCACCCGGCGCCGGCAAGACGACCCTGCTGGAAGCACTGCGCCACCGGGGGCACGTCACCGTGCGGGAGGCGGCCACCGACGTCATCGCCGAGCGCCAGGCGCAGGGCCACGCCGAGCCGTGGAACGAGCCCGGATTCCTCGACGCGGTCGCCGCCCTCCAGCACCGCCGCCAGGCCGACGTCGACAGGCATGGGCCGGTGCAACTGCACGACCGGTCACCACTGTGCACCCTGGCGCTGGCCCGCTACCAGCGCAGACCGGCAGGCCCCGCGCTGCGAACCGAACTCGACCGGATCACGCGGCTGCGGACCTACCAGCGGCTGGTGTTCATGATCAGCCCGCTGGGCTTCATCCGACACACACCCGCACGCCAGATCAGCTACGCCGAATCGCTGACCTTCGCGCGCGTGCACAGACAGGTGTACGAAGAGTACGGACACCATCTGGTGGACGTCCCGGCCGGACCGCTGTGGAAGCGGGTCGCGGTGATCGAGAGGCACGTATCGTGGCCGACGTGACGTCGCCAGGCGCGAACTGCCCCACCTGCGGTCAGCCCCGCCTGCCGATCACCTACACCGAGCGCGACGACCACACCGGGCGGGCCTGCCCGCAGCGGCACCAGTGGCGGGCCGACGGGGATCCAGCAGCGGTGCCAGGCGCCGTCTCCGACGGTCACGACGATCGCGGCCCGGCGACAAGCGTGGACTCCGTACGCACCAGCGACGGGCGGACCTGGCGGATCGGCACGGCCAGCGACGTCGGCTGGATCGCCGGCCACACCACACCAGGGCTCTCGGTCACCGCGGCGATCCCGCCGGTCTTCGACGCGTACGCCACGTTTCATCCGCCCGGCGGCGTCAGCCTCCAGACCCACGAACACGCCGTGGTCCGTGAACTGGCCGCGGCCACCCCGGACCAGCCCTGGTGGCTGGGCTACCTCGACACCGGCGCCCACGACGTCGTCTTCCCGTACGCGGCGAAGGTCTCCCTCTATGGAGGCTGGTCCTACGTGCTTGTCGAAGCCGGACCCGAGCAGGCGCTCACCTGGCGGACCGGTCACCTGCGCGGCGCCGGAGCGCTGCCCGACCTCTTCTTCCCGACGGATCGGTCCTGGCTCGTCTCCGCCCTCTGGGACGACACCTGGACCGACGTCGGCGGTAGCGCGCCCGTGCTCGCGGGCCTGCGCCGCAGTCCGCTGGTCAACGCGCGCCTCGTCCGACCCGATGAGGACGCCTGCCCGCCGGGCCTGACCCGCGACTAGAGACGGCACCACAGCCGGCGCAGCGGACTCGGTTCCACCTCGTGGCGGTGCCTTGAGGTGCCAGTCGTGGTGCGGCATCTCGCTACCATGACCGGGTGGCCGCTACCTCTCGCCGGAAGCTGGTGTGGGCCGGATTTCTCCTCCTCGTCCTGACCTACGTCGTGTCGCTGATCACCACGAGTCTCGGCGCGGTATGGGCGGCCTGGTGGTCGGGCGAGTCCACCATGGACATGCGCCTGTGGTGGTGGCCGATGCTGTGCTGGAGTCGTGTGGGCAAGGGCATCCAGCTTGTGGCTGGACTCGTCGTGATACTCGACCTGATCGATCTGAAGCGGCTGGGGCGATCTGCGGCCCAACTCGACCGCAGAGGGCGCGATCTCAATCGCCGGGCGCCAATAGAAAGGCACCGCGCCAAGGTGTTCGGCGTTCGTGAAGAGCTCGCCAGGTGCGTCGTGGACCAGAAATACCTGGCGGCTCGAGGGGGCAAGACTCTCGACACCTCGTCGCTACGAGCCACGCCTAGCCTCACCGTTTCCGAGGAGACGGCAAACCTGGTCGGCGACGTCGACGTGGCCGACCTTCTGAGCAGGGTGCATGCCGAGGCTGCCGAGGAAGGTTGGCGCGGCGCGAACCTCCAGTGGCACGTCCGCGATCGCATCGACAGCTTCCTTGGCGAGCAGCTCGGTCCAGGTGAGCGGGGATGGTCGGCCGAGGTTGCCCACCAGTTTCAGGCGCGCAGCACCACCGTTGGACTAATCGGGTTGGTGGCAGCGGTAGCTGTCAACGCAGCCGTGGTCACGGCCCTGCTCTCCACGACGCTCAGTGGATGGATATCCGTACCCGTCATGCTCGTCGTCTTGCTCGTGAGCGTCCCCCTCGGCGTGTCGCCGATGGACGATTGGCGTCTCAGCGGGTCCTTGCTGGCGGCTTGGCGCTCCGGCTGCGCCCGGATCTTGCGCCTCTTCGCCTGGGTGATCGGCATTGCCCGGCCGGGTCACGTGTTCCGTTGGGCGGCACTCTTCCTCTTCCTTGCGGGCATGCACTTCGACCTGTTGGCCTCCTGATGCCCGGAGGTGGCTAGTCGAGCACCCCAGGGGACCCTCAACCTGGTTAACTTTACATAATGTGCATTATCGAATCCCCGTAGGACCGGCTGGACAGTGGACAGCCATGAATCTCTGCACGACGTAGTTTCATCAGTGGTCGCTGTCTCGGCACCTGGAGCCGGCGTTCCGTGAGCTGTTGGCACGCACACCAGGCAGACCTCACAGCAGACCAGGAGGAGACGCGGCGTGGGGATAGTCGAGACGGCGTTGCTGCGCCTGGCCGGCTCGGTGGTGACACCGGCGGTGAAACGGTGGCTGGGACGCCGGCGGGAACAACGGGAACGCGAGACGCCGCTCATCGAGCTGATCGGCTCTGGGATCACCGATGACCTCGGCCTACGCCGGGCGGGCCGGCGGTTGGACGACATCGTCGACACCGTCTACGAACGCCTGCAGCCGCTGGTTCGCCGCCGGGAGCCGGCGCTGCCGGACAACGAGATCGCTGCGGCTCTGAACGCGGTGGCCGACACGCTGCGCGACGCGGACCTGTCCGACGCCGCAGTGTTCGCCGACGATGTCGACCCCGCGCTGATGGCCACCCGACTGCGCCGACAGTTACCCGACGTCGCCGCGCGGGCGGCCCTGAGCGAGGCGGCAGCTCACCTC
Organism: Micromonospora sp. NPDC085948; assembly: GCF_040686315.1. Taxonomy (NCBI): domain Bacteria; kingdom Bacillati; phylum Actinomycetota; class Actinomycetes; order Micromonosporales; family Micromonosporaceae; genus Micromonospora; species Micromonospora sp. NPDC085948. The sequence goes on along the minus strand of NZ_JBFBJW010000015.1, from coordinate 139,544 downwards.
TACGGCAGGGTCCTCGACGAGTGCTGCACCTGCCTGACCCAGTTGGTCGTGCAACTCCCCCCGTTCCAGGGGCGCGCCACCGTGCAGACCTTGGAACGGCTGTCCGCGGTGGCCGACAGCCTGACGCAGGTCCTGGCCCGGCTACCGGTGACCAGCTTGGACGCCCCGACCGGGACCAGTCATGACGCCCAGTTCCGGACCAGGTACCTGGCCCATCTGCTCACCGTGCTGGATCATCTGGAACTGTTCGGCGTCGACGTGCACCGCTACCGGTTGCGTACCCCGCTGAGCATCGCGTACATCAGCCTGGCCGTCACCGGCGGCACCACCCGTAGCCTGCGCCGCGGTGGGTTCCGCTGGGGTCCCGGCCTGCTGCGCTCCGACGGCGGTGGTGACAGCGCTTCGGCCCGGGCCGAGCAGGCTCTTGGGGATGCGGCGCGGGTCCTGCTCCGTGGTGACGCCGGCTCCGGCAAGACCACTTTGATGCAGTGGATCGCAGTTACCGCGGCAAGGCATGGGTTCACCGGAGAACTCGACGATTGGAACGGGCGCACCCCGTTCCTGATCCGGCTGCGTGACCATGTCGCCCAGCTGTTGCCTCCCCCGGAACGTTTCCTCGACCTGATCGCCGCCACGATCGCCGGGCTGATGCCTCCCGGCTGGGTGCACCGCCAACTCGGCACCGGGGCGATTCTGTTGGTCGACGGCGTCGACGAGGTACCCGAAGGTCAACGGCGGACGGTCCGCGACTGGCTGCACGGCCTCCTGTCCGCCTACCCCGACCTGCGGGTCGTGGTCACCTCCCGGCCGGCTGCGGCGTCCGCCCGTTGGCTGGACACCGAAGGGTTCACCTCGGTTTTTCTCGAGCGGATGGGACCGGCCGACGTCAAGGCGCTGATCCGGCACTGGCACGAAGCCGTCCGGCGCGCCGCCGACCTGCCCTGCGAACCTCATCTGCTGCCCGGCTACGAACAACGGCTGCTCGCCCAACTCGACGGCAGCGCCCACCTGCAGAACCTCGCCGGCAGCCCGCTGCTCTGCGCGATGCTGTGCGCGCTGAACCTGGACCGTGACAGCAACCTGCCCCGCAACCGGATGGACATCTACCAGGCCGCCATCGACATGCTGCTGCACCGCCGCGACTCCCAACGTGGTGTCCCCACCGCCCTACCGGAATTGACCAGCCGCGACCAGGCGCAGCTCTTGCAGGAGGTCGCCTGGTGGATGACCCAGAACAGCCGCACCGAACTCACCCGCGCTGAAGCGACACAGCGCTTTGACCATCGGTTGGCCGGGATCCGGCACATCACCGCCCCCGTCGCGGCCGTACTCGAGCACATGATCCAACGCAGTGGGGTCCTGCGTGAGCCGGTGCCCGACCGCATCGACTTCGTCCACCGCACCTTTCAGGAATACCTGGCTGCCCGTGAGGCCGCCGACCAGGGACACACCGGCGCCCTCCTCGAGCACGCCCATCTCGACACCTGGCGCGAAACCATCATTCTTGCCGCCGGCCACGCCAACGCGCCTGTCCGCATACACCTCCTCGCCGGCCTGCTCACGCTCGCCGGCGAGCGACCGAAGCAGGCCCGAAGGTTGCGGCTGCTCGCCGCGGCTTGCCTGGAAACCGCGCCCGCGGTCGAGCCGGAAATCCTTACCCGGATCCGTTCCCACCTGCGTGAGCTGCTGCCTCGGTCTGTTGCCGAAGCACGGTCCCTGGCGGCTGTCGGAGAACCGCTGCTCGCCGAGTTGCCGGCCGATCTCAGCACCTTGACTGAGGCCCAAGCTGCAGCGACCGTCCGGGCCGTCGCTCTGGTCAACGGGCCTGATGCGCTTGCCACCCTCGCCCGTTACGGCACCGACCCCCGCCCTCGCGTCCAGCGGCAGCTCATCACGGCGTGGGAGTACTTCGACCCCACCGACTATGCGGTCCGGGTCCTCTCCGACGCCCCTCTTGACGGAGGCAAGGTGACGATCCGCGATGCAGCCCTTCTCCCCGCGTTACCCCTGCTGCGCCAACTCGCCACTACGGTCATCGGCAGCGATCAGAAACTGAACCTGGCGGAACTTTCGGACGTGCCGCACCTGACAGAGGCGCATCTCACCGCACATGGGTTCGATGGCGGCCTTGAGTCTCTGGCCAGGCATCTCGGCCTGCGCGCCCTTCAGTTGGACGTCGACCGGCAACGGTTGAACCTCGCCACGCTGCAAGCCCTGCCCGACCTCACCGACCTAGCCCTGTGGAGCCTTGCCCCCGACCAAGACCTCGGCGCGATCGCCCAGATGACGCAGTTGAAGAAGCTCGTTCTGCACGGAGTGGAGGTCAGAGCTGGATTCTTGGCTGAACTCATCGCATTGGAATATCTGAATATTCGTCCGGCCGCGGCATGGGACCCGGCGATGCTTGCTCATCTGCAGAACCTGACACAGCTGGCGCTGTACGCCTACGAGGAACCTTCCGGAGGGATCCGCGAGCTGGCTGATCAACTCCATCAACTGAACAAGATTACGTACCTGTTACTCGATATCTGCCCATGGCTGACGGATCTGACCGCGCTGGCCTCGATCGACACTCTGACTGACCTTGTGATCGACGGGACATTTGTCACCGACTTGAGTCCCTTGGCCGGGCTGCCACGACTTAAATGGCTGGGTATCACCAACAGCGAACACTTGTTTGACTTCACTCCGCTCGCCGGCCTGGCAGAGCTGAAGAATCTCTGGATTCGGGAATCGGCGCCGGGTCTCGACCTGACACCACTGCATGGAAAGCAGATGACCGTGCATCTCGAGCGGAGCGTTCAGCTCGCCGACACCTCGCGCCCAGACCGGGTACGCATCAGACGCTTCTGATCACGCACCTCCATCCAAGTGTCCTCGCGGGGACGTTGGTATCCACGGCAGGTTAGGTGCCGAACACCTCTCAGCCGCTCGTACGGCGCAGCCACTCCTGGGTGTGCGATCGCAGCACCGAGGCCTGTTCGTACGGCAGGTAGTGTCCGGCGGCGTCGACCACGGTGTAGGTGCCCCGTGGGTAGCGGTGCATGGCGCGGAACTGGTCGGCGTAGCCGACGACGCGGTCCTGGCGGCCGGTGAGCACGGTGACCGGGCCGTCGAAGATGACCTCCGCGGTCTCGTCGGGCAGCGCGTAGTCGGGACCGGACTGCAGCTTCTGTAGGAACGTCGCGTCGCCGGGGCCGCCGGATTCCATTGCCGCGAGCACCGTCGCGGCGACGGCTGGGGTGCGCTGGCCCAGGGCCGCGTCGAGGTGCGCGCGCAGGGCGGCGGGTGCGTCGTCGAGCCAGCCGGTGGGTGCGTCGAGCGGTGGCTCGTCGGGCAGGGTCCGCGTGTCGCGGGCGATGGTGACACCGGGACAGACGAGGAGCAGGCCGCGGACGAGGTCGGGTCGTTGACGGGCGATGCCGGCGGCCAGGTACGCGCCGTAGGAGGCGCCGGCCAGCAGGACCGGTGCGTCGACGTGGTCGTCGAGCCAGGCGCACACGCTGTCCAGTACCGCCTGGGACGTGGGTGCGCAGGTCGCGGGGGTGTCTCCGTGGCCGGGCAGGTCCAGGTAGGTCTCCCGCAGGTCGGCGCCGGCGAAGGCGGGGCCGAAGGCGGTGGCCGTGGCGGCGCGGCTCATGCTGAACATGGGCAGGCACACCACGTCCGGGCCGGTGCCCGGTGATCGGTCGTACGCCAGGTCCATGGCGGCAGTCCTCGCGTGTGGTGGTGGGCAGGAGACGCGGCACCAGCCTACAAACGGGCGTGCGCGGGCGTGGTGCGGTCTCTACAGTGATGCGCTCTGGGCCGGCGCGTGTGCACACGTGACCGGCGGAATCGTGTGTCACCACGGGGGAACACCTTGATGAGTACGTCTGTCCGTGTCGTGCTGGGCCTGGTCGCGACCGCTGGTCTCGTGGTGGGTTGCCAGCCTGCCACGAAGGAGAGCGCGGCGGGCGCCAGTCCGTCGGCGAGCGCAGCGACTTCGGCGAGCGCAGCGACTTCGGTGAGCGCAGCGCCCAGCCCGACCGTCGACGTGGCGGCGAACAGCAAGCAGGTCTGCGCCACGACTCTTGCGATGGTCAAGAAGCACTACGTGGCGATGGCCGACGATGCGATCGCCGCCATCGACAAGCCGGTCAGTGCCAAGGAGGCGGGCGCGAAGGTCCGTGGTCACTACACGGCGCTTCTGGCGGATCTGCGGAAGGCGGCGCCGTCCGCTGTCGACCCGCAGGTGCGCGCCGCGTTGGAGACCCTGGCCACCGGGGTTGAGAAGCACCTCGCCGGCCCGAAGGCCACCCAGGTCGAGGCGCCGGATCTCGACCCGTTGTTGACGGCGTTGGACACGGTCTGCGGTCGCTGACCGTCGTGGGCGCCGGGCCGTGTCGGTCGGTGCCCACGAACAGCGCGAGACGGGGTACGGCTCGATGTCGCGGCACCTGTGGTGCGGGTGCCTGGCTCCCCCGTTCCGGTGAGGTCGGGGTGGTCGGCGTCATTCGATCAGGTCCGGCGGGGCGTTACCCGCGTCACATCGGGGCTGCAAACCGTCATCTGGGCTGTAACCCTTCTTCAGGGTAAGCGCCGTCGCTGTCGCCGACCTCACGTGCGCCGTTCGCGGGGGAATTCCGGGAGCGGGTCGCGCGGTTCTCCGTTCGGAAGATCAGGATCACATGATCGAATGGAAGTGCCATGCACATGCGCTCAGATGCGGTAGTGCTGTTCGGTGTCACTGGCGACCTCGTCTCGAAGAAGCTGTTTCCGGCGCTGTACGAGTTGACTCGGCGTGATCGCCTCGACGTTCCGGTGATCGGGGTGGCCCGCTCCCCCTGGGATGATGAGCAGCTCGTCACGATGGCCCGCAAGTCGGTAGCCGAGGCCAGCGACGAGGTGGACGACGAGACCTTCGACCGGCTGGCGCACCACCTTTCGATGATCTCCGGCGACTACGCGGACCCGGCCACGTACCAGCGGCTGGCCGAGCGTCTGCGGGGCGCGGAGCGGCCGGTCTTCTATTTGGCGATTCCGCCGGCGGTGTTCGGTTCGGTGGTCGAGGGTCTCGCGGCGGCTGGTCTGGCCGATCGGGGTCGGGTCATCGTGGAGAAGCCGTTCGGGCGTGATCTGGAGTCGTCGCGTGAGCTGGACCGCACGCTGCGGGGGGCCTTCGACCAGGAGCGGGTGTTCCGCATCGATCACTACCTCGGCAAGGAGGCCGTCGAGGGGTTGTACGCCTTCCGGTTCGCGAACCGGTTGTTCGAGCCGCTGTGGAACAACCAGCACATCGACAACATCCAGGTCACTCTGGCTGAGGGTTTCGGCACGCAGGGCCGCGCTGGTTTCTATGACACGGTGGGCGCGACTCGGGACGTGTTGCAGAACCACATCCTGCAGGTCGTCGCGTTGATCGCGATGGAGGCGCCCGAGGGTGACGACGCTGCCGCGTTCCGGGAGGCGGAGGTGCGGGTGCTGCGGCAGATCGCGCCGTTGTCGCCGGAGTCCACGGTGCGGGGGCAGTACGCGGGTTATCGGGACGAGCGGGGTGTGGCGGCGGAGTCGAACACGGAGACGTTCGTGGCCACGCGGTTGACTGTCGACTCGCCCCGCTGGGCGGGTGTGCCCTTCTATCTGCGGACCGGTAAGTCCCTGCCGGGGACGGCGACGGAGGTTGTGGTCGAGTTCAAGCAGCCGCAGCGGTCGTTGATCCCGGCCGAGCGGGGCACGGTGACTGTCGCGAACCTGCTGCGGTTCCGGTTGGGTCGTGGTGACGGCATCACGATGTCGATCCAGGCGAAGAGCCCGGGTGCGGAGGTGGCGAGTCGTCCGGTGGATCTGTCTGTCGACTTCGGTGCGGCGCTCGGTCGTCGTCAGGAGGCGTACGAGCGGTTGCTCGACGACGCGATGAACGGGCAGCACCTGCGTTTCGCGCGGGCGGAGACGATCGAGCAGGAGTGGCGCATCGTGGAGCCGATCCTGGATCTGCCGGCGGCGGTGCAGTCGTACGACAGGGGCAGTTGGGGTCCGGCGGACGCCGACGCGTTGGTCGGTGGGTGGCATACCCCGGATCTGGGGTAGGGCGCGGTGCGGTTTCCGGTCAGTGGTGCTGATTGACCGCTCAGCTCAGCGTGGTGACCGTCCGGCGATGGTGAGGTTTGCCGCCTGCGTGTGGTGTGGGCACGTTGTGCGGGACGTCTCTCGTCCTCGTCGGAGAGGAAGCAGCGCATGCTTTCCGCACTCGATCGTCGGCACACCGTCGCGCCGCCCGGCTACAGCAGGTGGCTCATCCCCCCGGCGGCGTTGGCCATTCATCTCTGTATCGGTCAGGTCTATGCCACAAGCGTCTACAAGAACTCGCTGATCGCCCACTTCGATACGAGCCAGACCGCGATCGGGGTGATCTTCAGCATCGCGATCGTGATGTTGGGGTTGTCCGCCGCGGTCGCCGGGACCTGGGTGGAGTCGAACGGGCCGCGTAAGGCGATGTTCGTCTCGGCCTGTTTCTGGGCGGCCGGCTTCCTGGTGGGTTCGCTGGGTATCGCCACGAAGCAGTTGTGGTTGCTGTATCTGGGTTACGGGTTGCTCGGTGGTATCGGTCTGGGTATCGGTTACATCTCCCCCGTCTCCACGTTGATCAAGTGGTTTCCCGATCGGCCGGGTCTGGCCACCGGGTTGGCGATCATGGGGTTCGGTGGTGGGGCGATGGTCGCCTCTCCCCTGTCCCGGCAACTGCTGTCGTTCTACGACCCCGCCTACGACCCGGCGAACGCGGGCTCGACGGCGTCGGGCGGCGCGCTGGTGTGGTTGTTCGTGACGCTCGGCCTGGCCTACTTCGTGATCATGATGTTCGGGGTGGCGAACGTGCGGGTGCCCGCGGAGGGCTGGCGCCCGGCCGGCTTCGATCCCGCGAGCGTGGCGGCGAAACCGCTTGTCACCACGGCGAACGTGTCGGCGGCCAACGCGGTGAAGACCCGCTCGTTCTGGCTGCTGTGGGTGGTGTTGTTCTGCAACGTGACCGCGGGCATCGGCATCCTGGAGCAGGCCAGTCCGATGATCCAGGACTTCTTCCGGGACAACGGCACGTCGGCGGTGTCGGTGGCGGCGGCCGGTGGGTTCGTGGGGCTGCTGTCGCTGTTCAACATGGCGGGTCGGTTCGTGTGGTCGTCGACCTCGGACGTCATCGGCCGCAAGCCGATCTATCTGGTGTACCTGGGTGTCGGCATGGTGCTGTACGCGCTGCTGGCGCTCGTCGGGCAGACCGCGACGGCGTTGTTCGTGCTGTTGGCGTGCGTGATCCTGTCGTTCTACGGGGGCGGGTTCGCCACGGTGCCGGCGTACCTGCGGGACCTGTTCGGGACGTTCCAGGTCGGGGCGATCCATGGCCGGTTGCTGACCGCGTGGTCGGCGGCGGGGATCGCGGGTCCGTTGATCGTCAACGGGTTCCTCGACGCGCAGGGCGAGCCGGGTTCGTTGACGGCGGCGGCGTACCGGCCGGCGCTGTTCACGATGGTGGGTGTGCTGGCTGTGGGCTTCGTGGCGAACCTGCTGGTGCGGCCGGTGCCGCAGCGCTACCACGAACCGGCGCCGGAGCGTGGCGTGGATGAGGAGACGACGGTGGAGAGGAGTGCCACGCGATGAGTGACGACAGCCGTTCCGGGCAGCAGGCCCGGTTGTGGATCTCCTGGTTGGTGGTGGCGGTGCTGCTCGGTTACGGGGTGGTGCAGACCGTCATCACGGCGGCGAAGCTGTTCACGCAGTAAACCCGGTCCGGCGGTCTCCGACCACGAACGTGGTGCGGCGGTCTCCGACCACGAACGTGGTCCGGCGGTCTCTGCCCGCGCACGGGTGGTCAGAGACCGCCGGAGACCCGCAGGACCGTGCCGGTGGTGTACGAGGCGTCCGGGCCGAGCAGCCAGGCGATGGCGGCGGCGATCTCGTCGGGTTCGCCGGCGCGGCCCAGCGGGATGCGGCCGGCGGCGGTGTCGGCGCGGTCGGGTACGCCGGAGTCGGCGTGGATGTCGGTGCGCACGATGCCGGGTGCGACGGCGTTGACCCGGATGCCTTTTGGGGCGAGTTCCTTGGCCAGGCCGACGGTGAGGGTGTCGGTGGCGGCTTTCACGGCGGCGTAGTGCACGTACTCCCCCGGGCTGCCGAGGGTCGCGGCGGCGGAGGAGACGTTGACGATCGCGCCGCCGTCGGTGAGGCGGCGGGCGGCCTGCTGGGCGCAGAGGACGTAGCCGACGAGGTTGACGTCGACGACTCGGCGCAGGTCGTCGACGCGGAGGTCGGTGAAGGGTCCGATCGGGCTGGTGACGCCGGCGTTGTTGACCAGGCCGGTGAGGGGGCCGAGTTGGGCGGCCGCGTCGAAGAGGTGGTGTACCTGCTCGGGGTCGGTGGTGTCGGCGCGTACCGCGATGGCCTGTGCGCCGGCGGCGCGCAGGTCGGCCAGGACGGCGGTGGCGGCGGTCTCGTCGCGGCGGTAGCACAGCGCGATGTGGTGACCGGTGTGGGCGAGGCGGCGGGCGGTGGCCGCGCCGATGCCCCGGCCGCCGCCGGTGATGACGGTGACGGGTGCCACGGTGCCTCCCGGCGGGTGTGACGGCTGCGCGATGGTCGTGCCGACGCTACCGTGACCGGCGCGGGTTGGTCGTCGAGAGGAGCGTCACATGCGGCGGGCGTTGGTGCTCGGCGGGGGCGGGGTGACCGGGGTGGCCTGGGAGTTGGGGCTGCTGGCGGGGCTGACCGAACGGGGTGTGCCGGTCACCGAGGCGGATCTGGTGGTGGGTACGTCGGCGGGGTCGATCGTCGGCGCGCAGGTGTGTTCCGGGTTGCCGGTGCAGCGGTTCTACGCCGAGCAGTTGGCGCCGCCGTCGCGTGAGCTGGCGGCGCGGCTGGGTGTGTCGGTGCTGGCGCGGCTGATCTGGGCCGGTGGGCGTAGCCGGGACGCGGTGCGTTCGCGGGCGCGGATCGGGGCGATGGCGGTGGCGGCGCGTACCCCGTCGGAGGCGTCGCAGCGGGCGGTGATCGAGGCCCGTCTGCCGCAGCGGGAGTGGCCGGCGCGGCGGCTGCTGGTCACGGCGGTGGACGCGTCGTCCGGGGAGTTCGTGGTGTTCGACCGCGACAGTGGGGTGTCCCTGGTGGAGGCGGTGGGCGCGAGTTGCGCGGTGCCGGGGGTGTGGCCGCCGGTGACGATCGGCGCGCGCCGGTTCGTCGACGGTGGGATGCGCTCGTCGGTGAACGCGGATCTGGCGGCGGACGCGCGGGCGGTGCTGGTGCTCGCGCCGACGTCGGCGTCGTTCGGGCCGATGCCGCGGCTGTCGGCGCAGGTGGCCGGGTTGCGGGCGGCCGGGTCGCGGGTGGTGGTGGTGACGCCGGACGCGGCGGCGCGTGCGGCGATCGGCCGCAATGTGCTGGACCCGGCGCGGCGGGCGGGCGCGGCGCGGGCCGGGCGGGCCCAGGCCGACGTGGTGGGCGACGAGGTGGCGGCGCTCTGGGTGTGATCGCTTACGCTCTGCGCGCGATCGATCAGACGATGGAGGTGCGCGGTGGCGGGTGTGGGTGTCGGCGACGAGGTGCGGGATTTCGAGCTGCCGGATGAGACGGGCACGCCCCGGCGGTTGTCGGAGTTCCTGGCGGCGGGGCCGGTGGTGCTGTTCTTCTACCCGGCGGCGATGACCCGGGGGTGCACGGCGGAGAGCTGTCACTTCCGCGACCTCGCGGCGGAGTTCACGGCGCTGGGCGCGATGCGGGTGGGCATCAGCCGCGACCCGGTGGCGAAGCAGGCCGAGTTCTCGAAGCTGCACGGCTTCGACTATCCGTTGCTGTCGGACGTCGACGGTGCGGTGGCGCAGCAGTTCGGGGTCAAGCGGCGGGTGCCGTTGGGGCCGTTGAGCATGAAGCGGATGACGTTCGTGATCGGGGTCGACCGGCGGGTCGTCGAGGTGATCCACAGCGAGGTCAGCATGAACGAGCACGCGGACCGGGCGCTGCGGACGTTGGGCGGCTGAGCGGGGTGTGAGCCCCGTGCGGCGGGTGTCGCAGCCGGCTGGTATCAAGACAGCAATCAAACAGGTGTACGGAAGAGGGTTGTGATGGATGCCGGCCAGGGTTTGTCCACTAGCGAGGTGCAGAGCATCCGGGAGGCGTTGGCGGCCGGGCGTAAGCCGCGGGTGGTGTTCACCGCGGCGGCGGGTCAGATCGCCGGTCAGGTCGGTCAGGTGATCGAGCTGACCAATCCCGAGGTGTCCGACGAGTTCGTGGTGGTGCGGTTCGGTCGGGACGAGTTGCCGTTCTCCCCCGCCGACCTGGCGGTGGCGCCCAAGGGTGTGACGCGTCGGGTGGTGGAGCCGAAGCCGGAGCCGGAGCCCGAGGCGCCGGCGGTGGCGGCGCCGGAGTTCGTGTTGGACACGCCGCGGGTGCCCGCGCAGCGACTGGAGGAGCCGAAGGTGGAGCAGACGGAGAAGCCGCCGGCGCGGCGGGCGGTCAAGGCCGTCAAGCCGAAGGGTCCCGCGGGTCTCACCGTGACGTTGGCGTACGCCGATGGTGAGTGGACCGTCGCCGCGCAGCAGGGCAGCAAGGCCTTGGCGAAGCCGTACGTGGTGAAGCCGGCGGAGGCGTTGAAGATGGTGGCTCTGGTCGACGTGCCGGGGGTGCAGGAGGCGGTGGAGCAGATCCTGGGCACCGAGCGGGCCGAGGCGGAGCAGCAGGCGGACAAGCTGCGCGCGGAGCTGGCCGAGATCGAGGCCCGGTTGGCGGAGTTGCGCGAGGCTCGCTGAGCGTGTTCAGCGCCGGGTGTGGTGGTCCAGCAGCCGGGTGAGCAGGTGGGTCAGCTGGTCGCGTTCGGTGGCGGACAGCGGGGCGAGCAGGTCGCGTTGGACGCGGTCGAGGGTGTCGCCCAGCCGGTGGGTCTCGTCGGCGCCGGTGGTGGTGAGGGTGATGACGTTGCGGCGGCGGTCGGCCGGGTCGGGGGCGCGGACGACGAGTCCCCGACCGGCCAGGTCGTTGATGGCGGCGACGACGTCGCTGCGGTCGATGCCGCAGCGGCGGCCGAGGTCGGCCTGGCTGGCGGGGCCGTCCTCGGCGAGCGCGGTGAGCAGCCGGTAGTGGTAGCCGCGCAGGTCGTGTGCGGCGAAGCCGTCGGTGAGCAGGCGGGTGGCGTGGCTGGCGGTCTGGTTGAGCAGCCAGGTCGGGGTGGTGCGCAGCCCGGCGGGTGACTGCGGGGCGGTGGCGTCCATGGGCGGCAGCCTAACAGGAATCGTTGGCGCGACCCACGATCGACTGTTACGTTGGCCTCGCCAACGTTGGTCCAGCCAATGTTTTTCAGGAGGCGTCATGTCCACCACTCCCACCCTCAACGGCCAGTCCATCGGCCAGGCCCACTACGCCACCCGGGCACTGCTCGAACGGGCCGTCGCGCCCCTCGGCGTCAACTTCGGCCAGGTCCTCGCGCTCAACGTCCTCGCCGCCGGCCCCGTCGCGCCGGCGCAGCTCGTGCGTCGGATCACCAGCACCCTCAAGGTCGACGAACCGGCCGTGCACGAGGTGATCGCCAGCCTCACCGACGCCGACCTCGCGCACCTCGACGAGGCGACCCTGCGGCTCACCGACACCGGTCACGCCACGCAGGCCCGCGTCGCCGACGCCGTAGCGGGAATCACCGCGCGGCTGTACGCGGACATCCCCACCGACGAGGCCAGCATCGCGGCACGGGTGCTCACCCTCGTCACCCAACGCGCGAACGCCGAACTGGCGGCGATCCCGGCTTGACCGGGCGGCCGGCACCAGCCCGTGGGGTGCCGGCCGCCTGAACCACCTACCGCGTCGGGCGTTGCCCGAGCTGCGACACCACGGCCCGCTGCAGCACGGCGGTCGTGCCCAGCACCGTCCCGGGCGGCCCGTCGGCGGTCTCCGCCACGAGATAGCTGCGCTCACCGAGGTAGTCGAACGTCCGCTCATCGAAGATCCACTCGTCGCGGCGGCTGCGCTCGGTGTGGGCGACGGCTATTCCCCGCCGCCCGGCCGCGTCGGTGACCCCGCGCACCACCTCGACCCCGGGGATCTTCGCCGCGGCCCGGTAGAGCGCGGCGCTCGTGCGCGGCGGCACCAACGACTCGCGCAGGATGTCACCGATCGCGGTGAACGCCGCACCGTCGTGGCTGGTGCCCCGACCCCGATCCTCGCGTTCGGCGTACAGCTCCGCCAGCAGGGCGTCCGGGTCGTCGGGCAGGTCGACGAGCGCGGCGTTCGGAGTCACGTCCGTGAGCGTCACGCTCTCCGGAATCACGCCGACGATCGGCGCGTCGAAGAACGGCTGCCGCAGCAGACCGTCACCCCGTTCGTCGCGGGGGATCCAGATCTCCCGCTCGTGCACCGGGCGCAGCCGCGCCGGGCCGTCACCGAGTTCGGCGAAGGCGCCCCGGCTCTTGATGTAGACGTAGCCGCCCTCGCCCGGCGGTGGCACCGGCTTGTCGGCGGCGGCCACGGCCATCCGGTTGAGCAACAGCGTCGCGCCGACGCGTTCGCCCTGCACGACCGGGACGACAAGGGGAGCGCTGCGCGGCGCCCACGGCTGGGCGACCACCCCGACCGCGACCACGACGGCCAGCGCCGCCGCCGCCGGCACGAGCACCCGGACCCGCCGGGGCCGCCGTGCCGGCCGCCGGACCTCGGCCAGCAGATGATGCCGCAGTGCCTGTCGGCGCAGCGCCGGCAGGGCCGGCACGGGCGGGGCGGAGGTCTCTCTCATCGGTACTCTCCCTGCTCGACGGGGGTCATCCGGGTGCCGGTCAACTCCTGCTGCGCCAGCGCCCGCAGCCGGGTGCGGGCCCGCGACAGCCGGGAGCGCACGGTCCCGACGGGTACGCCCAGCGCCTCGGCCGCCGCCGCGTAGTCCAGGTGCGACCACACGCAGAGCAGGAACACCTCGCGGTCGGCGCGGCGCAGCGCCCGCAGTCCCGCCAGGGCGGCGGCCACCTGGTCGGCGTCGTACAGCCGGTTGACGACCTCGTCGGCGAAGTCCGGGACGACGTCGCGTACCGGCAGCCGCCGTAACGCCTCCCGGTGCCGGCGCGCCGCCCGACGGCGATTGCGCAGCACGTTCGTCGCGATGCCGAGCAGCCACGGGCGCAGACTGTCCCCGTCCGGGCGCAGGGATCCGCGGATCCGCCACGCCTCGAGGAAGGTCAGCGACACCACGTCCTCGGCGTGCGCCGGGTCGCCTCCGCTCCACAGCGCATGTCGATGGATCGCGTCGGCGTGCTCGTCGAAGAGCTCACCCAACGCCTCGGAGTCTCCGGCCCGGATCCGGGCCCGCATCTCGGCTGTCACACCTGTATCTGTCCGCTGCGACGGTTGAGTTCCCACGTCCGGCGTGCGAATCCACCGGCACCCGGGCGACGCCGGTCAGAAGTAGTCGAGCAACTGCGCCGGGCCGCCGGCGCCGAGCAGGTCGAGCGCGGCCGGGTCGGCACTCGGGCTGTGGTGCAGCAGGCCGGCCTGCGCGACCGATCGGGCCTGCGCCGCCCCGGCGTACAGGAGGGCGAAACCGCGCACGTCCAACCGCAGGTCGGCCTCGCCACCGACCCGGGTCAGCTCGGCCGCGCCGTCGGTGACGGTCAGCCGCCACGTGCCGGTGTTCCAGTCGGCGAGCGCGTCGGTGAGGGTGAAGTCGACGACACCCCGGGCGTGGGCGGGCCAGCCCCGCGCGCTCACCGCGCGGGCGACGTCGACCGGCCGGTGCATCCACAGGTCCCGCTCGTGGTCGCGCGCCGCCTCCAACGGCAGGACGGTGCTGACCGCGTCACCGTCGAGGGGGCACAGCCGTACCGTCGGGGCGACGCTGGCCCAGCTGGCGAGGACTCCGACGAGTTCCCGGGCGGCCTCGGCGGTGACGGCTAGGGCCTCGTCGACGGTGAGGACCGAGTCGGCGCCGTAGCCTCGGCCCCGCTGCCAGGTGGCGTACCCGACCAGGTCGCCGTCGTCCTCGACGAGGGTGAGACCGTCGCCGGGCAGACCCCGGTCGGCGGCGAAGAAGTCGAACAGCTCACCCCGGCGGGTCAGCATGCCGTTGCGGTGCCGGGCGACCCGCTCGTAGAGGTCGGCGACGGCCGGCAGGTCGGCCGGTGTGCCGGCCCGCACGGTCACCTCCGGGCTGGGTCGGTGCCGGGGCAGCGCGGCGGTGGCTAGATCGACGGTACGCAGCACGCCGGCGGCCTCCCACCCGCAGGCCCGGTACGGGGCGGCGACGGTCGGGTAGAGCGCGCTGACCGCCGCTCCCCGCTCCCGGGCGCCGCGCAGCAGGGCGGTGAGCAGGGCACGGGCCACGCCCCGGCCCCGGGTCTCGGGGGCGACCGCCACCCCGGCGACGTCGGCGGCCGGCACCGCCCGGCCCGACCACCACTGGTCGTGGTGCCGGTCGACGGCCTTGCCGACGAGCCGACCGCTGGCGTCGAACGCGCCGTAGCGGGTCATGCCGGCGGGCGTGACGGTGGCGTGCGCGGGGGGCTGCGGGTCGGAGCCGAACGCGAATCGACCCAACTCCCAGGCGGCGTCGAGGTCGTCGGCGGCGAGTTCACGAACGTGCACGGGCTCGGGCATCGGCACACCCTAGCGGGGCGGATACGCGCCGACCGCCGATTTTCGAACAGGTGCGAGGCCGCCCCCATTCTCCCGGCCGGACACGCTCAGTGCTGCGGGATGTTGGCCACGCCGATGCGCTTGCGGAACACCCAGTACGTCCAGGCCTGGTACGCGAGCACGACCGGGGTGAAGATCACCGCCACCCAGGTCATGATCTTCAGGGTGTACGGGGTGGCGGCGGCGTTGGTGGCTGTCAGCGTGCCGGCCGCGTCCAGGGTGGAGGGCAGCACGTTCGGGAACAGCGCCGCGAACAGGGTCGCCACGGCTAGGCCGATCGCCACGGCGGTGCCGGTGAACGCCCAGCCCTCCCGGCGTACCCGGGCGGCGGCCAGGCCACCGAGCAGGGCGAGGGCCGCGCCGACGGCGAGCACGACGGCCGCCGTGCTGGAGCGGATGCTCAACGTCCAGGTCAGGAACGCGACCGCGAGCACGGCGGCGCCGACGCCCAGGCGCACCGCGAGCGCGCCCGCGCGCTGACGGATGTCGCCGGTGGTTTTGAGGGCGAGGAACACCGCGCCGTGGGTTGCGAACAGCGCGAGGGTGGTCGCGCCACCGAGCAGGGCGTACGGGTTGAGCAGGTCCACGAGCCCACCGACGTACTCGTGGTCGCCGTCCAGCGGGACCCCGCGCAGGATGTTGGCGAAGACGACGCCCCACAGGATCGCCGGCAGCAGCGAGCCGACCACGATCGCCGCGTCCCACCGGCGTTTCCAGGACGCCTCCGGGCGCTTGTGCCGGTACTCGAAGGCCACGCCCCGGGCGATCAGGGCCAGCAGGATCAGCAGCAACGGCAGGTAGAAGCCGGAGAACAGGGTGGCGTACCACTCGGGGAAGGAGGCGAACATGGCACCGGCGGCGGTGATCAGCCAGACCTCGTTGCCGTCCCAGACCGGGCCGATGGTGTTGATCAGGACGCGGCGCTCGCGGTCGTCGCGGCCGAGGACGGGCAGCAGCATGCCGACGCCGAAGTCGAAGCCCTCCAGGATGAAGTACCCGGTGAACAGCACGGCGACGAGGAGAAACCAGATGGTGGTCAGTTCCACGATGAGCTCCGTCCGGGATCAGTAGGCGAAGGCGAGCGGGCGCTCGGCGTCGTCGGTGTCGTCGGCGGGCGGCTGTTCGCTGACGTCCGGCACGCCGGCCTTGGCGTAGCGCAGCAGCAGCTTCACCTCGATCACGGCGAGGGTGGCGTAGATGAGCGTGAAGGCGGTGAACGAGGTGAGCACCTCGGCCAGCGACACGCTGCGCGACACCCCGTTGCGGGTGAGCATCTCGCCGAAGACGATCCACGGCTGGCGGCCCATCTCGGTGAAGATCCAGCCGAAGGAGTTGGCCAGCAACGGCAGCACCGGCATGGCCAGCCCGGCGCGCAGCAGCCACTTGCTGCTCGGGGTGCGGCCCCTGCGCTGGCTCCACAGCACCAGCAGGGCGATCGCGCCGGCGGCCAACCCAAAGGTGATCATGAAGCGGAAGCTCCAGTAGGTGACCGGGATGATCGGGGTGTAGCTGCCCGCGCCGTACTGGGTGGCGTACTGGGCCTGCAGGTCGTCGATGCCGCGGACGGTGCCGTGCGGGTCGCCGGTGCCCAGGAACGACAGCAGGTACGGGATCTTGAGGGCGAACACCTCGCGGCTGCCGTCGAGGCTGCCGATGGTGAGCACGGAGAACGAGGCGGGGCTCTCGGTGGTGTAGAGGCCCTCGGCGGCGGCCATCTTCATCGGCTGCACGTCCGTCATGATCTTGCCTTGGATGTCGCCGGTGAACAGCACGGCGGCGGACGCGACCAGGACCACCCAGGAGCCGAACCTGGTGGCGAAGCGGTAGGCGTCGGTGTCGGCGGAGCCGCGGTTGCGGATCACGTGCCACAGGCCGACCGCGACGATCAGCGACCCGGCGACCAGGAACGAGCCGGCCAGGGTGTGCGGAAAGGTGATCAGGGCGACCTTGTTGGTCAGCACGGCCGGGAAGTCGGTCAGCTCGGCGCGCCCGCTGTCGGGGTTGATGCGGTAGCCGACCGGGTTCTGCATGAACGAGTTCGCCGCGAGGATGAAGTACGCGGACAGGTTCGTGCCGATCGCGGCGGCCCAGATGCTGGCCAGGTGCGCCCGCTTGGGCAACCGGTCCCAGCCGAAGATCCACAGGCCGATGAACGTCGATTCGAGGAAGAACGCGACGAGCGCCTCGATGGCCAGGGGTGCGCCGAAGATGTCGCCGACGAAGCGGGAGTAGTCGCTCCAGTTCATGCCGAACTGGAATTCCTGCACGATCCCGGTGACCACACCCATGGCGAAGTTGATCAGGAAGAGCTTGCCGTAGAACTTGGTGAGTTTCAGGTAGCGCTCGTTGCCGGTGCGGTGCCACATCGTCTGCAGGATGGCGACCAGCACGGACAGGCCGATGGTCAGCGGCACGAAGAGGAAGTGGTAGACGGTGGTGACACCGAACTGCCAGCGGGCAACGTCCAACGCGTCCACCTGAAACCCCCAGCTACTCATACTACGAGACGTAGTAAATACTACTGCTCGTCGTAGACGCTCGCCTGACCCGCACCCACCCCGCGCCCATGACCCTGATCACCCCGACCCGACCTCGCGATCACCCCACCGCGTGCGACGATGGCGCGCTGATGAACACCTCCACCTGGCAGCCGCCGCTGATCTGGCGCGCAGCCCTCCTCCTGGCCCGGGGCCTGGTCGGCCTGCTCGCCCGCCTCGACGTCACCGGCGACGTCCCGGCGCACCTGCGGCGCGGCCCGCTGGTGCTGACCGCCAACCACATCAGCCCGTTCGACCCCCTCGTCATGGCCGCCGCCTGCCAGACCCGCGGCATCGCCCCCCGGATCATGGCGACCGCCGGGCTGTTCCGCGTGCCGGTGCTCGGCACCGCCATGCGCCACGCCGGGCACATCCGGGTCGACCGGGGCACCAGCGCCGTCCACCGGGCACTCGACGACGCGGCCAGCGCCGTCGCCAGCGGGTCGGTGATCCTCATCTACCCCGAGGGTCGCATCGGCCTGGACCCCGGCATGTGGCCCGAACGCGGCAAGACCGGCGCCGCCCGACTCGCCCTGGCCTGTGGCGCCCCGGTCGTGCCGATCGCCCAGTGGGGCGCCCACGAGGTGCTGCCCTACCAGGCGCCCCGCGGAATGCTGCGCGGCGTCGCCCACGCGCTGTGGCGCCGCCCGGTGATCCGGGTGCACTTCGGCGCGCCCGTCGACCTGGGCGAGACGAACACCGCCACTCCCGGCGCCGCCCGCCGCGCCACCGACCGGATCATCGACGCGCTCACCGACACCCTCGCCCCGCTGCGCCCCGACGAACCGGACCTGCCCCGCCACATCGATCCCAGCCGCCCCGCCGACACCAGCCGCGCCCACCGTCGGTTGAGCTGACGGACCGGGCGGGGTGCCGTGCTCGACTCGGCTGCCCGGAAACCGGGGCACACCTGCACCCCCAGACACCCCGACCTGCGGGAAACCGCGTCGATCACCACGAGAGGGAAGACCATGAGCGAGCAGACCGTGCTGATCACCGGAACCTCCACCGGCATCGGGCTGGAGATCGCGCTGGGCTGCGCGCGGGCCGGCTGGCGGACCGTCGCCACCATGCGCGACGTCACGCGCGCCGACCGGCTGCGCGACGCCGCCGAGGCCGCCGGGGTCGCCGACCTGATCGACGTACGCCGACTCGACGTCACCGACCCGGACGCGGTCACCGGCTGCGTCGAGGACGTGATCGGCGCGTACGGCCGGCTCGACGCGGTAATCAACAACGCCGGCGCCGGGCACGTGGGCACCCTGGAACAGGACAGCGTCGACGACGTCCGGGCCGTGATGGAGGTCAACTTCTTCGGCGTCCTGCACGTCAGCCGCGCAGCCCTGCCCCACCTGCGGGCCAGCCGGGGCCGACTGGTCACCGTCTCCAGCGTCGGCGGGATCGTCGGGCAGCCGTTCAACGAGGCGTACTGCGCGGCGAAGTTCGCCGTCGAGGGGTACCTGGAATCCCTCGCCCCGCTCGCCGCGACCACCGGCGTACGCGTCACCCTCGTCGAGCCGGGCGCGGTGGCCAGCGAGTTCGTCACCAACATCGCCATCGACGCCGACGCCGCCATCGCCGCCGCCGGGGTGTACGGGCCGGCGCTGCGCGCGTACCTGGCCCGCACCGGGCAGGCGTTCGCCGCCGCGCAGTCACCCGCCGACGCCGCGGCGGCGGTGCTCGCCGTGCTGAGCGACCCGGCACCGCCGGTGCGGGTGCAGACCTCCGACGGCGCCCGGCAGTTCGTCGGCGTCAAGCTCGCCGACCTCGACGGCGCCGCGGTGGCGCGGATGACCGGCGGCTGGCTGGTCTGACAGCGGGCACGAGTGGCGGGCGGGGCAGGTCGGTCCATGCCCGCGTCCCGGACACCCCGTCTCGCCCCGGCTCCCGATGTCACCCCGACCACGTGGCAGCGTCGCCGGCTTGGGTTTCCCTGGCCGGGAGGCGCTCAGGGGGTCTGTAGTCGCTGCGTGATGAACATCGCGGCGCGGTCCAGGGCGTGGTCGGCCTCGTCGAGTTGGCCGATGAAGGACTGGAAGACGTGCGGAACGCCGGCGGTGATGTCGAGGATGACGTCGACCTCGGCGTCGCGGGCGCGTTTGGCCAGCCGGACCGAGTCGTCGAGCAACAGTTCGTTCGTGCCGACCTGGAGCAGGATCGGTGGGAAGCCGGTCAGGTCGGCGAGCACGGCGGGTGCCGCAAGCACCTGGTTCGGGTCCTGGCCGGCGAGGTAGAACTCTGCCGTGTGGGCCATGCCCTGCCGGGTGAAGAACGGGTCGATGCCCTCCTTGGTGTCCATCGACTCGCCCGTGCGGGTGTGGTCCAGGCCGGGCGAGAACGCGACAAGCGCGCCCGGCAGAGGTAGCCCGGCGTTTCGGGCGGCGAGGGTGGCGGTCACCGTGAGGCCACCGCCTGCGGAATCGCCTGCGAAGGCGATCGACTCGGCGGCGACGCCGCTGTCGAGCAGGGACCGATACGCCGCGAGGCAGTCCTCGATCGCCGCCGGGAACGGGTTCTCCGGGGCCAGCCGGTAGTCGAGGGAGAAGGCCCGCATTCCGGTCCGCGTGACCAGACTCGCGGTCAGGCCCATCGCGGTGCGCGGAGATCCGAGCGCGAACGAGCCGCCGTGAAAGTACAGGATGGTGCCCGGGCGGGTCTGGCCCTCCGGTTCGACAAGCACTGCCGGACGGCCGCCCAGGGTCAGCTCCGAGGTCCGCACCGGAGGAACCGGGAACGACGCCATGAGCGCGTCGAAGCTCTCGCGCATCGTCTCGACCGGCTCGGGCGCGAAGCCCTTGGGTCCGCCGCCCAGCATGGCGTCGATGGCCGCGCGCTGTTCCCTGCTCATGTCCGATGCCTCCCACGGGCGATAAAGTAGCTGCCGTGGAAGCTAATATACCTGCCGCGGCATCTTTTTCCGGTGCCGGGTCCGTCACACTGGCTCAGGTCTTCAGCGACCTGGTCCGCTGCGAGACGCGGCTCTACAACGCCCTGAACGAGACGTTGCGCCGCAAGCACGGCATCGTGGCTTCGCAGTTCGAGTTTCTGAGCTACCTCCGTGACCATCCTGGTTCGCGGGTCGCCGATCTCGCCGAGTTCTTCGCGATCGGCGTCGGGGCGACCAGCAAGGGCGTGGGCCGGCTCGAAGCCCGAGCCTGGGTTCGGCGCGTGCCGAACCCGGCCGACGGCCGGTCACTGCTTCTGGAGTTGACCCCGCAGGGCGCGGAACTCGTCGACGCCGCCGAAGGCACCTTCCAGGAACACCTGGACACGCACCTCGGTCGGTCGATCGCCCCGGCCCAGGTCGCGGAACTCGGTCACACACTGGCCCGGCTTCGCGCCACCTTGGAACACGGCGGCGTCGGCACGCCTGCCGGCTGACGAGCCTGGTCCGCGCGGGCGGGCGACAGACGCCGGCCGGCCACCCGCCGGCCACCAACCGGGGGCATACTGCGTCGCGTGTTGACCCGATTCGGCTATCTGGACGCACCCGCGCCACTGGCGTTCGCCCACCGTGGCGGTGCCGCCGAGGGCGACGAGAACACCGCCGAGGCGTTCGCCCGCGCCGTCGGGCTCGGCTACCGGTACGTGGAGACCGACGTGCACGCCACCGCGGACGGCGTGGCGGTGATCTTCCACGACCCGACGTTGCGACGGGTCACCGGTGAGGCCGGGCGCATCGCCGAGCTGAGCTGGGCCGACCTCGCCTCGGTACGCGTCGGCGGCGCGGCCGTCGTACCCCGGCTCGACGAGGTGCTGGGCGCCTGGCCGCAGGTCCGCTTCAACATCGACGTGAAGGCCGACGGCGGCGTCGAGCCGACGGTCGCGACGGTGACCCGGGCCGGCGCCGCCGACCGGGTGTTGCTCGCGTCGTTCAGCGACGCCCGCCTGACCCGGCTGCGCGCGCTCACCGACGGACGGGTCGCCACCAGCCTCGGCATGCGCGGGGTCGCCCGGCTGCGGCTCGCGTCCCTGCACGGACGCCCGCTGCGGTTGCCTCCGTCGGTGGTCGCCGCGCAGGTGCCGCCGCGCTACGGGCGGGTGCCGGTGGTGGACCGCCGGTTCCTCGACTACTGCCACCGGCTCGGCCTGCAGGTGCACGTCTGGACGATCGACCAACCCGACCAGATGCACGACTTACTGGATCTCGGTGTGGATGGCATCATGACCGATCACGTCGGCGTGCTGCGCGACGTCTACCGCAGCCGCGGCCACTGGGCCGCCTGAACCGTCGAAGGACCCCCGGATGGCCGAGACCGTGACCCCCACGGTGGACGACACCCCGCCCCCGGCGAGCACCCGCCGCGAGCGCAGGGGCTGGTACATCTACGACTGGGCCAACTCCGCGTTCCAGACCACGGTGATCACCGTGTTCCTCGGCCCGTTCCTGACGACTGTCGCCGAGTTGGCCGCCGGCTGCGAGTTGGGCGCGGACACCTGCGACGGGTACGTGCACCCGCTGGGTATCCGGGTCGCGGCCGGGTCCTACTACCCGTACCTGATCTCGCTGTCGGTGTTCCTCACCGTGTTCGTGCTGCCGGTCATCGGGGCGATCGCCGACCGGTCGGCGCACAAGAAGCGGCTGCTCGGCGGGGCCGCGTTCACCGGTGCCGGCGCGACGATCCTGATGGCCTTCGTCACCGGCGACCGCTACCTGCTCGGCGGGGCGCTGTTCCTGATCGCGAACATCTCCTTCGGCGCGGCGGTCGTCGTGTACCACTCGTTCCTGCCGCAGCTCGGCGGCCCCGACGAACGCGACGGCATCTCCAGCCGCGGCTGGGCGATCGGCTATCTCGGCGGCGGTCTGCTGCTGGCGTTGAACCTCGTCGCGATCACCCTGCTCGACGAGGGGGACAACCCGCAACGCACCCTGGACCTGGCCCGCTGGTCGATCGTGTCCGCCGGGGTGTGGTGGGCGGTGTTCACGCTGGTGCCGCTGCGCTGGATGCGTGAGCACCCCAGCGCGGCGGCCCTGGCCGGCGGTGGTGGCAACGTGGTCACCGACGGGTTCCGGCAGCTCGGCCGCACCATGCGCGAGATCAAGGCGTACCCGTTGACGTTGTTCTTCCTGCTCGCGTTCCTGGTCTACAACGACGGCATTCAGACCGTCATCACCCTGGCCAGCCAGTACGGCACCGAGGAGTTGCGCCTGGAGCAGAGCACCCTGATCATCACGATCCTGCTGGTGCAGTTCCTCGCCTTCGGCGGCGCGCTGAGCCTGGGCGCGCTGGCCCGGCGCATCGGCGCGTGGAAGACCGTGCTGCTCAGCCTGGTGCTCTGGACCGGTGTGATCATCGCCGCGTTCCGGCTGCCCGCCGAGGCGCCGGTGCCGTTCATGATCCTCGGCGCGGGCATCGGCCTGGTCCTCGGCGGCAGCCAGGCGTTGAGCCGGTCACTGTTCAGCCAGCTCATCCCGGTCGGCAAGGAAGGCGAGTACTACGGCTTTTACGAGATCAGCGACAAGGGCACCAGCTGGCTCGGCCCGCTCGCCTTCGGTCTGGTGTTCCAACTCACCGCCTCCTACCGGGTGGGCCTGGTCTCACTGCTGATCTTCTTCGTGGTCGGCTTCCTGCTCCTGGCCGCCGTGCCGATCCGCCGTGCCATCGTCGCCGCCGGCAACACCCCGCCCCGGGTGCTCTGAGCACGCGTCCCGCGCGCGGCAGATCAGCCTCGGCCGATCGGCTAGGCTGCCCGACCGTGACAGACGACGCCGCCACCGCTCCGACCTGCCTGGCTCACCCGTTCCCCGGCCAGCCGCACGCACCGGCCGGGTGCGCGGCCGCGCGCGGGCTCGACGGGCGTCCGGTGCACGCCGCGGCGTTGAAGTTCTTCTGGGGGCCGATGGACTGCGGCAAGTCGACCATGGCGTTGCAGATGAACTACAACCACGCCCGGCAGGGTCGCCGGGGGCTGGTCACCACCCGCATCGACAGGTCGCTGGGCCCGCAGGTCACCACGCGCATCGGCCTGGCCCACGAGGCCATCGAGGTCACCGACGACCTGGACCTGCGGGCCCTGGTCCGCGGGCGGTGGGCCGACGGGGTACGCGTCGACTACCTGATCTGCGACGAGGCGTGCTTCTACACCGTGGAGCACGTCGAGCAGATGGCCGAGTTGGTCGACAGCTACGACGTGGACGTGTTCGCGTTCGGCCTGGCCACCGACTTCCGGTCCTGCCTGTTCCCCGCCGCGCAACGCCTGTTCGAGTTGGCCGACGAGGTGGCCCGCATCCAGGTCGAGGTGCTCTGCTGGTGCGGCCGGGAAGGGCTGCTCAACGCCCGTGTCTTCGACGGGCGGGTGGTCCGCGAGGGCGCGCAGGTCGTCATCGGCGACACCGTCGACACCGCCGAGGTGCGCTACCAGGTGCTCTGCCGCCGGCACTACCGCAGCGGCGACCTCGGCCCCCGCGACTGACCCACCCGCCGGGCCGACACCCGGTCGGCCACGATCACCCCGACCGTGACCAGCAGCGCCGCGCTGGCGGCCACCGCGACCGGGGACCGCAGCGCGACCGCCGCCGGCGACAGGGCGAGCAGCAGCACCGCCGCCGCGAACCGGGCCACCGCCCCGCCGTCGCGCAGCACCAGCTGGTAGGCGGCGTGCCCGGTCAGGAACAGCGCCGGACCGCCCAGCATGACCAGCGCGCCCGCCCAGCCGACAGGTTCACCGGGGGCGTGCAGCAGGCGCTCGTCGCCGACCGCGGTGACGACGATGCCGGCCACCATGACCGGGTGCAGATAGTTGAACACCAGTCGCGAGAGCCCACCGGCGCGCTCACCCGCACCCGCCAACACCGCCATCACGGCCTGTGCCCGGTCGAAATACACCCACCACAGGGCCACCGAGCCCGCGAAGGCGAGCAGGAACGCGGCGATCGTCACCCCGTCCAGCCGCTGCGTCAGCGTCCCCCCGGTGATCAGGATCGACTCCCCCAACGCGATGAGGATGAACGCCTGGCAACGTTCGGCCAGGTGCCCACCCTCCACCTCCCAGTGCTCCGGGGTGCTGCGCCCCAACCCGGGCACCGGAAACCCGGTCGCCAGCCCGATCGAGTCGACGGCGATCACCGCGATCCAGATCACCTCCCGGGCCGGGGTGTCGACCAGCCCGCCGATGACCGCGAGCGTGCCGGTGCCGGCGATCCAGACAACGCACTGGCGGAAGCTGTCGCCGAGCCAGGGCTGACCGCGGATGGCCCACAGGGCGAAGACCGTCCGCCCCACCTGCACCGCCGCGTACGCCCCGGCGAAGAGCAGCCCGTTGTCGCCGAACGCGCCGGGCAGCGCCGCCGCGAGCAGCAGGCTGCCCAGCGTCACCAGCAGAAGGACGGCTCGCACCGGTGCCCGATCCGGGCGCAGCCAATTGCCCGCCCACACGGTGTAGATCCAGACCAACCACACCAGGCCCAGTAGGACCGCGGTCCGTCCAGCGCCCGACCAGTCGAGATCCCTGCTCAGGTAGTGCGACAACTGGGTGATGGTGAAGACGTAGACCAGGTCGAAGAACAACTCGGTGGAGGTGGTCCGCTCCACGCCACGACGCGGGCGTAGCAGATCCGGGTGCAGCGGATGGCCGTCCGATCCGGAGCGGGTCACCGCGCGCCTGCCCGCCGGATCGGGCCGGCGGCCTGCGCATTCCCGGCATCCACGACTACCGACGGTAGAGAAGACGATCGCACCGACGGGCGACAAGCCGGAAATCGACTCCACGCGCTGACCGGCCGCCCCCGTGCTGGGGACGGCCGGCCGTGACGCGGGTGGTTCAGCCCACGCAGACCTGCTGCGCCCTGACGTTCCACGCCGCGGCGAACGCGACGATCTCCCGTCCGGTCGCCTCAGCGGTGTCCAGTGCCGGCTTGGGCAACAACGTCGCCACCGAGCCGGCCCCGGTGAGCCCGGTCAACACCGCGCCGACCCCCGCGGTCTGCGACCCCGCCGGGCAGGCCAGCGTCGTCACGGATTTCGGCGAGGCCGCGTTGAACGCGCTCGTCGCCTCCGTCAACGCCATCGCCGGCAGCGGGGTGCCGCAGAACGCCTGGGTCTGCAACGTGAAGTTGCCCGGCGCGCCGAACACGTACGCGGTGCTCGACACCGAGCCGAGCGCCGAGGTGTACGCCAGTTCGTCGATCGCCACCGCGGCGTTGGCGTTGTCGATCCGGTACCCGCCGCCGAAGGTCTTCTTGCCCGCCGGGCAGACGGCGGTGACACCCACCTTGTCGAGGGCGTTGTTGACCGACGTGGTGGTGACCAGTTGCAGGCCGGCCACCGCCCCGGCCGGGGCGCAGACCGCGAACGCGTCCACCGACCAGGGCACGTTCGTGGCGTTGGCCTCCACCCCGAGCACGGTCACCGTGTGCAGGGTGGCGTCGGCGTAGACCCGGGTCATCAGGACGTCGCCCTGACCGTCGTTGATCCGCCCGCCGGCACCGACGACCTGGTCCGCGCCGTTGCAGGAGATGGGCATGGTCTTGGCGTTCGTCGCGTCCAGGACGCTGGTGGCGGCGACCCGGTACAGGCCGACCGACGCCTGCGCCGGGGTTGTCGGTGCGAGCAGCGTCGTGGCCGCCGCCATGCCGGTCAGCACTGCCAGACCGGCCAGTTTCCGCTTCATCGGATGTTCCCTCCGCACTGCCTCGTCGACTGTCGACGACGGCGTTGCGATCAGACTCCGCACCCTCGTCAGGAGCGCGTCAGCACCGCGGACGCCCACGCCGTACTGACGCCACGATGACGGGCGGCTGCGACAGTGCCGGCGACGTCATCGCGGCGTCACCGGGCTCCGGACGGGGTCCACGAACGGGAGGTCCCATCATGCGTATCCGAGCGGCGGCGCTGGCCGCCCTCCTGGTCAGCGGCGCTCTGATCGGCGTCACCGGTGGCGCGGCGCACGCCGACCCGGACGTCAATCCGTGCGCCGCCACCGACGGCGACCCGATCATGGGCACCGACGGCGACGACATCCTGCACGGCAGCGGCGGACCCGACGAGATCTACGGGCTCGGCGGTGACGACATCATCTACGGCGGCGGTGGCGTCGACACGATCCACGGCGGTGGCGGCGACGACGTCCTGTTCGGTAACGACTGCGGGGACTTCATCGTCGGCGGGGCCGGCGACGATGTGCTGGCCGGCCTCTACGGCGACGACCACCTCTCCGGCGCCAACGGCGCGGACCTGCTGATCGGGGTGGCCGGCGTCACCGTCTGGGGCGTGGTCAGTGACGGCGACAGCCTCGACGGTGGGCCCGGGGAGGACACCTGCGCGGAGGACGACGAGACCAGCAGCGACATGGTCTTCTACTCGTACGTGGACACCAACGACGGCAACGAGAACCTCTACAACTGCTGACCAGCCGTCGCCCGCAGCACGCCCGGGTCCGGGGGCGGTGCGTCGATCGCGCGCATCGCCCCCACCCACCTGTCGAACGCCCGCCGAGCCTCTCCGTGCCGGCCGGCACCGACAAGCGTCGCGACCAGCGCGCGGTGCGCCCACTCGTCGTAGGAGTCGGCGTCGAGCAGCCGGACCAGAGTGGTGGCGGCCCGGTCGGCGTCACCGTCGCGCCGGTATCGGCGGGCCAGTTCACGCAGCGCCCGCAACCACACCGAGCGGGCCTCTTCCCGCAGCCCGTCGGCGCGGAGGGTCACCCGGAGGGCCGGTCACCCACGCTAACCATCCGGTGGCCCGTCGACGCTGGCGTTGTCCGAGAACCGACGCAGTGCCGCCGGGGATCAGGACGGCCCTCGGGCGGCGGACCGTGCCCGCGACCGGTCGGTCACGATGACGGCGACGGTCACCGCCAACGCCAGCGCGGCGCACACCGCGACGGGCAGTCCCAGCCGCACGCAGATCGGCACCAGCGCCAGCAGCACCAGCACGGCGGTGATCCGGCTGGTCGGTGGGCGTCGCCACAGCAACGCCTTGTAGGCGCCGTGCCCGGCGAGGAACAACGCCGGACCACCCAGGGTGAACAGCGCGGCGACAGTGGTGGCCGGCGCGCCGGGCTCCCGCAGCAACAGCTCGTCGCCCGCGGAGGCGACGATCACGCCGGCGACGATCACCGGGTGCAGGTAGTTGAACGCGACCCGGCTCAACGCCCCGGTGCGCTCGCCCGCCCCCGCGATCACCTCGGTCGCGGCCGGGGCCGACCGGGCGAAGTACACCCACCACAGCGCCACCGAACCGGCGAACGCCAGCAGGAACGCCCCGGACGTCACCAGGTCCACGTGTGAGGTGAGGGTACTGCCGGTGACCAGGATCGACTCACCCAACGCGATCAGGACGAACGCCGCGCACCGTTCGGCGAGGTGCCCGCCCTCGACCATCCACCGTTCGGGGCGGCTGCGTCCCCGCCCCGGTAGCGGGTAACCGATCAGCAGGCCGACCACCTCGAGCACGATCACCGCCGCCCACAACGCCTCCCGGGCGACCCCGCTGGCCAGGCCGCCGAGCACCACGAGCACCGACGTCCCGGTGATCCACGGCAGCACCTGCTGGAATCCGGCGACCAGCCACGGGCTGCCCTGCACCGCCCACAACGCGAACAGGGTGCGGCCCACCTGTACGGCCACGTAGACCACCGCGAAGAGCAGGCCGGTCCCGGCGAACGCCTCCGGGATCGCCGCCGACAACGACAGGCTGCCCAACGCCACCCCGATCAGCACCGTGCGCACCGGCCCCTGATCCGGTTGCAACCAGTTGGTCAGCCAGGTGGTGTAGACCCAGACGAACCAGACGAGCGCCAGCAGCAGCGCCGTCCGCGCGGCGCCCCGCCAGTCCGGGTGGGCGATCAGGTAGTGCGACAACTGGGTGATGGTGAAGATGAAGACCAGGTCGAAGAAGAGTTCGGTGGACGTGGTCGGTTGCACCCCCGTGCGCGGGCGCAACAACTGCGGACGTACCGGGGTGGAGGTCGGTGGCTCAGAAGGGGTCACCGCACACCCGCCAGTCCCCGCCCTCGCGGACCACCGGCAGGCGCCGTTCCTCGCTGAGCCCGCCGTCACGGGTCACCTTCACCGTCACCGTGCCGTGCGGTCGTCCGCTGCGGGTGGCGACCGACACGTCGGTGATCTCGTAGTCGGTGACCATCGGCGGCGTCCGCACCCAACTGGTGAAGCCGATCGCGCTCCACCGGCTGCGCGCGTCCGCGCAGAGCCGCTCGTACGCCTGGTCGCTGTCGCCCAGGGCGACCTCGCTGAGAAAGTCGTCAGCGGTTTCCCGGATCGGGCCGGCGGCCTGGCGGACGGTCTGCAGGTTCCAGGCGGCCACCCCGGCCACGCCGACGCAGCACAGCGCCACACCGAACCCGGCGAACGCCAGCCCGGTGCGCATCGGGCGGTTGCGCCGGGCCGGTCGGCTCCACGGCTGGCCGGCACCCACGACTACCGACCGTAGAGAACGCCATCGCACTGAAGTGCGACAAGTCGGAAATCGGGCGTACCTGGGTCGGTGGGACTGCCCTGTTCGGAGCGGCCACGGATCGTCTACCGTCGGCGCACGTCCCCGAGCAGTGCCAGGAGTCGATCGATGAGCCGCTTCGTGCAGCCGGTGCCACCTCCCGTCGACCCGTACGCCGGTGACGGCCTGCTGCGCTCCTGGCTGGAGCGCCACCTGGGTCCGGACGGGCACGCCGCCGCGAAGGGACGCCTCGCCGACCTGGCCGCCGACGTCAGCGGGCCGCTGCGCGCGGCGCACGCCGACGCGGAGGCGCACCCGCCGACCCTGGTCCGCTACGACCCGTGGGGTGCCCGGATCGACCGGATCGACACCTCCGCCGGCTGGCAGGCGCAGCGCGCCGCCGCCGCCCGACACGCCGTGGTCGCGCTGCCCTACCTGACCGACGCGCGCGGCACCTGGGGCGCCGCCGCGCGGGTCGTGCAACACGCCCTGCTACACCTGTACGGGCCGGAGTCGGCGACGTTCTCCTGCCCGGTGGCGATGGCCGACGGGGCGGCGGCGCTGCTGAGCATGCCCGACGTGGACGCCGGGGTGCGCGACGCGTGGCTGCCCCGGTTGATCTCCACGGACCCGGCCACGGCGATCACCAGTGGGCAGTGGATGACCGAGTCGCAGGGCGGCTCCGACCTGGGCCGGTCGAGCACGATCGGCCGACCGGCGGCGGATGGGTCCTGGCGGCTGACCGGGGAGAAGTGGTTCTGCTCGGCCGCCGACGCGGCGATGGCGGTGGCGCTGGCCCGACCGGAGGACGCCGGACGCGGCAGTCGGGTGCTGGCACCGTTCCTGGTCCCCCGCTACGCGGCCGACTCGCCGTTGAGCATCGGCGGGGCGCCGGACGCGCCCGCATCGGGTGTCACCGTGCGCCGCCTCAAGGACAAGCTCGGCACCCGCGCGCTGCCCACCGCCGAGATCGGTCTGCACGACGCGTACGCGCTCCCGCTGGGCGACCCGGCGGTGCCCGGCCTGGTCCGGGCGATGACCCTGGTCGTGGTGACCCGGGTGCACAACGCCGCCGCGGCGGCCGGCGGGATGCGCCGCGGGCTGGACTACGCCCGCGCGTACGCCGACGTGCGGCACGTCGCCGGCGGGCCGTTGCTGTCCTCGCCGCTGCACCGGGCCACGCTGGGCACCCTCGCGGTCGACGCGGCGGGCGCGTTCGCCCTCGCCGGGCACGCGTTCGCCCTGCTGGGGCGGGTCGAGGTCGGCGCCGATCCGGAGGCCGTGGCGGAGCTGCGCATCGTGGCGCCGCTGGCGAAGCTGGCCACCGGCCGGCTGGCCGTCAGCTCCGCCAGCGAGTACGTGGAGAGTTTCGGCGGCGCCGGTTACGTGGAGGACACCGGCGTGCCCCGGCTGCTGCGCGACGCGCAGGTGCTGCCGATCTGGGAGGGCACCACAAACGTGCTGGCCCTGGACGTGCTGCGCGCGTTGACCAGGGAGGACGCCGGGACCCCGGTGCTGGGCCGGCTCGCCGCCGCGGTCGACCTGGCCCGACCGCTGTCGCCGACGCTTGCCGACACCCTGGCCGCCGCCGCCACGGGGCTGGGCGACACGATCACCTCGGTGACCGCCGATCCGGGCGCCGCCGCGGTGCAGGCCGGTGCCCGTGGTCTGGCGCTACGCCTGGCGTATGCGCTGACCACCGCGTTGCTCATCGAGCACGCCGCGTGGGGTGACGAGCAGGCCGAGCTGGCGGCCCGGCTGTGGGCGCGGCGCTGGCTGCGGCACGAGGAGATCGCTGAGGACGCCCACCACCACCTGGAGTTGCTCTGCTGACCGGCCGGAGCGAGCACACGGACGGGCACCCGTGTCGGTGCTGATCGAGCTGGGCGACGACCGGGGTGCGCCCCGAGACGACGACAGACCCCCGCCGACGGTGTCGCGGGGTCGGCGGGTGGCGCTGCTGGTGGTGGCGTGCGCCCTGCTCGGCGGGGCCGCCGAGCCCGCGTACCTGACACCTGAGCTGGGACCGGCGACGCCCGCCGGCGCGACCGTGCTCGGTGCGGGGCCGCTGCTTCTGGTCGTCGACCCCGGCCCGGACCCGCCGACGATGAGTGCCTACGACGCGGCCGCGCCACGTCGCCCGGCGCGGTGGCGGGTCGCGGTGCCGCCGGGCTCCGGGTGGTCCGCCGAAACAGTCGGTGACGTGGTGCTGGTCGCCGAACGCGACCAGGTACGCGGGACGCGAGTGACCACCGCCCGGTCGATCCGCACGGGCCAGGTGGTGTGGCGACGACCCGAGCGGGTGTACGCGGCCGGCGACGTGGCGGTCGCGGTGAGCGAGGTACGCAGTGCCTCCGAGCCGGGTCGCCGGATCGAGGGCGGCGTGCACGGGGTCGATCCGGCCACGGGCGTCAATCGTTGGTCGGTGCCGGTGCCCTCCACGGCCGTCCTGCGGGTGCTGCCCGACGTACCCGGGCGGTTGCTGCTGGTCCAGGACGACGGGCTGGCCCGGCTGCTCGACATCCGCGACGGCGCCGACCGGGGGCGGGGGCGACTTCCGCCGGCCGACTACGGCCCGGACAACCCGCAGGTCGTTGGCGCGCACCTGGTGCTGCGGCATCCGAGCGGCAGCGGAGGGTCGGCGCTGACCGGTTACGACCTGCCCGGGCTGACGCCGCGCTGGCAGGTGGCGGCCGAGCCGGGCGAGTTGACCCTGCGGCCCTGCCAGGGTCTGATCTGCGGGCAGGACGAGCAGGGCCGCTGGGCCATCGACGCGGGCACCGGCGCGCGGCGGTGGACGTGGCCGGGCGGGGCGCGTTGGCACACCGTCGCGGGCGCTCGGGTCGCCGGCGAGTCGTTGGTGCTGCTGGGCTTGGCCTCGGACGGCCGGCGCGTCCTGGTCGCGACGGTGGGCGCGGACGGTCACCGGGTGATCGCGGTGCTTCCGGCCGGGCTGAGCGGCTGCCGGCGGGTCGGCGCCCGGCTCATCTGCGGCGACGGCACCCGCGTGACGCTCTGGCCGCTCGGTGTCCCCTGACCCGACCGCGTCCGCGGGTCGGCGCTCAGCGCAGCGGGCCTCGGGCGACGGCGGCGCGCATCGTGCCCGGGTCGTCGACCGGGATGAACTCCAACCACCAGGTGGCGCCGGCTGCCGCGAGGTCACCGAGGTACGCCCGTTCGGCGCGTTCGTCGGATCGGCGTCGCCGGCCACCGATCGCCACGTCGAACGGTTGACCGTCGGCGCGGGTCGCGGGCAGGGCGCTGACCAGGTCGTGGACCTCGTCGGGGGTGAAGTCGGACCACCCGTCGGTGTCGGTGAGCTTGTACGGCACGATGCCGTCGGCGCGGGCCGCCCGGCGGCGCACCGCCCCGGCCTGGGTGCTGCCGCCGACCCAGACCGGCACCCGGGGCGACTGCACCGGCGGTGGTCGGAGCGCGACGCCGTCGGCGCGGTAGTGGGTGCCGTGGTGGTCGACCCGCTCGCCGCTGAGCAGCCCGGTCAGCAGGTCGAGGCCCTCGTCGAGCATCGCGGCGCGCACGGACACCTCGGTCTGCTCGCCGAACGCCGCCATCCCCCGGTCAGCGGGGTCGCCGACGCCGACCGCCACGGTGGCGCGGCCCGCGCTGAGGTGGTCGAGGGTGAGGACCTCCCGCGCCAGCTTCGCCGGGCGGCGTCGGGGCAGCGCGGTGACCGTGGTGCCCAGCCGCACCCGGTCGGTGCGGCCGGCGATCGCGGTGAGCACCAGCCACGGGTCGTAGGTGGACGGGTCGTCGCCGGAGTAGTAGATCAGGTAGTCCTCCAGGAACACGCCGTCCCAACCGGCGCGCTCGGCGAGCTCACCCAGCTCGACCAGGGTGGACACCGCGACGGCGGCGCCGCCGCAGGAGATTTCCAGACCGTGTCTCATCGGTCGACCGTAGGACGGGGGTACGACGTCAGCTGCGGCGGCGGGACCGGGCCGCCCACACCACGTAGGCCGGGTCGCGGTCGAGGTTGTGCCGGTCGCGGTCGTAGCGGCGGGTGGTGCGCGGGTCGGCGTGGCCCATCGCGTCCTGCACGTCCTCCAGCGGCACCCCCTCGGAGCGGGCGGTGGTGGCGAAGGCGTGCCGCAGTGAGTGCGGGGACAGCTTCGCCCAGGCCGGGATACCGGCGGCGCGGGCGAGGCGGCGGACCATCCGGAACACCGAGTGCCGGTCCAGCCGGGCGCCGCTGGCGGTGACCAGCAGCGGCCCGGTGAGCTGTGGCACGGGCACGCCGGTGGCGGCGGCCCGCTGGGCCAGGTAGGCGTCCACGGCGTACCCGCTGCCGGGGGTGAGGGCCCGGCGGCGCTGCTTGCCGCCCTTGCCGACGAAGCGCACGCTGCGGTGGCCGCGTTCGGTGCCGAGGTCGGTCAGGTCCAGCGAGATCAGCTCGCCGACCCGCAGGCCCAGGTCGGCGAGGAGCGCGATCGCCGCCCGGTTGCGCAGGGCGGTCGGGCCGGTGTCCGCGTCGGCGGCGGCGAGCAGGGCGTCCACCTCCTCCGGGCTGAGCCCGAGGGTGGCGGAGTGGTCGCGGTCGACGCGGGGCCGGTCCGCGCCGGAGACCGGGTTGGCCGGCACCGCGCCCAGCTTCACCAGGAAGTCGTACCAACTGGACAGCGCGGAGAGTCGTCGCGCTACGGTCGCCGGGGTCAGCGGTCGGCCGCTGCGGGCGGCGAGGGTGGACTCCAACGCCCGGGCGTAGTCGTTGACGTGCAGGAACGTGGCGCGCAGCGGGTCGAGGTCGCGGCCGGCGCACCAGGTGAGCCAGCCGGTGACGTCGCGTCGGTACGCGTCGCGGGTGTGCTCGGACAACCGCCGGTTACGCAGCCACGCCTCGGTGACCTCGACCGGTCCACTCGGCAGCGCGGGTGGCGCGGACGGGCGGGCCAGCACCGGAGCGTCGGAGAACACCATGTGAAAAAGGTTCTCAGCCTCGGGTGGGATCAGCGCGCAGGCGCGCCGATCCCACCCGACACCGTGCTCATGCGTTGATCTGCCGACGCCCGTCGCCGTTGGCGGTGATGGTCACGCGGCGGGGCTTGGCGCGCTCGGCGACCGGGATGCGCAACGTCAGCACCCCGTGCTCGTACCCGGCTTCCAGCTTGTCGCTGTCCAGGGTGTCGCCCAGGAACAGCTGCCGGGTGAAGGTGCCCATCGGGCGTTCGGCGGCGACCAGCTCGACGCCGTCGCCGCTGGGTCGGCGACGCTCGGCGCGGACGGTGAGCACGTTGCGCTCGACGGTGCAGTCGATGGTGTCCGGGTCGACGCCGGGCAGGTCGAACGCCGCGTAGAAGTGGTCGCCGTCGCGGTAGGCGTCCAGGTGCATCATCGCGGGACGGGCTGCCGTACCGAAGAACTGCTCGGCGAGCCGGTCGATCTCGCGGAACGGGTCGGTACGCATCAACATGGTCATGCCTCCTCGGTTCTCCTGGCCGAAGGTGATGAGTTGAGCCAGGGCGACTCAACTTCCTCTTCTTATTTAGCGCATCCCCCGACCGGACGTCAACCGCTCAGCGCAGCCGCTTCTCGAACCAGTGCTCGGCGTAGGGGTCCTGCGAGTACGCCGGGATCTCGACGTAGCCGTGCCGGGCGTACAGGGCGCGGGCCTCGACCAGGTCGGCGCGGGTGTCGAGCCGTATCACGTCCGTCCCGGCCGCCCGGGTCCGCTGCTCGACGGCGGTCAGCAGTGCGGCACCGCCACCGGCGCCGCGGTGCGCGGGGCGGACGAACACCCGGGTCAGCTCGGCCCAGCCCGCATGCCAGCGCAGCCGGCCAGGTCGGCGCCGTGGTGGGCGAGCACCAGCAACCCGCTCGGGTGGGCCAGGTCATCGCCGGGCATCTCGGCGAGCGACTTGTCGACCTCGCCGGGCAGCGCCGGGCGGCGGTGGTGGCGCACCACCATCTCGGTCATGTACTCGCGCAGCAGCAGCACCGCGTCGGGTTGGTCGGGTCGGCTGACGCTCGTCGTCCAGGTCGGTCCGGTGGTGGTCACCAGTCGATCATCAGCGCCCGGTCAATCGTTTATCGAGGTGGTCAGCGGCGGCGTGCCGGCAGCAGGGCGATCAGGGGCACCGCCACGGCCAGGTGCGTCGCGCCGAGGGTCAGCTTGGCCCCGCCGGTGGCCTCGACGCCGAACAGGGGGACGAGGGACACCGCCGTGACCACCACGGCGAGGGAGATCCAGACCGGCCGGGCGACCTTTGGGGCGAACCGCTCCAGCAGGGCCAGCGCCGCCCAGCCGAGCAGGGCGGCGCCCAGGGCGACCACGACGATTTCCCCCGCCCCGATGTCGATGGCGGGTTGACCCGGGCTCTCCACCGTGAAGTCGACGCCGGCCAGTGCGCCGATCGCCCAGACGGCCAGGGCGGCCACCACGGCGGCGGCGACGCCGAGGGCGCGGCGGCGCAGAGTCGAGGTGGTGGGGGTCGTGACGGCGGTAGCGCTCATGACGGCTCCTCGTTCAGGGGAAACGAACGAGTACGACCGTAGCAGATAGTCTTGTTCGGAACTATCTCTATCGGAACTAACAGGTGGAGCGGCCACCCGGCGCGTACGGGGAGGTAGTGGCCAGCGGGCCGCTCACCAACGCCAGCAGGGCGCGCAGAAACGCCTCCCGGTCCTGCTCGGGCAGGGTCGCGAGCAGGTCGTCCTGAATGCGCCGGACCACCTGCTGCGCCCGTTGCAGGACCTGCTCCCCCGCCGGAGTCACCACGACCAGCCGGGCTCGCCGATCCGTCGGCGCCGGTCGGCGCTCGGCCAGCCCGGTCCGCTCCAACTGGTCGAGCGTGACGACCATCGTGGTCTTGTCCACGCCACACCGCTCGCCGATCTCGCGCTGGGTCAGCTCGCCGGTGCGGGCCTGCGCCAGCACGTAGTGCGCCCGCGGCGAGATACCCAACTCGGCCAGCCCCGCGGCATGCTCGGTCTGCAACGCGTGACTCGCCCAGGAGAGCAGGAACAACAGGTCCGGTGGGCCGTCGGCGGGCGTGCAGGAGGTCATGCGCCGAGGCTAGCAAGATGCTCCGCGACCAGACGGTTTGCGCCGTGGACGATCAGGGCCGCTGGTAGATGCCGTGCTCCCGGGTGAGCAACTGCTCGTCAATCAGATACCGACGTAGCGTGGCGTGGTCCGACCCGCCCGCCGCGCACCACGCCTTGAGCACCTCGTCGACGGCCCGCTCCGGATAGCGGGTGCCCGGCTCGAACGACCGCTCGGCGATGTGCGTGAGCAGGACGCGCCGCCGTTTCGGCTGCGCCGGCAGGCCCACCAGGACGTCTCCGCGTAGGAAGGTGCGCAGCACCGGATCGGCGGCCGGGTCGGTGTCGGCGGCCGGGCGGCTGTCGCGGGCGGCCGCCCGCAGCGACGCCTCGTCGGCCGCGAGCGCGCCGTCCGCGCCGGCGACAAGGCCCGCGTCGGTGAGCCGACGAACCCCGGTGAGCACGACCCGCACCGGCAGGCCGGTGCGCTCGGCGACCTGCGCCGCGCTGGTCGCCCCCAGCACGATCGCCGCGAAGATCCGTCGTCGTCCGTCGTCGGCCAGCGTCCCGGCCAGAGCATGCGCAGTCACGCCGGTCACCCTCGCATCAGCGGTACGCGCACCGCCAGGCGTTTTCCGGCCGATCGGATGGCCGAAGGCGATGATCGGCTATTTCCATGTGCGACGGGCACCCTCCCACGCCTAGGAAGAAGGCATGACCAACGAGCGGACCGTTCCCCTGCTGCCGTGCGCATCCATCGACGACATCGAGAACTTCTACGGAGTTCTCGGTTTCCGCACGACGTACAAGCAACGCAAGCCCAACGCGTGTGTGGGGGTGCAGCGCGAAGACCTGCATCTGCAGTTCTTCGAGATCACCGGATTCGACCCGGAGCAGTCCTATGGCTCCTGCCTCGTCATCACCGCCGACATCGAGGGACTACACCGGGCATTCGCGGCCGGCATGCGCGCCGCGTACGGCAAGGTACTGGTGTCCGGAACGCCGCGGATGACCCGACCCAGGGCGCGGAAGAACGCCGACGGGTTGGGCGGATTCAGCGTCATCGACCCGGGCGGCAACTGGATCCGCGTCTTCCGGGACGCCGCCACCGCGCCCCTGCCGGCCGCCACGACTGCCGGGCGGCTGGCCAAGGCCCTGGCGAATGCTGTCGTACAGGCCGATTCCAGGGGAAGCGTGGGACAGGCCGTTCGGATCCTCGACAGCGCGTTGGCCCGCCCGCAGGCCGACGACGACCCGGTCGAGCAGGTAGAGGTCCTGGTCTACCGCGCCGAACTCGCACTGGTGCTGCACGATCCATCGACCGCGACCGAGATGCTGACCCGCGCCCAGTCCGTCACGCTCACCGAAGACGAATCCGAACGGGCGGCACCGGCGTTCGACAACGCCACCGAACTCGCAGCAGCACTGCGGTGACTCACCATGCGAACGCCAGCCGGCCGACGGCTCCCGCCGGGCGGCTCAGTCGGCCGCGGGCTGCTCGGCGACGAGCAGCACCCGGCGCAGCAGGTCGGCGAGGTGTCGCCGCTCGGTCGTCGTGAGCGCGCCGAGCAACCGGTGCTCCTCCGCGCCCTGGATCTCCATCGCCCCGCGCCACGCCGCCCGCCCCGCGTCGGTGAGTTCCACGTCCACCCGCCGACGGTCGACCGTGGACGGGATGCGGCGCACGAAGCCCCGCCGCAGCAGGGCGTCCACCCGCGCGGTGATCGAGGCGGGAGCCATCGCGAGATCCGTGGCGAGGTCCGAGGGCGCCGCCCGGCCCCGGCGGCCGGCCAGGGCCTGCAGGGTGTCGTACTCATGGACCGACAGGTCGAAATCGGCCAGGACCCGCTCCTTCACCGAACGCAGGTGCCGGGTCAGCTTGATCATCCTGGTCACCGCGCCCTCGACGTCGGCATCGAGGTGCGGCACCACCGGCAGCCACCGCTCGATGTGGCTGTCGACGGTGTCGGGAGTCGTGGTCACGGCCCTAGTTTACCTCAACGTCGAAATATTCGTTGTCGAAAGGTTCGACCTCGAAGTATGTTGCCGGTATGACCCACCCCCTGCGTACCCGCTCGTTCCGGTTGCTGTTCCTGGGCCGGACCGTCTCCGCCGTCGGCGACGCGGTGGTGCCCGCCGCGCTGGCCCTGGCCGTGCTGCGGGCCACCGGCTCCACCGGCGCGCTGGCCGTCGTCCTGGCCGCGGCGATGGTCCCCCGGCTGCTGCTGTTGCCACTCGGTGGTGTCGTCGCCGACCGGTTCGACGCCCGACGGGTCGCGTTGCTGGCCGACCTGGTCCGCTGCGCCACCCAGCTCGCGGTCGGCGTGGAGCTGCTCGGGGGTAATCCGTCACTGACCACAGTCGTCATCGCGTCCGCCCTCGGCGGCACCGCGTCGGCGTTCGCGATACCGACCGCGTCTCCGCTGGTCGCCGGCACCGTCGAACCTGCCAGCCGGCAGCGGGCCAACGCCCTGATGGGGATCACCGCCAACGCCAGTCGCCTCGCCGGCCCGGCGCTGGCCGGCGCGCTGGTCTGGGCCGCCGGCCCCGGCTGGGCGTTCATCCTCGACGGCGCGTCGTTCGCGCTCAGCGCGGCACTGCTCGCGCTGGTGCGGATCCGCCACGTGCCGGTGCCCCACCGGTCCGTACTCGCCGACCTGCGCCACGGCTTCGGGGAGGTCCGCGCCCGGGACTGGTTCTGGACCAGTCTGCTCGGGCACGGCGTGTGGAACGGCGCCGCCGCCGTACTGATGACCCTCGGGCCGGCCGTCGCCATCGACCGCCTCGGCGGCGAGACGACCTGGGTGCTGCTGTTGCAGGCCGGCGCGATCGGCATGCTCACCGGCTCACTGCTGGCCGGGCGGGTCCGCCTACGGCGACCGGTGTTGCTGGCCAACCTCGCGTTGGCCAGCTACGCCGCGCCGCTGATCCTGCTCGCCGTCGCCGCGCCCGCCCCGGCGGTGATCGCCACGTACGCCGTGGCGCTGAGCGCCCTCGGCTACTTCAACCCGGTCTGGGAGACCGTCGTGCAGCACCACTTCCCGCCGGAGGTCTTGGCCCGCGTCACCTCCTACGACTGGCTGGTGTCGCTGGGCGCCATGCCGCTGGGGTACGCGCTGGCGCCACTGGCCGCCGACGCGTTCGGCGCACCCGTCCCGCTGGCCGTCGCCGGCCTGCTGGTCCTCGTCTCCTGCGCGGG
The DNA here is from genome assembly GCF_040686315.1 of Micromonospora sp. NPDC085948. Classification (NCBI taxonomy): domain Bacteria; kingdom Bacillati; phylum Actinomycetota; class Actinomycetes; order Micromonosporales; family Micromonosporaceae; genus Micromonospora; species Micromonospora sp. NPDC085948. Next base: position 100,791 of record NZ_JBFBJW010000015.1, on the reverse strand, counting down.
CACCGCACTCGTCCCCGGCGTACGCCGACTCACCTGGCCGACCACCCCGCAGCCGCGAGCGGCCGGACCCGCCGGCGTTCGGTGAGCCAGACCGTGCGCGCCCACGAAGCAGGCTCCCGCCCAGCGCCGGGAGCCTGCGAGCGGGGTGGTCGGTCAGCCGGCGTCGCGGGTCATCGCGACGCGAATACGCTGCATTAATCGCGCGCTCTGCGACGCCGGTATGGCTAGCCTCACCCAGAGGCTGGTCGGGAAACGGCACATCCATGAGTCGGAGGATTCTCGATGTCAGGCGCAGCGACCGGCGGCGACTCGCTGCGTCCCACCCAACTGCTTCGCCGCAGTCGGCCCTTTCGCAATCTCTTCTCGGCCCGGCTCGTCTCGTACGCCGGCGACTCGCTCAGCCTCGTCGCGCTCATGTTGCACGTCAGCGAGACGACGGGGAAGGCGCTGGCCGTCTCCCTCCTGCTGCTTGTCGGAGACCTCGCGCCCTCGATGTTGGGTCCCTTCAGCGGCGCGCTCGTCGACCGACTCAACCTCCGCCGGCTGATGGTCGTCTGCGAACTCGTCCAGGCCGCGGTCCTGCTGGTGATCGTGGTGACGCTGCCCCCGCTGCCGGTGCTGCTGGCCCTCGTCGCGATCCGCGCCACCGCCTCGCAGATCTTCCAACCGGCGTCGCGGGCGGCGGTGCCCGCACTGGTCGCCGACCGTGACCTGGAGACCGCCAACTCCACAGTCGGGTTCGGCTCGAACGCGGCGGAGGCGGCCGGCCCGCTCCTCGCCGCGGCCCTGTTCCCGCTGGTCGGAGTGCGTGGGCTGCTGCTCGTCGACGCGGTGACGTTCCTCGTCTCAGCCGTCCTGCTCGTGACTCTCCCGTCGCTTCCGGCGGTGACCCCCGAGGGGCGCCAGCCGTCGCTCCTGCGCCAGGCCAGATCGGGAATCGGCTATCTGCTGAGCGTTCCGACGGTGCGGGTGATCTTCCTGGGCTTCACCGCGGTGGTCGCCTTCAACGGGGTCGACGACGTGGCACTGCTGGTGTTGGCCCGGGACACCTTCGAGGTGGGCAACTCCGCGTTCGGGTTGCTGCTGGGCGCGGTCGGCATCGGACTCGTCGCCGGGTACGCCGTGTTGTCCCGGTGGGGCACCCGGGCGTCGATGGCGCTGCTGCTGATCGTGGGCTTCGGGGTCAGCAGTCTCGGAAACCTGCTCACCGGGCTCGCCTGGGCCGTCGCCGCCGCGATCGCGCTCCAGGGGGTCCGGGGGCTCGGACTGGCGGCCATGGACGTCGCCTCCAGCACGCTGCTGCAACGGACGGTCCCCGCGGGCATGCTCGGCCGGGTCTTCGGCAACCTGTACGGCGCGATCGGGGTCGCCGCGGCGGCGTCCTACCTGGCCGGTGGCCTGCTGCTGGACCTCACGTCCGCTCCGGTGACCCTGGTGATCGCGGGTGTCGGCGGCCTGGTGGCCACCGGCATCGTCGCCCTGCGACTGCCACGGGCGATGCGACGCGATGATGGTGCGACGCCGACGACGCGGAGTTCCGGCGCTCCGGAATGAGGGGCCTCGGCCGCTCGACTGGCGCAGAGCGGGGCGCACCGGCCATCGCCGGTACGCCCCGCCGCGAGGGGGTCGGTGTGTCAGCTCGCGGGCCCGATGTTCATCACGTACTGGCCCTCCATGTTTCCGGGCGGCGAGAAGTTGGCCACGATGAAGGTCTCCCACCACTTCGTGCCCTGGCCGGCGACCCGCCCCACACCCAGCTTGGTGGTGGTCTTCCACACCAGTGCGGTGAAGTGCCCGATCGGCTTCGTGGGGTCGATGGGTTCGCCCGTGGCGAAGTTGTAGTTGCTGTTCTCGGCGTACCAATTCTCCACCGCGGCAGTTCCCGAACCCGCCGTGGGGCCGGTCGAGGCGCCCGCCCACGACGCGTTCTCACCGGTGTCCGGTCGCAGGCCCTCGTGGGTGAGCTTGGTGCTCTCGGCCATGAAGGACGCCCTCGACTTCGAATACTCCACGAGTTCCGGGTCGAGGGTGAGCAGCGACGATCCGTGCCGTGCCCGCAGTTGGTTGACCTTGGTCAGCACCTCCTGCAGGAACTCGTCGTTGGTTCGATCAGCGAATCCAGCTCGCATGATGTGACACCCTTCTGCTGAAGACGAACGGCGGAAGATCTACCCCCATGGCGGGCGGCTCGGCCCCGGAGGGCTCACACAGCGGGCCGGACAGCCATCGGCAGCCTTCCATCCGCCAACGCGAAAAGACCGTCACTTAAAGTGACGCATCAATGACAGAGGCGCTAACACTGGACTCGCCGATGAGTCGGCGAGGAGAGGTTGGGGCGAATCCCCAGGTGACCCCGGGTAGGCGGGCGTGGACGCAGCGTCAGCGACAGGTCGTGCCAGCCGGGCATGACATCAGCGGCGTGCCAGAGAAATTTCTACTCTCTGGCACAACGGCAATTTCGCACCCAGCGGCACGGTGCGGCTTCCCGCCGCCGGCCAACGGGAGGTCCGGTTGTTGCTGGCCGCCGAGGCTCCCGGCGGGCGCGGCGGCGTCACTCGCCGGTCGGACCCCCGGCGAGTTCGGCGACCACGTCGAGGTGACCGAGGTGGCGGGCGTACTCCTGGACCAGGTGGAACAGCACCCGCTCCAGCGACGCCGGGTCCGCGCCGTTCCACCGCGGCCCCGGCGCGCCGATCTCCGCCAGGTCGTGCGCCGTCACCACCGCCGTGGTGTGCGCGCCCTGCGTCCGCAGCGCCGCCACCAGGTCCTCCCGCGTCTCGTCGGGGGCGACGTACCAGCGGTCCTCACGGCGGTCGCCCCACGGCTGCGCGACGTCCCGGCCCTGGAACCCCCACTCGATCCAGCGCCGCTCGACGTGGCGCAGATGCGTGAGCAGCTCCAGCGGGGTCCACCCGGACGGCAACCGGCTGCGCCGCAACTCCGGCTCGGCCAACGCGGACACCTTGGCCACCAAGGTCTCGCGGAAGTAGTCCAGGTAGCGCAGGAAGACCTCGGTGCGGCTGCCGGCCGGTTCGGTCGGCTCGGGAAAGGCAGTCACGACCCGGTGGGCAGGTCGCGGGCGCGCTGTCGCACACCCGCCCCGCCGTACGGGTAGTCACCCACCAGCGGGGCGCTCGCCTCGTCCAGTGACCGCATCTGCTCGGCGTCGAGGACCAGGTCCGCGGCGGTGAGGTTGTCGTCGAGCTGCTCGGTGGTACGCGCGCCGAGGATCACCGAGGTGACCGCCGGGCGGGCCGCCAGCCAGGCCAACGCCACCGCCGACATGGACACGCCCCGTTCGTCGGCGACCCGGCGCACCGCGTCGAGCACCCGCCAGGTGCGCTCCTCGGCGTTGCGACCGGCGTACGCCTCGACGCCGCGCTGCGGGTTCTCACCGAGTCGGGTCGCGCCGGTGGGCGTGTTGTCGCGCTGGTACTTGCCGGTCAGCCAGCCGCCGCCCAGCGGCGACCACGGCAGGATGCCGATGCCCTCGTTCTCGCAGACCGGCACCAGTTCGAACTCGATCTCCCGGGCCAACAGGTTGTACTGCGGTTGCAGGGACACGATCGGGGTGAGGTTGAGGTGCTGGGTGAGCAGGGCCGCCTTCTGCAACTGCCAACCGGTGAAGTTGCTGACCCCCGCGTAGCGGATCTTGCCCGCGCGCACCGCGTCGTCGAAGAACCGCAGCGTCTCCGGCAGGGGGGTCAGCGGATCCCAGGCGTGCGCCTGGTACAGGTCGACGGCCTCGACACCGAGCCGCCGCAGGCTGGCGTCCAGGGCGCGGGTGAGGTGCACCCGGGACAGGCCGGCGTCGTTCGCGCCCGGACCCATCGGGAACCGGCCCTTGGTGGCGATCACCAGTCGGTCCCGCACGTCGGGCCGCGTCCGCAGCCAGCGTCCCACGATGTCCTCGGAGACACCCGCGGAGTAGACGTCGGCGGTGTCGAGGAACGTGCCCCCGGCCTCGACGAACCTGTCGAGTTGAGCGAAGCTGCCGGCCTCGTCGGTCTCCGCCCCGAACGTCATCGTGCCCAGACACAGGGTCGACACCACCGTGCCGGTGCTGCCCAGAGTGCGGTAGCGCATATCGTCCTTTCGGTCCGAGTGACAAAGCCGATCTTCGCACTCGGTGGGGCCACCCGCACACGGAGGCCGCCAGGCCCCGGCACGGGCACCCGCGCGGTCACCTCGCCGGTCATCATGGGCGGGTGAGCGAGTCCGCGATCAACATTGACCGGCCTCACCGGCCGGCTCCGACATCACCGCCGGGAGCACCGGAGCCCGGTGCGCCCACCCGCGGCCCGGGGCTGGTGGCCCTGGCGACGAGCGTGGTCCTGCTGTTGCTCGCCGGGCGCTACGGCTATCACCGCGACGAGTTGTACTTCCTGCTCGCCGGCCGGCACCTCGACTGGGGTTACGTCGACCAGGGGCCGCTGGTCCCGGCGCTGGCCCGGCTGCTGGACACGATCGCGCCGGACAACCTGGTGATTCTGCGGACCCCGTCGGCGCTGCTGGCCGGTGGCGCGGTGCTGCTGGTCGCCGCCATCGCCCGCGAGTTGGGCGCCGGTCGCGGTGCGCAGACCTGCGCGGCGGTGCTGGCCGCACTGTCCGGCATCGTGCTCGCCAGCGGGCACCTGCTCAGCACCACCACCGTCGACCTGCTGGTCTGGCTGGCCGCGGCGTGGTGTGCGGTGCGGTTGCTGCGTACCGGCGACAGCCGCTGGACGCTGGGCATCGGGCTGGCGCTCGGCGTGGGCATGCTCAGCAAACTGCTGCCCGCGTTGCTGGCCGTGGGCCTGATCGCCGGCGTGCTCATCGGCGGGCCACGTCGGCTGCTGCGCGACCGCTGGGTGCTCGCCGCCGCCGGGATCGCCGTGCTGCTGGCCGCACCCAACCTGATCTGGCAGGCGGCGCACGGCTTTCCCCAGCTCGACGTGGCGGCGTCCATCGCCGACGGTGACAGCTCCTACAGTGGCCGCCGCGACGCGTTGACCCTCCAGTTCGTCATCATCAGCCCGTACGCCGTACCCATCTGGATCGCCGGCCTCGTCGCGCTGCTGCGACGACCGGCGTGGCGGGCCTACCGGGCGGTGGGCTGGGCCTGGTTGGTGGTGTTCGGCATCGTGCTGATCGCCGGTGGCAAGGGCTACTACGACGCGCCGCTGCTGCTGGTGCTGACGGCCGCCGGCGCGGTGGTGACCGTCGGGTGGGCGTCGCGCGGGTCGGTCCGGCTGCGCCGAGGGCTGCTCGCGTTGGGCGTGGTGCCGTTCCTGTTGCCCAACATCGTGCTGCTGCTGCCGGTGCTGCCGGCCGAGCGGTTGCCCGGTTTCGTGGTCGACGTCAACTACGACGCCGGCGAGACGATCGGCTGGCCGGCGTTCGCCGACTCGGTAGCCACGGTCCATCGTGGGCTGCCGCCCGAGGAGCGCCCCCGGGCGGTCATCCTGACCAGCAACTACGGCGAGGCCGGCGCGCTGGCCCGCTACGGTCCGGTCCGTGAGCTGCCCCGGGCCTACTCCGGGCACAACAGCATGGTCGACTTCGGCCAGCCGCCGGCCAGCGCGGACGTGGTCATCGCGGTCGGCTGGGAGCGCCCCGAGCCGCTGACCGCCTGGTTCGACGAGTGCACGCTCGCGGGGCGGGTGGATCAGCGGGTCGAGGTGGACAACGACGAGAACGGCGGCCCGATCCACGTCTGCCGGGGGCTGCGGCGTCCGTGGGCGCAGATCTGGGACACCGAGGTACGCCACACCGGCTGATGCCCGGGGCGCATGCTCCGGCAGTGGGCCGCGGTGGTCAGCCGGCCCCGCTGGTCAGCCAGGTCTGGATGCCGGCCAGTGCTTCGGGGCCGGAGGTGGCGTCGACGTCGCGGGCGAGGTCGGCGATGGTGACCGCGGCGAGCGCCTGGCGCCAGGCGTCCTCGGCTGCCCACATCGCGCGGGCGACCGGGCACGGCGTGGTACAGGCGTCGGCCGGGGTCGCGAACGGGCCGCGCTGGCGGATCTCGGTGCAGACGAAGGTCGGGCCGGGGCCGTCGACGGCCCGGACCACGTCGAGCAGGGTGATGCTCTGCGGTGCCCGGGTCAGCACGTAGCCGCCCGCCTTGCCCTGCACGGAGTGGATCAGGCCGGCGCGGGCCAGGGCCTGGAGCTGCTTGGCGAGGTAGCTGCCGGAGACGTCGTGCAGCTCCGCCAGCTTGGCCGCCGGCACGGGCGCGCTGCTGGTGGTGAGCACCACGCAGCAGTGCAGCGCCCACTCGACCCCGCCGGACATCTTCATGCCCTCACCCTAGCCAACCCCACTTACTCGGACTTCAAATGTCCGAGTATTGTTCTCGGACAGGAAAGGTCCGAGTTCCGGCCGCGCACAGTGCGGCCGGACAAAGACCCCACAACGTCACGGGAAGGTGCACTGTCATGAAGATCGCCGTACTGGGTGGGACCGGGCTCATCGGTTCGCAGGTCGTGCGGATCCTGCGGGCCGCCGGTCACGACGCGGTGCCACTGTCGCCGTCCACCGGGGTGGACCTGCTCACCGGACAGGGCCTGGCCGACGGACTCACCGGCGCGGACGTCGTCGTCAACCTGACCAACTCGCCGACCTTCGACGACGCCTCCCCCGCCTTCTTCCAGACGACCATGGACAACCTCCTCGCCGCGGCCGATCGCGCGGGCGTCGGCCACGCCGTGGTGCTCTCCATCGTCGGCGTCGACCAGGTGCCCGACCTGGCCTACTACCGCGCCAAGGTCCTCCAGGAGGACATCCTCAAGGCCGGTCCCGTCCCGTACTCGATCGTGCGCGTCACCCAGTTCTTCGAGTTCGTCGAGGCGATCCTGTCGTGGACGGCCGACGACACCACCGTCCGCCTGCCCCGCACCCCCGTGCAGCCCATGGCCGCGGCCGACGTGGCGCAGGCCGTCGCGGACGTCAGCACGGGCGCACCGCTGCGCGGTGTCCGCAACGTCGCCGGCCCCGACGTCTTCGCCCTCGACGAACTGGGACGGGTCACCCTCGCCGCGCGAGGTGACCAGCGCACCGTCACCACCGACGACAGCGCCGGCATGTTCGCCGCCGTACCCGGCGCGGTGCTCATCGCCGCCGACGACGCCGTCATCGCCCCCACCACCTACCGGGAGTGGCTCGGCCGCCAGGGCTGAGGCGTCCGCCGGCCCGCACGCCGCCGTGCGGGCCGGCGCCGGTCGTGGGGCCGGGGCCGCGAAGACGAGGTGGTGACGGCTAAGGTCGGCGTCGTGACCGACACCGCAACCGAGGTCGACAGGCCCGTCGCCGAGGCGTGGGCGCGGATCGAGGCTGGCCTCGGTCGCGTCCTGCCGTCCTCCCTGAGCCAGCTCAACGCACCGGCCCCGGCACCCGCGATCGATGCGGTGGAAACCGCCTTGGCCATCACACTGCCGCCCGATTTCCGCGCAAGTCTCCGCATCCACAACGGGACCGACCCCGGTACGACACTGCCGGCTGTTGAGCCCACCCCGGTACCGCTGGACAACCTCTGTGACACCGACCAGATCATCGAGATGACCCGGATGTGGCGCGACAACTACGGTCCGGAGCCGGACTGGGACGACCCTCAGGTCTGGGCCTACCTGGTCGACAGAGGAATGCTCTGCCTGAACGGTCCGGTGCGGCCGATCGTCGGCACGCCGGGCGCGGTGGTCGTGGGGCACATGAACGGCGACGTGCTGTGGCTGCTCGACGGTGACCCGGCACCGGGAGGAACGCCCGGACAGGTGGTCCGGGTGGATGTCGAGTGCGCCTCCTGGGACGTGCTGGCCCCATCCTGGACGCAACTGCTCGTCCGCTACGCCCAGGACCTCGCGCTGTTCGCGGCGGACCCGGACACCTCACCTCTGGAGATCGATCCCCTCGTGGGGCCGGCCTGCGAGTGGGGCAGCACCCCGTCGGCCTCGTGGGGGACGCGTCCGGCCTGGCTTCGGGACGTCCCAGCTCGCAGCCCCTACACCTGATCCTCGCCGACGAGCCCTGGACGGGCGGTCAGTGTCGCAGCAGGCCGGTCGTGTGGATCGGCTCCACGTGCCCGGTGGGTGGCGCGGTGCGGTGCAGTTGCAGACCGATGTCGACGACGACGGACCGCTCCAGTGCCACGACCTGCGCCAGCGGAACCCACTGCGCCAGGTCGGTCGTGCCACAGGTCTCGGATCGAAGCTCACCGCCCACGATCCGGGCCCGATAGAACACCGCGAGCATGTGCAGCTCGACGACGTCGTCGTCGAGTCGCTCCACGTTCCTGGTCCGCGAGTTCACCCCGAGCAACTGCTCGACCCGCGCCGCGTACCCCGTCTCCTCCGCCACCTCGCGCACGACGGCGTCGAACGGATCCTCGGTGTGCTCGACCCCGCCGCCGGGCAGCGTCCAGTGCCGCCGAGCCCCGTCCGGCGACACCCAACGGGCGAGCAGCAGACTCTCGTCCCGCAGACACACCGCGTACGCGGCCACGCGAAGCCGTTGTGTGATCACAGTGACCAGGATCGCGCAGTTGCCGGCGACGTGCCGCCCGCACACGCGGTCGGCCGGCCTCACCGTGGACGTGCAGACGATGTCCGCAGACGGGGAGCGATGGCGCGGCGCCGCTCTCGCTCCCGCAGGTCAGGAGGGCTGGACGTCGTCGAAGAGGGCGAGGGCGTCGGCGGGGTCCGGGCTCACGAGACGTTCCAGACCGGCCGTCGTGATCGTCGCCCACCTGCCGGCCCGTGCCCACATCTGTTCCTCGAAGGCGCGGACGGCCTCGTCCAGATTCTCGGGCTCGGCGGCGATGGACTCCGCGAGTTCGGCACCGTCCAGCATCGCGAGGTTCGCGCCCGCGCCCAACGGCGGCATCAGGTGGGCGGCGTCGCCCAGGAGCGTCACCCCGCGCACGTGGACCCAGGTGTGGGATTCGGGCAGCACGTAGAACGGGCGGTGGACGAAGGCGGTGCCGTGGCCGAGCAGGTCGAGGACGGGAGGTGCCCAGCCGTCGAACAGCGCCAGCAGGCCCGATCGCGTGGCCTCGACGTCGGCCAGGTCCAGGCCGGCGTGCCAGTCCAGCGGTGCGCGGAACTTGGCGTACACCTTGACGTGACCGCCGCTGTTGCGCTGGGCGACGAGAGATCGGTTCACGCCGTACACGGCCACCGAACCGTCGCCGATCAACCGGGCGAGGGCGGGGTGGCGGGTGTCGACGTCGTCGAGGGAGGTCTCGACCGAGGTGACGCCGGTGTACTGCGGCGTCACCGGCGAGACTGCCGGGCGTACCCGGGACCAGGCGCCGTCCGCGCCCACCACGAGATCGAACGTCTCCTGCCGCCCGTCGGCGAAACGAATGAGTACGCCATCCCCGGCCCCCGACACCACCTGCGCCACCTCTCGACCCCACTGCACGTCGAGGGAGCCGAGCAGCAGGTCACGAAGGTGCCCGCGGTCGATCTCCGGATTGGCCTGTTCCTCCGGATCGGGTCGCCAGTCGCGCAGAACGGTCCCAGCAGTGTCCAGGATGCGCATGGCCTGCCCCTCGGGACGAGACAGCGCCTGGAACTCTGCCCGCAGCCCCGCCTTGTCCAGTGCCAGCTGGCCCAGCCCCTCGTGCAGGTCCAGCGTGCCGCCCGGGGGGCGGGCGTCGGGCGCGGGATCGCGTTCGAGGACGGTGACGGGGTAGCCGTGGCGGTGCAGGACACGGGCGAAGGTGAGACCCCCCGGGCCACCCCCGACCACCGCGATACGGTGTCTCATAGCGATACACCGTATATCGCCCGTACAATGCATCGCAACAACAGGGAGTGATCATGACCGTGTGGGACCGGCCGGAGCCGCCGCATCGCCCCGTGCCGCTCAGCCGGGAGCAGATCATCACCGCCGCCATCGCGCTCGCCGACGAGGGCGGACTGGAGGCGGTGTCGGTGCGCAAGGTCGCCGCCCGCCTCAACGCCGGCCCGATGCGGCTGTACGGATACATCTCCACCAAGGACGAACTGCTCGACCTCATCGTGGACGAGGTCCACGCCGAGATCCTCCCCGCAGAGCGGCCCGGTGACTGGCGGGAGACGCTGCGCATCCTCGCCCACCGCACCAGGCAGGCCGCGCTGCGCCACGTTTGGCTCGCCGATCTGCTCGGCGGCCGCCCGACCCTGGGCCCCAACGCCATGGCCGTGACCGAGGCCAAGCTGGCCGCCCTCGACGGTCTCGCCGACATCGACACCGTCCTGCGCGCCGTGGACACGGTCAGCGCCTACGTCATCGGTGCGATCAGGCGCGAAACCGCGAACCTGCGGGCCGAGCGCGCCACGGGCCTGTCCAAGCGCGACTGGCAACGCGCCTTCGGCCCGCACGTGACGAAGATGTTGGCCACGGGTCGCTTCCCGGCGCTGTCCAAGGCCGTGCACGACGGAACCGAGGTGGACCCGGAGGCATCCTTCGCGACCGGCCTGGACTGGGTCCTCGACGCCGTGGCCGGCAAAATCACCCGGCCGCCGGCGTAACGCTCACCTCCTACCCAACCCGCGGATACGCAGGTAGGCGCGATCGTCGAAGCTCACCTGACCAGGCAGCACCCCCTTGGTCCCGGCAAGTTCAGCCACGCACCACGGGTCCTGTCGCTCCGATGGTCTCTCCACTCAGGCTCGTTCGCACTCAGCTCGACCCTCGTCGGCCGATGTCGACCTTGGTGAGGATCGGCCGGGTCACATCCTGGTTGTCGATGACGACGTCCGCGCGTTCGTGCGGCGCACAGGCGGCGAAGTACAGCCGCTGGCCGCCGACGTAGCGGCCGAGGCTGGGATGGTCGGGATCCGGATGCGAGCCATCGCGTCCGGCCATCCGTGCCGCGGTGACCGCGAACGGCGCGTCGAGAAAGACGGAGAAGTCCCAGAAGTCCACCAGTTCGTCTCGGTGCAGGAACAGCCCGTCGACGATGAGTACCGTGCCAGGCGCCGCGGTCCGCCACGCAAGATCCAGGACCTCGTCGGTCCGAAGATCGTGGGCAGCAGGGCGGTAACGGCGCGCGCCCCCGGGACCGAACCCCTCTAGGACGTTGTGGACGAGGGCGTCGTAGTCGTAACTGTCGAGCCAGAATCCTTCCGGCGAATCCCGGCCCCGGCGATGCCGCACGGCCCGACGGTGATGAAAGTCGTCCGCCGACACGTGCACGACATGACGTCCCCGCTCGCTCAGCGACGCGGCCAGCTCGCCGGCGAACGTCGACTTCCCCACCCCATCGACCCCGTCAACGGCCACCCGCACGCACTGCGGCGCGGCGAACGTCGGAACCAGGTCAGCGACATCGTCAAGCAGTTGCCCCCGTACGACGTCCACGCCCGTCCCCTCCGCACGCCGACCGCCCGCGACCACCGTGCTCTCCCCCACCTGTCAGGGGTGCAGCGGTGTGCGGCGGGGAATCACCCTGCGATACGCGATACGCCATCCAGCCGCTTCCCGACGCACGACGTCCTCGTAGACGACACTGCCCACGCCGCCGTCGGCGGAGATCCCGATTCCCTTTGACCGCACCCGCACCGTGCCGTCCGGATCCTCGGTCACGCAGATGTTCGTGACGTGATGCCCCACCGGGTTCGCATCGCCTACCGCCAGGCTGGCTTCGGTGATCGCCTCGTACCCACGCAGTTCACCGAACCCCAACGCGGAGACGTCGTACACGATGTCGGTACAGAACAGCTCACCCATCCGGTCGAACTCGCCGCTGTCCATCAGATGCCCGTGCAACGAGATCAGCTCATGCACCGCGAGCCTGTCTTCGACTGACAACGCCACCAATGACCTCCACCCGACAACCCGACATCTTCGGCGGCGCATCGCCAACCCGCCGACGTCGATATTCCTATCAGGTCGTGGGCGGGACAGCGCGGCCGGCGACCGGGAGCATCCCCGACATGGGTACGGTGACACCGTGCTCTCGGCCGTGAAGGGTCTGTCCCGCTACCACACCGAGGAGTCGCTGCGCACCTACCTGCTGCAGCGCTCACACCGCACCGAGGATGGCTGCCTGGTCATCGAAGGCTACGGGCGGCGACGCGGGGTTCATCAGAAGGTCGCCGGTCGTGCGTGGGCGCACATCGCCGCGTACGTCGTCCTCGTCGGCGGGTACGACGCTGCCCTCGACGTCGACCAGACCTGCGGCGCCGCCGACTGTATCGAGCCGACGCACCTGCGCCAGCTCAGCCGGGCCGAGACCTGCCGCACCCGCAACCAGCCGGCACTGTGCCGCAACGGCCACGACCGTGAACTCGACCCGGTGACCAACCGGTACCGGCGAGTCTGCCGGACATGCAACCGGGAGGCTCAACGCCGATGGCGCGAACGCCAAGCCGCCGAGGTAGCCCAAGCCCGCTCCGCGCATGGCCGCTGACAGCGTGTTCCCTGACGCACCACCACGAACACCTCCCCAACCCGAACCGGTCCGTCAGCATCGCAGCCGCCACGCCGGTCTGCCGTCGGTCGAGCGGCGGGGTCAACGGGACATCGCGTAGAGGGTCAGCGCAGCCAGCGACGGCGCATCGACGATTTCACCAGCCAACACCATCGCCCGGATCTGCACGTCGGTGAACGACAGGTGCACCATGTCCTGCTCGGTCGCCTCGCGGTCCGGCTCTCCCTCGGTCAACCCGGTGGCCAGGTAGACGTCGCAGCCCTGGGTGGAAAACCCGTACGCCTCGTACAGGTGCCCCAGATGGGTGACGGTCTCCGCACGCAATCCGGTCTCCTCGGCCAACTCCTGACGAGCCAGCTCGGCAGCGTCGCCCCTGACCCCGTGTCCCCAACTGCCCTGAGGAAACTCCCAGGCTCGCCGGCCGACCGGGTAGCGGAACTGCTCGACCAGCCAAAAGCCCTCAGCCCAGCGGGGCAGGACCAGCGCGGAGTCCGGCTTCTCCACCACCCCGTAGATGCCGGTCGAGCCGTCCGGCCGGCGAACGCGATCCTCCCGGACGGTCATCCAGGCATTGGTGTAGACGGTTCGACTATCCAGGCGCTCCATCGCACGATGCTCGCAGGCCACCTGCATCGGTCGAAACACCGTCGCCGCCACTGAGCGGCTTCAGTGGCCCGCGCCCGCACCGAAAACCCCGCGTCATCGACGGATCCACACCAGCCGGATGCCTTACGCACAAGAACTGTCATTATGGTGCACGCCTGGTTCGCCCCTTTTGTGATGGTGGTTTACTGGATTACTGTTACTGGCAATACGATAAATAAGCGTCGCAGGACTTCCAGCGGGACTGAGCACCGCAACCATCCATGCCTGGTGCTCGTGCCGGCTGAACCGGCACGAGCACCAGAGGCGGCGAGGTCACCTCACGCGACGGCGGTTCCCTCAAGTTCGACCATCTGTCCGGGGATCGCCAGCCGTGGCACCCCGAGCATCGTGGTGGTCGGTGCCACCCCGGCGGCGCCCAACCGCGACGCCAGGACGCCGTAGTGCGGAAACAGCAGGTCGACGTCGGTGGTGTAGACGTTGAGCCGGACGAGGTTCGCGAGGGACATGCCGGCCTCGCCGAGCACGGCCTCCAGGTTGTCGAGGCTCAGCGCCAACTGCGCGGCCAGGTCCCCGTCATGCAGAGGTTTGCCGTCGCCGCTCATCGCGGTCTGTCCGGAGCAGTACAGGGTCCGGGTGTGCCCGGACACGATCTCACCCTGGTTGAATCCCATGTCCAACGACCAGGTCACGGGGTTGACTGCCGTTCGCTGCACTGCCACATCAGCTCCATTCGACTCAAAGGACGTACGCCCACGGGCTCGGTAGCCACCGTCGTTGACGTCGCGTTGATGAGCCTCCCAAGCAATCACGACACCCTGTGTCGTGTATCGGTAGAGTCTTCGCATGCGTGCCGACCGATTGGTCTCGCTGGTGCTGCTGCTGCGCCAACGCGGTCGGCTGTCCGCGGCCACGCTGGCCCGCGAGCTGGAGGTGTCCACCCGCACGGTGCTGCGCGACATCGAAGCGCTGTCCGCCGCAGGCGTCCCCGTACGTGCCGACCGCGGTCGGCACGGAGGATTCGCACTGTTGCCCGGGTTCCGGACCGAACTCACCGGACTGAATCACGACGAAGCGCTCGCCCTGCTCGTCGCCGGATCGCGGCGCGGCGCTCAGGCATTCGGTCTCGGCTCGGCGCTGGCTTCGGCCATGCGCAAGGTGGTCGACGCGCTGCCCGAAGGCTACCGGGCCACTGCGGCCGACGCGGTCCAGCGATTGCTCATCGACCCACAGACCGACCTGCTGTCGCGCCGGCAGGTCCCCGACGAGGTGCCCGACGCCGTCGTGGCCGAGGTCCGACGTGCGGTGTTCGCCGGACACAAGCTGCGCATCCACTACGCAGCCGTGGACCAAACCCCGACGTGGCGCACGGTGGACCCCATCGGCCTCGTCACGGTACGCGACCAGGGCTACCTGCTGGCCACGAGGTCTGGCACGGACCGCACCTACCGGCTGTCCCGGATCGTGGCCGCCGAGGAACTCGCCGAACCCGCACAGCGACCAGACCAGGTCGACCTGGACGGGGCCTGGCAGGAACGCAGCGCGCAGTTTCGCAACGGCGGCGACCAGGTCACCGTGCTGGTACGGGTGAACCCCGCGCGGCGGGAGGACTTGGTGGGCACCGCACTGGCCGTCCACGCCGAGGAGACCGACGCAGACGGCTGGCTACGGATGGAGGCGACCTTCCAAGATCCAAGACACGCCGAATGGGCGCTCTGGCAGCTCGCCACGAACGCGGAAGCCTTGGCCCCGCAGTGGTTGCGCACCTCCCTCCGTAACCGAGCGGCCACGATCGCCGCCCGCTACGGGGTGCCATCCTGAGAGTTCGATCGGGGCTTCGCGTCGGGCGACTGCTCCGGTTCACGAGATGACAGCGCCCACCTCAGGCCAGCACGGGCGGCCTCGTACGCCAAGGGAATCGTTGACTGCGAATCGGTCGAGGGCATGAAGAACATGCTCGCGCGTCTCCGCGGTACCGAGATGACCCGCGCTCTCGATCACGGTCAACGTCGAGTCGGGCCAGGCACGATGCAGATCCCACGCTGTTTGCAGCGGCCCGCCCAGGTCGAGTCGGCCATGGATGAGGACACCGGCGATGCCGGCCAGCTGGCCGGCATCGCGCAGCAGCGCGCCCTCCTCAAGCCACGCACCATGGGCGAAGTAGTGCGCGCAGATGCGCACGAAAGCCAGCCGCGCCGCAGGGGGGCGATCACCGTACGGACGTGATGCGCCGCCGGTCTCCCCGGACAGGACCGCGTCCTCCCAGGCGCACCGATCGATCGTGGCCCTGTCCCGCACGGCGGGGTCGGGGTGTTCCATGAGGCGGGCGTACGCGGCGACAACGTCCCCGTCGCGGGATGTGCCCGTAGCTCCTTCGAGGAATCGTTCCCACTGCTCGGGGAAGAACCGCCCGACGCCTCGGTAGAGCCAGTCGATGTCGGCGCGCCTGGTCATGGTGACGCCGGCGATGACGATCTCGGTCACCCGCCGAGGGTGCTGCTGCGCGTAGGCCAGGATGAGCGTGGAACCCCAGGATCCGCCATGAAGCAGCCAGCGGTCGATGCCGAGGCGTTCGCGCAGCCGCTCCATGTCGGCGATCAGGTGCCAGATGGTGTTGTGCCGCATGTCGGTCGCCGGATCGCTGGCGTGTGGTGTGCTCCGACCGCAACCACGCTGGTCGAACAGGACGACTTGGTACCGGTCCGGATCGAAGTACCGACGCCAGCCGGTCCCACACCCCGAGCCGGGCCCGCCGTGGACGACAAGCGCTGGCTTATCGGCCGGGTTACCGCACACCTCCCAGTACACGACGTTGCCGTCGCCGACGTCGAGCATGCCGGTCTCGTACGGCTCGACTGGTGGGTACAGCTCGGTCAGGGTCCAGACCTTTCGGTGCTCATTCGTGATCGGCTGAGCAGGTGCAGAACTCTGCGGGCAAGCAAGGGGAGTACGAGCAGCGCGACCAGGCCCTGCGCGAACAGGTCCGACTTGAGGCCGACGGCGCGGTGTATCCGTGCAAGCGACTGCCCGACCAGGGTGAGGCCACGCCTGCGGGTGGAGGTCATGATCAGCGCTACTCCCAGTGCGAACTGGGCTGCCAGCGTCCCCGGGTGATCGGCGCAGTTTCTCGCGCCCGTCCCGCAGCTGGCGTGCCGAGGCCTCCCATTTACTCGGATCCGGCCTCAGCTCGAACAGATGAGGTGAGCCAAGCCTGCGCGAGGACCGCGTGCGCGGCGACCGGGTCGGCGGCCAGGTACTCATCCGAGCACCGTATGGCCAGGCTGCCTGCATGGGCCGGGTGGCAACATCCCGACGACCGGTCCCGGCGACGGTCCGGCGGTGGTCCCGGCCGGGTCGTGAGGACGCGGGTCGCGGCACGACGGTACATCCGGTCCTATGCACGGCCGGTCAGGCCCGACTCATGGGCCCAGACGGCGATCTCGACCCGGTTGCGGGTTCCCAACCGGGCGTGGATGCCGGTGAGGTGCCCCTTCACCGTGCCCACGGAGATGTGCAGCTCAGCGGCGATCTCAGCGTTGGACCGGCCGGTAGCGACGAGTCGCGCGACGTCGCGTTCCCGCCCGGTGAGCATGGCCGCATCGGGCTGTTCCGGCGCGATGGCAGCCTTGGCGTTCAGATGCCTCAGTAGGCGCATCGTCACTTGTGGGCTGATCAGAGTGTCGCCAGCCATCGCCGCTCGGATTGCCTCGATCATCAGCGTCGGGCCCGACCGCTTGAGCATGAACCCGGACGCGCCGTGGCGCAGCGCGGCGTGCACGTACTCGTCGAGGTCGAAGGTGGTGACCACGATGACCCGGATCGGGTCGGCGACACCGGGGCCGGCGAGCTCGCGGGCGAGGTGCAATCCGTCGAGGCCGGGCATCCGCACGTCGGCGAGCACGATGTCCGGGCGCAGGTGGCGAGCCAGTTCCAGGGCGGTGACGCCGTCGGCCGCCTCAGCGATCACGGTCATGTCGGGCTGGGCGTCAAGGATCAGGCGGAACGCGGCCCGGATGCCCTCTTGATCGTCGGCCAGGAGGATTCTGATCGTCGTCACGGCCGGCCGTTCCCCGGCGCCAGTGGTAGTTCGGCACGCAGCCGCCAGCCGCCGCCGTGCGCTCCCGCGTCGAGGCGTCCGTGCAGAGCTGCCGCGGCCGCGGTGAGCTCCGGTAGCCCACGCCCACCGGGTGTGGCCCGAGCCGGTGCCGCCGCGGTGGTCGGCACGTCGTTGGTCACAGTCACGGTGAGGGTGCCGAGGTCGGTACGGACCACCGTGACCGAGACCGCGGTAGCGGTCGGGGCATGCCGGCGGATGTTGGTGAGCGCCTCGGCCACCGTGCGGTAGGCGAGGGCCGAGACGTCGGCCGGGACCAAGCCCGCGGGTACCGGGTCGAGGTCTAGGTCGGCGCGAACAGGACCGGCGGCGTCGAAGCCGGCCACCAGCACAGGCAGTTCGTCGAGGCCCGGTAGCTGATCGCCGAGCATGTGCACGGTCCGGTCGAGTGCGGCCATCGCGTGCTGTCCTGCCTGCTCGATCCGCCGGAACAGCGCCGTCGCGGTAGCCGGGTCGCCGCCGACGACCATCCCGGCCTGAGCGGCGGCAACCATCTCGCTGACGTCGTGGGCAACGTAGTCATGTAGATCCCGCGCAAGTCCCAGCCGCTGTGCCCGCCGCGCCTCGGCTGCGACCTGTACCCGTCGCCGGTCCTGGCGACGCAGGTGCAGTCCGACAGCGACCGCACCCACAGCCGGCAATCCCCACAGGCAGCATGCCCCGACGGCGGCGAGCAGCGACGGCGGCCCGGTGAGCCGCAACACGAGCAGGGCCACCGCCACCCCGGCCGAACCCGCCCCGAGCGCCGCTGCCCGTGGCCCGGTCCGGCGCGTCACCCAGGCCACGATCACCGTCAGCGCCGCGAACTCTGCCAGCAACGGCAGCAGCGACAGCCCCCAGGCCGGAGGCGAGCCGCTGGGACTCCGCTCGGCGACCGTGACGGTCATCGAACCCGTGACGGCGACGGCCACAGCGAACCCGCCGAACCTGCCCCGAACGATCAACACGGCCGCGACCACCGCGAGCACGGCCGAAGCCAACGTCAGCACGGTGCCAACCCTAGTGACCTGCCCGCACCGGCCACACCTGCCCAACGGCCGAAGTGCGTAGCGGGTGCGGCCCGGAACCGGCCGTTCGGCAGGTACACGGGCAACGGCTCCGCGCCGACGCTGGTCTGCATGCGAAAGAACCTCGTGCAAACAGCGACCGCCGGATGGTCGGCAGCGACCGCGGTAGCCGGTTTGATGTGGGCGACCGGCGGCCCGGGCTTCCCGTTCGGTGACAGCGATCGGGCCACCCGGATGGGCGCGGTATTGACTGGCCTCGACCCGCTCCCCACCGGCCTCGCCCTCGCCGTGCTCGCCGCGCTCGGCGCGGTCGTGGCCGTGCTGCCGGCAGGGCGCCCACCGTTGCGGTTCGTCGGTTGGCCGGCCGCCGCCGTACTCCTCCTGGTCATCCCCGACGGGCGTCTGCTGCTCGCGGTCGGCGAACTGCTGATGCTGCGGGCAGATCGGGTGGAAACGGCCGCGGTTGCGCAGGCCTGGTTCGCGGCGGGCGGCGCGTTGTGGGCGGCGGTGGCACGCCGGCCCACACCCTGCACCGCACCGCCCTGGGGCCGGCCGGTGACGTTGCTCGCCGCAGCGTTCCCGTTCGTGTATGCGGTACCGCGAGCGGTGTGGGCCGCCGGTTATCCGTTCGGGCTTGATGCGGCGACCACCGTGATGGTGTCCTCGCCAGCCGGACGCGCGCGGGAGCTGGTCTTCGCGTGCGCCGCGGCCGGCGGCGGCCTGCTGACGCTCGGGCTCACCCAGCGCTGGGGAACACGAATGCTCGGCATGCGTGTGCCACGGCTGCTGGCGGTCGTGCCGGCGACGGTCGTGGCCGTGATCCTCACCGGGTCAGGCGTCACGATGTGGCGAGCCCTGGCTCAGTTCGACCCGGCCAACTGGGCAGCATGGGTCGGAAACCTCGTATGGCTGCCGTGGGGCGTGACGCTGGGATTGGCCACCTGGGCGTATCACCGTCGACGCTGCACCGTCCACGACGAGAAGGCCCACGACAACGTGCCGGATCAGCCGTATCCGCACTCCGCCACGGCCACGTGACGCGACGCGATCACACTGCTCCGATCGCCCGCACGCTCATCGGCCAGAAGTGGATGCGCGATCAAGGTGGCACGGCACGCGTCACGTATGGCCGACGTCGCGTTTCCGGCCGTGCTGGCAGGTCGGTCAGGTCGGGCGTGGGGTCCCAGCCCAATGTGAAGACGATCTTCTCGTATGGCCGGAGTTCGGTGAAGTGGCCACGTACGACGGGCTGCTGGCCCCTGCGGCAGCCGAGGCGTCGGGAGCGCGTCGCGGTGAGGAGACGGTGTCGCCGGCGAATCGAGGACGACGATCGCGATTCGCTCCTCCCCCAACGACGGCAGCGTGATCGCGTATGGCGATGGTTGCTCGGTGACCCCTAGTCGGCTGGTGCTTGCGGCGTAAAGGGTCGACGGGCTTCCGTCGCACCAGAGCCTGGCGGTGACGAGTGCAGCCCTCCGCTCGGGCTCGTTTTTGGGTGATTGGTAACGGCGCGGAGCGACGTTTCATCTTTGCTGTTGGTGCGGCTTGCCGCACGGCCGCTAAGCCGTCCTAGGACACTGGGTTCCTGCTTGGTTCGGCTCGGTCCGTTCATCGGGTCCCAGGGATCGGTACGGAACTCAGGAGGGCGGTCGCTGAGATCGGTGAGGACGCCGTCGACGAGCGCGATCGCCGCGTCGAGGGTGGCTGGGTCCCCCGTCGATATGGTCGAGGTGCTCGGCGTACGAGCGCAGGCCCTGCCGATGGGCCAGCTGCCCGGCGGTGGTCAGCACATTCGCGCGGCGTCGCCGTACCCGGCTCAGCCGCCACGGCCAGCGCCCCGTGCCGCGGTCCGGCCGTAACAGCCGCTCATTCAGGCCGCCTGCTCGGGCCTACCGCAGTCGGAGGTACGGGCGACGTGCGGCGGCGTTCCCCGTAACGCACCGAGCCTGACGGCAGGCCCGGCGCCGGGGCGGGAGATGTCTCGTGGTCAGTTGTCAGCACGGCCCCGTTGGTGCGGGCGTGCGGCGGTGGTGAAGCGACCGCGGTAGGCGCTGGGCGTCAGCCCGGTGTGGCGGCGGATCTGGGTACGCAGGTTGGCGCTGGTGCCCAGGCCGCTGGCGCGGGCGACGCTGTCCAGGCGTGGTTCACCTGCTTCGAGCAGGCGGCAGGCCAGATTGATGCGTTCGCTGGTCAGCCAGGCCAGCGGGGTGGTGCCCAGTTCGCTGTGGAAGCGGCGGTGCAGGGTAGCCGGGCTGACGGCGGCGTGGGTGGCCAGGTCCGTCACGCTCAGGGGTTGGTGCAGCCGTCCTCGGGTCCAGTCGAGCAGCGGTGCCAGAGACGTGTCGAGTACGGCCGGCAGTGGCTGGGGGACGAACTGGCGTTGCCCGCCGTCGCGGTGCGCGGCGAACACGAGCCGACGGCTGACCGTGTTGGCGATCTCCGCGCCGTAATCGCGGCGGATCAGGTGAAGGCCGAGGTCGAGGGCGGCGGCGCTGCCGGCGGCGGTGAGGACGTCGCCGTCGTCGACGAACAGCACGTCGGGGTGCAGCAACACCCGGGGGTGGCGGGCGGCGAACAGGTCACTCCAGCGCCAGTGGGTGGTGGCGTGCCGGCCGTCGAGCACCCCGGCGGCGGCGAGGGTGAACGTGCCGGTGCAGAAGCTGACCAGTCGGGCGCCGCGGGCGGCAGCCCGCTGCACGGCGTCGATGACGGCGGGCGCGGGCGGGACGTGCGGGTCGGGCCGGTTCGGCACGATGAGGGTGTCGGCGCCCTCGGCGGCGTGCAGGCCGGGTACGCCGCTGAGGGTGAACAGCCCGGCGTGCAGCACGGTGTCCGGGGCGGCGGCGCACAGCGTGAAGTCGTACCAGCGGCGGCCGATCTCCGGGCGGCGCAGGCCGAACAGTTCGGTGGCCACGCCCAGTTCGAACGGATTCGACCCGTCGTCGACGAGCATCACCACCCGGTGCGCGTCGCCAGGTTGCGAGGATTGGTGCGGCATACGCGATTTCTAGCACTCACGCCTGGCTGACGGCATCGGCCACGATGACAGCCATGATCAGCGAACCGGTCCAGCTGTCCACCGCCCTGGCCACCTTCGAGGCGCTGTGGAGCCCGCGCATCGTGACGCGGGTCAACGACTATGACGTACGCATCGCCAAGGTCGCTGGCGAGCACGTGTGGCACCGCCACGACAACACCGACGAGTTCTTCCTCGTACTGTCCGGGCAGTTGACCATCGCCCTGCGCCTACCGGGCGAGCAGGAACGAACCGTGGTGCTGCCACAGGGGTCGGTGTTCGTCGTACCGCGCGGCACCGACCACAAACCCTCCTCCGCGGACGGTGCCGCGATCCTGATGTTCGAACCCACCGGCACCCTCACCGTCGGCGACCACCATGACCCCGTGCCCGACCACGTCGACAGCACCACTGGGTACGACCTGCGGTGATCCCGCCCAACGTGGGACCGCCCGCCGGTTACCACTGAGAAGTCCCCGTGCCCAGGTCAGGGCCGCAGCCAGCGATCGAACCAGGCGCGGGTCCGCCGCAGCACGTCGATCTGGTGGTGACGTTCCCGGATCGAGTGGCCCTCTCTCGGGTAGATCACGAACTCGTGTTCGACGTCGAAGTGGCGCAGCGCGCGATGCAGGTACACGGCTTGTCCGAGGGGAACGTTCGTGTCCTCGGCGCCGTGCAGGATGAGCACCGGAGTGCGGATGTGGCTGGCGAAGGAGATCGGGCTGACCGCGTCGTGTGGGTGTGGTCCGGTGCCGGACCAGCCGGTGCTGCCACCGAGTGCGGCTTCGAACTGGCCGTTCTCCCCCGTTGCGGCGAGCATGCCCCAGTCGACGACGCCGGCGCCGACCAACGCGGCGCGGAAGCGGTCGGTCTGGCCGACGGCCCAGGCGGACATGAAGCCGCCGTGACTCCAGCCGGCGATGCCCAGCCGGTCGGGGTCGGCGATGCCCTCGGCGACGAGCAGGTCGATGCCGGTCAGGATGTCCGTCCACTCCTGCTGTCCGACCCGGCCGGCGACGCTGGCGGCGAAGCCGTGGCCGTGGCCCTGACCACCGCGCGGGTTGGGCAACAACACGGCGTAGCCGGCGGCGGCCAGCCACTGCGCGCTGGGAAACCAGAACAACTGGCACCGATCGGCGTAGCGGTCGTACGGGCCGCCGTGCACGATCGTGATGAGCGGGAACGGACCCTGCGCTGCGGTTCTTCCGACCGGCAGGACGAGCAGGCCGTCCAGGTCGAGGCCGTCGGCGGCCCGGTAGGCCAACGGTTGTTGCGTGCCGAGTGCGACGCCGTCCAGTTCCGGGCGCGTGTTGGTGATCCTTCGCAGCGCCCCGGTTGGCGGTCCGACGTGCACGTTCGGCGGTTCATAGCGGGTCCCGGTAAGGACGGCGATCACCGCACCGGCTGGGGTGGTGGTCAGGTTGTCGAGGCGTCCCGGGTGCTGCGACAGGGTCGTGAGGCCGGTGGGGTCGAGTCGGGCCAGGGTCGTGTTCAGGCCGTCGGCGCACACCACCAACGGCGCGGCGTCGGTCTGGCAGAGTTCGGTGGGGCACATCGGTAGACCAGCCGTGCGGTTGCGCAGGACGCGGCTGTCCACGGCCAGGTCGAACACGGCAGTGCCGGCCTGCAGACCCGGTGGGGTGAGCGCGAGGTGTCCGAGGTGCCAGCCGTCCTCGCCCCGCCACCAGGCCAGCGACTGTGCGTCGACCCCGACCGGCCCGAGGTTCTCCACGGTTGCGGTGGTGGGGTCGAGCAGGTGCAGTTGGCCGCTGCGCGGGCCGTGGTCGTTGTCGGCGCTGGCCCTGGTCAGCACGGCAAGTGGCCCCCCGTCGGGACGTTGCCGCAGTTCCACGACGTGCCGGTCACCGAACACGTTCGGGGTGGTGATCCGGCCGGTGCGCAGGTCGAGCAGACGCAACCGGGCACGC
The DNA here is from genome assembly GCF_040686315.1 of Micromonospora sp. NPDC085948. Lineage (NCBI taxonomy): Bacteria > Bacillati > Actinomycetota > Actinomycetes > Micromonosporales > Micromonosporaceae > Micromonospora > Micromonospora sp. NPDC085948. Next base: position 77,729 of record NZ_JBFBJW010000015.1, on the reverse strand, counting down.
GGTTCGCGCTCGCCGACGACGATGGCGTCGTCGCGGTCCCGGGCGCGGCGCGCGTCCGGCCCGGTGGGTTCGTCCTCGGCGAGCAGAGCGACCAGGGTGGGGTCGGCGAGCGGCAGATGGTCGATGGCGCCGGTGCGCCAGCTGGTCACCGTGGTCAGCGTGCCGTCGGAGAGGTTGAGGGCGTGTAGCTGCGGGGTGCCACGGACGGCGCGGTCGGACAGGAAGAACAGGGTCGTCGAGTCGGCCGACCAGCGTGGTTGGGATTCGGTCGCGGTGTCGGCGGTCGCCCGGTGCGACGCGACGGCGCCGTCGGTGTCGACGAGCCAGAGTTCGGTGTCGAGGTGGTCATCGGTCCGGCTGGTCGGAGCGAGGACGTAGCAGAGCCGGCGCCCGTCCGGGGCGAGCGCCGGCCTCTGCGGGGTACGACCATCGACCACGAGCTCGGCGGTCAGACCTGTCATGCGATCAGTCTGCCCGGTGTCGATCGAGTCGATCAAGAAGCGACGTCAGTGGGTGGACGTGCCGAACCAGCGGGAAAGGTGGTCGTCCAGGCTTTCCTGGTCGTCGCCGATCCAGGCGACGTGCCCGTCGGGGCGCAGCAGGACACCCGGCACGTCCAGCGCCGCGGTGGGATCCGCGAGGTGGTCGACCCGGTCTGACCAGCCGCCGACGGTCAGGCGTTCGGTGCGGTCCAGCAGCAGGCCGCGGCCGCGATGCAGCAGACCGTAGAGATTGCCCTGTTTCAGGGCGACGTCACCCAGGCGGCGTCCGAGCAGATCGGGACCCTCGCCGAAGTCGTAGCGGATGGCGACCGCGGTGATCTTCTCCAGCAGGTAGCGGTTGACCTCGTCGAAGTCCATCAGCTCGGTGAGCAGCCTGCGCACGGCCCGTGGACCCGGTTCGGTGGACAGCAGCTCCGTCTGGGCGCGGGTGTTGTCCAGCACGTCCTCGGCGACCGGACGGCGTTCGGCCTGGTAGGTGTCCAGCAGTTCATCCGGCGCCCAGCCGCGGATCCGCCCAGCCAGTTTCCAGCCCAGGTTGACCGCATCCTGGACGCCCAGGTTGAGGCCCTGTCCGCCGATGGGTGGGTGGATGTGCGCCGCGTCGCCGGCCAGGAGCACCCGCCCGACCCGATAACGTTCGGCGAGCCGCGTGGCCTCACCGAAGCGGGACAACCAGCGCGGAGAGTGGACGCCGAAATCGGTTCCGGCGATGCTGCGCAACTGCTGTTGGAAGTCCTCGAGGGTGGGTGGTCCCGTGCGGTCGCTGACTCCCGCGGCAGGGACCAGCACGCTGTAGACCCCTTCCCCGAAAGGCCGGAGCCAGAACCGTTGTGGGGCCTCGCCGAGCGCGGCCACCGTGGCGGCGACCTCCTCCGGGGGCATGCCCACCTTCATCTCGCCCATCAGCGTCTCGGTGCGTGTCGGCTCACCGGGGAAGCCGACACCGAGCAGTTTTCGTACGGTGCTGCGCCCGCCGTCGCAGCCGACGAGGTAGCGCGACCGCAACCGTTCCCCGTCGGCCAGCAGGACTGTCACACCCTCGTCGTCCTGCTGCACGTCGGTGACCGCGCACCCGTGCCGTACCTGCGCACCCAGTTCGAGCGCGCGTTCTTCGAGCACGTTCACGATGACCGGCTGCGGGATTCCCAGCAGGTAGGCGTACGCGGAGTCCAGGTTCTTGGGCGCGGGTTTGGCGATGGCGGCGAAGAAGCCGGCAGCTGGACGCCGTCGCCCGTGCGGGAGGACGCGATCCAGCAGTCCACGCATCGCCATCAGCTCAAGACTGCGCATGTGCAGACCGACGATGCGGACGAACGACGCGGGCTCGGTTTCCTTCTCCAGGACGAGTACCCGCACCTCGTGCAGCCGTAGCTCGGCGGCCAGCATGGCTCCGGTCGGTCCACATCCCACGATGATCACATCGAAGGTGAGGGGTGCGCGGTCGGCCCGGCTGGCAGACGGCTGCGCGGTGGTGAATTGCGGAGAACGCATAGGTGTTGCCCTTCGAGAGTGCCTTGGTGGCGAGGCGCTCCCGGCGACACCTACGTCAGTCGCCCGGCCATGACGGGATGGGGAGCACCCATATCGATACAGCGGTCATGGGTCTCACCTCCTCGGGTGCTGTCACGGTCAGGCGCAAACTACAAGGCGCGCATCATCGCGTCCAATGCTTTTCCGCGCCAGGCGATCACCTTCGGGCCGGCCCGCGGGGCGCGGTCAACGATCGGTGGAGCCACTCCGTCATGAGCGCGCGTTCGGCGTCGGTGAGCCCCGGAAGGTCGGGCACCACCGTGGCGAAGGTGACCGCCACCGCGCTCACTGTGGTATCGGGTGTCGCTGGAGCGCTCACGAGGATGCTGCTGAGCACGGCGTCGAACATGGCGTCACCCAGACCACTGTCGCGCTCCTGCGGAGGTGTCGCCAGGAGGGCGAGGATGGTTCCGTTGCCGGCGGCGTGGATCATCATGAGCGCACGCCGCTCGTCGACGCCCAGCAGGCCGGCCGCGGCCAGTCGCCGCACGCGGGTGCGCAGCACCTCGATGCCGGCAGCCGTCGCCGGCGACGCCCTCCCGGCCTCCCGAGTGCCGATGAGGGCGTACAACTCGGGATTCGCCAGGCCGAACTCGATGTGCACCCGCCATCCGAGCCGCAGGTCCGCTACCGGATCTCCCTCGGCGGCCTGCACCACGGCGGATTTGGCGGCGACGTAGGTCGCCATGACGTGTTCCGCGACGGCATCGATCAGGCCGTCCTTGTCGCCGAAGAGGCGGTAGATGGTGGGCGCCTGCACACCGGCCGCCTGGGCGACGGCCCGCGTCGTCACCGCGTTCGCGCCCTTCTCCCGCAGCAGTTGGCTGGCCGCCGTGACGATGCCGAGCCGCACGTCGTCTCGGGATGCCGTGTCCTGCGCCGCAGTCATGGATCAATGCTAACAGAAACTTGTTATCCTCGTACTATCACTGCTAACGTTGCCACGATAACGTCGACAACAGGGAGTGCCCATCATGTTCGTCATCACCGGTGCCACCGGTCAGCTCGGCTCCCAGATCGTCGACCGGTTGCTCGAGCGGGTGCCCGCCGACACCGTGGGCGTCAGCGTGCGCGATGTGACCAAGGCGGCGGGTCTCGCCGCGCGCGGCGTACGGGTCCGCGCCGGAGACTTCACCGAACCGACCACGTTGCAACACGCCTTCGAGGGCGCCGAGAAGGTCCTCGTCGTGTCCGCCGCCATTCGCGGCAGCGGTGCGATCACCGCGAACCGCGCCGCCATCGACGCCGCCCACGCCGTCGGGGCCAAGCGCGTGCTGTACACCAGCCACCAGGCGGCGGCCAGGGATTCGCTCTTTCCCGCCCAGCACACGCATGCCGAGACCGAGGAGCATCTGGCCGGACTGGGTGTTCCCTTCACCGCCCTGCGCAACGGCTTCTACGCGAGCACGCTCGGCTTCGCCATCGGCACGGCCCTCGACACCGGTCAGCTCGTGGCACCAGCGGACGGTCCGGTCTCCTGGACCGCACACGCCGACCTCGCCGAGGCCGCGGCCATCGCCCTCGCCGAGGACGGCGTACTCGGCGGGGTCACGGCCCCGCTCACCGCGCCGGAAATGCTCGACCTCGAGGCGGTGGCGGACATCCTCAGCACCGTGACGGGCCGCACCATCAGGCGCGTCGTCGTGGATGACGACCAGTGGCGGGCCGCCGCCATCGCCCGCGGCATGCCCGCGGCGGCAGCGGACTTCACCCTCGGCATGTACCGCGCGGCTCGCCGTGGCGAGTTCGCCGTCACCGACCCGACACTGGAGGCCCTCATCGGTCACCGTCCGACGTCCGCCCGTGCGGTGCTCACGGCCATCGCCGCCCAGGCCTGAGGGGCACCAGTTCAGCGGGCGGGGCACTTGTCGGGTGCGGGTTGGGAGGAGTCCGACCACCATCGCGTCGTCCTGCGGGTGTGGGCCGCCCCAGGACGACTCCGACCAGAACGAGCGCCAGCCCGCACAACTGCTGAACTGTGAGCACATCTCCGGCCAATGCCGTGCCGAGCAGCACGCCGGTGACAGGGTTGAGCAGTCCGACCAGGCCCACCGTCCCCGCGGGCAGGTGCCGCAGCCCGGTGAACCAGGCAACGAATGCCAGCGCCGTGGCGACGACTGTGACGTAGCCGAACGCGACAAGTGCCGGCGCGGAGAGCGCGGGCGGTGGGCCCTCCACGGCCGCGGCGACAGGCAGCAGGAACAGCCCTCCGGCCGTTAGTTGCCAGGCGGTCGAGGCGAGCACGTCGGCACCGGTGTTGTTCCACCGTTTGGTCAGGATGTGGCCAAAGGCCGACACGAGCATCGCCGCAGCCGAGGCGAGGACTCCCGGCGTGCTCACTCGTCCCGCCCCCGTGAGCAGCATGAGGCAGACCCCGCCGAGCCCGATCGCGGCGCCGGCGAGGTGCGCGATGCCTGGGCGCTCGGAGACGAGGGCCCAGGCGATGAGCATCATGGCCAGCGGGGACAGCGCCATGACGGTCGAGGCGATGCTCGTCGGGAGGAGTTGCGAGGCGGCGTAGACGAGCACGAAGAACACGCTCACATTGAGCAGCCCGAGCACCGCGGAACGCCACCACCACGCACCGCGCGGTCGCTGCCTGCACAGGCCCAGCAGGACGAGGCCGGCGGGGAGCGCCCGCAGAGCGGCTCCGTAGAGAGGGCTGTCGGGTGGCAGAAATTCATGGGTGACGTAGTAGTTCGCGCCCCAGGCCACCGGTGCGACAGCGGTCAGGGCCACCCACCGCAGATTAGCTTCCACGGAAGACAATATAGCTTCCTCCGAAGCTATATTGGGGTACATGGACGACCCGCAACCGCTGGACCGCGTGGCCCGCATCCAGGCCGACTGGCGTCGCGAGCGGCCCGACCTCGACATCTCCCCGCAGGGCGTGATCGGTCGGCTGCATCGCCTGGCCGACCACCTCACCGAAGAACTCTGCCTCGTCTACCGCCGCTACGGACTCAGCGAGGGAGAGTTCGACGTCCTGTGCGCACTGCGCCGCGCTGGTGAGCCCTATGAGCGCGCGCCCGGCGAACTCGCCGCACACACCATGGTCACCACCGGCGCGATGACGAAGCGAATCGACAGCCTGGAGCGGGCCGGACTGGTCACCCGCCGCCGTTCCGACGACGACCAGCGCGGCCGGATCGTCGCCCTCACCCAGCCCGGTCGCGAACTGATCGACCAGGCATTCACCGACCACATGCGCAACGAGCGCCGCCTGCTGAGCGTGCTGACGACCGCGGAGACCAAGGCACTTGAGGGACTGCTCACCACCTGGACTTCCCACGTGGAAGATCTGCGTCCGTCCGACAGCGAGTGACCCGACCGGCGCGCCGGCACGGTGCCCGAAGTGCTCAGGGTCCCCCACACCAGCGCGAGACGGTTTGCCGGGCCAGCGACCGGCGACCTGCGCGGTGCCGTGCGGAGCCCTTCGGGTCGCGGCTCAGTTCGCGCCGGCAGACCGGACCGGTGACGGCCGCACCTCGGCGGTGGCCAACGTCTGGAAGCACGGACGAAGCAGCTCGATGATCTCATCGGGTGAGGCGTCCGCGAGTCGGCCGAGTCGAAGCAGGTAACGCTCGATGATCACGCCGTGGACGATCGCGCTGAGCAGGCTGGCGCGCAGTTCGGCGTCCTCGGTCGGAATCGCGGTGGTGATCTGGCTGAGCTGAGGCTCGGCGGCGGCCCGGTACCGCTCGGCGGCGTCGCTGTTGGTGAGCATGGACCGCAGGACCGCCAGTGAGGCGACCGGCTCGTCGTCCAGGCGGCTGGCGAGCGAGGCGAGCAGGACGTCGACGATCCCTTCATCCCCGCCGCTGGGCAGATCGGCGGCCGGCAGCTCGTCGGCGGGCAGTTCGGCGGCACGGGAGAAGAGGTTGTCCTTGGTTCCGTAGTAGTGCATCACCAGGCCGGCGTCGACCCCGGCCGCCCTGGCCACGGCACGGATCGTGGTGCGCTCGTAGCCGAGTTCGGCGAACATCTGCCGGGCCGCCGTCAGGATGCTCTCTTCGGTCTGGCGGCGCTGTTGGGCTCGAGTCAACCGCGGGCTCGGTTCGGTCACCTGGTCATTCTACGGTTGTTGACCGGCTCTCTCGTTCGTTCTACGCTGGTTCAATCAACGCTTGTTCAATCAATGCTGGCCGGGAGGTCGCGATGACAACCTCGTCTCGCACTGTCGTCGAGAAGGTGCTGCGGGCTGGCCGCGAGGTCGACGTCGACACGTTCGTGGCGTTGATGGCGCCGGACGGATACATCGAGTGGCCCTACCGACCGCCGGGCGTGCCCGCTCGACTGCGAGGGCGTGCGGAGATTCGCCGTCATCTCACGGAGACAGCCGGCACCTTCGTCACGTTCGACGAATACCGCAACGTGGTGCTACACGAGACCGCCGACCCGGAGGTCGTCATCGTGGAGTACGAGGCGTACGGCAACCTCGTCGTCACCGGCCAGCCTTTCGAGCAGACGGTGATCGCGGTCATCAGAGTTCGCAATGGCCAGATTCTGTCCTATCGCGACTACCTCAACCCCTTGCCCCTGGTCGAGGCGCTGGCCAGTGTCACGGCCCGACCGACTGGCCGGGTCGGGTAGGCGAACCGGTACGCGGCCCGCCAGCGCAATCCCGCCTACCGTTTCGGCAGGTGTCGGTGTGCGGTGATGGTGAGGAGTGCGAGCAGTCCGGCTGTCGTCGCGGCGGCGACCGCGACGTGGTTGAGGCTGATGGCGAACGCCTCCCGGGCGGCCTGGGTGAGGTCACCGGCCAGCCCGTGGGGCAGTTGACCCGCGATGGCGGCGGCGTCGATGATCGACTGCCGAGCGGTCTCCGCGGCTGCCGTTGACAGCGCGTCGGGCACGGTGAGGTGCTGCCGGTAGACGGCATTGCCGAGGCTGCCGAGCAGCGCGACGCCGAGCGCGAGTCCCAGTTCGACGCTCGTTTCGGAGAGAGCCGAAGCCGCGCCGGCTTTGCGGGGAGGTGCCGCACCGACGACGAGATCGGTGCCCAACGCCATGATCGGACCTTGACCGAGGTAGACCACGGTGATGCCGGCCAGGAGGGGGACCGGGCCCGATCCGGCGTCGAGCTGTGTGATCAGGGCAAACCCGATCGCGGAGAGCGCAAGCGAGCCGCACACGATGACACTGGCGGAGCAGCGCTGGGCCAGCCGCGGCGCGAGTAGGGATGTCACGGTCATCGCCACCGCCGGTAGCAGCAGCCACAATCCCGCCTCGAACGCGGATAGATCAGCCACGTACTGCAGGTACACGGTGACGAACAGATAGACGCCAGCGACCGAGGCGAGCCCGAGGATCAGCGTGACTATCGTCGTGGCGAACTTGCGGTCGCGGAACAGACCCACGTCCACCATCGGATTGCTGAGCCGTCGTTGCCGCCGCCAGAACGACAGACCGGCGGCGAGTCCGCACGCGATGAAGGCAACGGCCACTGGTGTGGCGCCGGAGTTGGCAAGCTGCTTGATCCCGCCGACGACCGGCAGCACCGCGGCGAGGAACAACGCGATGCTGGCGGCATCCATGCGGGCCGACCGGTGATCGCGGAACTCCGGCAGGAGCCAGGGTCCAGCGATCAGCAACAGGACCATCACCGGTACGGCGATCAGGAAGGCGGCGCCCCACCAGAACCAGTCCAGCAACGCTCCCCCCACCAGCGGTCCGAGCGCCACTCCTGCGGACAGCGAGGCCGCCCAGATGCCGATCGCGGTGCCGCGTTGCCGTGGCTGCTGGAACATGTTGCTGAGCAACGCCAAGGTGGACGGCATCAGCGTGGCGCCGGCCACGCCCAACACGGCGCGCGCGGCGATGAGCATGCCGGTACTCGTCGAGTAGGCGGCGAGCATGGATGCGGCAGCGAACACCGCCGCGCCGACGAGGAGGAGTCTGCGCCGTCCGATCCGATCCCCCAGGACCCCCATGGGCACGAGGAAGCCAGCGATCATGAATCCGTAGATGTCAGTGATCCACAACAGCTCGGTGCCGTTAGGACGCAGGTCGACGGCGAGGTGCGGTACAGCCAGGTAGAGCACCGTCACGTCCATGGACAGCACGAAGGTGGGTAGGGCCAGCACGGCCAGGCCGAGCCATTGGCGTGGCGCAGCCCCGGTCGATGCGGCCTGATCGGCGTGGTTGGTGGTCATGGGCCGAGGCTAAACTCTCTCATCGATGTGAGAGTCAAGCAGTTAGGCGTGCACATGCGAATCGGAGAGCTTCAGCGTCGTACCGGCGTCAGCCACCGGCTGTTGCGCTACTACGAGGAGCAGAATCTGCTGCGACCAGAACGCCGCCCCAGCGGCTACCGGGAATACCGCGAGTCCGACGTGGCCACCGTGGCGCACATCCGCACGCTGCTGGCCGCCGGGTTGTCCACCGCGACGATCGCCGATCTGCTGCCCTGCATGGGCACGGACGGCAACCGCCTGATCATCGACTGCCCGGAGCTGCTCGTGGACCTCAATCGGGAACGCGAACGCCTCACCGCCGCCATCGACGACCTGCGGGCCGTGCGGGATGTCCTCGACGGCGTCATCTCCTCCGCCCCGCCGGAGGTCTCCCGAGCGTGACCGGAGGGTGCGCGTCGTCAGGGGTGGCGTACGCGCAGGGCGACGAAACTCGGGCGCTCGGTCAGCCGCTCGTAGCGCTCCGGGTTGACGGCGCGCAGCGTCTCGACCGCCCGCGCCTCGACCAGCCGCTCCAGCACGAACCCGGCGTCGAGCACCTCGGTCACCAGGGACTCGATGGTCATCCGCTGGAAGCGCATGGTGATCCCGTCGGCCACCGGGAACTCGACCCAGCTCTCGTCGAAGTACGATCCGCCGAAGTACCGCCAGTCCGACGTCGGGTGGGTCGTCGACAGCAGGAACCAGCCGCCCGGCCGCAGCACTCGCCGCACCTCCCCGAGGAACCCGGCGCGGTCGGTCAGGTGTTGCAGCACCAGCGCGCAGACGACTCCGTCGAACGACGCGTCGGCCGCGAACTCCAGCGGGCCGTCCAGGTCGTGCTGCTGGACGTCGGCGCGGTCGCCGAGCAGTGCCCGGGCGTGCCGGACCAGCGTCGCGCTGCCGTCCACCGCCACCACCTCGGCTCCCCGGTCGACCAGCTCGACCGCGTAGTGCCCGCCACCGCAGCCGGCGTCCAGGATCCGGAGACCGGCGACGTCGCCGGCGAGCGTCAGCATGGCCGGTCGGTCCGTGTAGGCGTTGTGCGGACCGTCGGCGGCGTGCGCCGCGAACACGTCACCGGCCTGGTCGTGGTAAGCGTGGGCTGCGGGCATCCGGGAAGCGTGCCCGGGTGCTGGCACGGACCGCAACCGAGATCGACCAGGGCGCAGCTGATTTGACCCTCGACCGGGTCGAGGCCCGAGCATCGGCGGCATGGACGACAACCCGACACCCGACCCGACAATGACCCGTATCGGCGAGGCGGTGCAGCTCGGCCGGTCAGGGCGCAAGGGTCCCGCCCGCGACGCCCTCACCGCGTTGTGGGACGAGATCGGCCCCACCGGCGACGCCTTCCACCGCTGCACCCTCGCCCACTACCTCGCCGATCTCCAGGACACCACCGAGGCGGAGCTGACCTGGGACGAGCGCGCCCTGGCCGCGGTGTCCGACCTGACCGACGAACGCGCCCAGCGCTACCTGTCCTGCCTCCAGGTCCGGGCGTTCCTGCCGTCGCTGTATCTCAACCTGGCCGACTGCCACCGGCGTCTGGGTAACCCCGCCCAGGCCCGCGAGCACCTGGCTCGGGCCGGCGAACACCTGGCGCACCTGCCCGACGACCCGTACGGCGAGGCGATCCGTGCCGCCGTCCGCGACTTCGCCGCGGACGACCCGACCGACGCAAGGCGGTGACCACCAGCGGACCGACCCGACCCAGCCGCACCGTCAGCGCAGCATCATCCGGGTCATGCGACGGGTCGCGACGATCATCGCGATCGACCCGAACGCGAGCAGGTAGACGACCGGGATCAGCAGGTCCCAGCCGAGCCGACCCAACGTCGGTTCGCGGACCAGCTCGATGCTGTGGTAGAGCGGCAGCGCCTGGATCAGGGGTCGCACCGCCTCCGGATAGACCGACAGGGGGTAGAACGTCGTCGCGAACAGGTACATCGGCAGCATGAAGAGCTGGATGTACTGGAAGTCCGGGAAGTCGCGCAGGTACGTCGTGACGGCCAGCCCGCCCGCGGCGAACGCGTACGCGATCAGCAGCGACGCGGGTAGGGCCAGCAGCACCCACGCCGAGGTCACCAGCCCACCGACCGCCATGAGGATGAGGAATCCGATCGACGTGAGCAACGCGTTGATCATCGCGCTGGTGACCTCGCCGACGGCGATGTCGGTGACGGACAGCGGCGTCGGCAGGATCGCCTGGTAGGTCTTCTCGATCCTCATCCGGGCGAAGACACCGAAGCTGGTCTGGTTGAACGCGGTGTTCATCGCGGTCGTGGCCAGGATCGCCGGGGCCACGTAGACGGCGTACGGGACGTCGACCCCGGGTACGGCGCCGACGAGCATCCCGACGCCGACGCCGATCGACAGCAGGTACAGGATCGGTTCGACGAGCGCGTTGAGCAGCGGCGTGACCGACCGACGGTAGATCATGAAGTTGCGTTCGACGAGCGCGAACGCGCGACGTCGCGTCCAGGCCGGTACGACCACGACGGTGCTCATGCTGTCTCCACGGGACTCGGTGGGTGGGCCGTCACGGGTGCAACCGTCGCCGGTAGGTGACCCGGGCGACCAGGAAGCCGCCGACGGCCAGCGTCAGCAGGTAGGCGAGGTGGACGGAACTGCCGGTGATCGTCGCGGTGCCGAGGCTGAGGGTGCGGCACAGCTCCACCCCGTGCCACAGCGGCAGCAGGTAGGACACCGGGCGGATCCACTCCGGCAGCTGGGAGACGGCGAAGAACGTGCCGGAGAACATGTAGAGCGGCATGATGACGAAGCGGAACACCGTGTCGATGTGGCGCAGCTTGCGTACCCCGACCGCCCACGCGGCGGCCGGTGCCGCGAACGCGACCCCGGTCAGTGTCGCGCCGAGCAGGGCGCCGAGCGCCCACCAGCCTCCGACCAACCCGAACGCGGCCATCACCACGATGAAGGCGCCGCTGGCGATGAGCACCCGGAAGGTGATGAAGAGCAGGTGCCCGGCGGCGAGCTGCTCCGGGCCCAGCGGCGTCGGGGTGGCGCTGCGGTACGCCCCGAAACCCGCGGCCCGGGCAACTCCCCCGGACCCCTCCAGGAACGCGTTCTGCATCGCCGCGGCGGCCAGCATGCCCGGGGCGAAGAACGCCGCGTACGAGACGCCGGCGATCTGGGCCGGCGCGTTGTCGTCGACGAGGGCGCCCAGGCCGGCGCCGATACCGATGAGGAACAGCAGCGGGTTCAGTACGTTGATCACGATCGAGCCACGCCAGGTGCGTCGGTAGCGGACCATCCAGTATCCGAATGCCTGCAACACCGTGGTCTCCTCTGCTACTCGATGAGCGATCGGCCGGTGAGCGTGAGGAACACGTCCTCCAACGTCGCGCGACGGACCAGGGCGGTGAGCGGCGTGAGCGACATGGCGTGCACCGCGGCGAGGGCGGCCTCACCGTCGGCGGTGTAGACGAGCACCCGGTCGGGAAGCGACTCGACACGGCCGTCGGTGTCGTTGCCGTCGGTGGCCAGGGCCGACGTCCGGAGCTTCTCCGTCGCGGTGTCCCGGTCGTCGAGGCGGAACCGCAGTTCGAGGACCTCCCGGGTGGCGTACCTGGTGATCAGGTCCCGGGGTGAGCCCTGCGCGACGATCCGGCCGTGGTCGACGACGATGAGCCGGTCGCAGAGTTGCTCGGCCTCGTCCATGTAGTGGGTGGTGAGGATGAGCGTGACGCCCTCCTGCTTGAGCTGGAAGAGCCGGTCCCACAGGATGTGCCGGGCCTGCGGGTCGAGGCCGGTGGTGGGCTCGTCGAGGAGCAGGATGTCAGGTTCGTTGATCAGGGAACGGGCGATGGTCAGGCGTCGGCGCATACCGCCGGAGAGCGTCTCCACCTGGTCGCCGGCCTTCTCCTGAAGCTGGGCGAAGTCCAGCAGTCGGGTCGCGCGGTCCCGGATGACGGCCCGGGGCAGGCTGAAGTAGCGCCCGTAGATGTGCAGGTTCTCCCGGACGGTCAGCTCGTTGTCCAGGTAGTCGTCCTGGGTGACGACGCCGAGCCGGGCGCGGATCTCCGGCCCCTGTCGTGTCGGGTCCAGGCCGAGCACCCGCAGGCTGCCGCCGCTGATCGGCGACGTCGCGGCGATCATCCGCATGGTCGTGGACTTGCCGGCGCCGTTGGGGCCGAGCAGCCCGAAGGACTCCCCCCGCTGGACCTCGAAGTCGATGCCGTCGACCGCGCGGAACTCCGCTGTGGACCCACGCGGTGGATAGACCTTGGTCAACTGCCTCGCCTGAACCAGGGGCTGATCGATCACCAGGGCAGCCTACGAAAATCAACATCGGCCTGCAAGATTTTATCAGGCAGATGGAATTTACGAACGAGAGCGCTGGTGGGCGGCGGCCCGGTATGCCTGCGGTGAAAGTCCGAAGCGAGCACGAAACAGGCGGCTGAAGTGGGCCTTGTCCGCAAACCCCCACCGGGCGGCGATGGCATGAACCGGTTGCCGGAGGTGCAGCGGACTCCCGAGATCACGCCGGCACTGTTCCAGACGCTTGACGCGGATCAGTTCGGCCGCCGTCGTCGTCTCCCCTTCGAACAGACGATGCAGCGACCGCAGCGAGATGTGGTGGGCGGCGGCGACGCTACGAGGGCTGAGCTCGGCACTGCCGAGATGACGATCGATGAAATCGACGACGCGGGCGCGCAGCGCGGTGTGCCGGGCCTCCGGTGACAGGGTGCCCTCGACATCGAGGTGCTGAGCGAGCATGGCGGTGAGCAGGTCGAGTGCCACCCGGCCCAGGACCTCGGCGTCAGCCTGCCCATACTGCTCCGGTTGCGCCGCGACGCTCCGGAGGTGGTTGGCCAACAACCCGCCGACGCCGAGGTGCGACGGCATCGTCATGGCCAGCAGACGGCGCAGCAGGTCCGGCGCGAAAGGTAGCGCCGCGTGGGGTATCTGCACAGTGATCGTGGCGGCGAGACCGGGGCCGTCAGCGCTGTGCCGGGCCACGTGCGGCCGCGCGGTGTCCAGCAGCGTGAAATGATTCCCGGCTTCGAACGCGGACTCGTTGCGGTCCTGAGTCAACACGTTGCGGCCCGTCAGAGGTAGGGCGAGCTGATACACGTCCGCCTCGGCTCTGCGGACCAGTTGGGCGGGCCGGGTCGAGTCCAGCGACGGGTACCGCAGCGAGGTCAGCCGGATGGGACCGAGATCGATCGCCTGGGCGTATGCGACGAAGTTGTCCAGCTGGGCACTGCTGATGTGCGCCGGCGCTGTCTCCTGGGCGACCAGGGCATGCCAGAATTCGAACCTGTCCGCCGGTGCCAACACCGTCGTGTCCACCAGCAGGTTGGGCAACACTCCACTCGCCTCCCCGCATGCAAGAATGGATTCTTGCATGCGACGAATCTCCTTGCTGACGACGAAATTCCCACGTCTTCCGATGCTGTCCGGCAGGTCGACGAATGTCAGCGGTGACCGGCGTCGAGGTGCTCCAAGCGGCCGACGAGATGACCCGGGTGTTGCACCCGCACCGCGAGCGCGACTGGTCCGTGCCCGCCGGGCCGCTGACCTGGAACTGCTGGACCACCGCCGCGCACGTCGCACACGACCTGCTCGCGTACGCCGGCCAGGTCACCGGCCGCCCGGAGGACGGCTACCTGCCGTACGACCTGCGGGTCTCCCCCGACGCGAGCCCGGCGCAGACCCTCACCGTGGCGCGGGCCTGCGCCGGGCTGCTCGCCGCCGCCGTCGACTCCGCCCCGCCGGACGCGCGGGCCTGGCACTACGGTCCCTGCGACCCGGCCGGCTTCGCCGCGATGGGGGTGGCCGAGATCCTGCTGCACACCCACGACATCAGCGTCGGCCTCGGTGTGCCGTGGCAGCCGCCGCAGCGGTTGAGCACGTTGGTGTTGCGGCGGTTGTTCCCGGACGCCCCCAGCGGCGCCGCACCGGAGGTGCTGCTCTGGATGACCGGCCGCGGTGAGCTGCCCGGCCGAGCGCGGCGAACCTCGTGGGTGTGGCAGGCGGCGGTCAGCTGACCGCTAGTCGACGCTCAGCGAGTGCCGGTGACCGTCCAGCGGAAACGGCGGCCGGGCGGGCAGCACCTCCTGGAACACGTAGCCGCTCTTCTGGGCCACCCGGCAGGAGGCCACGTTGTCCACCTGGTGCAGCAGGTCGAGGCGCTCCAGCGCGGGGAACCTGTCGAACGCCCACCGGCTGAGCGCGGTGACCGCCCGCGGAGCGACGCCGCGCCCGCGCGCCCACGCCGCCGTCCAGTAACCCACCTCGGGCGCGGGCCAATCCTCGCTGACCCGCTTGAGCACCACGTTCGCCACCAGCCGCGGCCCGTCCGCGTCGTCGTCCTCGACGACCGCGAAGCTGTACCGCCGACCCGCGTCCCAGTCCTCTCGCACCCGCTCCAGCCACTGCCGGCCCTCGGCCGGGTTGGTCACCGGCAGCCGGGTCCACTGACGCAACACCGGATCCCGGTACGCGTCCAGCAGGGCGTCCAGATCGTCGTCCGCCCAGGGACGCAGGGCCAGGCCCGGCACCGAGGAGATGCCGGACGTTCGTGGGTCGATCACCATCTGCACAGTCTGCCGGTGCCGGGCACGGCCGAGCAGGCGGGTCAGCGCGACCGGCGGCGCCACGGCAACCACCAGGCGCGACGCGGCCGGCGTGGCGCGACGACGGTCACCCGGTCGGTCGTCCGCGTCGGGAGGCTGGGCGGGGCGTGCTCGGCGCGCCAGCGGCGTACCACCTCGTCGGTATTGACCGGACGCACCGCCACGCGGGGGCCGTCGGGGTTGCGCAGCCACGCCACGATCTGCGTGTTCAACTGACCCACGAAGTCACGGACGGCCTGTTCGGTGGGCAGGTCACGGACCTCGTCGGGGACCTGCTCGACACGTCGGCGCAGTTGCAGCGGGGTGGGTAGGAGCAGGTCGCTGGGCAGCGCCTCCCGTTCCAGGAAGCTCTTGATCCACCACGACTCGTCGTACGGCGCTCCCCGGCCGGGAATCGGCTTGCCCATGCCGGGCAGGTCGTCGAACTCGCCGCGTTGCACGGCTCCCCGGATCTGCGCCTCCACGGCCGCTTCCCACGCATCGGTCACTCTGCGGCACCTCCCCTGGCCACGGTAACGCGCCGCCTCCGCCCGGCGACGCGCGCTCGTAGGGGGTCAGCGCGCCCGCGACGGTGACCATTCCCGGCGGCGACCGGCCGAGGTGGTTTCGGCCCAGGTGTCCGATTCGAGGGCCACGACCTGCGAGGTGGCCCTCGGTCGACACGGTCGCCCCGCCTACCGTCGGTACGGGGCTGACGAACGGGGGAAACATCGTGGTGAGCACGGGGGCACTGCTGGGCATCGCGCTGGTGGCGTTGGGGCTGGTCCTCACGCCCGGCCCGAACATGGTCTACCTGGTGTCCCGCTCGGTGGCCCAGGGCCGTCGGGCCGGCCTGGTCTCACTGCTCGGGGTGGCCGCCGGCTTCGGGGTGTACCTGGCGGCGGCGGTCGCCGGTCTGGCCACCGTCTTCGTGCTGGTGCCGACCCTGTACGCGGTGGTGAAGCTGGCCGGTGCCGGTTACCTGCTCTGGCTGGCCTGGCAGACGCTGCGCCCGGGTGGGCACTCACCGTTCACGCCGACGCCGCTGCCGCCGGACCCGCCCCGGCGGCTGTTCACCATGGGTCTGATCACCAACCTGCTGAACCCGAAGATCGCGATCCTCTACGTGTCGGTGCTGCCCCAGTTCATCGACCCGGCGCGCGGGCAGGTGGCGGCGCAGAGTCTGCTGCTGGGCCTGACCCAGATCACCGTGGCGCTGTTCGTGAACACGCTGATCGTGCTCAGCGCCGGCTCGTTGGCCGGGTTCTTCGCCCGCCGACCGGGGTGGCTGCGGGCGCAGCGGTGGGTGACCGGGACGGCCCTGGCCGGGCTGGCGGTCCGGATCGCCGCCGACCGCTCCCGCGCGGCGGTCGCCACGCCCTGACCGGACGGTCGCTGCCACGGTCGCGGCGGACCACCGAGAGCCACGCCCGGACCGAGGCGGTCAATGCCCCCGGTGGCGGCGGACCATCCCGGCGGCCAGCGGCGCGGCGTCCAGGTCACCGGCGGCGAGCCGGGCGGCGAGGGTACGACGGACCAGCCGATCGGCGAGCGCGGGCGCGTGCCGGCCGACGGCCAACTCCAGCCGACCGCGCGTCGTGGTCGCCACGTCGCGGGGTGCCCGCCGGGCCGTGGCGGTCCGCAGGATCGCCGCGACCACCCCCTCGACGGGCTCGGGGCGGGACACCCCCCGCAGGGACAGGCCGGCCTCGGCGGTGCTGTGGTGGATGGGTGAGACGACCATGCTCGGGTAGACCACGCTCACCCCGACGTGTGTGCCCACCTCGTGGCGCAGCGCGTCGGCGTACGCGACCAGAGCCCGTTTGCTGACTCCGTACGCGGCGGCGAGGGGCAGGGGCAGCACCGCCATCCGACTGGCCACGAAGATGACTCGTCCGCGCGCGGTGAGCAGCGGTGGCAGTGCCGCGGCGGTGGTCCGCCAGGCGGCGAGCAGGTTGACCTCCAGTTGTCGGCGGACCACCTCGTCGGGTGGCAACTCGGCGGGGGCGGGACCACCGACACCGGCGTTGTTGATCAGCAGGTCCAGCCCGCCGAGCCGGTCGACAGCGGCTCGTACGGCCGGTGCCACGGCGTCCGGGTCGGTCAGGTCGCAGCTGAGCACCGGCAGGTCGCCGTCGGGGCGCGCGCGCAGGTCGAGGCCCACCACGTGCGCGCCAGCGGCGGTGAAGGCCGCGCCGAGATGCCGGCCGAAGGTTCCGCTCGCGCCGGTCAGCAGCACCCGACGGCCCGCCAATGCGCTGGCCCTCACTGCTGAACCCCGACCGAGGAGGCCGTAGCGGTCGCAGCGGCGGCACCGGATCGGGCGCGGCGGGTGCCGGCGGTCAACTCGCGGGCCAGGTCGGCCAGGTAGGCGTCGAAGTCCACGCGCATCGCCGGGCGGCGCTGGCCCCACCGGGCGGTCGCAGACCGCAACTCGGCCCGGCACGTGGCCCGCTGTCGGTCCGGGTCCGGCAGCGCGTACCGGCCGGCGAGCTGCGCGGCGATCAGCTTGGCCTGCGCCTCCACCAGGGGGAACGCGGACCCGGTGGACTGCATCAGGCCGACGAAGGTCAGGCCGGGGGCGTCGGTGTGGAACACGTGCCGGTACAGCGGCAGGGTGTCGGCGCCACGGCCGAGCAGCGCCGGGTCGAGGAACGGGATCTCCACCCGGTAGCCGGTGCACCAGACGATCAGGTCGACGCTGTCGCTGCGGCCGTCGGTGAACTCGACCCGGTCGCCGTCGAGGGCGGTGACGCCGGGTCGGGCCTCGACGTCGCCGTGGGTCAGCCGCGACAGCAGCCCGTCGGAGAGCGTCGGGTGGTCCTGCAGGAGACCGTGCGTCGGCGCGGGCAGCCCGTAGCGGGCCGGGCTGCCGACGGTGGCGCTGAGCATCGTCTGGCTGATGCGTTGGCGCAGCCGCCACGGCAGTCGGCGGGCCAGCGCACCGTTGAGGGTGTCCGAGGGGCGACCCAGCAGGTACTTCGGCACCACCCAGACACCCCGGCGCAACGACAGCAGGGTGCGGGCGGCGGCGTACGAGGCGTCCACGGCGATGTCCATCGCGGAGTTGCCGCCACCGACGACGAGGACGCGCCTGCCGGCCAACTGCTCCGGGCCCCGGTAGTCGTGGCTGTGGATCTGCTCCGCGGTGCAGGTGCCCGGGTACGCGGGGTCGGGCAGCCGGGGCACCCGGTTGTGCCCGTTGGCGACGACCACGGCGTCGACGGTGACCTCGACCGACCGGTCCGGCCCGCGAGCGGTCACCGTCCAGGTGCCGGCGGAGTCCCGGGTGACCTGCTCGACGGTGTGTCGCAGCCGGATGTCCTCGCCCAGCCCGAAACGGTCGGCGTAGTCGGCGAGGTAGGCGGCGACCCGGCGGTGGTCGGGGTAGTCGGGCCAGTCGCCGGGCATCGGGTGGTCGGCGAACTGGGTACGCCCCCGGCTGGTGTTCAGGTGCAGCGTGCGGTACGCGGGCGAGTCGGGCGCCCCGTACACCCAGAGGCCACCGACCTGGTCGGCGGCCTCGAAGCCGATCACCGGCACCGCGGCGTCGCGCAGTGCCTTGACGGCGGCGAGCCCGGCCGCGCCAGCGCCGATCACCGCCACCCTGGGTGGTACACCCATCGCCGCCCCCATTTAATCCAACGTCTGCTGGATAATCGTCGCGCGGCGGCGACGCGTCAAGGGGTCGACGGTCCGTACAGGCCGACGAGCAGGCGATGCACGAACGCGCGGAACTCACGCCGCTCCCGAGCGCCCGGCGCACCCGCGGCCAGCGCCACCACGTGACCGTGGGTCGCCCACACCAGGCTGCGGACGGTGATGTGCGGGGTCGGCTCGGCCAGCGCCCCGGCCGCCGCGGCGGCGGTGAGCAGCTCCGCGACCAGCCGGTACAACGGCTCGGCGTACCGCTTGTCGAGCTCGTCGTGCCGCTGCGGTTCCAGCCAGCGGCGCAGCCACAGCGCGGTGGTCTCCGGGCGGTCCTCCAGAAAGTCGACGAAGACGTCGACCAGGTCGTGCAGCGCGCGCCGGGAGGCGTCCGGCCCCGCGTCGAGGGCCGCGCGGGCCTGCTCGGCGGCGCGGGTGAGCACCTCCTGCTCGGCGGCGAAGACCCGGGCGAAGCAGGCGTCGTAGAGCGCCGCCTTCGTACCCGTGTGGTGCGCGACCGTGGCGACGTCGACCCCGGCGGCGGCGGCGACCTCCCGCAGCCCGACGGCGTCGAAGCCACGCTCGGCGAACAGCGCGGTCGCCGCGGTGAGCACCACCTCCCGGGTCGGCCGGGTCTCGTCGCGGCGGGGCCGACCGGGACGGCGGCGGGGCATGGTCATGACCGCCATTCTGCCCCTAGAATCCAGCAACCGTTGGATTACCGAGGGGATGCGGCGATGACCGGGCTCGACCGGCGGCCCGTGGCCGCCACCGACGCGACGCTTGCCCGTGGTCCCCTGGCGGGCTTCGCGGCCGGCTCGCTCGGCATGGGTGTCTGGGTGACAGTTCCCGGCCTGCTGCTGCTGTACTTCCTCACCGACGTGCTGGCGGTCGGGCCGTGGTTGGCCGGCCTCGCGCTGCTGCTGCCGAAGATCGCCGACGTGCTGCTGCACCCCTGGGTGGGGCACCGCGCCGACGTCGAGCAGACCCGCCGGGGCGACAGGCGTCGCCTGCTGCTGCTCGGCTGTGCCCTGCCGGTCGCGTTCGCCGCGCTCTTCGCGGTGCCCGGCGGCCTGACCGGCGTGCCGGCGGCCGCGTGGGTGGCGGTGTTCTTCGTCGCCGGCAACCTGCTCTTCGCCGCCTACCAGGTCCCCTACCTGGCCACCCCGGCCGACCTGCGGATCGGTTATGACGAACGCACCCGGCTGATGGCGTTCCGGATGGTCGTGCTGACCCTGGGGATCCTGCTCTCCGGGTTGCTGGCCCCGCTGCTCACCGGCGGCGACGCCGCGACCCGGGGCGGCTACCAGCGGATGGGGGTGGTCCTCGCCGTCGGCATGCTGGCCGCCATGCTGGTCGGTGTCGCCGGCATCGCCCGGCTGCGCGGCGGCGCGGCGGACCCCACGCGAGCGGGGCACGGCGGGTGGCGGGCGCTGCGCACCGCGCTGCGCGACCGACAGTTCCGCTGGCTGGTGACCGCGTACCTGGCCATGTCCACCGCCACCCACCTGGTGCTCGCCGGGGTGCCCTACTACGCCGAGTACGAGTTGCGCGCGCCCGGTCTGACCACGGTGCTGGTGGCCGCGTTCGTGGCGCCGGCGCTGCTGGTGACCCCGGCCTGGCTGGTGGTGGCCCGCCGGGTCGGCAAGCAGCGGGCGTTGCTCGGCGCGCAGGGCACGTTCGCCCTCGGCTCGCTGGTGCTCGCGGTGGGTCGCCCGGCCGGACTACCGGTGCTGATCGGCGCGGTGGCAGTGCTCGGGGTGGCGTTCGCGGGCATGCAACTGCTGCCCTTCTCGATGCTGCCCGACGTGATCCGCGCCGCCGCGAGCGACCGCGCACCGACCGCCGACAGCACCGGTGCCGCCGCACCGACGGGCGCCGGCACCTACACCGGGGTGTGGACGGCCACCGAGGCAACCGGCGCGGCCCTGGGCCCGTACGCGTACGCGCTGTGCCTGGCCGTCGGGGGTTTCGTGGCCTCGACGGCCGGTGAGTCGCCGACGCAGCCGGACGCGGCGCTGGCGGCGGTCCGCTACGGCTTCGGGGTGCTGCCGGCGGTGGCGATGCTCGCGGCGCTGCTGCTGCAACGCCGCTACACCCTGGACGCGAGCGCCCGCGCCGCGAGCTGACCCCGCCGCGGTGCGCCGGGCGGCGCCGCCCGGCACTAGACTGCCACCTCGATGGACGCCCAGCCCACCACCACCGAGACCCGCCCGTGCGCCCACTGTGGACTGCCGGTGCCGCAGCGTGTCGGCGCGGGCCGACCGTTTCGGTACTGCCGGGACAACGACGGCGCCTGCCAGCGCGCCTCCCGCAACAGCCGGATGCGCCACCGCAACGCCCCCGGCCTGCCGGGGCAGGTGGCCCGCACCTGGGAGGCGGTGGACCGCCTCGACCAGATCGTCGAGACGTTGACCGAGTCCCTGCACGCCGAGTTGTCACCGGTGGGTGTGCAGCGCCAGATCGCCCAGGCTCGCGCGGAGGCCGCCACCGAGGTCGCGGCGGCGCAGACCGAACGCGACGAGGCCCGCGACGACGCCGAGGCCGCCGCCGCCGACGCGGCGCGGGCCCGGGAGCAGGCCCGCACGGCTCTCGCCGACGCCGACGAGGCCCGGCGACGCGCCGAGCAGGCCACCGAGGCCACCGAGCGGGCGCACCAGCAGGCCACCGCTGCCGACGAGCGGGCGCGGCACGCCGAGGCCGCCCGCGACCAGGCCCGCCACGACGTCAGCGCCGCCGAGGCGTTGCGCGCCCAGGCCGAACGCGACCGGGACCAGGCCCGCGCCGAGGTGCGGGATCTGCGCACGCAACGCGACGCCGAGCGGCAGCGGGCGGCCGACCTGACCGCTGAACGCGACGCGGTCCGCGCCGACGCCGAACGAGCCACCCGGGTCGCCGCCGACGCGACCGAACGGGCCGGCCGGTGGCAGGCCGAGGTGCAGGACGTGCGCCGCCAGATCGAGCAGGCCCGCGCCGACGCCGCGCGCGCCCGCGCCGAGGCCGCCGACGCCACGCGGGCGCGGGAGCAGGCCGACCGGGCCCGCGAGCGCGCCCAGGTCGCCGCCCGCGAGGTCGACGACGCCCGGCAGGAGGTCGCGCAGGTGGCGGCACGGCTGCGCGCGGAACTGGCGGCCACCGAAGCCCAGCGCGACACGCTCACCGCCGAGCTGACCGCCGCCCGGCAGGCGGCGGCCACCGCCGAGAGCCAGGTCACCGCCCTGACGGTACGACTCGACGCGGCTGAAGGCGGCCGGGACCTGGCTCAGCAGCGGGTGGCGCAGCTCGGTGACCAGGTCAGCGACCTGGCGGCGGCGCTGGCCCGGCTCGGCTCGGTGCCGACAACCGGTTGAGCCGCCCGGGGGCGCAACTTCCGCCGCCCCCGGGCGGTTAACCTCCCCGGTGGCAGCGGATCCACACCCCCGTTGCGACAGGCCTGGGGATCACCCGGCCGGGTGCGTGTCCCGGCCGGCTACCCTTGGTCGCGGCCCCACCCGTGGACGCCTCACGCCCTCGGGCGGGAATGGCTCGACGGGAACGCGCCGTTACACCCAGAAGACCAGCACCACGAACGAGGGGAAGTCGATCATGGGCGAGCGTATGCTGCGCGGAAGCCGCCTTGGCGCGGTGAGCTACGAATCCGACCGCAACACGGAGCTCGCGCCGCGTCAGACCCGCGAGTACCTCTGCGCCAAGGGCCATCAGTTCGAGGTGCCGTTCGCCGTCGACGCCGAGGTCCCGATGACCTGGGAATGCAAGTTCGACGGCAGCGTCGCCCGACTCGTCGACGGCAACGAGCCGGAGCAGAAGAAGGCCAAGCCGCCGCGTACCCACTGGGACATGCTGCTGGAGCGGCGTTCGATCGCCGAGCTCGAGGACATCCTCGAGGAGCGTCTGCAGGAGGTTCGGACCCGCCGCGGCCGCGCCTGAGCCGCACGACACACGGCGCCCCCGGGATCATCCCGGGGGCGCCGTCGTGTCCGCGTGTGATGCTGAGGCTAGCGACCGGGCTCGATGATCTCGCCCTCGATGGCCCGACCGCCGTCGACGACCACCGGCTGCTGCGGCTGCGGGGCCGGTTGCGGCGCACCCTGGCGCACCCGCACCGTGCGGGGGCCGAACAGGTCACCGGCGACCATCGACGACACCCGCCGCTCGGTGGCACGTCGCACCCCCGCGCGGGCCAGTCGACGCACCGGAGGCACCAGCAGCAGCAACCCGATCAGCCCGCTGACCAGCCCGGGCGCCGCCAGCAACAGGGCGCCGCCCAACCCGACGAGCCCGTCGGTCACCTGCCCACCCGGTGGTTGCCCGGCCGCCGCGGCGGAGCGGAAACCACGCCAGGCGCGCATCCCCTCCCGGCGCAGCAGCACCAGGCCCAGCAGGGACGCGGCGAACACCAGCAGCACCGCCGCCCCGAACCCCAGCGCCCGTCCGACTCCGACGAACACCGCCAACTCCAGCACCACCGCCAGCAACAGGGCCAACGGCACGAACCTCAGTCCTCGGCGCATCTCACCTCATCGCCATTCCCGCGACACCATGGACGTGTCCCGCTCATCCAGCATGACACGGCCGCGCTCACGACCATCGCGCCTGCGGCGCCTCACGGCCACCGCGCCTGACCGGTGGTGGTGCCATGTAGGCCACGGCGTACCGCCTGCCGCCGGTCCTGCACACCCCAGGCGGTGATCCGCCACAGCGCCTCGGCCACGATCCGCGGGCTCATCTTGCTGTCCCCGTGTTCCCGTTCGGCGAAGGTGATCGGCACCTCCACGATCCGCACCCCGGCCCGGTGCGCCAGCCGAGACAGCTCCACCTGGAACGAGTACCCCTGCGACGTCACCGACTCCAGGTCGATGGCGTCCAACGCGCTGATCCGGTACACCCGGTAACCGCCGGTGGCGTCCGAGACGGGCATGCCCAGGGCGAGGCGCGCGTACAGGTTGCCGCCGCGCGACAGCAGCAGCCGCCGCAGCGGCCAGTTGAGCACCCGCGCGCCGCTGGTCCACCGTGACCCGATCACCACGTCGGCGTCGCGGGCGGCCTCCAGCAGCGCCGGCAGGTCCTCCGGCGCGTGCGAGCCGTCGGCGTCCATCTCCACGACCGCCTGGTAGTCGCGCTCACGCGCCCACCCGAACCCCGCCAGGTACGCCGCTCCGAGGCCCTGCTTGCCCCGGCGGTGCAACACCTGCACGTGCGCGTCGCCGTCGGCGAGGGCGTCGGCGATCGCGCCGGTGCCGTCGGGGCTGTTGTCATCGGCGATGAGGATCCGCACCGCCGGGACGGCACGTCGGACCCGACCCACGATCGAGGCGATGTTGGCCGCCTCGTTGTAGGTGGGGATCACCACCAGCACCCGGCCCACGCCCGGCACCTCGTCCGGGCGTCGGATCGTATCGGTCGCCTGGATCATGGTTCCTCCGCTCCCGCCGGCGTACCGGCTGTTGCTACCCGGGCATGACCCGCTGCCGCCGGCGCAGCACCGCCGCGCCGACCAGGGCCGCCACGGCCAGCGCGGCGAGCGTCACCTCCGGCCACCAGCCGAGGCGGGTGGCGAGGGTACGTCCGTCGTCGAGCCGCAACTGCCGCACCACGACCTCCCGGGTGTTGAACCCGGTGGCATCGCTTACCCGCCCGTCGGGTGCGACGAACCCGGACACGCCGACCGTGGACGCCATCAACGCCGGTCGGCCGTGCTCCACCGCCCGCAGCCGCACCATGGCCATCTGCTGGCGGGCCTCCGCCACGTTGAAGGTGGCGTTGTTGGTCTGCACGACCAGCAGCTGCGCGCCGCCGTCGACGGTGTCGCGGACCACGTGGTCGTAGGCGACCTCGAAGCAGATCACGTCGCCGAGCACGGCCGGGCCGGCGCGTACCACGCCCGGGGTGCTTCCGGGCACGAAGTCGCTGCGGATCAGGTCGACCTGCTTGCTGACCATCCGGGCGATGTCGCGCAGCGGCACGTACTCGGCGAACGGCACGGGGTGGCGTTTGGTGTACAGCTGGTCCAGGTCGGCGCCGGTGCCGGGGTGCCACAGGATGCCCGCGTTGCGGACCTGCCCGGGGCCGGGGCCGAGCAGCACTGCCCCGACGAGGATCGGCGCGCCGATCGTGTCGGCGGCCTGGGAGATCCGCGCGCCGGCCGTGGGGTTGCGCAGCGGGTCGATGTCGCTGGAGTTCTCCGGCCACACCACCAGGTCGGGGCGACGTTCCTGACCGGCGGCGACCCGCGCGGCCAGCTCGATGGTGGCGTCGACGTGGTTGTTGAGCACCGCCTGCCGTTGGGCGTTGAAGTCCAGGCCCAGCCGCGGCACGTTGCCCTGCACGATCGCCACGGTGGTGGTGGCGCCCGACCCGGCGGTGGCGACCGGCACGAGCAGGCCCCCAGCGGTCAGCGCGAGGGCCACGGCGGCCGGTGCGGCCACCGGCGCCCAGAGGCGAGCCGACGTGACCCCCCGCCCGCCGTCGGCGTCCTGGGAGCCCTCAGCGGGCGAGGTGGGGGGACGGGCGGCGGCCCAGCCCCGCCACGCGGCGGTGACCAGCAACCCGCCCACGAGCGCCGTCGTGAAGGTCACCAGCGGCGCGCCGCCCAGCGCGGCCAGACGCAGCAGCGGGGAGGTGTCCTGACTGAACGCCAACCGCCCCCACGGGAACCCACCGAACGGGGTGCGGTCGCGCAGCGCCTCCTGCCCCACCCACAGCAGCCCGGTCAGCACCGGCCACGCCCAGCGGACCCGGTCGGCCAGCGGCGACACCCAGGCGGTGGCCACGCCCAGCAGCGCCAGGTAACCGGCCTGCAGCAACGACAGCAGCACCCACGGCAGGTAACCGGTGTGCAGGTTCGTCCAGGCCAACAGCGGGGCGAACAACGCCACCCCGGTCAGGAAGCCCAGGCCGGCGCCGGCGCGCAACCGCCGCCGGTGTGCGGCGGCGGCCAGCAACGCCACCCCGACCGGCGCGAGCGGCCACACCCCGTACGGGGGGAACGCCACCAGCAGGGCCAGCCCGGCGGCCACGGCCAGGGGCACGGCGACCCGCAGCGGCAGCGGCCGACCGGTCCCGACCGGCTGACTCGGCGCGGCCGGGCTGTGGGTGTCGTCCCGGTCCAGAATCGTCACCGCTTCACCTCGATCACGGGGCGAAGGCTACCTGGCTGGCCTGCGAACCGACCGCATCGGGCCGGCCGGCACAGACCGCCCAGCGGACATGAAATCGGGGCGCGGCTCACGCCGCGCCCCGATGCTCCCAGGCCCTTCCCGGCCGGTGTGGCGAGGATGGGGTACGACGACCTTCGGACCGACCGGACGTGGACTGGCTGCCCCCGCCGGGCCGTTGTCTACTGGCCGTGCACCTCACCCTGCCCGTACACCGGTAACCGCGGCCGGTTCGCGCCGCCCCGCCGACCCCCGCCCGCTGGACCTGGCCGCCGCGACGATGACGCTGAAAATGTCGCTCGGCCAGCGGACGAGAGGACGAAGCGAACAACAGCCGCTTCCCGTGGTAGGACTCAAAGACGGTACGTGCCGACCCCCGTCGGTTGTCAACCCACCCCCGGCCTGTCGTGTGTTGCGACACGGCGTGTCGGGTCGGCGAGTCTCAATGCGTGCGTAGATGGTGGCGCAACAGCGCCCCCGCCGCCGCCCGGTGCTCCTCGGCGAGCAACCCCCCGGCGGCCAGCACGTACTCGGTGTCGACGACCGCGGCGGCGGCGCGCGGCAACGCCCACCCGCCGGCGTGGTCGGCCAGCACCGCCGCCAACACCTGCGCGGACGTGTCCGCCGAGGCGTGCCGCAGCACCCCACCGGAACCCACCAGCAACCGCACGTCGCGCAGGTCCCGCCCGGCCCGTTCACCGGTGGCGGCGCCGCGGGCGTGGCGGCGCAACGCCACCGTCGCCGCGAGGGTGGCGATCCGCCGGTCCACGGCCCGCTCGATGTCGTCGACAGCCAGAAACGCCGGGTCCGCGGCCCGACCCGCCGCGGCGGCGCTCAGGTCGTCGGCCTCGTCCGGGGTGAGCAGCCGCTCCTCGACGGCGGCCCGCACCACCCCGGGCGCACTCCACCGCATGCCCAGGTCACCCTCCACGGTACGGGCCCGCCACAGGTTCCCGGCGACCTGCCGCGCCGGCCCGCTGGCCCGCTCGTCGGGGGTGAGCACCGAGTACACGTCGGTGGTGGCACCACCCACGTCGACCACGGCGAGGTCACCGCCGAGGGTGTCGGCGAGCACCTCCACACCGGTGAGCACCGCGTCCGGGGTGGCCGCGCGCACCAGGCGCGCGAACCGGGTGCCCCTCGACAGTCGTTTGCCCCCGATGACGTGGCGTAGGAACACCGCGCGGATCGCCGCCCGCGCCGACGCCGGGGCGAGCACCCCGATGCGGGGCAGGACGTTCTCCGCGCCGGTCACCGGCACCCCGGCGGCCTCCAGCAACCCGGTCAGCTCGGCGCGCACGTCGGCGTTGCCCGCGTACACCACCGGGACCCGCCACCGGGCGCGGGCCAGGCGGGTCGCGTTGTGGGTGACCGTCTCGGCGTCACCGCCGTCGGTGCCACCGACGAGCAGCACCACGTCCGGGCGGGCCGCCCGCATCGCCGCCAGGTCCACCGCGCCGAGCCGACCGGCCGCCACGTGCACCACGTGCGCGCCGGCGGACAACCCGACCCGCCGGCCCGCCTGCGCGGTGACCAGCGGCTCGTAGCCGACCACGGCCAGCCGCAGCCCACCACCGGCCGACGAGCACACGTACCACGGCGCGTCGCGCACCCCCAGTCCGGCGGTGGCCGCCGCGACCGCGGCGTCCAGGCCGTGCAGCACGTCGGTGCCCACCGTGGTCGGCGCCGCCGCCGCGCCGACCAGCACACCGGCGGCCAGGTCCACCACCGCCACCTTCGTGTACGTGGAACCGACGTCCGCGCAGACCGCCAGGGTCACGAGCCGGCGGGAACGACCACGGTGCCGGTCGCGGTGACCGCCACGATCGGCGGGTCGAGGACCTCGGCGGCGGACGCGGAGCGCTCCGGTCGGCCCCGGCACACCACCGCACAGCTCAACTCCAGGGTGCGGCTGCGGGTGCCCACCCGCGACACCTGGGCGGTGACCTCGATGACGTCACCGGCGTGGATGGGCGCGTGGAAGCGCACGTCGGCGTAGCCGGCGAACAGGCCCTCGTCGCCGTCGGTGCGGATACACACCTCCGTGGCGACGTCGCCGAACAACCCGAGGGCGTACGCCCCGTCGACGAGGTTGCCGGCGTAGTGGGCGTGCGAGTACGGCACATACCGCCGGTGCGTCACCGTCAACCCGAGCCGTGCGTCGGTCATGCGTTCACCTTCCGTTGCGTGATCAGGGCGTGCACGAGGTAACTGGCCACCTCGCCGGGCGTGGTGCCCCGACCGAAGATCCGGTCCACGCCCAACTCGTCGGTCATCGACTCGTCGAACCGGGGACCACCGACGATCAACAGGGGCCGCCGGCCCGCCGGCATCGCCTCCCGGAACGCCGCCGACATCTCCCGGGTGTTGTGCAGGTGCGCATCGCGTTGCGTGACGACCTGCGACACGAGCACCGCGTCGGCCTTCTCCACCCTCGCTGCCTCCACCAACTCCGGCACACTGACCTGCGCGCCCAGGTTGGTGACCTTCAACTCCCGGTAGTACTCCAGGCCCTTCTCCCCCGCGATGCCCTTGACGTTGAGGATCGCGTCGATGCCCACGGTGTGCGCGTCGGTGCCGATGCACGCCCCGACGACGGACAGCTTGCGCCGCAACCGCTGCTTGACCACCGTGTTGACCTCCTTCGCCGACAGCAGCGCGAAGTCCCGTTCCACCACCTGCACCGCGTTCAGGTCGACCAGGTGGTTGACCCGCCCGTAGACCACGAAGAACGTGAACCCGTCACCCATCGGCTTGGCGTGCACCACCATCGCCGGGTCGATGCCCATCTTGTTGGCCAGCTGCACCGCCGCGCCCTCGGCCCGCTTGTCGTGGGCCACCGGCAGGGTGAACGACACCTGCACCATCCCGTCACCGGTGGTGTCCCCGTACGGGCGCACGATCTGCTTGCCGGTTCGCTCGCTGCGCTCGCTCACGCCGCCGCCTCCAGGATGTCGGTGGCCGGATTGCAGTAGTCCGCCTCGTGCGCGGCCACTCCCGACAGGCCCTTGCCCCGGTCCGCGGGCCGCTTCATGATCCCGAAGGTGCCCTCGGCGATGGCCGTGAGCAACGTCTGCTCCCCGATGCGCTCCAGCAGGTCCAGCGCCTCACCGAGAACCTGGTTGGCGCGGCGGCGGATGAACCCATCCGGCGCCGGCACGAAGTCCTCGTGCAGCCCACCGGCGGCGCCCAGCACGTACCGCACGTTCTGCAACGCGATGTCCCGATCCGACAACCACGGTGTCACCACCGCCTCGGTCATCATCCCCACCAGCAGGATGCCCTGACCGGTCAGCGCGCCCGCCAGGTTGAAGAACCCGTCGAGCAGGTTGCCCCGGAACACGTCACCGGTCATGTGCTTCGTCGGCGGCATCCACTTCAACGGCGCGTCCGGGAACAACTCCCGGGCCAGCAGGGCGTGCGCCAACTCCAGGCGGAACGACTCCGGCACGTCCGGGTTGATCTCGAACGCGTGCCCCAACCCCAACTGCCAGTCCGCCAACCCCGCCTCGTGCGCGAAGAACTCGTTGAGCAGCTGCGACACCGTCACCGTGTGCGCCTCGTCGACCGCGTCGGCGGTGGTCAGGTAGTTGTCCTCACCGGTGTTGATGATGATCCCGGCGCGGGCGTGCACCTGCCGGGAGAACCGCTGGTCGACGAACGTGCGCACCGGGTTGATGTCGCGGAACAGGATCCCGTACATCGAGTCGTTCAACATCATGTCGAGGCGTTCCAGCCCGGCCAGGGTCGCCATCTCCGGCATGCACAACCCCGACGCGTAGTTGGTCAACCGCACGTAGCGGCCCACCTCCCTCGACGACTCGTCCAACGCCGCCCGCATCAGCCGGAAGTTCTCCTGCGTGGCGTACGTGCCGGCGAACCCCTCCCGGGTCGCACCCTCGGGCACGTAGTCCAGCAACGACTGACCGGTGGAGCGGATCACCGCGATCACGTCCGCGCCCGCCCGCGCGGCGGCCTGCGCCTGCGGGATGTCCTCGTAGATGTCCCCGGTGGCCACGATCAAATAGATCCACGGCCGCTGCTTCGGGTCACCGTGGCGCTTGATCAGCCGGTCCCGCTCGGCGCGCCGCCGGTCGATGCGCCGAATGCCCGCGCCGACGGCCCTGCGCGCCGCCGACCGGGCGGCCGTGGCGGCCCGCCCGGTCGGCAGGTCGAACCGCACCGACCCGGCGGCGGCCTTCTGCGCCAGCAACGTCACGTCGGTGCCGCCCTCGCGGGCCAGGGCGTCGAACACCGGCACCGCGACCCCGTGACCCAACCCGACGTCCGCGGCAACCGCGTCGACGAGCCGGTTCACCCACGGAATCCCGTCCGGGTCCGCACCGGTCACCCCGGCCAACCGCAGCACCGCCCGCTCCACCGACACGGTGGTGTGGCTGCGGGCCAGGTCCACCACCGGCTGCCCGGCCCGACGCGCCAACTCCCGCGCCCGTGCCACCAGCACCGGATCAAGATCAAGCTTCCCGGTCATGATGACCCTTCCTCGTAGATGACCTCACCGCGCAGCACCAGCCGCCGGCACACCGGCAACGGCGTCGGGTCGTCCGGACCCCGCACCTCCGGATCCTCGGCCAGCAACACCGGCAGTCCCCGCTGCACCCCCGCCGGCGTCGACCACACCGCGAACGTCGCCGGCGCGCCCAACGCGAGGACCCCCTCGACGTCCAGGTGCACCGCCCGCCACCCACCACGGGTGTGCGCGGCGAACGCCGAACGCACACTCATCCGCTGCGTCGGGTTGTGGTGCGCCGCCGCCGCCCGCACCGACCCCCACGGATCCAACGGCGTCACCGGCGAATCCGACCCGAACGCCAACGCCACACCCACCGAGTGCATCGCGCCCATCGGGTTCGACTCCAACGACCGGTCCAACCCCAACCGCGACTCGTACATCCGGCCCGCGCCGCCCCACAACCTGTCGAACGCCGGCTGCATGCTCGCCACCACCCCGAACTCCACGAACCGCGCGATCAACCGCTTGTTCATGATCTCCGCGTGCTCGATGCGGTGCCGGGCCGCGCGCAGCCGCTCCACACCCAACGTCGCCGCCGCCGCCGCGAACCCGTCCAGCACCGTGCCGATCGCCGCGTCACCGATCGCGTGGAACCCACCCTGCACACCGTGCGCCGCGCAGTCCAACAGGTGATCGCGCACCTGCTGGGTCGTCAGGTACCCGTGCCCGCACCCGGCGCCGTCGCCGTACTCCTGGGACAGATGCGCCGTCCGCGAGCCCAACGCGCCATCGGCGAACAGGTCACCACCGGCGCCCACCGCACCCAACTCCCGGGCCCGCGCCGCGCCACCCAACTCACCCCAGTACCCGTACACCTCCGGCAACCCCGCACCCGAGATGCCCAGCAGGCCGGTGAAGTCCTCCTCGTCGGAGATCTCCGGCCCACCACACTCGTGCACCGCCGCGATCCCCAACGACGCCGCGTGCGACAGGGCCACCCGCTGCGCGGCGACCCGCTGCGCCCGACTCACCGACCCCTGCGCCGCGGCCCGCACCACGTGGTGCGCGTCGCGGCGCAACCAGCCCGACGCGTCGTAACCGACCGCCCCGACCACCTCCGGGCACGCCGCCAGCATCGCCGACGACACCAACGCCGAATGCAGCGACGCCTGCGACAGATACACCCGCCGTCCACCAGCCGCCCGGCCCACCGCCGCCGCGTCCGGCAACGTCGCATCCGACCAGCCCGACTCGTCCCAGCCGTGCCCCAGCACCACCGCGTCCGCCGGCAGACCCGCCGCGAACCCGGCCACCGCGTCCAGCAACTGCCCCGCCGACCGCACCCCGGCCACATCCAGCCCGGCCAACGCCAACCCGGTGTCCGTGGCGTGCACGTGCGCGTCGACGAACGCCGGCGTCACCAGCGCCCCACCCAGATCCACCACCCGGTCGGCCGGCGGCGCGTCACCGTCGGTCCCCAACCAGGTGATCCGCCCACCGGACACCAGCAGCGCGGTGGCGCTCGGGTCGGCGGGGCAGTGCAGCACACCGCCGCGGTACAACGTCGAGGGGTTCGTCATGACTCTCAGTCTGCCGCGATCCGCGCCGCGAAAAGCTGACGCACGCCCGGCTCGGCCCGCAACAGGCCCAGCGCCAACTCCGCGTGCCCCGGCACGTACCCGTTGCCCACCAGCATCGTCACGTCCGCCGCCAACCCCTCGGCGCCCAACGCCGCCGCGGAGAAGCTCGTCGCCATCGAGAAAAAGATCACCGTGCCGCCGTCCGCGGTGGCCAACACCGCCCCGTGCTCACACCCCGGCACGTCCACGCACACCACCGTGACGTCCGCCGGCGCCCCCAGGGCCGTGGTCACCGCCGTGGACAACCCCACCGGGTCCCGCGCGTCGGCCAACGCCACCACCGACGCCAGGCCGGCAGCCGTCAGCGCGTCGCGCTCCGCCGCCACCGGCACCACCCCGACGGTACGCGCGGCACCGGCCCGCCGCGCCGCGGCGAGCGACAGCGACCCACTCTTGCCCGCCCCGCCGATCACCGCGACCCGCACCGGCGTCGGGTCACCGAGGCGACCGCGCTCCTCGACGTAGCGCGACACCACCCGGGCGGTCAGCGCGGGCGCCCCGCACACGTCCAGCACCGCCAGGGACAACTGCGGATCCTCGTCGTCGGGCAGCACCGCGGCGATGGACCGCGCGAACAGGATCGCCCACCCGTCACAGGGCACCTGCTCGCTGCGCCCGTCCCAGCGGGCCAACCCGTCGGTGATCACCAGGGGCGTCAGCGTCAACGACACCAGGGTCGCGACCCGCTCCCCCGCCCTGAGCCCGAGCGGGGAACGCCGGCCGGCCTCCTCGACCGTGCCGATCAGCATGCCGCCGGACCCGGTCACCGGGTTCTGCATCTTCCCCCGGGTGGAGATGATCTCCAACACCTCGGCGCGGACCGCGGCGCCGTCCCCACCGTGCTTCTCCGACAACTGCCGGAAGCTCGCCGCGTCCAGGTTGAGCCGCTGCACCCGGATCCGCACCTCGTTCGGCCCGATCGCCGCCGACGCGTCCAGGCGCCACGCCGCCTGCGGCAGCACCCCCGCCGGTTGCACGACACGGTGCAAGCCCACCGGTGACGTCACGCCAACCTCCCCCAGCCGCCGCCCGAAGCCCCCCGGTCAAGGCTCGCGTAACGGGAAAACTTACGGCAGACTAGTTTCTGCACCGAATATTTTCCAGTAGCCTTCGGGCCTTGCTGATCAGCCGTAACACCGAGGAGGGGCCGTGACCCAGACCCAACCGGTTGAGACCATCCCTCAACCCCGTCACGCCCCGGTCGCCGTACCGACCGCCGGGCAGCCCTACGAATACCACCGCCGCCCCCTGGTCGAACCGGACTGGACCCGCTTCCCCGGCTGGCGCCACATCACCCGCGACCAGTGGGAATCCGCCCAGTGGCAACGCGTCAACTGCGTCAAGAACACCAAGCAGCTCCGCGCCGTCCTCGGCGACCTCGTCGACGACACCTTCTACGCCGACCTCGAGGCCGACCAGCAGGCCATGGCCACCATGTCCATGCTGGTGCCACCCCAAATGATCAACACGATGGTGCCGTTCGCGACCCCCACCACCGAGGCGCTGCTCGCCGACCCCATCCGCCGCTACATGATCCCGGTCGCCTCCGACCGACGCACCGACTGGCCCTCACACCCCTACGCCAGCCGCGACAGCCTCCACGAGCACGACATGTGGGTCGCCGAAGGCCTCACCCACCGCTACCCCACCAAGGTCCTCGCCGAACTGCTCTCCACCTGCCCCCAGTACTGCGGGCACTGCACCCGCATGGACCTCGTCGGCAACTCCACCCCCGCCGTCGACAAACTCAAGCTCACCCTCAAGCCCGTCGACCGCTACGACGCCCACATCGCCTACCTCAAGGCCCACCCCGGCGTCCGCGACGTGGTCGTCTCCGGCGGCGACGTCGCCAACGTCCCCTGGCGCAACCTCGAGTCGTACCTCATGCGCCTGCTGGAACTGGAAACGGTCCGCGACATCCGGCTCGCCACCAAAGCCCTCATGGGCCTCCCCCAGCACTGGCTGCAACCCGACGTCGTCGAAGGCCTGGAACGCGTCGCCCGCACCGCCGCCCGCCGCGGCGTCAACCTCGCCATCCACACCCACGTCAACCACGCCCAGTCGCTCACCCCACTGGTCGCCAGGGCCGCCCAGACCGCCCTCGACGTCGGCGTCCGCGACGTCCGCAACCAGGGCGTCCTCATGCGCGGCGTCAACGCCACCACCCCGGAACTGCTCGACCTCTGCTTCGCCCTCCAGGGCGAAGCCGGGATCCTGCCGTACTACTTCTACATGTGCGACATGATCCCCAACGCCGAACACTGGCGGGTTCCGGTCTGGCACGCCCAGCAACTCCAGCACGACATCATGGGCTACCTCCCCGGCTACGCCACCCCCCGCATCGTCTGCGACGTGCCCTTCGTCGGCAAACGCTGGGTGCACATGCTCACCGACTACGACCGCGAGCGCGGCATCTCCTACTGGACCAAGAACTACCGCACCTCCATCGAATCCGCCGACCTGGAGGCGCTCAACAAGCGCTACGCCTACTACGACCCGATCGACACCCTCCCGGCCGACGGCCAGCAGTGGTGGACCGCCCACCGCGACGACTGACGACCGTCAGGCACGGATACCGGCGACGACGAGGTCCGCCACCAGACCGATCACCCGGACGCTCGTCGTCGCCGGCAACCGCCGAAGCGACGCGATGGCCAGCAGCCCGGCCCGGACCTCGTCCGCGCCGACGCCGTCGCGCAGCACACCCGCGGCCCGCGCCCGCACCACCAGCACGTTCAACGCCTGCGCGTGCTCCCGCCGCTCCCGCTGAAACGCCGCACCCAACTCACCCGGCCCCAACAGCACCTCGTTGAGCTCCCGGTCATGGATCTGCCGCTCAGCGAACTCGCGCACCACGCCGGACAACGCCCGCCACGGGTCCGGGTCGTCGAGCGCCCGGCGCATCCGCACACCGCAGTCGTCCACCCGCTCGGCCAGGACCGCCGCCACCAACTCCGTACGCGTCGGGAAGTGCCGGTACAGGGTCGCCACACCAACCCCCGCCCGTCGCGCCACCTCCCGCATGGGCACCTCGAGCCCCGCCGACGCGAACGCCTCCCGAGCCGCCGCCATCACCCGATCACGGTTGAACCGGGCATCAGCACGCCGTATCTGAGACATCCCCGATTCGCCCCACTCTCACTTGACCCCACAGCGGAACAGCTGCTCCGTTTCCGGCCTACGGTACGACTACCACCATGTCAACCAGGCAGAGGAGCCCCTGATGTTCGCCGTGCAGTACAACCAGTTCGGCGGTCCCGACGTACTCCACCTCGGCACCACCGACGCGCCACAACCGCGGGCCGACCAGATCCGCATCCGTGTCCACGCCGCCGGGGTCTCCCCCGTCGACGTCGGCCTCCGCTCCGGCCGCACCCCGATGAGCGCCCAGCTACCGTTGCCACACATCCCCGGCGTCGACGCGGCCGGAATCGTCGACGAGATCGGCGACGACGTCGACGGCGTGACAGTCGGCGACCACGTCTTCGGCATCGTCGAACTGGCCCGGCTCGGCGGCGCCAGTGCACAGTTCGCGGTACTCCAGCTCTGGGCGCACAAGCCCACCGCCATGCCGTGGGCCCAGGCGGGCGCCGCGGGCACCAGCATCGAGACCGCCACCCGGGCCCTCGACCTGCTGGACCTGCGGCCCGGCATGACGCTCCTCCTCGACGGCGCCGCCGGCGGTGTCGGCAGCATCGCCGTCCAACTCGCCGCCGCCCGTGGCGTCCACGTCATCGGCACCGCCCGCGCCGAGAACCACGATTTCCTCCGCCAGCTCGGGGCGACACCGGTCACCTACGGCCCCGACCTCACCAACCGCCTCGACGCCCTGGGAGTGACCCGGATCGACCGCGCCCTCGACGTCGCCGGCGCCGGGTCCCTGAGCGAACTGCTCCGCCTCACCGACGACCCCACAGCAGTGGTCACCCTCGCCGACTTCACCGCCCCCACGTACGGCATCCGCCTGTCCATGGGCCAACTGGCCGGTGAGCCCGACGGCCGGCACGGTCTCGGCGCCGTCGCCGAACTGTTCGCCGAGGACCGGTTCAGGGTGCCGATCGAGGCGACCTTCCCCCTGGAGAAGGCGGCCGACGCACACCAGACGGCCGAGCGCGGATCCCGCCGCGGCAAGATCGTCCTGACCGTCGACGACGTACCGGAAAGCTGAGCCTCAGCCCTTCGCCAGCACCTCGGACAACGGCGCCGGCACCAGCCCGCGCTCCCGCAGCCCGGCCAGGATGTGCGGCAACGCCTCATCGGTCATCGCCGCGTTCGCCTCGGTCACATGCATGATCACGACCGACCCGGGGCGGACGTGGTCCAGGACCGCCCGCACCAGCGGCTTCCACGCGGTCGCGAACGGATCGCCGCTGACCACGTCCCCGTCGACGACAGTCACACCCAGCGGCGCCAGGGCATCCAGGGTCGCCGCGTCGTGGCACAACCCCGGAAAACGGAAGTACCGGGTCTGCCGACCCCCGTACGGCTTGATCACCTCGAACGTCTTCGCCACGTCGGCGGCCAACTTGTCCACCGGCAGCGAGGGCAGGTCGTAGCAGTCAGCGGTGAACGCCGCGTGCCCGTAGGTGTGGTTGGCCAACTCGAAGCGCGGATTGCCGGCGATCCGCCGCGCCACATCCGGATACCGCTGCACCCACTTGCCGGTCAGGAAGAACGTCGCCGGCACCTCTTCCCGCTCCAGCAGGTCGAGGATGCGCAGGTTCGCGTACGACTTCACGCGGCCGGCCCGCAGGCTGGCCAGCATGCCGTCGGTCATGTCCGCGTCGAAGGTCAACGCGACCTTGGCGCCGGTACGCGGGCCGTGATCCACCACCGGTGCCCGGGTCCCCACCCGCGTCGCACCCGGGACAGCCGGTGCGGCGGCGCTGGCCGACGGGGCCGCAGTGGTGGCGGACGAGCCGACGAAGGCCGGGCGCTCCGTCGGGGGCACCCGGGACGCCGAGCACGCGGCGCTGCCGAGGACAGCCGCCGCCACCAGTACGCCCCACCGGAAGCGAAGCCGAGGTCGATTCACGCCGCCGATCATCGCAGAAGCGAAGAACGCTCACCGTCCCCGAAGCGCAGGGCGGCAAGGGTCTCAGGTACCGCGGGGGGCGTACATGATGACCGCCACGCCGAGCAGGCACAGCGCCGCACCGGCCAGGTCCCACCGGTCCGGACGGAAACCGTCGACCACCATCGCCCAGCCCAACGAGCCGGCCACGAACACCCCGCCGTACGCGGCCAGAATCCGGCCGAAGTTCGCGTCCGGCTGGAACGTGGCGACGAAGCCGTAACAGCCCAGCGCCACCACGCCGGCGGCGATCCACCACAGCCCACGCTGCTCCCGCCAGCCCTGCCAGACCAGCCAGGCGCCGCCGATCTCGGCCACCGCGGCCAGCGCGAACAACACCAGGGAACGCAGCACGGTCACCGGCCGACACTAACCGCAGCACGCGACAGGTCCCCGGGCGGTCATGCCGCCCGGGGACCCGTGGACCGCTCAGGTCACTTCGTGAAGGAGTCCTTCATGTTGCGACCGGCGTCCTTGACGTTCTGACCGGCCTGCTTGGCGCGCGCGTCGCTCTCCTGGCTGGCGCCCTCGCCACGCATCCGCTCGTTGTCGGTCATGTCGCCGACGCGCTCACGTGCTGCGCCGGCCATCTGCTCGACCTTGTTCTTGGCCTTCTCGGTGAAGCTCATCGCGCCTCCTCGGTCTGGCGGTTGTCCTCGTTCGCTTGCCCGGTCTCCGGGTGCCGAAACCGGTGGTGCCGGTCGGCACACCCGCTCAGGCATCCTAGGAAGATAGGTTGAGGGAGGGTCGCCTGCCGGCAACGGCCGCGATGGTTAACTGGCCGTATGGGAGAGCTCCTGCTGATCCGGCACGGCGAGACCACCTGGAGCGCCAGCCTCCGGCACACCTCGTACACCGACCTCGAGCTGACCCCCGACGGCGAGCGGCAGGCCCGCACCCTCGCCGCGTTCCTCGCCGGCCGGCGGTTCGCGACAGTGCTGGCCAGCCCCCGCGCCCGGGCGCTGCGCACCGCGCAGCTGGCCGGGCTCACCGTCGACGGGGTCGACGAGGACCTCAGCGAGTGGAACTACGGCGAGTACGAGGGCCGCACCACCGTCGACATCCACGCCGACGACCCGCACTGGAACATCTGGACCGACGGCTGCCCCGGCGGAGAGTCACCCGCGCAGGTGGGCGAACGGCTCGACCGGGTGCTGGCCCGGGTCACCCCACTGCTCGACCGTGGCACCGTCGCGCTTGTCGGCCACGCGCACAGCCTGCGCGTGCTCGGCGCTCGCTGGATCGGCCTGCCCCCGTCCGCCGGCGGACGACTGCGCCTGGAAACCGCCACGGTCAGCGCGCTCGGTCACGAGCACGGCCGGCAGGTCATCCTGCGGTGGAACCAGCCGGCTCCTCCGGCGCCCGGGACCGCGACCGACTCGATACCGCAGCGGTGACCTTCGGCGGCCGGTTCTCGTACGGGGTGGACAGCACCACGGTCGTCCGGGTCGTCACGTTGGCCGAGGTGCGGATCTCCTGCAGCAACCGCTCCAGGTCGGTGGGGCTGGCCACCCGCACCAACAACATGTAGAAGTCCTCCCCCGCCACGGAGTAGCAGGAGTCGATCTCGGGCAGGTGCGCGAGACGCTCCGGCGCGTCGTCCGGCTGCGACGGGTCGAACGGGCGGATCGCCACGAACGCCGTCAGGGGCAGGTCCAGCGCCTCGAACGACACCCGCGCGGCGTACCCCTTGATCACCTCACGCTGCTCCAGCCGGCGCACCCGCTGGTGCACGGCGGACACCGACAGCCCCACCTTCTCGGCCAGGTCGGTGTACGACAGTCGGCCGTCGGCGGTCAGCGCGGCGACGATAGCGCGGTCGATCTCCTCCACGGCGTGCAACCTACCGGGAAAACCGCCGCACGGCGACGCAGCGCCCTACGCGGCACCCGAGCGGCGGGCCGCGGCGGCTTCGCCGCGGCCCCACCAGCACAGGCCGACCTCAGCCCTGGGCGAGGGCCCGGGAGATCACCAGGCGCTGGATCTGGTTGGTGCCCTCCACGATCTGCAACACCTTGGCCTCACGCATGTACCGCTCCACCGGGTGATCGGCCACGTAGCCTGCGCCGCCGAGCACCTGCACCGCGTCGGTGGTCACCCGCATCGCCATGTCGGTGGCGAAGAGCTTCGCCTTGGCCGCCTCGATCGCGTACGGGCGGCCGGCGTCGCGCAGCCGGGCCGCGGCGAGGGTCAACGCGCGGGCGGCGGAGATCTGGGTGGCCGCGTCGGCGAGGAGGAACCCGAGGCCCTGGAAGTCGATGATGGAGCGGCCGAACTGCTGCCGCTCCCGGGCGTAGGACACCGCGTAGTCCAGCGCCGCCTGGGCCAGCCCCACCGCGCAGGCGGCGATGCCCAGGCGACCGGAGTCGAGCGCGGACATGGCGATGGTGAAGCCGGCGCCCTCGCCGCCGATCAGCCGGTCCGCCGGCACCCGCGCCTCGTCGAAGACGATCTGCGCCACCGGCGAGGCGCGCAGTCCCATCGTCCGCTCGGCGGCCTGTGGCTGAATGCCGGCCGTGCCCGCGTCGGCGAGCAGGCAGGAGATCCCCTTCGGCCCGGGTCCCCCGGTGCGGCAGAAGATGTTGTAGAAGTCGGCCGTCCCCGCGTGGGTGATCCACGCCTTGGTGCCGGACACCAGGTACGCGTCCCCGTCGCGAACCGCCCGGGTGCTCAACGCGGCCGCGTCCGAGCCGCCCTGCGGCTCGGAGAGGCAGTACGCGCCCAGCAGCTCGCCGCCGATCATGTCCGGCAGCAGTTTGCGCTGTTCGTCGGTGCCGAACGCGAACACCGGGTAACAGGACAGGGTGTGCACGCTGACCGCCTCGGCGACCGCGAGCCAGCGGCTGGCCAGGATCTCCAGCACCTGCAGGTAGACCTCGTAGGGCTGGGCCGCGCCGCCGTACTCCTCGGGGTAGGGCAGGCCGAGCAGGCCGGCGCGGCCCAGGGTCCGGAGTACGCCGCGGGGGAATTCGGCGCGCTCCTCGAAGGCGGTGGCGTTCGGCGCGAGCTCGCGGTCGGCGAGCTCGGTGGCGAGACCCAGCAGGTCGTGGGCCTCGTCGGTGGGGAGGATCCGGTCGACAGTCATAGCGCGATGAGCTCCGTGGGGGTGGTGTTGAGCCGTTGCACGCCGTCTGTGGTGCAGACGACGATGTCCTCGATGCGGGCGCCGTGCCGGCCCGCCAGGTAGACGCCCGGCTCGATGGAGAACGCCATCCCCGCCTCGATCGGGCGGTCGTTGCCCGCCACCAGGTAGGGCTCCTCGTGACCGTCCAGACCGATGCCGTGGCCGGTGCGGTGCAGGAACGCGCGGCCGTAGCCGGCGGCGGCGATCGGGTCCCGGGCCGCGGCGTCGGCGGCCGTCGCGGTGATCCCAGGCCGCACCGCGGCGACGGCGGCGCGCTGGGCGTCGTGCAGCACCGCGTAGTAGTCCAGGAAGTCCGCCGGCGCCGGCCCGCCCACCACGTAGGTGCGGGTGCAGTCCGAGCGGTATCCCGAGGCCATCGTGCCGCCGATGTCGACCACCACGGGCTCTCCGACGCCGATCGGCCGGTCCGAGGTGCCGTGGTGTGGGCTGGCGCCGTTCGGCCCGGCCGCCACGATGACGAAGTCGACCCGGACGTGTCCGGCGGCCCGGATCGCCGCGGCGATGTCCGTGGCGACCTCGGCCTCGGTGCGCCCCGGGCGCAGCCACTGCCCCATCCGCAGGTGCACCTCGTCGATCGCCGCGCCGGCCTCGGCGAGCGCGGCCACCTCCGCCGGGGACTTGCGCACGCGCAGCTCGCCCAGCACCTCGCCGGCGAGGCGTTGCGCGGCACCGGGCAGGGCGGCCCGCAGCGCGAGGACCTGCTCGGCCCACATCCGGTCGGCCAGCCCCACCGCCGCCGGCGGGCCGTCGAGGGCGGCGACGACAAGCGGGTACGGGTCGGTGCCGTCGAGGTGGTCGACGATGCGGACGCCGGTGGCCGGTGCCGCCTCGGCCGCCGGGCGTTCCAGCGTGGGCACGATGAGGGTCGGCTCGCCCTGGGCGGGCAGCACCAGGCAGGTCAGTCGCTCCCCCGCGTGGGCGTCGTAGCCGGTCAGGTACCGCAGGTCGGAACCGGGGGTGAGCAGCAGGGCGTCCAGCCCCGCAGCGGCGGTGGCGCGCTGCGCGGCGATCAGCCGGTCCGGCGGGTACAGCTCGTCGAGTCCCACGCCATCAGCTTAACGGTCGTTTGGGTAAACCCCCATATCGGCACCAGTGTCGGGGAATTCACAGATGTTGATTGACGCGGACAGTTAACACTCTTTAAGATTTGGCTGCCTCGAGGCCCACCCGTTCCTGCGTCCCGCACCGCCCGTCCGCGACAACCCGCGTGGGCGGGTGTCGTCCCCCGCCCACGGGAAGGCCCCCGATGTCCTCACCACTGCGCCGCGCCCTCGCCGCCGGCTTCCTCGCGCTGGCCACCGCCGGCGCCACCCTCACCGTCACCTCCACCGCCGCGCAGGCCGTGGTGCTGCCGAACAACTTCAAGAGCGTCGGCTACATGCCCTCCTGGGCCGGCAACATCAACACCATCCAGTACAACAAGCTCACCCACATCAACTACGCCTTCATCCTGCCCAACGCCGACGGCAGCCTGCAGGGAGTCGACGGGGGCCGGCTGTCCTCGCTGGTCTCGCAGGGACACGCCAACAACGTCAAGGTCTCGATCGCGGTCGGCGGCTGGAACGACGGCAACGACTCGGCCTTCGAAGCCCTGGCGGCCAACTCCGGCAGCCGGACCAACTTCGTGAACAACCTGGTCAACTTCGTCAACCAGTACAACCTCGACGGCGTCGACATGGACTGGGAGTACCCCGACCCGGGCACCTCGGCCAACAACTACACGGCGCTCATGACGCAGCTCGGCAGCGCCATGCACAGCCGCGGCAAGCTGCTCACCGCCGCCGTGGTCTCCGAGGGCGGCAGCGTGCAGGGCGTGCAGACCGCCGTCTTCAACCAGGTCGACTGGCTCAACATCATGGCGTACGACGGCGGCAGCCCACACGCCAACTACGACTGGTCGATCAACAGCATCAACCTGTGGAAGGCGCGCGGTCTGCCGGCCAGCAAGGCGGTGCTCGGCATCCCCTTCTACAGCCGCCCGGTGTACTACAACTACTCGTACATCGTCGGCCTGGACCCGGCGAACGCCAACCGGGACTGCGCCACCATCGGCGGGTCGCAGCAGTGCTGGAACGGCATCCCGACGGTCAAGCGCAAGACGCAGTGGGCGCTGGCCAACGCCGGCGGCGTGATGAACTGGGAGTTGAGCCAGGACACCAGCGGCTCGACCTCACTGCTCAGCGCCATGTACGACACCATCATGGGCGGCACCACCCCGCCGCCGACCGGGCGTACCGGCCGGATCACCGGCCTCGGCGGCAAGTGCGTCGACGTGGCCGCGGCCAGCACCGCCAACGGCGCCGCCATCCAGCTCTACGGCTGCAACGGCACCACCGCGCAGACGTGGACGGTGGCCGGCGACAGCACGCTGCGGGCCCTCGGTAAGTGCGCCGACATCGCCAGTGGTTCCACCGCCAACGGCGCGAAGGTCCAGCTCTGGGAGTGCAACGGCAGCGGCGCCCAGGTGTGGCAGGCGCAGTCCAACGGCACCCTGCGCAACCCGCAGTCGAACAAGTGCCTGGACGTCACGGACAACAGTTCCGCCGACGGAACCCGGCTGCAGATC
The DNA here is from genome assembly GCF_040686315.1 of Micromonospora sp. NPDC085948. Taxonomy (NCBI): domain Bacteria; kingdom Bacillati; phylum Actinomycetota; class Actinomycetes; order Micromonosporales; family Micromonosporaceae; genus Micromonospora; species Micromonospora sp. NPDC085948. The sequence goes on along the minus strand of NZ_JBFBJW010000015.1, from coordinate 35,238 downwards.
TGGGACTGCTTCGCCGGCGCCAACCAGCGCTGGACGCTCCCGGCCTGACCGGCGTGGTCCCCGGTCCCCGGTCGACGCCCAGGCGTCAGCCGGGGACCGCCGCGTGTTCCCGGGCCAGGGTGAGCATCTCCTGCACCGAGCCGGCCGGGTCGGTGACCGGGAACTGCACGGCGCGCACCACCGCCGTCGGGTCGACGAGCAGCGTCAGCCGCTTGAACCGGGTCACCCCGCCGGCCCGGAAGACCGGCAGCAGCAGGCCCGCGGCCAGGCGGCCATCCTCGTCGGACAACAGCGGAAACGGCAGTTCGGCGTACGCGGCGAAGTCGGCGAGCTGGTCCGGGCGCTGGGTGCTGATCCCGTGCACCCGTACCCCGGCGGCCTGGAAGTCCGAGTGACGCGTGGCGTACGTGCGCGACTCCAGGGTGCAGCCCCGGGCGCCGGGGATCTCCCCCCAGCCCGGCGGGTAGCCGGGCGTTCCCGGCGCGTACGCCCCGGGGAAGAGGTAGAGGACCGCCCAGGTGTCCATCGTGGCCAACGCGACCGGCCGACCGCCGGGACCGGGCAGGGCTACCTCGGGCAGTCGCCGCCCGACCAGGTGGTGCGCCCGCTGCGCCTCGGCGGAGTCGGCGTCGGCCGTCGCGGTCAGCTCGCCGTCACCCATGAGATGCCTCGTTCCCCAGTCCTGTAGGGCGATCAGCACCGGCAGCAGCCCCTCGCCCCGAACGGTGAGCAGGTAGTCGTAGCGCGGTGGGTGCCGCGAGTAGGACCGACGCTCCAGCACCCCGTGCTGCACCAGGGCGGCGAGGCGTTCGGTCAACGCCCGCCGGCTGACGCCCAGCTCGCGTTGCAGCGCGTCGAAGCGGGTCGTTCCCCCGGCGACGTCGCGCACGATGAGGAACGTCCACCAATCCCCCAGCACGCCGAGCGCCTGCGCGATGCCGCAGTCCGCATCGGCGAGATCCTCTCGCCGCACCCTTTACCTCCGTCGGTCCCCACCGACTATAGTGCGTTCCAGATTGGAACGCACTGGTTCGACGAACGGGGGCCGACGACATGCGCGTCGACGATCGGGCCGGAGCCTTCTGGCGCTGGTGGACCGCCGGCACGACCAGCATGGTCGGATCGGCGGTCGGCTCGGTGGCCCTGCCGCTGACCGCGCTCACCGTGCTCGACGCCTCCGCGTTCCAGCTGGGCGTGATCACCGCGGCCAGCTACGTCGCCTGGCTCGTGATCGGGCTACCCGCCGGCGTCATCGTGCAACGCCTGCCGCTGCGCGGCGCCCAGGTGGGCGCCGACCTGGCCCGCGCGGTCGCCGTCGCGTCCATACCTCTTGCCTGGTGGTGGGGGCACCTCACCGTCGCCCACCTGGTGGTCACCGCGCTCGTGGTCAGCTTCGCCAACGTGCTCTTCGACGTGGCCAACTCGACCTTCCTGCCCAGCATCGTGGAACGGGAGCAGTTGCAGTCGCGCAACAGCCTCACGTCGGGCACCCACGCCGTGACCCTGCTCAGCGGCCCGTCCCTCGGCGGGCTCGCGGTGCAGACGCTCGGCGCGGTGCCCACCCTGCTCGTCGACTCGGCCAGCTACCTCGTCTCGGCGGCACTGCTGCGCACGCTGCCCGCCGGTCGGGTCGACGCGCCGGACCGCTGGCCGCCGGTCGGCGAGCTGATCCGCGCCGGCTGGCGTTTCGTCGCGCACCACCCGGTGATCGGACCGAGCATGTGGGCCGCGACGGCGATGAACCTCGTCTGCGGCGCACAGTTGGCACTCTTCCCGCTCTACCTCTTCCGCGAGCTGAACGCACCAGCCGGCCTGGTCGGGGTGCTGCTCGCCGTCGAGGGAGTCGGGGCACTGGTCGGGGCCGCGCTCACCACGCTCATCACCGCGCGGATCGGCACCGCCCGAGCATTGCTCGCCGCCGCGTTCACCACGGTCGCCGGTTCGTTCCTGCTCCCCTGGGGCACCGGCTGGCCGGCGTACGCCGCCTTCGCCACCGGCAGCGTCGTCTTCTCCCTCGGGACGGTGGTGCTGAGCGTGACCACCCGGACGTACCGGCAGATCGCCAGCCCGCCCGAGCTGCTCTCCCGGGTGATGGCCACCGTACGGTTCGTCTCCTGGGGCGCGATCCCGGTCGGCGGGCTGGTCGCCGGCGCGCTGGCCGGCCCGCTCGGCGCCCGCGCCACCCTGTTCGTCTTCGCGGCGACACTGGTGTGCGCGCCGCTGGTGCTGTTGCTCTCCCCCGTCCGCCACCTGCGCGACCTCACCGACCACGACGAACCGCGCCCCGTCGCGTCGCCGGTCACCGCCGTTCGGCGGTGAGGGCGGCACCGCAGGAGGCACTCTCGGCCAGCCGCGGCCACGAGGGCCGTGCGGATCACCCGGCGCGCGCCGCCGCCATCCGCAACGCGGTCGCGGAGTCCGGCGGGCCGAGCACGATCCACGACCCGTCCACGAAGAGCAGGGCGAGACGCCCGAGCATGCCGCCGGGCAGCGCGTCGAGGCGGACCAACGACTCCAGACCCACCTGCCAGGCCACCTCCAGTGGCGCGTGGCGGTCCACCGGGCCGGGTCCCTGCCAGGCCGCCCGCACCTGGCTGGCCGCCGCCGACAGGCGATCCCGCAGACCGCCACCGGCGGCCAGCTGCGTCCCGACCGGTCGCGCGCGGCGGCGGAGCACCAACACCCGGCGGTGTGTCAACGCCAGCACGCGCACCACGCTGGGCTCGGGCAACTGCTCGTCCAGCCCGACCGCCAACGAACCCGGCGGACCGCCGAGCACCCCGTTGCGGGCCGCCTCGTACCACTCCACCCCCGGCCCGGTGGATGCGGTCACCCCGACGGCGTCACCGGCCAGCCCTTCCGCCACCCGCAGCGGGTTGAACGCCGCACGGAACACCTCCCCCGCCGACCGGCGGCCCGGGACGCGGCCCACCCAGCACGCCTCCCGCAGGGTCTCGCCCGGGGCCAACACGGCTCGCACCTGAGTGAGCAGCTCTGCTCGGCGCGCCCCCGACTCGTCCATCGACTCTCCCCGCGTCACGGCACCCGGCCGGCTGCCGGGTCCGTCCTGACGCGGCTGCGCGACGAGCGTATCGATGACGATCCGACCTGGCTGCCCCGACGCGACGGCGTGGCCGGGCCACCCACAGGCACCGTGATTTCCCGTTCGAACGGGCGGACGGGGCCATAGCCTGGATCCGGGATGCCCGCGCGGGCGTCGCCGGCCGGGAGGATCACGTGGCACCGAACGAGGAGGACCGGGCGGCGACCCGCCGACGCCGCCAACTGTGGGCGGGAGTGCTCGCGCTCGTCGGCCTGGTCCTGCTGATCATCGGTGTCACCGTGGCCGACGGCGTCGCGGCCTGGGTCGAGGTGCTTGTCGCGATCCTGCTGCTGGTGACCAGTTACGTCGTGCAGCACCTGGCCCGGCGCGCGACCGTCTACCGGCACGACGAGCGGCGCTGACACCGCCGACGGCCGGGCGTACCCCGGATCGTCGGAGGCTTGTGCCAGGCTGTCCGGCGTGGCACACCAACCCCCGATCCTGCTGATCGACGCAGCCAGTCTCTACTTCCGGGCCTACTTCGGCATCCCGGAGTCCACCGCCCGCACCGAGGACGGCACCCCGGTCAACGCGGTGCGTGGCTTCCTCGACATGCTCGCCACCCTCATCCGCGGACGCGGCGCCGACCGGATGGTCTGCGCCCTGGACCACGACTGGCGTCCCGCCTGGCGGGTCGAGCTGTTGCCGTCCTACAAGGCACACCGGGTCGCCCCGCAGGGCGGCGAGATCGTCCCGGACACCCTGTCCCCGCAGGTGCCGATGATCCTGGAGGTGCTCGCCGCGGTCGGCATCACCGCCGTCGGGGCGACCGGCTACGAGGCCGACGACGTGCTCGGCACGCTCTCGGTCACCCAGCCGGGCCCGGTCGAGGTGGTCTCCGGCGACCGGGACCTGTTCCAGCTCATCGACGACGCGCGGCCGGTCCGGCTGCTCTACGTGGGGCGCGGCGTCAGCAAGCTCGACGACTGCGACGACGCGGCGGTCCGGTCCCGATACGGCGTGTCCGCCGACCGGTACGCCGACTTCGCCGCGCTGCGCGGCGACCCCAGCGACGGGTTGCCCGGCGTGGCGGGCGTCGGCGAGAAGACCGCGGCCCGGCTCATCGAGCGCTACGGCGACATCGCCGGCATCCTGGCCGCGCTCGACGACTCCGACTCGTCGTTCGCACCGGGCCTGCGTACCAAGCTGGCCGCGGCCCGCGACTACCTGGCCGTCGCGCCCACGGTGGTCCGGGTCGCGCTGGACGTGCCGCTGCCGGAACTGCCCACCGCGCTGCCGACCGCTCCTGTCGATCCGGACCGGCTGCTCGAACTCGCCGGCCGCTGGAACCTGGCCGGCTCCACCCGCCGGCTGGTGGACGCCCTCGCCGCCCGCGCCGACGCCTGACCGTCGAGGCGGCCGCGCCGACCGCGGGTCAGGCTCGTCGCACTCTATTTGATCTTTCGGGTGGACCGGACCACGATGCCCTCGTACTCCGGGTGTTTGACCAGCCAGTCGGCGAGGAACGGACAGATGGGTACGACCGTCCGCTTCCTGGCCCGTGCGTCGTCCATCACCGCGCGGGCCAGGGTCGAGCCGACGCCCCTGCCCTCGAACGCCGGGTCGACCTCGGTGTGGGTGTAGGCGATGATGCTGCCGGTCAACTGGTAGGTGACAAACCCGGCGATCGTCCCCGCCTCGTCGCGCGCCTCGAATCGCTCCCGCTCCGGCGCGTCTGTCACGGTGATCTGCATCCGGTCATCCAATCACCCGCCCCGCCACCGCTCACCGCGCGGCCGAGGTCAGGTGACGCCGCGCGCATTGTCCCGGCGGTAACGGGAAACGCACCGCCGCCGGTCGAGACGCGGGAGGAGGCGTGCCAGGTGACGAACCCGTCGACAGACCTCGGCTTCGCCGTCGTGGAGATGTTCACCTCGCAGGGCTGCTCGAGCTGCCCTCCCGCGGAAGAGGTGCTGACCGAGATCGAGCGGGACGCCCGGGATCGGGGACAGCCGGTCTTCGCCCTCGGATTCCACGTCGACTACTGGGACGACCTGGGCTGGCCCGACCGTTTCGCGGACGCGGCGTACACCGCACGGCAGGAGGCGTACGCCCGCGCCTTTGGCACCGGGCGTCTGTACACACCGCAGATGGTCGTCAACGGCACCGTCGAGTTCGTCGGATCGGACCGGCGGCGTGCGGCGGGTGCGATCGCGTCCGCCCTGGCGTCGAGCGCCACCACGGCGGTCACGCTCCGGGCGGAGGACCTCGGCGGACGGGTGGCGGTGGACTACCAGAGCGCGCCGCCGCCGGAGGGCGCGGTGCTGCACGTGGCGATCGTGGAACGTGGGCTGGACAGCGAGATCGCCCGGGGGGAGAACGCCGGGCGGACGCTGCGACAGGACAACGTCGTCCGCGCCTTCACGTCGGTGGACCTGCGCGCCGAGCGGGGACGGGTGGAGGTGGCGACACCACCCGATCTCGATCCTCGCGGGGCCTCGGTGGTCGGCTACGTGCAGGAGGACGGTAACCGGGCCGTCCTCGGCGCCACCGCCGTCGACCTGTCCACCGCGTAATCTCGGCACATGCTGATCGTGTGTGGTGCGGGGGGCCTTGGTGGCTGACGCCGACGACGTACGCCGGGTGGCGCTGGCCCTGCCGCACACGGTGGAGATCCCGAGTGACGGCTTCGACTTCCGGGTGGCGGACAAGGGCTTCATCTGGTCCTACCCGGAGCGCGTCCCCGGACAGCCCCGGGTGATCCGACTCGACATCGCCGTGCTGTTCGTCGGCGACGAGGCCGAGAAGCAGGCGCTCGTGCTCGGCGAGCCCGAGCTCTTCTTCACCACGCCCGGCTACGCCGGACTGCCCCTGGTGCTGGTGCGGCTGGCGGCGGTCGATGTCGAGCGGTTGCGCGAGCTGGTGACCGACGCGTGGCGGATGCGCGCGCCCGAGGCGCTCCTGGGCGACCTCGACGACGGCGGCGCGCCGGTCGTCGCGTCGGACGCGGGCGCTGGCGGTTAGCGACATCCGCACGCAACGGGTTTGACACATTGACGGGGATCTAGGTGCTCCACTACCGTTGCCGTGAGAGCGCTCTCTCGCCTGACCTTCTCCCTAATTCAGACGCAACGCGTCGGACCCGGCACCTGCCGCACCCCGGCGCGCGATGGAGGCACCATGAAACCTCCCGTCCCCCACCGCCGCTGGGCCCTGGCCATCGCGACCGCCCTGGCCCTGGTCGTCGGCGGTCTCACGATCCCCGTCAGCCGCGCCGCCGAGGCCGCACCTGTCGGCGCCGGCAGCTACACCACCACCCCGGTCGGCGCGCTCCCCAGCGGCTGCGGCGCGATGGCCAGCAACCCCCGACAGTTCGCCACCGCCAACGCGCCCGCCGGGCCGATCCCCACGAACGACTGGTGGTCCTCGCTGCTGTGGAAGCGCACCGACTGCTCCTTCAGCGAACCACTGCACGCTCACCCGATCTCGTACGACACCTTCACCGACGGCCTGGGCTTCTCCGCCAACTCCACGCCCACCATCAGCGGCACCGCGACCGGCGTCGGTGAGTACCACTACCCGTACGTGCAGGACATCCGGGTCGGCGTGGCCGGGCTCGGCGCACCCCAGGTCAGGGTGGACGGCTGGACCGACTGGACGGTCAGCCCACACTGGAGCGACGGCACCCGCACCATGCGCGCCACCATCGGCCACGGGCTGCCCTTCGCGTACTTCCAGACCACCGGCGGAGACGCGGTGATCGGCACCGCCGGCACCCCCGACGTGTGGTCCGCCAGCGGCGCCACCATCGGGTTCCGGGTCAACGGGCACGACTACGTCGCGTACGCGCCCAGCGGCGCCAGCTGGACCGTCGCCGGTGGCCGGATCTCGTCCACCCTCGCCGGTCGGGGCTACTTCTCCGTGGCCCTGCTGCCACCGACGTCCAGCGCCACGGAGCGCGCCGACCTGGCCGCGACCTACGGCCGGTACGCCCACGCCCACGTGACCGGCACCCAGGTGTCGTACGCGTACAACCCGTCGACCAGCGGCCTGACCACCACGTACGCGTTCACCACGACCGCCCGGGAGGGCTCCGCCACGCAGACCGTGGTCAGCCTCTACCCGCACCAGTGGAAGTCGCTGAGCGGGTCCACCGCCATCACCCCGACCTACCCGTCGGCGCGCGGCCGGATGAAGGTGCTCACCGGCGTCAACCAGTTCCGCACCGCCATGACCTTCCAGGGCGTCCTGCCGGAGCTGCCGGCCGTCGGCGACGGTAGCGGAAGCGACCTGGCCACGTTGAACAGCCAGCTCGCGGCCACCCGCGCGAACCCGATGGACCAGCGCGGCACCGACACGTACTGGACCGGCAAGGGGCTGGGCCGGGCCGCCCGGATCGCCGAGATCGCCGACCAGGTCAACGACACCACGACGCGCGACAGCGCGCTGAACGCCATCCGCGGCACGCTCACCGACTGGTTCACCGCGTCCAGCGGCAAGACCAGCCGGGTCTTCTACTACGACAACAACTGGGGCACCCTGATCGGCTATCCGGCGTCGTACGGCTCCGACCAGGAACTCAACGACCACCACTTCCACTACGGCTACTTCATCGCCGCCGCCGCCACGCTCGCCAAGTTCGACCCGACGTGGGCCACCGCCAGCCGCTACGGCGGCATGGTGGACCTGCTGATCCGCGACGCCAACAACTACCAGCGCGGCGACACCCGTTTCCCCTACCTGCGGGACTTCGACATCTACGCCGGCCACGACTGGGCGTCCGGGCACGGCTCGTTCGGCTCCGGAAACAACCAGGAGTCCTCGTCCGAGGGGATGAACTTCGCCAACGCCCTGATCCAGTGGGGGCAGGTCACCGGCAACACCGCCGTCCGTGACGCCGGTGTCTTCCTCTACACCACGCAGGCCGCCGCCATCCAGGAGTACTGGTTCGACTCCAGCGACCAGAACTTCCCCGCCGCCTTCGGGCACTCCACGGTCGGCATGGTCTGGGGCGACGGCGGCGCGTACGCCACCTGGTTCAGCGGCGAACCGGAGATGATCCAGGGCATCAACCTGCTGCCGGTCACCGGTGGACACCTCTACCTGGGCAACAACCCGGCGTACGTGCGGACCAACTACGCCGAACTGGTCCGCAACAACGGCGGGCAACCGACGGTGTGGCAGGACATCCTCTGGCAGTTCCAGGCCCTCGGTGACCCCGACGCGGCGCTGGCGAACCTCCGCGCGAACCCCGGCTACACCCCGGAGGAGGGCGAGAGCCGGGCACACACCTTCCACTGGATCCGCAACCTCGCGGCCCTCGGGTCCGTCGACCCGACGGTGACCGGCAACCACCCGCTGTCGGCGGTGTTCTCCCGCAACGGGGCACGCACCTACGTGGCCTCGAACCCGACCGCCGCGCCGATCACCGTGACGTTCTCCAACGGCACCAGACTCACCGTGGCGGCGGGCCGGACGGCCACCACCGGGGCGTACACCTGGAGTGGTGGCAACGCGTCCGGCGGCGTACCGCCGACCACCCCACCCACGACCGCCCCACCGACCACGGCCCCACCGACGACCGCCCCACCGACGACGGCCCCACCGACCACCGCTCCGCCGACCACGACGCCGCCGGCGACGGGCGGTCCCACCCGGTACCTGCTGCCCGGGGGCGGGCTGGGCGCGGCCGGTAGCGCGGCCACGACGACGGTCGCGGCAGCCAACGGCAACCACGACGGTACGCCCACCAACGCGCAGGTCTTCACGGCGACCGGCCTGAACCTCGCCTACTCCGGTGGGCAGACCGCGTTCGACCTGCTCGTGGATGCCGGGACGGCGGTCGGCAACGGTGTGCAGGTGCGGATCTCCTACGACCTCACCGGCAACGGCAGTTGGGACCGGGTGGAGACCCTGCGGTACTTCGCCACCGACCCGGTGCCCGGCTACGAGCGCTACACCCAGAGCGCCGGCCTGGCCTCGGCCACCGGCACGTTGGGCACGTTGAGCAACGGCACGGTCCGGGTGGAGATCTGGTCCGCGATCGGCAACAACCCCAGCACCGTGGGCATCGGCAACCAGTCGGTGGTGCGGCTGCCGTACTCCTGATCGGCTCGTGCACCGCGAACGGCCGGTGTGCGGGACCAGGAACGGTCCCGCACACCGGCCGACGGGGACGGGTCGGTCAGTCGTGCTCGGTCAGGAGGCGGCGCAGGTGGGTGTGATGCCAGCCCCGCTGCCGGTGCCCTGGAAGCCGAACTCGGCGACCTGGCCGGCGCCGAGCTGGCCGTTGTAGTTGACGTTGGTGAACCGGACCGTGCCGGTGGAGCCACTGGCCGTCGCACTCCAGGTGTTGGTGACACTCGCACCGCTGGGCAGCGTGACGCTGACGTTCCAGCCGTTCGTGCCGGCCGCGCCGGCGGTGACCTTCACGCTGGCCACGAAACCACCGGTCCACGAGTTCAGTGACACCGATGCCGTGCAACCACCCGGCGGAGGGGTCGTCGGCGGAGGAGTCGTGGGCGACGGGCTCGTCGGCGGAGGGCTCGTCGGCCCCGGGGTCGTCGGCCCCGGCGTCGTGGGCGACGGGGTGATGCCCGGGCCGGCGTTGAGGGCGTTCAGGACGCTCGTGTACGCGGCCTTCTTGTTACCACTGCACTCGAAGAGCAGGGCGTTGTCCGACCCACGCCACGAGTCACAGTCGCGCACACCCCAGGTGGTGATACCGGTGCACCGCGAGACGTTCATGCACGCGCGGGTAACCCCGGCGTAGATGTTGGCCTGGTTGCCGCCACTCATCACGTCCAGCTCGGTGATCTGCACGTCCACACCGAGATCGGCGAAACGCTGCAGATTCGCCTGGTAGTCACTGGACAACGACGTGCCCAGGTGCGACTGGAACCCCACACAGTCGATCGGCACACCACGGGACTTGAAGTCCCGCACCATGTTGTAGATACCCGTCGACTTCGCGTTGATCCCATCGGTGTTGTAGTCGTTGTAACACAACTTCGCACCCGGATCCGCGGCCCGCGCCGCCCGGAACGCCGCCTCGATCCAGTCGTTGCCCGTGCGCTGCAGGTTCGAGTCACGCCGCGCACCGCTGTTACCGTCGGCGAACGCCTCGTTCACCACGTCCCACGAATGGATCTTGCCCTTGAAGTGGGTCGCGACCTGCGTGACGTGGTTCATCATCGCGCTGCGCAACGGACTGCCGGACATGTTCTGCGCCCAACCCGGCTGCTGCTGATACCACAACAGCGCATGGCCCCGCACACTCTGACCATTGGCCTGCGCGTGCGCGACCAGCCGGTCACCACCGGTGTAGTTGAACCGACCCTGCTGCGGCTCGGTCGCGTCCCACTTCATGTCGTTCTCGGCCACGACACTGTTGAACTCGCGGTTCAGAATCGTCACATACGTGCTGTCGGACAGCTTCTGCCCCGCGACGGCCGCGCCGAAGTAACGGCCCTTCTCGGCCGCCGACGCCTTCAGGGTCGTGCCGGCACTGGCCGTGGAGGTCAGCGTCATCGTCATTCCGGCGGCGAGTGCGCCGGTGGCAGCGACGGTCACCGCCAATCGCAGGACTCTCTTGTGATTCATGCGAATTCCTTGTCTGTGGTGGTTCGGTGATGGAGACGGGTCGGCTCGCGGTGGCGACACCAGGACGAACGAGAGCCCGGTCGCCAGCACGGCACCGGTGGTGGGAGACCCCGACACGACGTCCGGCATGCCCTGGGCGGACGTTGTGCTCCGAGGTGCGACCAGCAGGCTCGCCCGGTGAACCACAGGTGCGGCCGCCCTCAAACATCGACTGTGAGCGATAACATGCCGTTCGTCAAGTCGTAACGATCCGCCGTCGCGGGCGGGCCGCTCCGGTCATCCCGGCCGGGGTTGTGCTGCCGGAGCCGTCCGCAGCCGGCTCCGGCAGCACGCGTCACTGGAACGAGGCGTCGTCGACGAGGAGGCTGTCGGTGCCCGCCGCCGTCTCGACGTAGAAGGTCGCGTTGGACAGCGTGCCGCTCCACGACACGGTCGTCGTGCCGGTGAGCAGGGTCCAACCGTTGACGTTCACCCCCACGGCCGGGGTGAGCTGGACGTAGTTCGTCGTACCGTTCGCGGTCAGCGACAGGGTCGCCTTGGCCGACGGCGTGCCGCTCTGCGCCCGTACCCAGACGTTCGTGGTGTAGCTCTTGCCGTTGGTGAGCTTCGAGGTCACGTCCTGGCCGGGGCCGTTCCACGCCCCGGTCCGGCCGGTGATCGACAGCGACCCGCTGCCGCCGTGGGCGACCGACGTGTTCCGGGAGAGCGTCCCGCTGCCGTGCACACCCCAGCCGGTCGTGCCGTTCTCCACGTCACCGTTGGTGAGCACGGTGCCGCTGCCGCCGGTGCCGCCGAACTGCCACCAGTTGATGTTGAACAGGTTGCCGCTACCGCCGGCGAAGCGGAGGTACAGGTCATGGGTGCCGGTGGCGCCGGTGACCGCGCAGGTCGTGCTGGTCCAGGTCTGCCAGCCGCCCGTGCCGCCCACGGTGCAGGTGCCCACGACCGGGCCGCTGGCACTGTCGAGGCGGACCTCGATACGCCCACCGCTGGTGGCCGAGGCGACCCGTGCGGTGAACGACGTCGCGCCCGCGCCGAAGGCGACGCCCTTGACCTTGACGTGGTCGCCGTTCTCGATCCACCCGACGTTCATACCGCCCTCGCTGGCGACCTCCGTCTCGATCCCCGAGCCCCACGCGATCGTCTCGGCCTCCTGGCGCACGTACGGGTTCAGCGTCCCCACCTGCGGCGCACCGGTCGTGCTCATCGTGATCGTCGGGAACATCCCGGTGGAGGTGTAGGAGAACCTCTCCACCGCCACCGACCGGGTGTAACCACTTCCACCGGGCAACGCCCCGTTGTGATAGAAGAAGTACGAGCCACCGTTGAAGTCGACGACCCCGGCGTGATTGGTGAAGCTGGCGCCCTGCCGCGGCATGATCGTCCCCCGGTACGTCCACGGCCCGGTCGGACCGGGGGCCGTCGAGTACGCGATGAACTCCGAACAACACTCCGCCGCGAACACGTTGTAGTACAACCCGCCGCGCTTGAACACCCACGGCCCCTCCTCGTACAGGGTCGGCCGAGAGGCGTTCCCCGTCCGAGTGCCGAAACCCGCGGTCGTCAACGGAATCCGCGTCACGCTGCCCGAGTAGGAGATCATGTCCGCGTTCAGCCGGACGTACCACAGACCCGGATTACCCCAGTACAGGTACGCCTGCCCATCGTCATCGACGAACACGTTCGGGTCGATCTCGTTGTTGCCCACCAGGGGCCGACCGAGCGCGTCCCGGAAGGGCCCCGTCGGGCTGTCCGCCACGCCGACGCCGATCACCATCTGTCCGTTCGACCGCTGCCGGACCGGCACGTACCAGTAGAACTTCCCGTTGCGCGCGACCACGTGACCGGCCCACGCGTTGGCATCCGCCCAGGCGAACGTCGCCAGACTCATCGGCGATCCATGATCGGTCCAGTTCACCATGTCCGCCGACGAGAACACCCGCCAGTCACGCATCGTGAAATTCGTCGACCCGTCCTCGTCATGACCCGTGTACAGATACACCCGGCCGTCGTGGACCATCGGGGCCGGATCAGCGGTGTACACGTGCTGAACGATCGGATTGTCCGCCTTGACGGCGCTGGCCGGGACCAGTGCGAGGACGCAGACGAGGCTCGCCAGCCAGGCGACGGCCCGCCTGAGGGTGGGGGTGGTGGTGGCTCGGGTTCTCACCTTCACGATTACTCCCAGAGAGAGTGCGCTGTGCGCGAGGTCCGCGTCGAGTCGACGAGTCACCGCCATCCGGGTTGCCGGTCGAACGAGCTGCACCGTGCGCGTGGGACGGAGCACGGGCGGCACCCGTGTTAGCGCTAACAGATCTTGGTCGATGCCTTCCTCGGCGGTTGACCTGGACTTTTGGGCGATGCGGAGCGCCCGTCGTAACGACATCGCCGCAAGGATGTAGCGACGACGACATCCAAGATTTACGATGCAACGTACTGAGCCGTGCAGCCGACGTCAACGGGGCGGTCACCGCCCGCCGGCATCGGCTGCCCGTTACGCGCTGTTATCTTCTGGTGGTCAGAAGCCCCATCCGCGTCCATTCCGGACCGACGGCGATCCCCTCGACCGGCGCCGACCAGGGGTCACGGCGTGCTGCCACCGGGCCGAGGCGGCGAGGCGATCGGCGCGGTGCACTCGGGGGTTGCGGGCGTGTTAACGACCAACTATGTTAGCGATCACATCGATGTGCCGCGATAGGCCTCCGGGCAGCCCATCGCGTCCACGGCGACCCTGCTCCACCACCATCGCACCCGCCGTGCGTGTTTTCCGCTGACGACCCGCCGCCATCGATGCGCCGCCACCAGCCGGCCCCCGACCACCGCTCGGGCGGCCACCACACCCGTCCCGCGCCTCGGAAAGGTCGCCTACCGTGCCGCTGACTCGACGCACGTTCACCCAGGACGCTCGGTCCACCGCCAGCGGCGCACCGAGTCTTCCGAGCGCCGCTGTCGCCGCGCCGCCGACCGCCAGCACCGACGCGCACCGCGGCAGCTCACACGCCGCCGACCGCCAGCACGCCACCGTTCGCACCACCCCGTAGCGCACCCGTCCCCGTACCGAATCTTCCCGGAGGTTCCCATGCCATCCCTGCCCCTCAGCCGCCGCCACCTCCTTCAGGCCGCCGGTGCCACCGCGGTGGTCTCCGCGGCCGGCAGCACCCTCGTCGCCGGCAGCGCCGCGGCCGCCGTGGTCCCGCCGGCCCGGGCGGACATCGGCGTCTCGGCGTACGCGTTCGACCTCGGTCAGGTGCGGCTGACCTCCGGCCGTTGGATGGACAACCAGTCGCGGACGCTCAACTACCTGCGGTTCGTCGACGTCGACCGGATGCTCTACAACTTCCGCGCCAACCACCGGCTGTCCACGAACGGCGCCGCCACCAACGGAGGCTGGGACGCGCCGAACTTCCCGTTCCGGACCCACATGCAGGGCCACTTCCTGAGCGCGTGGGCGTACGCGTACGCGGTGCTGGGCGACACCACCTGCCGGGACAAGGCCAACTACATGGTCGCCGAGTTGGCCAAGTGCCAGGCGAACAACGGTGCCGCCGGCTTCGGCGCGGGCTACCTCTCCGGCTTCCCGGAGTCCGACTTCAGCGCGCTCGAGGCACGGACGCTGTCCAACGGCAACGTGCCCTACTACTGCATCCACAAGACCCTCGCCGGGCTGCTCGACGTCTGGCGCTACATCGGCAACACGCAGGCCCGTACGGTCCTGCTGTCCCTCGCCGGCTGGGTCGACACCCGGACGTCGCGGCTCAGCTACAGCCAGATGCAGTCGATGCTGGGCACCGAGTTCGGGGGCATGAACGACGTGCTCGCCGACATCTACCAGATGACCGGCGACAGCCGGTGGCTCGCCACCGCACAGCGGTTCGACCACGCCGGCATCTTCGACCCGCTGGCCTCCGGCCAGGACCAGCTCAACGGCAAGCACGCCAACACGCAGGTGCCCAAGTGGATCGGCGCGGCCCGGGAGTTCAAGGCCACCGGGACCACCCGTTACCGGAGCATCGCCAGCAACGCGTGGAACATCACCGTCGGCGCGCACACCTACGTCATCGGCGGCAACAGCCAGGCCGAGCACTTCCGGCCGCCGAACGCGATCGCCGGCTACCTCACCAACGACACGTGCGAGCAGTGCAACACGTACAACATGCTCAAACTGACCCGGGAACTGTGGCTGCTCGACCCGAACCGAGCAGACTACTTCGACTACTACGAGCGCGCGCTGATGAACCACCTGATCGGCGGACAGAACTCGGCCGACAGCCGCGGCCACATCACCTACTTCACCCCGCTGCGACCGGGTGGCCGTCGGGGTGTGGGCCCGGCGTGGGGTGGCGGCACCTGGAGCACCGACTACAACTCGTTCTGGTGCTGCCAGGGCACCGGCCTGGAGATCAACACGAGGTTGATGGACTCCATCTACTTCTACAACGGCACGACGCTGAGCGTGAACCTGTTCACGCCGTCGGTGCTGAACTGGACCCAGCGCGGCATCACGGTCACCCAGACCACCAGCTTCCCGGTCAGTGACACCACCACGCTGACCCTGTCCGGCTCGATGAGCGGCTCCTGGAGCATCCGGGTGCGGATCCCGTCCTGGACCAGCGGCGCGACGATCACCGTCAACGGCACGGTGGAGAACGTCACCGCCACCCCGGGCAGCTACGCCACGGTCACGCGCACCTGGGCCGCGGGCGACACCATCACCGTACGGCTGCCCATGCAGGTCGCCATCAAGGCCGCCAACGACAACGCCAACGTCGGAGCGGTCACGTACGGCCCCACGGTGCTGGCCGGCAACTACGGCAACACGGCCCTGAGCACCCTGCCCACCCTCACCGTCTCCTCGATCACCCGGACCAGCACCAGCTCGCTCGCGTTCACCGCCAGCGCCAACGGGTCCACGGTGAACCTCGCCCCCTTCTACGACGCCCACGGCTACAACTACACGGTCTACTGGAACACCAGCGGCAGCGGCGGTGGCCCCACCGGCAGCTACCGCCTGGTCAACGTCGGCACCGGGCTGGTCCTCGGCGTGCAGAACATGTCCACCGCCGACGGTGGTCTGGCCGTGCAGTGGAGCGACAGCGGCACCGCCGACCACAACTGGGTGGTCGTGACCGACGGCAACGCGGTCCGGTTCCGCAACGCCCACAGCAACAAGGTGCTGGGTGTGGAGAACATGTCCACCGCCGACAACGCCCGGGTCCTGCAGTGGGCGGACAACGGCACCGCCGACCACCGGTGGATCCTCGTCGACAACGGCGACGGGACCTACAAGATCCGCAACGTCAACAGCAACAAGCTGCTCGCCATCCTGAACGGGTCGACCGCGATGGGAGCGCAGGCGGTGCAGGATTCGGACAACGGCAGCGCGGACAACCGCTGGCGGCTGGTCCGCAACGCCTGACGATCCGCCCAGCTCGCCGGCGCGCCGGCGCGGTCACCCCGAGGACCGCGCCGGCGACGCCGGGCGAGCGGGCGGCGGCGGTCGTACAGTGGCAGGGTCCTGGCCCCAGTGATCGTGGTGGATCTGTCGGCTCGTGCCGCGGTCCGCCCGGAAGGAGCACAGTGAACCGACCTCTTCGGGCCGCGCTCGGCGGTGCCCTGACCGCCGCCCTCCTGACCTGCGTCGCCGTCGCGCCCGCGCAGGCACACCCCGCCGGGCATCTGCCCACCGTCCTCGCCCTGCCCGACGGTTTCGCACCCGAGGGCATTGCCACCGCCGGCCGGTACGCGTATTTCGGCTCCCGCGCCACCGGCGCCATCCAGCGCGTCGACCTGGTCACCGGCCGGGGTACCGCGATCGGCGCACCCACCGGCACCCCGTCGCTCGGCCTCAAGATCGACCCGCGCGGCCGGCTCTTCGTCGCCGGGGGCACCGCCGGCGACGCCCGCGTGCTCGACACCCGCACCGGTGAGGTGCTGGCGCGCTACCAGTTCGCCACCACCCCGACGTTCGTCAACGACGTCATCCTGACCCGCGACGCCGCGTACTTCACCGACTCCAACCGGCCGGTGCTCTACCGGCTGCCGCTCGGTCGTGGCGGCGCCCTGCCGCCCGCCGACACGTTCACCACCATCCCCCTGACCGGGGCGTACGAGCAGGTCGGCACCGGCGTGAACCTCAACGGCATCACCACCACACCGGACGGCAGTGCGCTGATCGTCGTGCAGTCCAACACCGGGACGCTGTACCGGGTCGACCCGGCGACCGGCGCGACCACCGTCGTGGACGTGCCCGGCTACACCTTCACCAACGGCGACGGGCTGCTGCTGCGCGGGCGCACGCTCTACGTCGTGCAGAACAGCCTCAACCAGATCGCGGTGGCCACGCTCAACCACGCGGGCACCAGGGGCACGGTCACCGGCACCATCACCGACCCGAACTTCGACGTGCCCACCACCGTCGCCGAGGCGTTGGGCCGGCTCTACCTGCCCAACGGCCGCTTCACCACGCCACCGACCCCGACCACGCCGTACACCGTCGTCGCGGTCCGCGCCCGCTGAGGTGGACCGAGGGGGTACGCGCACCGCGGGTGCCCCCTCGGCCGGCCGTCAGTAGGATCACGGGCACCTCGGCGACGACTGCCGCCCTCTGCACCCGGAGCCCGCGTGGCCGACCCCCGCTCGCACCGCCTTCTGCGTCGCGCCCTGGCCGTCGGCTGTCTGCTCGCCGCCGCCGCACTGCCCGCCGGGCCGCCGCCGGCCAGCCCGCAGGACCGCACCGGGCCGACGGTCCTGCGGGTGCTCCAGATGAACCTCTGCAACAGCGGCCGCGCCGGGTGTTTCAGCGGCCGATCCCTGCACCGGGCCACCGAGGTGATCAGCACCGAGGCACCCGACCTGGTCACCCTCAACGAGATCTGCCGGGACGACGTGGCCGTCCTGGAGCGGGTGTTCGCGACGGTGCACACCGGGCGGCGGGTCGTCTCCGCGTTCCAGGCCGCCGGTGACCGCCCCAGCGGAGGCGACACGCGGTGCCGCAACGGCCAACCGTACGGCGTGGGACTGCTGACGCGGGCGCGGGCGCCGGACACCGCGCGCGCCGTGTACCGCGGGATCCACCCGACACAGGACCTCGCGGACCCCGAGGAACGAGCCTGGCTCTGCGTCGACGTCGACGCGGTCCTGCTCGCCTGCACCACACATCTGGCGGCCACCGGCTACGCGGTCGCGCTCACCCAGTGCCGCCACCTGCTCGACACGATCCTGCCGCCGATCCGTCGGCGGAGCGGGTACGTGCCCGTCCTGCTGAGCGGCGACCTCAACCTGCGCGCCGGCGGCGACCCCGACGTGCGCTCCTGCGTACCGCCCGGTCACCAGCGGATCGACGACGGCGCGCGGCAACACGTCGTGGCGACGACCGACGTGGGCCTCTGCTGCCGCAGGTCGGTGCCGATGCACGGGACGACCGACCACCCCGGGCTGCTGGCCACCCTCCGGATCGACGGCGGCCGGCCGACGACCTGACCCCGCATCGGCCGTGCCGCGCCCCGATCAGCGGGGTGGGGTGTCCCGGCGGGACGGGAACGGGGTGCCCGGCTGACCGAGGGTGGAGCGGGCGCGCAACCCGACCGGGTCCGGAGCGGCGGCGGGCGGCACCGCGGCAGCCGGCTCCGGGACCCGTCGCCCATCGAGGTACGCGGCGGCGGCCCGGTCGTCGTCGGTCGGGGCGGCGAGCAGGGCGTAGAGCAGACCGACCACGCCGAAGATCACCGCCACCATGATCGGCACCAGCAGGGTGCTCACCTGGGCGCCGGTCACCCCGCCCACGCGTTCGTGCCGGTGCACCGACAGGGCGCTCATCCCGGTGAAGTGCATCCCGTTCACGGCGATGCCCATGACCAGCGCGGAGGCGAAGACCGCCAGCCCTCGGCGGACGGTCATCGCGAGCCACAGCGCGACGGTGGACGCCACGACAGCGATGACCACCGAGAGCACGACCCGGACGGAGTCGTAGCCGAGGCTGCCGTTGAGGCGCATCGCCGCCATGCCGGTGTAGTGCATGGAGGCCACCCCGGCGCCGGTGAAGATGCCACCGGCGACCAGGCGTACCGGATTCAACCGACCGGTGCCCACGATGGCCAGGCCGATACCGACCGCCACCACGGCGATGGCCGTGCTCGCCGCGGTCAGCGGCACGTCGTAGCGGATCCGGGTGCCCTCGACGGCGAAGCCCAGCATGGCCATGAAGTGCATCGCCCAGATGGCGGTGCCGCCCAGCGCCCAGGCCGCCAGCAGGCCCCACCAGGCCCGCTGGCCGGCCGTGCGCGCGGTACGGATGCGCCCCGCGCACACCAGCCCGAGGACCGAACCGAGCACGGACAGCGCGTAACTCAACGCGGGCGTGATCCACCCGTACTCAAAGTGATTGATGTCCGCCACAGCGGTCTTCTCCCCGATCGTTACCGGCGCGTCAACAAAGGCGCTCGGCAATGATCAGGGGTGGCGTGATCAGGCGCAACAGTGCCCCCCAAGCTATTCGGGGGGTGCTGTCGCGGTGACTGTCCGAAGCGCCGATTCGTCGGCGATCGTTACTGAAAGTGACGGTCAGGTGGAGGTGTGGTACGCCAGGACGCCCCGGTTGACGGCCGCGATCGCCTGCCGGGCGGTGGACCGCAACTCCGGCGAGGCGCCGCCGGAGTCGGCGAGCTGACCGAGCAGATCGACCACCTGCCGCGCCCACCGGACGAAGTCACCGGCGGGCATCTCGCCGTCGATCTCGTGACCACTGCCGAGCACCTTGGCCAGCGCCTCGCCCCGGGCCCACCGGTAGACCGGCCAGGCGAAGCCCAGATCCGGCTCCCGGGTCGCGGTCAGCCCGCGGGCCGCCTCGTCGGCCTCGATCTCGCCCCAGAGCTTCACCGTCTCGTCCACCGCGTCGGCCACCGGCCCCCGCGGCAACGACGCCCGCTCGTCGACGTCGCGACGCGCCTCGAAGACCACCACCGACACCGCGGCGGCCAACTCGGCCGGGGACAGGCCGTTCCACACCCCCCGGCGCAGGCACTCGGCGACCAGCAGGTCCGCCTCGGTCCAGATCCGACCGAGCATCCGACCGGCGTCGGTGACCGCGCCGTCGCGAGCGAGGTAACCGCGGTCGGTCAACAGCGCCACGATCCGGTCGAAGGTCCGCGCCAGGGACCCCGTCCGCCCGGAGACGCGCTCGCGCAACTCCTCGGTGTCGCGCTCCAGTCGCCGCCGGCGCTCCGCCCAGCGGGCGTGGTCCTCCCGCTCCGGGCAGGCGTGGCAGGGGTGGTGACGCAGCTCGGTGCGGAGCTGGGCGATCTGGTGATCGTCGCCGGCCGCCTGCCGGGAACGGCCACCCCGCCGGCCGCCGTGCCGGTCCAGGCCGGTGCCGCTGACCTCTGCGGCGAGATCCCGCCGGGCACCCGGTGAACGGTGGTTGAAGTGCTTGGGCACCCGGATCCGGGCCAGCACCTCGGCCGGCGTGGTGAAGTCGCCGGGGCTGACCCGCCCGGCCCACCGGTCCTGGGTGAGCACCAGCGGCCGGGGCTCACCGAACCCGCCGGTCGCCGGGTCCAGGACGACGGCCAGCCCGGCCCGCCGACCCGACGGCACCCGGATCACGTCGCCGATCCGCAGCCGCTCCAGCGACGCCACCGCGGCGGCCTTGCGCTGGGTCTGACCCTGCCGGGCGATCGCCTTCTCCCGGTCCGCGATCGCCACCCGCAACGCGAAGTACTCGTCGAAGTCGCCGTGGTGGCAGGCGGCCTCCGCGCCGTACGCCTCGATGGTCTCGGTGTTGCGCTGCACCTGCCGGGCCAGACCGACCACCGACCGGTCCGCCTGGAACTGGGCGAACGAGGACTCCAGCAGCGCCCGGGCCGGCTCCGCGCCGACCGTGCCGACCAGGTTCACCGCCATGTTGTACGACGGACGGAAGCTGGAGCGCAGCGGGTACGTGCGGGTGGACGCGAGCCCGGCCACGTGCCGTGGGTCGGTCTCCGGGGACCACACCACGACGGCGTGCCCCTCCACGTCGATGCCCCGGCGGCCGGCCCGACCGGTGAGCTGCGTGTACTCCCCCGGGGTCAGGTCGACGTGCGCCTCGCCGTTGTACTTGACCAGCCGTTCCAGGACCACGCAGCGGGCCGGCATGTTGATGCCCAACGCCAGGGTCTCGGTGGCGAAGACCGCCTTCACCAGACCACGGACGAACAACTCCTCGACGATCTCCTTGAACACCGGCAGCATGCCGGCGTGGTGGGCGGCCAGGCCGCGCTCCAGGCCGTCGAGCCACTCCCAGTAGCCCAGCACCGTCAGGTCCTCGCCGGGGATCGCGGTCACCCGCGACTCGACCACCCGCCGGATCTCGGCCCGCTCCTCCGCCGAGGTGAGCCGCAGACCGGCGGCGAGGCACTGCTGCACCGCGGCTGCGCAGCCGGCCCGGCTGAAGATGAACAGGATCGCCGGCAGCAGCCCCTCCCGGTCCAGCCGGTCGACGATGTCCGGGCGCATCGGGCCCCGCCACCGGGGGCCACGTCGACCGGAGCCCGGTCCGGCGCTGCGCCCCTCCCCCAACTCCAGGCGGCGTACCTGGTCCCGGGTGTAGCGCAGCAACTCCGGGTGCACGTCGTGCTTGCGGGCGGCGTCGGCGTCGTGGAACAGGTCGAACATCCGCTTGCCGACCAGCATGTGCTGCCACAACGGCACCGGTCGGTGCTCACTGACCACCACCGCGGTCTCGCCGCGCACGGTGACCAGCCAGTCGGCGAACTCCTCGGCGTTGGACACGGTCGCCGACAACGAGACCAGGGTGACCGAGGCGGGCAGGTGGATGATCACCTCTTCCCACACCCCGCCACGGAACCGGTCGGCCAGGTAGTGCACCTCGTCCATCACCACGTACGCCAGACCCTGCAGGGTGCTGGAGCCCGCGTAGAGCATGTTGCGCAGCACCTCGGTGGTCATCACCACCACCGGCGCGTCGCCGTTTATCGCGTTGTCGCCGGTCAACAGGCCGACCTGCTCGACGCCGTACCGGGCGACCAGGTCGTGGTACTTCTGGTTGGACAGCGCCTTGATCGGCGTGGTGTAGAAGCACTTGCGCCGGGCCGGCGGCTCGTCGCCGGGCACCGGGTCGTCGGGCCGCCCGCGCAACGCCAGGTGGACCGCGAACTCCCCCACCACGGTCTTACCGGCTCCGGTGGGGGCGCAGACCAGCACCCCGCTGCCCCGCTCCAGTGACTGACACGCCTCCCGCTGGAAAT
The DNA here is from genome assembly GCF_040686315.1 of Micromonospora sp. NPDC085948. Lineage (NCBI taxonomy): Bacteria > Bacillati > Actinomycetota > Actinomycetes > Micromonosporales > Micromonosporaceae > Micromonospora > Micromonospora sp. NPDC085948. The sequence continues at coordinate 13,350 of NZ_JBFBJW010000015.1, read as the reverse complement.
CGTCGAGGTCGAACCCCAGATCGAGGGCGAACTCGTCCAGCGCCGGAAACTCTGCGGCCTGTGCGGCCCGGCGGCGCGCCGCTGCGTACCGCTCGGCGGGGCTCGACATGGCACCAAGATTAGTGCGTGCCGGGACGGGACACCCGACAAGGCCGACCCGTTGGGCCATCCGAGGCGGTCGGTAGGGTGCACGGCGTGCCGGACCATGCCGAACCGCCCCAGACTCGTCCGCCGGTCAGCCCCGAGACCGACGCCCCCCGGGCGTCCCGACGGCCCGTCAAGGCGGTGCTCTTCGACTTCCACGGCACCCTGGCCCAGGTCGAGGAGCCCCGGCAGTGGGTGCTGGCGGCCGCGGCGGCGTGCGGGGTCACCCTGGACCGGGTCCGCGCCACCTCGCTGGCCGACCGGCTGCTGACCGCGGGGCGTGCCGGCGGCCCACTGCCTGCGCGGGTGCCACCCCGGCTGGCCGAACTGTGGGCCGACCGGGACCTCTACCAGCACGCCCACCGAGGCGCGTACACCGGGCTGGCCGAGACCGTCGACGCCGGCATCGAGGGCTTCGCCGACGCCCTCTACGACCGGCTGCTGACCGCCGAGGGCTGGCTGCCGTACCCGGACACCGCGCCGACACTGACCGCGCTGCGCGCCGCCGGAGTGCCCGTGGCGGTGGTCAGCAACATCGGCTTCGACGTACGACCGCACTTCGACACCTGGGGGCTGACCGACCTGGTCGACGCGTTCGTGCTGTCGTACGAGGTGGGGCGCTGCAAACCCGACCCGGCCATCTTCTGGCGGGCCTGCGGGATGCTCGGCGTCGACCCGGAGCAGACACTGATGGTCGGTGACACCCCGGCGGACGCGGGCGCGGTGGCGGCCGGCTGCGCGGTGCTGGTGCTCCCCACCGCCGACCCGGGTCGGGAGAACGGGCTGGGCGCGGTGCTCGACCTCGCCCTGCCGGGCTGACCCGCACGTCGTCAGGCCGGAATGTGAATCACCGGTAGCTCGTCGCCGTACCGGTCCTCCCCGGTGAGGATCGAGGCATCGTGCTCGAGGACGGCCAGCGCCGTGGTGGCCAGATCGGCGCGGCCCGTCACCGTGCGCCAGAAGCTGAGTTCGTGCCAGGAGTGCCCCTCGGTCGAGAGCACCTCGCAGGCGTCCAGGCTCAGCAGCCGGTGCAGGGTCGCCCGTTCCTTCGGGTCACTGACGATCGCCAGCGTCTCCGCCGCGGTCACGGCGGTGACGCCGAACCTGTTGCGGTCCTGGATGACCTCGTGCAGCGGCTCCCCGACATGCACCGACCCCGCCAGGTACGCCAGCAGAGCCGACCGGTCCAGCACGAGCCGGACCGGTCGGTCGTCCTCGGTGCTCACGCCGCCGGTTGTTCGCGCGTGCCGGCGGCGGCGTCCCGCGCGTGCTGGCGGGCCCGCTCCCGAAGCGCGCCGCGGCGCTCCGGGGACCAGTCGGCCTCCACGGCGGCACGGCGGGCGCGCGCCTCGGCCACACCCTGCTCGGTGATGGGAATGCCCTGGTGGGCCAACTCCGCGTCCAAGGCGTCCAACCGCATCCGGTCCCGGACGGCCCGGGTGATGTAGGCGCTGGCGTTGGACTCGCGCTCCAGGCGCTCCGCCACGTCGGGTGGCACGGAGATCGACAGCTTCCGCATCGCGCTGGTCATACCAGGAACCGTACGCCGGTAGCACCGCGTTGGCGACCAGGAACGGCCGTGTCGGCCCCGCCGGGGTTCGCATTTCGGCAGGTCGACACCGCCGCGAGGGAGCCGGAACCGACCGCTACCGTCGTGCGCGTGACCGAGACGCTGCTGCCCACGCCCACGCCGGCCGACACGCCACCGGCCCGGCGCGGCGGCGTCGTCGCCGTGGGGCTCGTCCTGGGCGGGGCGCTGTCGGTGCAGTTCGGGTCCGCCGTGGCCGCGCTGCTCTTCCCGCGTACCGGGGTGGCCGGCGCGGTGACCCTGCGGCTGACCATTTCGGCGGTGCTGCTGCTCATGGTGTGCCGGCCCCGACTGCGCGGGTACGACCGGTCGGCCTGGCTCGCGGCGGGCGCGTTCGGGCTGGCGCTGGCCGGCATGAACTCGCTGTTCTACCAGGCCATCGAACGCATCCCACTGGGGCCGACGGTGACGCTCGAGGTGCTCGGCCCGCTGGCGCTGTCGGTGTTCAGCGCCCGACGACTGGCCAGCTGGGGCTGGGCGGGACTCGCCCTGGCCGGGGTGGCGCTGCTCGGGCAGAGCGGCTTCGACCGGCTCAACCCGGCCGGGGTGGCCTTCGCGTTCGGCGCGGGCACCATGTGGGCCGCGTACATCGTGCTGAGCGCCCGGGTCGGCGGCCGGTTCCCGGGCGCGGACGGGCTGGCCCTGGCGCTGACCGTCGCCGCGCTCGTCACCCTGCCGTTGGGCATCGTCGACGGCGGCGCGGTCCTGCTCGACCCGCCGGTGCTGGCGCTCGGCGCCGTCCTCGCGGTGCTCGCCTCCGGGCTGCCGTACACCCTGGAGCTGCTGGCGCTGCGACGGATGTCGACCGCCACGTTCGCGGTGCTGATGAGCCTCGGCCCGGCCGTCGCCACGCTCGCCGGGTGGCTGGTGCTGCGGCAGGCCCTCACCCTGCTGGAGTGCGCCGCCATCGTGCTGGTCATCGCGGCCAGCATCGGAGCGGTACGGGTCAACGCAGCAGCCGCACGGCGCCCGGAACGGCGCTGATCGTCACCGGCAGCTCCAGGGAACGTTCCCCGTCGGCGTACGTGACGATCCCGTCGGCGGCCAGCTCCACGGTGCGGGCCCGGTAACTGGTCACCAGGGGATGGCTCACGTGCGTGCCCTGGTAGATGCGCGGCTTCACCCGGACCAGCGTCCGGCGGTTGACCCGCCCCGCCACCACCACGTCCAGCAGCCCGTCGGTCGGGTCGGCGGCGGGACAGATCCGCATTCCGCCCCCGTACGTCGGGCAGTTGCCCACCGCCACCAGCACCGCGTCGAGGTCGTGCGGCACCCCGTCGAGGCGCAGCGTGTAGCGGCGGGGCCGCAGCCGGGCCAACTCCACCAGGATCGCCAGGTCGTACCGGCGGGGTCCGCGCGGCCAGCGCATCCGGTTGGCCCGCTCGTTGACGATCGCGTCGAACCCCGCCGCCAGGACCGCCCCGAACCACCGCTCGGCGCCGTCAGCCCCGGTCATCCGGGCCAGATCGACGACGTGGGTCCGGCCGGCCCGCAACGCGGACGCGATCACCTGCACCGCCGCCACCGGGTCGGCGGGGAACCCGGTGTCGAGGGCGAAGTCGTTGCCGGTCCCCGCCGGCACCGGACCGAACGGCACGGCGGTGCCGGCGACCGCCTGCATCGCCCGGTGCACGGTGCCGTCCCCACCGATCGCGACAAGCGCACCGATGCCGTCGGCGACGGCGGCACGACAGGCGGCCTCCGCCTCGCCCGGACTGACCGCCGACAGCACGCGGACCGGACGGCCGGCGGCGGCCAGCCCGTCCAACAGCCGGGGCAGCAGGGCCCGGTGCCGCCCCCGACCGGCGGTCGGGTTGGCGAGCACCGCCACGGGGCCACCGGGGAGCGGGGCGCGGTCGGCCGGGGCACCGGCGGGCGGGCCGGGCAGGTGATCGTCTGCGGTCACGGGCAGCACCGTACCGGTCGGACACCCACCGTTTTCCGGGGGCAGGCGCGGACACCACCGGTAACGCGGCGACGCCGCCCCCGGGGAACGGGGACGGCGTCGGCTGACCGGGCGGCGCGGGGCCGTCAGGTCATGTCGTCGTAGCGACGCTCGATCGGTGCCGGTGCGGCGACCGGCTCGGGTACGCCGATCGGCGCGGCCGAGTCGACCCGCTGCCCGGCCACGACCGGGTCCTTGTCGAACTCCAACGGCGACACCTCGTCGTCGTCGATGCCGGCGTAGATCTCCTTGCCCCGCCCCCGTCGCCGGTCGTTGATGAACGCGACCCCGACCGCGGCGAAGTAGAGCGCGGTGAGGCAGAGCGCCAGAGCGGTCATCCCGAACGGATCCGGGGTGGGGGTGACCACGGCGGAGAAGGCGAAGAACACGAAGATCGCCACCCGCCACCAGCTGAGCAGCCGTTTCGCGCTGGCCAGGCCGACGAAGTTGAGCATCAGCACGATCAGCGGGAACTCGAACGCCACACCGAACAGCAGGATCAGGTTGGTGACGAACGAGATGTACCGGGTGACTTCCAGATTCGTCGCGATGTCGTCGCCGGACACGTTCAGCAGGAACTCGAGGCCCTTGGTGGTGACGAAGAAGGCCAGGACCGCGCCGGCCGCGAACAGCGGCGCGGCGAGAGCCGTGAAGATGTACGCGTAACGCCGCTCGTGCCGGTGCAGGCCCGGCGCGATGAACGCCCACAGCTGGTAGAGCCAGATGGGCGCCGCGATGATCAGGCCCACCCACAGACCGATCTTCAGGTTCAGCAGGAAGACGTCCGCGACACCGAGCTGGACGAACTTGCACTTCCCGGTGACCGGGTCGAGCGAGGCGTCGAGGCTGCAGTACGGCTCCGACAACAGGATCCGGACCGGCTTCGCCAGCCAGATGCCCACGCCGAAGCCGAGCATGATCGCCAACGATGCGCGGAACAGACGATTACGCAGCTCGCGGACGTGCTCGATGAGTGTCATCGAGCCATCGGCGGCCCGCTCGAACGCCTTGGGGCCGCGTTTGCGCAGTGCGAAGGCCACGGTGGTGGGGCCCTTCGGTCAGTTGTCGCGGACGCGGTGCACCGGGTCGACGACCGGCTGCTGCGTCGGCGCCTGCTGGTACGGCGCCTGCTGCGGCTGCCCGGCGTACGGCGCCTGCTGCCCGGCGTGCGGCGGCAACGGCTGGTAGCCAGCCTGCGCGTCGGCCTTCTCGGCGAGGTCGCGGTCGTCGTCCTGCAGGCTCTTGGTCTCGGCCTTGATGATCCGCAGCGACCGACCCAGCGAACGAGCAGCGTCGGGAAGCCGCTTCGCCCCGAAGAGCAGGATCAGCACAACCACGAGAACAGCGATGTGCCACGGCTTGAGGGCACCCATGAGAAGCTCCAGTCGGTCTGTGTCCGAGGGGTGGTACGCAGCCCATCGTACGTGCGGATCGGCTGCCTGACACCCGCCGGGTGGGGGTGGTTCGACCCGAAGGGTGAAGTCTTGACCAACGCGCGATGATCCGTCAACCGCCGCCGGGCACCCAGCCCGGCGGGGCGCGATCAGCCCCGCTTGGCCTTGATCACCGCGAGCCGTTGGGACGTGGTGTCGAGCTGGCGTTGGACATCCTCGGCGCGCTGCTGCAACACCTCGGCGGTCTCCCGCAGCGCCTCGGCCTCGGCGGCCCGTCGCTGCAACGCCACCGCGGCGCGGCGCAGCCGAGGCAGCCGGGTCAGCACCGGGCGTACGGCCAGCACGAGCGCCACGAGCGGGAGCAGCACCACCGCGAGCACGATCCAGATCAGCACGGCGGTCAGCCTACTGGGTGCGGCCGGCCACCGCCGGGTCGCCCGCCGGCGCGCTCGTCGCGTCGACCTCGGGCACCCGAAGCTCGGCCGCGGGGGCGGGCACCGCGTAGGCGTCCAACGCGGCGGCCGCCGCCGCTCGGACCTGCTCGGCCAGCTCGGCCGGGGCGACCACGACGGCGTCCGGGCCGAGGCCCAGCACGAACCGGCGGGCCCACCCCAGGTCGGTGACCCGCAGGGAGACCAGCCACTGGTCGCCGTCACCGGCCTCGACCCGCTCGCACGGATAATATTCGGTGATCCACCGCTCGCTCCGGCCGATGCGCAGCGTGATCAGCGGCAGGTCCGGCGAGGGGCGGAAGACACCCTCGGTGAGGTCGTGCGGAACGGCCTGCGGCGGGACGGTGGCCGGCTCGGGCAGCTCGGTGATCGCGTCGATCCGGTCGGCCCGGAACAGGCGGACCGCCTCCGCGCGCCGGCACCACGCCTCCACGTAGGCCCGGCCGCCGACCATCAGCATCCGCAGGGGGTCGATGACGCGGTCGGTGGTCTCGTCCCGGGCGGCGGTGTAGTAGGTGATCCGCAGCGCCCGGCCGCCCTCCACGGCGGCCCGCAGCGCCTCGACCCGCCGGGTGTCGCCGGGCAGCCGGACCGCCACCGGCGCACCCACCAGGTCACCGGCGTCCTCGATCTTGGCCAGGGCCCGTTCGACGGCCTCGCGGTTGGCCACCCCGGGCGTCTCGGCGAGCATCCGCAACGCCACCACCAGCGCGAGGGCCTCGTCCGGGGTGAGCCGCAGAGGCCTGTCGATGCCGGCGTCGTAGGTGATCGTCACCCGATCACCGTCGAACGCCATGTCGATCAGGTCACCGGGACCATAACCGGGCAGCCCGCACACCCAGAGCAACTCCAGGTCCTCCCGCAGTTGGCGCTCGGTGACACCCAGGTCACCGGCCGCCTCGGCGATCTCGATGCCGGGTCGGGCCAACAGGTAGGGCACCAGGTTGAGCAGGCGGGCCAGCCGGTCGGCGGACGTGCGGGAACCGCCCCGGGCAGCCGGGCGGGTCACCGGGCACCGCCGGTGACGGCCAGTTCGTCGTGCCGGACGGCGATCTCCTTGAGTCGTTGGATGACCGCGTCGCGGACCTCCGGTGGGTCGAGCACCCGCACGTCCGGGCCGTAGCCGACGAGGTGGCCGGCCAACCCGTCCGGGTCCGCGTACGGCAGGACCAGGCGGTCGCCGTCCGGCCCGGTCGTCACCTGCACGGCCCAGCGGCGCAGCCCGGCGGCCCGGCCCGCAGCGGCCAGCACGGTGGCCCGGCCGGTGCGCTCCACCGGACCCGACCAGCGGGCCACGTGGCTGATCAGGTCGACGTTCGGCGGCGGCTGGTACGCGCCGGGCACGCCCGTCACCCGGACCGCGCCGACCACCCGGGACAGCCGGAAGCAGCGGGTCGCCGCCCGGTCCAGGTCGTGGCCGACCACATACCACCGGCCGCGCCAGCAGACCACGCCCCACGGTTGCAGCCGCCGCCGGCTGGGCGCGTCCCGGTCGGGCACCCGGTAGTCGAACCCGACCTCGCGGCGGTCCCGGGCCGCGGCCGTCAGCGGCGCGAACGCCGGATCGACGGTCACCATCGGCTCCAGGCCCAGGGTGGCCTGCGGATCCACGTCCACCCCGGCGGCGCGCAGCTTGGCCAGCCCGGACGACGCGGCGGCGGCCAGCCCGGCGTGCTGCCACAGCCGGGCGGCGATGCCCACCGCGGCAGCCTCGTCGGGCTCCAGCAGGATGTCGGGCAGCGCGTACTCGCGGTGGGCGATCCGATAACCCGGCTCGGCGTCGAAGGCGCTCGCCGTGCCCGTCTCCAGTGGCACACCCAGCTCACGCAGCTCGGCCTTGTCCCGCTCGAACTTGCGTTGGAACGCCTCGTGGTCACGCGCGTCGTCCGGGTCGTGCTCGTAGCCGGGCACGGTCGCGGCGATCTGCGCGGCGGTCAGGAACCGTCGCGTGGACAGCAGACAGATCACCAGGTTGACCAGGCGTTCGGTGCGGGTCCGCGACACCCGGTAGACGCTAGCAGCCGACACGCCCGCGACGTGCACCCACGCGGGCGTGCCGCACACTTGTTCGGATCCGGCCTCCCCCAGCGCCTCGCCGTTTCCGGTCATAGGGTGATCCTCATGTCGCAAGCGGAGGACAGGATGTCGCAGGCGGAGGCCAGGCCGGAGAGCGAAAGCGTCGGCACGGTGGTCGTCGCGGGTGTCGCCAACCTCGCCATCGCGATCGCCAAACTGATCGCCGGGCTGATCTCCGGATCGGCCGCGATGCTGTCCGAGGCCGCCCACTCGGTCGCCGACACCACCACCGAGGTGCTGCTCTTCCAGGCGCTGCGCCGGGGCGCCCGGCCGGCCGACCAGCGACACCCCTTCGGGTACGGCAAGGAGAGCTACGTCTGGGCGTTCTTCGCCGCGATGTTCACCTTCGTCGCCGGGGCCGGCTTCGCCGTCACCCACGGCGTCACCACGATCCTGGTGCACGAGCACAGCGGCGACTACCTGGTCTCGTACATCGTCCTGGCGGTGTCGTTCGTCATCGAGTCGATCTCCCTGGCCCGGGCGGTACGGCAGGTCCGCCGCGAGGCGCGGCGCTGGCACACCACGCCGCGGCGGTTCCTGCGGCTGACCGCCGACACCACCGTCAAGGCGGTCTTCCTGGAGGACAGCGCGGCGCTCATCGGTCTGCTGCTCGCCGGGGCCGGCGTCGGCCTGTCGCACGCCACCGGCGACGAGGTGTGGGACGGCGTCGCGTCGATCCTGATCGGGCTGCTGCTACTGACGGTCGCCGGGATCCTCGCCGGCAACAACCTGTCGCTGCTGGTCGGTCGGGCCGTACCGGAGCGGTTGCGCCGCGAGATCGAGCAGGACCTGGCCGGACTGCCCGAGGTGGAGCGCATCGACACCCTGTTGACCATGCAACTCGGCCCGCAGGACATCCTGGTCGCCGCGAAGGTCGACTTCCGCGACGAGGCCACCGGCGCGCAGATCGAGGCCACCGCCGACGAGGCCGAGCGACAGCTCACCGAGCGGTACCCGGAGATTCGCTTCGTCTTTCTCGACCCCACCCGCTCACTGCCGGGGGCCACCGGCACCGCCCGACACACCCAGGCCGGGCCGACCCCGGACGCCGGCGGCCCCGAACCGGCCTGATCCGCCACCACCGCCGTACCCGGGCGCGGGCCGTCGGGTCCGCGCGGCTAGCGTGCCCGTCATGGTGCGATGGCGTACGGGGACGGTGGCGACGCTGCGACGGCAGTGGACCGGGGCGGTGGAACTCGACGTCGACCTGCCCGACGGCACGCGCATGCGGGCGCTGGCCTACCCGGAGCTGGTCGGCACACCCGAGCCCGGCGACCGGGTGCTGCTCAACGCCGGCGCGCTGCTGATGGGTTTGGGCACCGGCGGGTACGCCCTGGTGGTGGCCCTGCCGGACCGACTGCCGCCGGACCCGCCGGAGGTCGGCGACACCCGCGACGCCGGGCACCTGGTCAAGGCCCGCTACACGCCGTTGCAGCCGATCCTGCTCGGCGTCGACGAGGAGGCGTCCCCGCACCGCGCGGTACTCGCCGACGCGGACGACCTCGGCGGCCTGCCGGTGGTCACCGCCGATCTGCACTCGGCGCTGCCGGCGATCCTGGCCGGCATCCGGGCCGACCTCCCGCAGGCGCGGGTGGCGTACCTGCTCACCGATGGTGGGGCCCTGCCCGCCTGGTTCTCCCGCACCCTCGCCGGGCTGCGCGCCGACCTGGCCGGCACGATCACCGTCGGACAGTCCTTCGGCGGCGACCTGGAGGCGACCACGTTGCACGGTGGCCTGCTCGCCGCCCGGCACGTGCTCGACGCCGACCTGGCCATCGTCGCCCAGGGGCCCGGCAACCTGGGCACCGGCACCCGGTGGGGGTTCTCCGGTGTCGCCGTCGGTGAGGCGGTCAACGCGATCGCCACCCTGGGTGGACGGCCGGTCGGCTCCCTGCGGATCTCCGACGCCGACCCCCGCCCCCGGCACCGGGGCGTGTCCCACCACAGCCTCACCGCGTACGGCCGGGTGGCCCTCGCCCCGGCGGAGCTGGTGGTGCCCGACGACCTGGACCCGGCCCTCGCGGCCGAGGTGGACGCGTCGTTGGCCCCCCTCGCCGCCCGGCACCGGATCGTCCGGGTGCCCACCGCCGGTCTCGACGCCGCGCTGCGCGCCAGCGCCGTGCCGCTGTCCACGATGGGCCGTGGTCTCGACGCCGACCACGCGTACTTCCTGGCCGCCGCCGCGGCAGGCCGCCACGCCGCCACCCTGCTGCCCTAACCGCCCGCCCTCCGGCCGTCCTCCGCCCCGTTGATCATGGGGTTATTGCCCGCCGCCTCGCGTGTCAGGGCAATAACCCCATGATCAACGCGAGCATTGCGGGGTGGAGTGGGGTGGGGTGGGGTTAGGCCAGGAAGACCAGGGTTAGCCAGCCGCCGACGATGAGCACCAGCGCCAGCGCCAGCACCCACGTCGGCACGGTGTATTCACCACGGCGGTTACGGTCGACCTCGGCGCGGATCTTCTCCCGCCGGCGTTCGACCCAGTTCTGCCGCTCGGCGCCGCGCTCAGGGCGGTCGGAAGGTCCAGAAGTCGTCATGGCGGACCCAGCTTAGCGGCCACCGCGCCGCCCGCGCCGGTGCGCCCACCGGTAGGCCGGCCCCGTCGGCGGACACCACCGCCGGGGCCGGCAGACCCGTCACATGCTGGCGATCAGCCGCTCCACCCGCTCGTCGTACGCCCGGAACGGGTCCTTGCAGAGCACGGTGCGCTGCGCCTGGTCGTTGAGCTTCAGGTGCACCCAGTCCACGGTGAAGTCCCGCCGCTTCTCCTGGGCGTGCCGGATGAACTCGCCGCGCAGCCGGGCCCGGGTGGTCTGCGGCGGGGTCTCCTTGGCCTCGAAGATCTCCGGGTCGGTGGCCACCCGGTCGACCTCGCCACGCCGTTCCAGCAGACCGTAGAGGCCGCGACCGCGACGCACGTCGTGGTAGGCCAGATCCATCTGCGCCACCCGGGGGTGCGACAGCGGCAGGTCGTGCTTGCGCTGGTAGCGCTCGATCAGCCGCAGCTTGCTGACCCAGTCGATCTCCCGCGAGACCGGCTCCAGGTCACCGGTCTCCACCGCGCTGAGCACCCGGCCCCACAGCTCGACGACCCGCTTGGCGGCCTGGTCGCCGCCGCGCCGCTCGACGAACTCGGTCGCCTTGGACAGGTACTCCTGCTGGATGTCCAGGGCGCTGACCTCCTTGCCGTTGGCCAGCCGCACCTTGCGCCGGCCGGTGATGTCGTGCGACACCTCCCGGATCGCCCGGATCGGGTTCTCCAGGGACAGGTCGCGCATCACCACCCCGGCCTCGATCATCCGCAGCACGATGTCGGCGGTGCCGACCTTGAGCAGCGTGGTGACCTCGTTCATGTTGGAGTCGCCGACGATGACGTGCAGCCGCCGGTAGCGCTCGGCGTCGGCGTGCGGCTCGTCACGGGTGTTGATGATCGGACGGCTGCGGGTGGTCGCCGAGGAGACGCCCTCCCAGATGTGTTCGGCCCGCTGCGACAGGCAGTAGACCGCGCCGCGCGGGGTTTGCAGGACCTTGCCGGCCCCGCAGATCAACTGCCGGGTGACCAGGAACGGGATGAGTACGTCGGCCAGCCGGCCGAACTCCCCGTGCCGGGAGACCAGGTAGTTCTCGTGGCAGCCGTACGAGTTACCGGCCGAGTCGGTGTTGTTCTTGAACAGGTAGATCTCACCCGCGATGCCCTCGTCGTGCAGCCGCTTCTCCGCGTCGACGAGCAGGCCCTCCAGGATCCGCTCGCCAGCCCGGTCGTGGGCGACGAGATCGGTCACCGAGTCGCACTCCGGTGTCGCGTACTCCGGATGCGACCCGACGTCCAGGTAGAGCCGGGCTCCATTACGCAGAAAGACGTTGCTCGACCGACCCCAGGACACCACGCGACGGAACAGATACCGCGCGACCTCGTCCGGGGACAGCCGCCGCTGCCCGCGATAGGTGCAGGTGACGCCGTACTCGGTCTCGAGGCCGAAGATTCGCCGCTCCATGGTGTGACATTAGCCGCCCGGAGGCCCGGTTCGTCACTGTCACACCACAGGTCGTGCCCCGGGGGTGGTCACATACCGGTTGAGTGCGACATTCCGTCCGGACCGAGGCTCGCCACGAACCGCCGGCAGTTGTCGTACTCCGGAAGCAGGCCGCTCTCGCGGGCCTGAGCGAGGGTCGGCGCCGCGTCGTCCCGCGCGGACAGCAACGGAACGTCGGCGGGCCACTCGATGCCCAGCTCCTCGTCCAGCGGGTGCACCGCGTGCTCACCCGTCGGGTTGTAGCTGGCCGAGCAGAGATAGCTCAACGTGGCGTCGTCGGTGAGCGCGCAGAAACCGTGCCCCAGCCCCTCGCTGAGGTAGACCGCCCGACGGTCGGTGTCGTCCAGCCGGACGCCCTCCCAACGGCCGAAGGTCGGCGAGCCCACCCGCAGGTCCACGATGACGTCGAGGACCGCACCGCGCACGCAGGTGACGTACTTGGCCTGCCCCGGCGGAACGTCGGCGAAGTGGATGCCGCGCACCACGCCACGGGCGGAGACCGACAGATTGGCCTGGGCCAGCCGCAGCGGATGCCCCACCACGTCGGCGAGCTTGTCGAAGCGGTACCACTCCATGAACATGCCGCGCGAGTCGCCGTGCTGCTGGGGGGTGATCTCCCAGGCGCCCTCGATGCTCAGCTCCCGGATCTTCACCAGGCCACCCCCTGGCGGCCGCTCGGCTCAGCGAGCAGACCGAGCAGGTAGTCGCCGTAACCGCTCTTGGTCAACGGCGCGGCCAACGCGCGCAGCTGGTCGTCGTCGATCAGGCCGGCCCGCCAGGCCACCTCCTCGACACAACCGATCTTCAGGCCCTGCCGCTCCTCGACCACCCGGACGAACTCGGCCGCCTGCATCATGGAGGCGAACGTGCCCGTGTCCAGCCAGGCGGTGCCCCGATCCAGCACCGTCACCGACAGCTCCCCGGTCTCCCGGTACACCTCGTTGACCGCCGTGATCTCCAGCTCGCCGCGGGCGCTCGGGGTGAGCTTGCGGGCGATGTCCACGACCCGGTTGTCGTAGAAGTACAGGCCGGGCACCGCGTAGCGGGACTTCGGCAGGGCCGGCTTCTCCTCGATCGAGAGCACCCGACCGGCGTCGTCGAAGTCGACCACACCGTATTCCTGCGGGTTGGCCACCTGGTAGGCGAAGACCCGCCCGCCGACCGGGTCGCCGTGGGCCGCGAGCTGCCGGCCCAGACCACCACCGTGGAAGATGTTGTCGCCGAGGATCAGCGCCACCGACTCCGTGCCGATGAAGTCCGCCCCGAGGATGAAGGCCTGCGCGATGCCCTCCGGGCGCTCCTGGCTGACGTACTCCAGCCGCAGCCCGAACTGGCTGCCGTCGCCGAGCAGCCGACGGAACTGGTCCTGGTCGTCCGGGGTCGTGATCACCAGGATCTCCCGCACCCCGGACATCACCAGGGTGGAGAGCGGGTAGTAGACCATCGGCTTGTCGAAGACCGGCATCAGCTGCTTAGACACCGCACGGGTGATCGGCCAGAGCCGAGAACCGGTGCCGCCGGCAAGTAGGATTCCACGCACCGGGGCAGCCTAGCGGCACAGAAGCAGGATGTGCGGGGGGGTCGCGCCCCGCGCAGGGCACCCAACTTCGCGTACACTTCCCGACCCGTGAGGATCCTCGTCACCGGCGGAGCCGGATTCATCGGGTCGGAGTACGTTCGCCTGCTGCTGGGCAAGCCCCTCGGCAGTGCCGACGGC